>CALUQO010000028.1 GCA_944322935.1 Candidatus Gastranaerophilales bacterium | reverse complement strand
CGGCGGTTTGGAACGGTTACACTCTTCGGGCTTCGAGTTCTCGAACCCCTGCGAGTTTCACACACCTTATATTTTTTTCCGCCTGTGCAATCAGAGATTGCTTCGTTCGATAAATTTCATTTATCTCACAACGGCGGTTTGGAACGGTTACACTCTTCGGGCTTCGAGTTCTCGAACCCCTGCGAGTTTCACACACCTTATATTTTTTTCCGCCTGTGCAATCAGAGATTGCTTCGTTCGATAAATTTCATTTATCTCACAACGGCGGTTTGGAACGGTTACACTCTTCGGGCTTCGAGTTCTCGAACCCCTGCGAGTTTCACACACCTTATATTTTTTCCGCCTGTGCAATCAAAGATTGCTTCGTTCGATAAATTTCATTTATCTCACAACGGCGGGCATATCTAATAAAGAACAGAAATTCATCATTTCTGTTTTTTATTTTTATATAAGGTAAAAGGCTATTCACAGGGACGAATAGCCTTTTTAAAGAGAATTTTACAACTGAACTGATGTGATAGTTAGTGTGAGCTGTTCTGATATCGTGTCAGGGATTTCTCTTTACATATTCTATTATAATTTCATTTATGTAATCGGCAATGACCCCGCGGGGCTATTTTGCACGCGGATTACAATTATACAAGTTTTTCTTTTATGGCAAGGATTGCAGCTTGTGTTCTGTCCTCAACGCATAGTTTTTGCAGTATGTTTTTCAGGTGATTTTTAACAGTATGTATCGATAAAATTAACTCATCTGCTATTTCTTTGTTTGATTTACCTGCAGCAACAAGCTTTAATATATCTTTTTCCCTTGCTGTCAGGTCAAAGTCATAAACTGATTGTTCCTGCGTTTGGGTATCGGCTATATTTGACTGCATTATTTCCAGTATAAACTGTGCAATAGACGGGTCTATCCATATTGCTCCGTTTAAAACCGTATGAATTACATTAACAAGTTCATCAAGTTTTATATTTTTTAAACAGTATGCGTTCGCGCCGGACTTAAATGCTGAAAGCACAAGTTTCTTTTCGCTGAATGATGTCAGCATAATTATTTTTGTGTCAGGCAGCATATTTTTTATATGCAAAGCGGCATCTATGCCGTTCATAACCGGCATGGAAATATCCATAAGTATTATATCGGGTTTATTGCCGGCTTTTACATAGTTAATTGCAGCCTGTCCGTTGTCGGCTTCCGATATGATTACATCCGGTATTTTTATTTTTAAACCGTATGCTGTTGTTTTTCTTGTGTGCAGATAATCTTCAACTATTAAAATTTCCATTATTTTTCCTCTTTATTTTGATTTTGGGGAAGGGTTATTGTAAATCTTGTAAATTTGTTTATTTTACTTTCTGCAGTTATTGTGCCGTGATGCATGTTAATCAGTCTCTGGCATACGCTAAGGCCAAAGCCCGAGCCCAGTTTACGCTCAAGGCTTTTTCCGGAATAATATCTGTCGAATATGAATTTTAAATCTTTCGGAGCTATGCCGTTTCCGTTGTCTTCTATGGTTATAACCACATTTTTATCATCGTAGTGGGCGTTAATTTTTATATAATCATTTTCCGATGTATTGTCTATGGCGTTAGAGAGAATATTCATAAAAACGCGTGTAAGGTGGAATTTATCCCCGTCTATTGTTGTTCCGACTTTATAAATATTATTCACGAATTGTATCTTTTTGTCATTAATAAGCGGTTTTAATTTTTCTTCACAACCTTCTACCAGTTCATAAAGGTCAACTTTTTCTATATTTAATTTGAGTTTTTGAGAATCAAAACTGTAAGATTCCAGAATTAGATTTACCATTTTGAGCAGATGTTCATTATTTTGTGCAAGGCTTTTTGCAAGCTCATATTCATTTTGAAGTCCTATTTCTTTAAATTTTTGGGAAATTAATTCCAGAGATTGGGCCTGAGAAACCAGAGGTGTACGTAAATCATGTGTTAAATTAGAAATAAAACTCTGCCTTAGTTTTTCTTTAACCTCAAGATTTTTAGCCATATCATTAAAACTATTGTAGATATTTTTTATAAGCTCAAGATTATTTTTTGTTTGTAGCCTGAAATCAAAGTTGCCCTTTTTAATTTCATTTGTTGCATTAGAAAGCGCCATTACCGGCAGAACAAAGACTTTGTTTATAATCATACCGATAATAAAGCTTGAAACAAAACCGACCAGCATAATAAACAATCCAGTGATAATATTATCAATTTGCAGCCTGCTTGGGCGTGAAACTATAGAAATATAAATATAGCCGGCTATTTTATTATCTCTGTTTTTGATTTCGAAAATGCTATTTTGAGGTTTTGTTTTAAGATTAAAAATTTGTTCAAATATAGCTGCCGTTTTGTCATAAATTTGTGTTGACATAGGATCAATAGCAATATTTTGAGCCGAAGTAGCCTTTTTATTCCTGTCAAACCTAAATTCTATATTATATGGGCCGGCAGGTCTAATTTCTTGCAAATCAACAGGTTTGCAAATTTTAAGACTCTTATTATTGTATTCAAGCGGCAAAAGAGTACATATATTGAGAGTATCGTGATATTTTTCATATGTGGATACAGGTTGTAAAATATCGATGTTGACAGCTTCTACACTATATTTATCCAAAATGGATTTAATTATATCAATATTTTGTTTTATTTTGGGGGTGAAATATAATTTTTTTTGAATTTCTCCTTCTTGCAAAAGAAGATTGTTATTCAAATTTTGTTCAAGCTTTGCTCGGCCATTGGCCATACCATTTTTTGACATGATAGCCTGAACCTTTTTCATCTGGGAATTATTCCACAAAAACATAATCACAAGCGGCAGTATGGCTGTGATTAAAAATACTATAAAAAAATATTTAGCAAACTTAAACATATTCCATCAGTCATAATAGCACTTTTATCGGCTATATAAAATGATTCCCGAGGGCTATGTTAAATTTAATTTATACTTTTGCTTCTGCTTCAACTTCTTCTTTTTGCGGTGTCATGTGCTCCGCAATAAAGCCGGTGTTGAAGTCGCCCGAGATAAACACTTCGTTGGTTAAAATCTTTTTGTGATAAGGTATTGTGGTTTTGATACCCGTAATAACGTATTCATCAAGAGCACGCAGCATTCTTTTTCTTGCGTCTTCTCTGTCCCTTCCCCAGCAGATGAGTTTTCCTATCATTGAATCGTAATAAGGCGGGATTTTATAGCCTGTGTATGAATGGGAATCCACCCTTACGCCAAAACCGCCGGGGGCAATGTAGCCTTTGATTTCTCCGGGGCAGGGCATAAAGTTTTTGTCTGCATCTTCCGCATTGATACGGCATTCGATAGCGTGACCTCTAAGCTCTATGTCGTCTTGAGTAAATGAGAGTTTTTCGCCTGCGGCAACTCTGATTTGTTCTTTTACAAGGTCAACGCTGGAAATCATTTCGGATACACAATGTTCAACCTGAATACGTGTGTTCATTTCCATAAAATACCAGCTGCCGTCGTGGTCAAGCAAAAATTCTATTGTGCCTGCGCCTTCATAGCCTATTGATTTTGCGGCGGTAATTGCTGCAGCACCCATTGCTTTTCTTGTTTTTTCGTCAATAGCAGGGGAAGGAGCTTCTTCAAGCAGTTTTTGGTGGCGTCTTTGTACGGAGCAGTCACGCTCGCCGAGGTGAACAACGTTGCCGTAGCTGTCGGCAATGATTTGTACCTCAATATGACGGGGATTTATAATATATTTTTCAAGATACACACCTGCGTTACCGAAGGCATTTTGTGCTTCTGTCTGGCAGAGAGTGATAGCTTCTTCCAGTTCTTCCGGTGAATTTGCTATTCTCATGCCTTTTCCGCCGCCGCCTGCGGTTGCTTTAACGATAACGGGATATTTTGCTTTAGCCGCAAACTCTTTTGCAGCTTCCATATCTTCAACAAGGTCAGTCCCCGGAGTTACGGGCACACCGTTTGCCGTCATTGTTTTTCTTGCCGTTGCTTTATCGCCCATTTTGCGCATTGCTTCAGCGGAAGGCCCGATAAACTTAATACCGTGGTCGCAGCAGATATCCACAAAATCGGAACGTTCAGACATAAAGCCGTAACCGGGGTGGATTGCATCCGCACCGCTTGTGAGTGCAACGGAAATTATTGCCGGTATGTTCAAATAGCTTTTTGCACTCTGTGCAGGACCTATGCAGTATGCCTCATCGGCAAGGCTTACGTGCAGAGAGTCAGCATCTGCCTGAGAATATACGGCAACCGTTTTTATTCCCAATTCCTTGCAGGCTCTTATTATTCTTACGGCGATTTCGCCCCTGTTAGCAACTAAAACTTTTTTTATCATATAAAATAAATTCCCTAAGTCTGATAGATAGTATAATTTTATCTCAAACTTGGGAATTTATCATAATTTTTTTTATTTTGTAAAGTTACAATGTAAATTTTTATTCTACGTACATCAATACTTGGCCGTATTCAACAGCTTCGCCGTCTTTTACGCAGATTTGTGTAACTTTACCTGAAACTTCGGATTCAATTTCGTTCATAAGCTTCATGGCTTCGATAATACAAACTACCTGACCGGTTGAAACAGTTTGTCCTACTTCAACAAACGGTTTTGCTCCGGGAGAAGCCGCCATATAGAAAGTACCGACCATCGGCGATGTGATAGGTTTGCCTTTTGGTGCATCGTCTTTCTTTTCTTCGGCTGCAGCAGGGGCAGCTGCAGGCATCTGTACAGCGGGAGCTGCTGCAACAGCTTGAGGTACAACCTGTGCCTGTACTATCTCTTTTTCTTTTCTTATAACAATAGCCTGTTCGTTATCTTCCAGTGTCAATTCGGTTAAATCACTGTCAGAAACCATTTTGACCAATTTTTCAATATAATCTAATTCAAAATTCATAGTAACATCCTTTTACTAAGTTTTAGCTTTTAATCAATACCGGCGTTCGGAAAATATTTTTCGGAACGTAATATTTGGCCGGTAAGGATTTTATACTCTGTCGAGGTATTCGTTTGTTCTTGTATCGACTCTGATTTTGTCACCGTTAGCGATAAAGAAAGGAACGTTAACAACGGCGCCTGTTTCAAGTTTAGCAGGTTTTGTACCGCCTTGAGAAGTGTTGCCCTTTTCTGACGGAGGAGTGTCAACAACTTCGAGTTCAACGTGGTTAGGAATATCAAGACCTACGATTTTGCCGTCGTGGAGCAAAATTTGTACGTTCATATTTTCTTTAAGGTATTTAACACCGTCGCCGATGTGAATTTCGGGAACAGAAAGCTGTTCGTAGTTTTCTGTATCCATCATAACGTAATCGGAACCTTCTTTGTAAAGGTATTGCATTTCACGTTTGTCGAGAGTAGCTTTTGCTACTTTTTCACCTGCTCTGAAGGTTTTTTCAACTACGTTGCCGGTTTCTACGTTTTTGAGCTTTGTTCTTACAAAAGCAGCACCTTTACCGGGTTTTACGTGTAAGAATTCAACAACTGACCACAATCCGTTGTCCAATTCCAATGTTAAGCCTGTTTTTAAATCATTTACTGATATCATAGATTTTCCTCATATACTAATGTATAAAATCTTAACATAAAAACGACTGAAAGCGCAATTCCGACCGCTAATTTTTAACAATTATAAAGAATAATGGCAAATTTGAGTCTTTGGAATTGTAATTGCCCGTGAAAAATTATAATATCTATTTATGGCAATAGCATACTTGTGTTTAGGTTCAAATTCGGGTGACAGGCTTAAATATGCCGAACAGGCGGTAAGCCTGATTAACCTTGCTCAAAATTTAAAAATCATAAGAACCTCAGCTTTGTATGAAACCGAGCCCTGGGGCGTAAAAAATCAAAACTGGTTTTTAAATATGGCACTTGAGATAAAAACCGATTTATGCGCAGAGGATTTGCTTTTAAAATGCCTTAATATTGAAAAAACTCTCGGCAGAAACAGAGAAAAAGAGCAGCGCTGGGGTGAAAGGCCGATTGATATAGATATCATTTTTTATGATAAAGAGGTTATCAATACGGAGATTTTGACCGTTCCTCACCCGAGAATGCACCAAAGAGCGTTTGTCCTTGTTCCTTTGCTTGAACTTATTCCCGATTTTGTTCATCCCGTATTGAATAAATCAATATCAGAATTATATGACGATTTGGATGAGGTCGAAGAGGTTGTATTGTACGGCACAAGAGGTCATATCCATGAGTAATGTCGGCATAATCGGCGGCGGGCCGGCAGGGATAATGTGTGCGTTGTTTGCGGCACAAAATCCCGAAAACAAAATATTTATTTTTGACAAAAATATTATTCTTAATACAATTCTGCCAACGGGCGGCGGGCGCTGCAACCTTGCGTACAGTGAATTTAACTTTAAGGAGCTTGCAAAATTTTACCCCAGAGGCGAGAAGTTTTTGTACAGTGTTTTTTCCCGTTTTTCCACAAAAGATACCCTCGATTTTTTTAACAAAATAGGTGTAAAAACTTATGTTCAGGACGATTTAAGAATATTTCCGATTACTGATTGTGCTAGAGACGTTAAAACTGCCCTTTTAAAACAGCTGGAAAAAAAGAATATCAAAAAAGTGTTTGAAAACGTTTTGAAAGTAAAAAAGCTCGAAAACGGCTTTGAGCTTGCAACCGACAAGGGTGTGCACAAAGTGGATAAACTGGTCATTGCCACAGGCGGAAAAGGCAACGGACACAAGCTTGCTGAAGGTTTGGGACATCATATTACGGGGTTAAAGCCCTCATTGAGCGCTCTTGTTACAAAGGAAAAAGAGTTTGCCTGTGTCAGCGGTATCAGTCTTAAAAACATTTCCGCTCAGGTATTTTTTAATAACAAAAAACTAAAAATTCCTAAAAATATTTTAAACGGGGACTTTTTGTTTACCCACAGCGGAATTTCAGGACCTCTGATATACAAAATATCTTCTTATTGCGCATATGTTGATTTTAACGAAAATGTTCCTTTAAAAATCGTGTTGAACCTTGTTAATCTAGAAGATACGGAATTTGATGAAATACTGCTTAACGGGCTTAAAGACAATGCACAAAAAGATGTTTTAAACGTAATAAGTAAATATATTCCAAAGCACCTTGCAGCGGTTATTTTGCAGAGAGAAAATATTAACACTTCTGTAAAGGCGGGGCAGTTATCTAAAAAGGACAGAGAAAAAATCGTTAAAAATTTAACTTCTCTTTGCTTTAATGCGATAAAACCCGTGTCGGGAGAGGAAATTGTGACTGCAGGCGGCGTGGATTTAAAAGAGGTTGATGCCAAAACCATGGGGTCTAAGCTGGTTTCAGATTTATACTTTTGCGGTGAGGTTTTGGATATAGACGGTTTGACAGGCGGATTTAACCTGCAAAACTGCTGGTCTACAGGGTATGTCGCAGGTGTTTCTCTTGCGGGTTAGTTGTTTATTGTTAGTTTGAATAAAGTAGTAGATCAGGCATTGCCTGACTACTGCTAAAGCCTGCCGCAGTGTTAAGGTCTTAAAAAATTCCGCCGTATAAAATACGGGACGGATTGAAATCCGCCCTGTAATTGCGGCTTGAATACAAGCCGTGTAAAATATTTTGCCGCAAGGTCAATCTGAAATTATCCTGATTACATCGGGTAATTAGCAGCCGTGTAATCTTCTTGGGGGCCTTGCATTTTTGCATTGCTGTTGGAACCTGCGCTTGTTTTGAGCTTTTCTAAGTACAGTTGTCCGTTTTTAACAATAGTCTGAAGCTGTGTTAAATCGTTTTCTATGTTGCTTAACACCTGTTCCGCGTAATTTTCGGCACCTTCTTTGATGTTATGCGCTTCGTCTTCAGCCTGTGCTCTTATTCTTTTAGCTTCTTCTATTGTGTTGTCTCTAAGCTGCTGGCATTCGGAGAGCACCTGTTCTTTAATTCGTTCCGCTTCTCTTTGAACCTGGCTTAACAGTTCGGATTCGCTAAGAATTCTGTCTGCATCACTTTTGGCTTTAACTATAATTTCTTCTTTTTTTTGTTCGGCGGAAAGTATTATTTCTTCGCGTTTTCTTAAAATAGATTCAGCTTCTTTTATGTCTTCCGGGATAGATGCGTCAATTCTGTCTAAAATAGCTTCCATCTCTGAACTTTTAACCATGACAAAACCCGGCAGGAAATGGAAACCCCTGTCTAATATTAAATTGGCTCTGCCCAAGAGTTCTTTAATTCTAAGTTGTGTCATAATTGTTTTTACCTTTCGTTATATATTATTAAAATATTTTACCACACTTTCGGGAACAAATTTCGAAATGTCCCCTCCGTATTTTGCAATTTCTTTAACTGTGCTTGAGGAAATAAAGTTGTATTTTGGTTTTGTTATTAAAAATACCGTTGTGATATTTGGCGCAAGCGAATTGTTTGTTTGAGACAGCTGCATTTCGTATTCAAAATCGGATACTGCCCTCAACCCTCTGATTAAAATATCAGACCCGACCTGCTTTGCATATTCGATAGTAAGACCATCAAAGCTGTCCACTTCGACATTGTCCAGATTCATTTCTTTAAGAGCGTCTTTTATAAGAGCAACTCTGTCTTCTGTAGGCAAAAGGCCTTTTTTGGCGTCATTTTTTAGTACGGCAATAATAATTCTGTCAAACATTTTTGATGCTTTGTGCAGAACATCCAAGTGTCCTTTTGTTATGGGGTCAAAACTTCCGGGATATATTGCTGTTTTTTTCATTTTGTTACCAATTATCATTTATATATCTGATAAATATAATTATATTATCTCAATATTAAAATATTGCGATTTTGTACAGAATTGTTTATTATTGTTACAAATCAATATAATATTTTTGGTATAATTATTTTGAGGACACATATACAGAGGGCAGAGGTTTGATAGAGAGAATAGTTTTATCTGTAATCATTGTTTCTTTATGGTTATTCCTTTTTATATTCCAAAACTTTATGTCTACTTTCTGGGCTATAATATTTTTGTGCGCGTTTATGCTCTCTTACGTTGTTTACATGCAGATAGCATCAAAGCATCAGAAAATAAAACGTAAAAAGCAGCCCGATGAACTGAATTGGAATTACAAACCTTTTGTTTCCGTTATGATACCTGCACATAACGAACAGGATGTTATCGAAAAAACGGTCGAAAACATTCTGGAAATGGATTATGAAAAGTTTGAAGTTATTGTTATAGATGACAGAAGCTCGGATAACACAGCTGAAAAACTTAAAGAGCTTGAACAAAAATACGAAAAAGTTACGGCTATGATACGCCCTATGGACGCATTTCCGGGTAAATCAGCGGTTCTTAACGATGCAATGGAAATAGCAAAAGGCGAAGCAATACTTGTTTTTGATGCCGATGCACGTGTAAAACCGGACTTTTTAACAAAACTCGTTCCATTGCTTGAAAAAGACAGCGTTGGCGCTGTTCAGGCAAGAAAAGTGATTATCAACAGAGAAGAAAACTTCCTGACACGCTGTCAGGATAACGAATATGCGCTTGATACGCATTTTCAAGTCGGCAGAGATTCCATTAAAGGGGCTGTTGAACTTAGAGGAAACGGCGAGCTGTTGAAAAGAGAAGCCTTGGAAGATATACACGGCTGGAATAACTATACAATTACAGATGACCTTGACATGTCCACAAGATTGCATATAAAAGGCTGGGACGTCCGTTTTTGTGCGAATGTCTGTGTGTATGAAGAAGCAGTTGTTAAGTTTGTGCCGCTTTTAAAACAGAGAAGACGCTGGGTTGAAGGCAGTATAAGAAGATATCTGGAGCATTTTTGGGGTGTACTGTTTTCTAAAGACATGTCTTTGCGCGTAAGTATTGACATGATTGCTTACATTACGGAATTTATTCTGCCTTTCTGGATGATTTCGGAAATTTGTTTTCAGGCGTTTAAATATGTAAAAGATTCACCAAACTGCGTTTCGTCTTCACTGCTTGTGTCAGTTATGGTTTGTGCATTTTTTACAATTGGACTGCTTTTCAGTGTAAGAAAATACAACCACCTTTCAAAATGGCAAAGTGTTGTTCAGGCGGTGCAAACGGGTATTTTCCTCTGCTGTGTGTGGTTCCCTGTTGTTGTGTTTATTGTTTTTAAAATTATTTTCTTCAAAAAAACAATGGATTGGGGCAAGACAACTCACGGTGTAACACAGGTTGCGCAAGATCCGGTGTATCCTGATGAACCTTCAGCGCAAGAAACTAAAGAAGAAGAGTTTGCTCAGCCAACGGCCTAATTACGATTATGGAAAACGATAAAAAAACAAATGACAGAATAAAAGGCGGATATGTTTTGGAAGTTGTCCCGCAAAAGCTTGTGTATGAGGGCGCTGCTCTTGCCAAACCCGACGGCTATCCGGTTTTTATTGACGGAGCATGCCCGGGGGATAAATTAAAAATAAAAATTACAAAGGCTAACAAAAATTTCGCAAATGCTGTTATAGAAGAAATAATTGAACCTTCCCCGCACAGGGTAAAACCGTTTTGCCCGATGCATAATGTTTGCGGCGGCTGCGGATGGCAGCATATAGATTACGATTTTCAGCTTGAGCAAAAAAGAAATATTGTTGAAGAAACGGTAAAAAAAATTACGGGTGAAGATATAGAGGTAAAACCCGTTGTTGCGTCGCCTCAAACAAAAGCTTTCCGTTCAAAAGTCCAGTATCCGGTTTCTCAAACAAAGGTTTCCAAAAGATTGTTAGCCGGATATTACAAAAAAGGTTCTCACGAACTCGTTAATATAAAATTCTGCCCTATTCAGCCCAAAATTATTGATAAGATAACGGACTTCATAAGACAAAATGCACAGGAACTCGGGATTTCCGGCTACAGTGAAAAGTCACACAAAGGCAATTTAAAGCATATAGTTTACAGATACAGCCGCAGCGAAAATAATTTGATTGTTATTTTTGTTGTCAATGATACGCAATTAAGGGATAAATTTAAAAAATTATCAAAAAAATTAACGGATGAATTTGCACACATAAAAGGCTGTCTTATTAATTACAACCCCGAAAAAACAAACCTTATAATGAGCAATGATACGAGAAAAATTACGGGTGAAAATTTTATTACGGAAAAAATTGGCGATAAAATTTTTAAAATTTCGGCGAACAGCTTTTTTCAGGTGAATATCGGTTCTGCCGAAAATATTTTTAATATTGTAAAAGATATAATAAAAAACAATTACAAAGATTGCCGCATTTTGGATGCATATTCGGGGGTATCGAGTTTCGGCATCTGGTTGAGCGATGCAGCCAAAGAAGTTGTGTCCGTGGAAGAAGCACCGAGTGCAACAAAAGACGCTGCTGAAAATGTGAAGCTGAATAATGTTACAAACCTCACTGCACTTAACGGAGATGCCAAAAAGATATTTGAAGAATTGATTGCTCAGGGGCAGAAGTTTGACGTTACGGTTTTAGACCCGCCGAGAAAAGGCTGCGAGAAGGAATCGCTTGATTATGCGGTTAAGTTAACTGAAAAAGCAATAATTTACGTGTCGTGCAATCCTTCCACACTTGCACGTGATTTAAAATATCTGCACGAAAACGGGTTCCAAACACAATACATCCAGCCTGTTGATATGTTTTGCCATTCTTATCATATAGAATCTGTTGCATGGCTAAAACGTACTGACTGTTGATTTTTAAATTTTTAATAACTCTTTAATCCAGCGAGAAAATATCCTTCAAGTCTTCATAAGTAAGTGACTTGCCGATGTTTCTGTCAACGGAAATTACACTGTCAACCAAATCTCTTTTTCTTGATTTAAGTTTTTGAATCTTTTCTTCAACAGTACCTTTGGTAATCATTCTGTAAACAAATACTTTTTTAGTCTGACCGATACGATAAGCTCTGTCAGTTGCCTGATCTTCAACGGCAGGGTTCCACCACGGGTCGTAGTGGATTACATAATCCGCACCTGTTAAGTTCAAACCTGTACCGCCGGCTTTTAAGCTGATTAAGAAAATAGGTATTGTCGGGTCGGAATTGAAACGTTCGACAACTTCCTGTCTGTCTTTTGTGCTGCCTGTAAGGTATTCGTGCTTAATGCCTTCTTTTGTCAGCCATTCTTTAATAATATCGAGCATATCCACAAACTGGCTGAACAAAAGCACCCTGTGTTTTTCGGCGATGATTTCCTCAAGCATCACTTTAAGCTGTTCAAATTTACCCGATTGTTTTATGCCTTTGACATTTTCTTTGTCATAAAGTCTGGGGTGGCAGCAGATTTGTCTTAAGCGCAGCAATGCAGAGAAAATAGACATTCTGCTTTTTTCAATACCCTTTTCTTCAATGGATTTAAAGAGTTCTTCTCTTGTGGAATCCATAACTTCAAGGTAAAAGTCTTTTTGTTCGGGTGTAAGTTCACAGTATGCAACGTTTTCGATTTTATCGGGCAAATCTTTGGCGACATCTCGTTTCATACGACGCAGTATAAACGGATAAATCTGTGATTTTAAACGTTTTTCAACGGTTTTGTCTTCACGTTCCATAATCGGTGTGACATAGCGGTAGTTAAATTCGCTCTTGTCAAACAAAAAGCCCGGCATCAGAAAGTCAAAAATAGACCATAATTCTTCGAGCCTGTTTTCTATCGGAGTACCTGATAATGCCAGTTTATGCTTGCAATTAAGCTGTTTAACGCTTTGGGCTGTCATTGATTCAGCATTTTTAATATTCTGTGATTCATCAAGAATAACATATCTGAATTCGTATTTTTTAAGCTTTGCAATATCGCGCCTAATCAAAGCATAACTTGTTATTACAACGTCATATTTCGGAATGTCTTTAAAGAAATCGCTTCTCTCAGTTCCGCTGAGTTTTAAACAGGTCAGCCCCGGAGCGAATTTTTCTATTTCGTTTTCCCAGTTGAATACAACAGACGTCGGGCATATAACAAGGTTAGGCGCTTTCTTGTTCTTTTCTTTTGCTTTTTGCAAAAGCGCTAATGCCTGCAGGGTTTTACCAAGACCCATATCATCGGCAAGAATACCGTTTAAACCGTATTGATACAAGAACCACAACCAGCCGAAACCTCTTGTCTGGTATTCACGAAATTCCGCCTTAATACCTTTAGGAAGGCTCGGAACATCCATTGTGGAGAAGGTGGAAATCTGTTTCCAGAACTTGTTAAACCTTCTGCTCATTTTAAGCTTAACCCCGAGGTTTTCCATTTCGGAAATTAAGCCGGCACGGTAAGTTTTTACAATATATTTGTTGTCGTCGTTTTTATAAACATCAAACGTGTTGAAAGCTCTCATTAATGAATAAATATCCATTGTCGGAACTTCAGCAAAGCCGAGATTTCTGATTCTTACGTATTTGCTGTTATCGATGGTAAGAGCGTAGACATCATCAAACGGGATAATTTCTTCGCCCACACGTCCGTATAATTCGAGTTCAAAGCTGTCGGTGGAATCAATTGCAAAATCAATATCCGCACAAAGTTCAAACGGATCTTTTGTCAGTTTAAAGAAGGACATATCGTCTTTTTCTTCAAACTTCCAGCCGTCGCCTGCCTGCTGGATGTAATAGTTGTAAAAATCAATGGCGTTTTCTTTTTCCAGTGCAAGGTTATTTGTCTGCATCGGGGCAAATTTACAGGCCAGAAGCATATTGTAGGCTGCTTCTTCGTGCTGCGGGTTGCGTTTTACCCAGTACAATAAATCTTCTTTAGGCTTTTTAATGGTTACATACGGAGTTTTTTCCGTATGTTTTGAATAAGGAACACGTGTACCGTCGTACTCAAACTCCAGCTCTGCTTTTAGTGAACCGTCATAATCAAGACCCAGTGTCACAACATTTATCGGAGGTTTTTGCTCGAGCACTAATTTTTCGATAGTTTCCGACACGGTTACCTTCATAACCTTTTGAAGTTTAGGGAGTTCTTCGTAAAGGAATTTAGCACCGTCTGCGTCTTTTACATCCGTAAAGCTTGCTTTAATCAAGCTTTGCGGCAGAGCTGATACCGGTGTTGTTGTGGGGAAAATAACGTTTTTGTATCTGCCCCATTTTAGCTGGCGTGAAAAATATCTGATTTCTTCAAACGGATAAGAGTCGCTTCCGTCAGGCCGTTCCCAAGATAGAGAAAGCAATACGTTGCCGACCATGGAAAAATTAACGGAAAGAGCCAATTCCCATTCTTGATCGTCAAATCTTAATCGCTCTTTGGTTTTTCCGTCAATAACTTCTTCTGCCTGAGAAAGCAGCTGGAAAAATCCGTCAAATTTGTTAATGGGTACATCGTACCAGCCTGCTTTTTTATCAAGGCGCGAGCGCTGTAAAAGAAGCTGAAATATAGCAATATCAACTTTTTCTTCATCATTTAAGATAAATGAGCTATCCGTTCTTTGCAGCTCGATAATTGCTCTTAAAATTGCTTCCAGATCCCTGATAACCTTACCGGTTTCTCGGTCCATTACGAGTATGGAGAAGAAATTTTGTCTTCTTTTAGGGTTGAAATGGAAAACATATCTTCCTGTCGGGTGTTCAACCGGCGGCACATCTTCATCGGGGTATTCCGGTTTAATTTTATGCACACGTTCAAGATACTCGTCGTAAACTTTATCCTCAATGACTTTTAAGCCGACTGCAATTGCGTGTTTGCACCATTCTTCCTTTAACGGGCAGCTGCAATCGGCTTTAACTCCGTTTTTAGTAAAGGTAAGACTGGTTTCGTAAGCATCTTTAAAGTTGCCTTTGACAACAGCGTCAACACCGGCAATTTTTGCATCATAAGACAGGACTATGTCTTTTTGAAAACCTTCATAGCCCCTTCTCCAACTTCCCGGGGTAGCTTTATCTTTGATGTATTTGTAATTGAATTTGCAAACGCTCATTGATTTTATATATATAAGTAAACAAAAAATTGTTCAAACAAAAGAAAAACTTTTGACTAACAAATCAGCCAACCACTCTTTTGCTCAAATAAACAACAGCAGCAAAAAACCTTTTATATGCTGCTACTAAAATTATACACAAAATTTTGAAAATAACAATACTTGTTTTGTATTTTTTGTATAAAAATTATTGATATTTGAGGATGCTTTTATGTCGGTTAATTTCCTGCTTCAAAGCGCTGCGGCTCATTGGCATAATAAATGCTACCAGCATATCAATACAAAATTATTTCAAATATGCTTCAACAATTTCATAAATTTTTAGTATATGTTCTTCGTTTCCGTTTATTAGTTCAATTAAATGTTTTTTAGCCTCTTGAGTAGATTTATATTTAAAATCAAAGTCAAATAACTGTTTGGGAGCAACTTCCAGCGCCAGACATATTTTTGTTATAGTTTCGGCGGAAACAAAATTTTTCCCGCATTCAATCGCGGAAAGGGCTCTGCTGCTGATGTCTATTTTTTCAGCAAATTTTTCTTGAGTGAGCCGTTTTCCTTCTCTTAGGGTTTTTAATCTTTTTCCGAAAAGCTTTTTAATATCATTCATATATTTAGTTTTGTTGAAAATAGCACAACATTACACGAATTGACACTTCCAATTTTCCATGTTTAAATACATGAAATTATATAAAAAGAGTGTGAGTTTTTTATGTCTAATATTTATCTTGACGATGAATTTTTTCGGGTATGGGAAAAAATAGAGAATAATGAAAATTTTGCGCTGCTAAGGTACGGCGACGGAGAAAGAGCCGTTATGACAGGACGAAGCGTAAAAGCTCAGGAGGGCTGGGTGTCGCCGGATTTTGTATCTGAGCTTGGCAGTGCACTTTTAAATACGCTGAATGTTGAAGATGAAAATTTTATATACGGAATCTCCTGTCCCTGTTGTGACAGAAGCGCATATTACTGGTACAGCACCAGAATAAAAAGTAAAAACAGAACTTTTGCAAACATTTTTGTTAATAAAAATTACACTGTTTTTATAGAAAAATTTGAAAAGTTAAAAAGAGATGCCGTTGTAATCGGAAATTTCAGAGGAAAAGATTCACAAATTGCGAATCTGAATGTGTTAAAGTATTACAGCGTGTCGGATGATTGTTTTGAATTCTGGAAACGTGACGCTTCAACACTTATAGAGCAAATAAAAAAAGATTTTGGACATAAAAATAATTTGTTGTATGTTGTTTGTGCCGGCCCTATGTCCGAGCCTATAATTTATGAATTGTACAAAAACAATCCCGACAACTGTTATATAGATTTCGGGTCTTCTCTTGACAGATATATACACAAAAAACAAACAAGACCTTATGAAAATCCTGATAATAAATATGCCGGAAGAAACTGTGTAATGCAAAATCCAAACACAACGGATTTTGATGTGAGTGTTGTTCTGACTCTTTACAAAAGGCCCGAAAATTTGGCTTTGCAGCTGGAAGCGATTAATAACCAGACGCTTAAACCGGCTGAGATTATTTTGTTTCAAGATGTTCCGGAATCCGCAGAACCTGCTGTTATTCCTGATGAACTTTACAGACAATTTGACCGTGTAAAAACAGTAAAAACTAATGCTGGTGTGTGGGGCAGATTTGATTTTGCAAGAAAATCAAACTCAAAATACGTTTGTATCTTTGATGATGACACAATCCCCGGCGCATGCTGGCTTGAAAATTGTCATTACAATATGCAGCAGCACGAGGGAGTTTACGGCACTATAGGAATTTTGATGAAGCAGCCGAGTGATTATCCTTTCAAAAATTATATAAGAATAGGCTGGAGTGCACCTAATAAGAAGGCTATGAGGGTGGATTTTGTCGGACATTGCTGGTTTGTAAAAAAGGAGTGGCTTGAATATATGTTTGAAGATACCGAGAAATTTCAGGCCTATAAATATGTTGCAGAGGATATGTGTCTGTCTGCTAAATTAAAAATGGGATATGGAATTCCTACTTATGTTGCTCCTCATCCATTGAAAAATATGGAGTTATGGGGCTCTTTAAACAAGTATGCCGTAAAACTCGGTACAAACAGTGCTGCTGTTTCTATGAACAGTGACAACCTTTCGTTAATGAACAAAGCAATGGGGGATTTGCTCTCCTGCGGGTACAGGCCTATAGTCTTTTCTGATGAAAAGTATGTGTCTGATATGTGTAAAAAAAGCCGTGTTGCTGAAATTTTGACTAAATATATTCCTGTTAAAACTTTAAGACACAATATAAGAATGAAATTAAAGGAAATATTGTTGAGTCAGGGGCAAAAATGATAAACAAGGGATAAACAAGGGATAAACAAAGGCTAAACCATCGTTTTTTTTAATTGTACTGACATGTTAATTGAATAATTACGCAAAAATTTTTTTTAATTTCCTTTTCGGAATTTGGCACAACTGACCATGATAATTTTAGATGTTTAAAATATGGACTTAATATTTTACATTCCTCCGCACCTGACGCTGCGCACCTCACGCCCCTTGCGCAACGGCAGACTAAAGTCTGCTCTGCGCGCTAAAGATACCCCCTCTCCGATGGGAGATGGCAGCAGGCGTACGAACGTCAGTGAGTTACGCATGCGGGTGAGGGTTGATTCCTTTCACACCCACATTCTGCTGCAGTCAAAAATCCCGCTGTCATTCTGAAGCATCAGGTTTTTAAAGCACACTTCAATCGTTTGTGTTCAGAATCTGAACAACGTTCTTCGTTGTCTTACATTATTGGTAAGATCCTGAGCTCGCTTCGCTCCTCAGGATGACAGCTCGTTTATTGTCGTTTTGACAAGATATCTCGTTGGGCAGGTATGCCCAACCGACGTTCCCTACTCATCAATTGCGTTTTTTGGGGACATAACAGCGGAATTTGTGCGTGTATTTATTTTTTTTAATTATACTTTTGCCTATTGATTATAATTTTTAAAGTGTTTTAATGTACATGCAAATGGTTTGCATTTGCATGTATGTTTTATTGTTAACTAAAGGATGTGTAAGATGCCTATATTACCGGTTTCAAAGATAACGGCCAATGCCGGAGTTTTCGGAAAATATCTTGACCAGCCCGCACTTGTGGAAAAACTTTATAATGTTATGCCTGCTGTTTTAACGGGAACGGCTGCCGGTTACGGCATATATGATACAATGCGCACTCAGCCTGAACAGCGCAAAAAACGTGCGGTTAAAAACGCATCTGTTCTCGGTTTTACCGTTGTATCGGCATTGCTTGCAACAAGAGGGCTAAAAATAAAGGGAAAAGAGATTTTTGAAGGCATAATAGAACTGCCTGAAAAAGACAAAGACGGCATTGCACAGGTTCTTACAAAACCGTTGAGTAAAAAGGCCAAGCAGCTTGTTGAAAAAGTTGATAATGACAGGGTTCTTAAATTTAGCGAAGTAAAAGAACTTATGAAGGAATTTAAAGACAAATTTAAAGACGAAAAATTAATTTCAAAAGTCATTCCCGATGCTGAAAGCGAAGCTCCGTTTGCTGATCTTTTAAAATTGTCATGGCTTGGGCTAATACCTGTTCTCGGCGGAATAGCCGGCGGTGTTGTCGGGGATAAGCTTGTTAAAGACGATTGGAAAAAGCAATTTCCCGATAAAGTAAAAGAGGGAACATATCAGTATTTAAACAACATTGCGCTTTGTAATGTCGGGGCTGGACTCGGGGCTTTGGCAATGAACGCTTTTAACGTAAAATCAAAAACCGCAAGGTTTGCTGCAATGTTAACGGGGGTTTTGGGGGTAGGACTTGTTGCAGGCAATGCCATAGCAAACTTTATCGGTAAAAATTATATTAATCCGTTGTTTGATAAAAACAAAAAGCATGAACATAAAACCTTGAAAGAAATGGTTAAAAATTTGAATTCCGAACGCCACCCCGAAGCCTTGGATGTTAGTTTGCACTTGGATGATGTCGCTTCTGTCGGTTTTGTATCGGGCTTAAAATGGATAGGGCCTGTATTGCCGATGCTCTATTCCGTATCAGCCTACCGCGCGGGTATCGGATATCGCAACGGAAATCAGCCGGAGCAGCAAAAACAAAATACTTCTGATATGGATAAAACCGTTTTATAGAATCATTGATTATAAAAGTATTAAGTTTTTTAAACAAAAGTATAAATTTTTGCGTTTTACTATAAAGTTTTTTGCATAACATGCCGATAATAATTATACGGAAGTTAATAGGATACAGCCATGACAAAAGAAAACTTTAACAAACAAGAAGAAAACGGAGTATCGGTCTTTTCAAGAAGTGCAGAGCTATTGAGTGATGATCCTCTTGAGGAAATTTTTGCACTTAATTTGGGTGATTTTTTAACAGAACATTTGATATCCGAAGAACTTGCTCAAAAAATTAAACAACACGATTCTAAGGACAAAGCTGAGAGTTTACGGAAGCAATTAAAAGAATTAATTTCTATTTATTCTATAAATAATACTCTTAGCGTACTCGGTTTTACTAACAAAGAAGACTATGTAATCTATAACTCAATCGCCAAAACAATTGTGCAAATGGTTGACGCAAAAGAGTGCCACATCTTTTTGGCGGATGAATATGCCACGGGCATGGAACATGATTCAAGCGGTATAGTGCTTGTAGGGTCTTCAATTAACCCCGATGAAGTTATAGATTGTGAAAATCCTAATCTTTTGCATGTTTCCATGCATTACGGTTCGGAAAATACCGGCATGATTATGTTGTTGCCGCAAGACGGCAGGCAAATATCCGATGAATTTATAAAGCTTATAAAAGTGACATCAAGGCTTTTTGCAATATCCATGATTTTACAAAAGCTTACTGATGAAACTTCTAAAGCGTTAGAGGATTTGGGTGCAACAAGTTCGGAGCTTCAGCATTATCGTGCGGAATTAACTGCGGTGATAGGCGATTTGGGAGCCGAGCAGCAAAATTTTGTGGAAATGCTTGCCAAAGCCGTGGATGCAAAGAGTGAATATCACAATAATCATTCACAAAATGTTGCGGACATGGCAAAAATGATTTGCGAATATCTTGGTTTAAATGAAAAAACTAAAGATTTGATTTATTATGCCGGACTTCTGCAGAACATCGGAAAAATAACTCTGCCTGAGGAACTGTTTAATAAAAAAGGCAAGCTTTCAAAAGAAGATTGGGCTGCTTTGCAAAATCATCCCAATGTCGGTGTCAGCCTGCTTATGAGTATTAACTTCTTATCTGAAGTTATTCCTTATATCCATTATCACAAAGAACGCTGGGATGGCAGAGGCGAGCCTGAGGGCTTGAGCGGATACAGTATTCCTCTGGGTTCCAGAATCATTGCACTGGCGGATGCATACTGTGCATTGAGAGAAGAACGGCCGTACAGAAGTGCTATGAGCGAAGAAGAAGCTTTAAGAATTATTAAAGAAGAATCCGAAAGCAAATGGGATCCTGCGCTTGTTAACGCTTTGGAATGTCTGTTATCAAGATAACCCAGCAATGTAAAAAAGAGAGCTTTAAAGATTAATTATGATTAAACGAATATTAGCTGTACTGTTTGTTCTTTTTATGTTACCACCATTGATTTCTTTTGCTGCGGCAAAAAAGAAAGTCGAGTACATAAACCTTACCTATGAAACGGATGACAGCTTTGTTATAAAATCAAAATTATATTACCCGAAACAAAAAGCTAAAGTTTACCCTGTTGTTGTATTTTTACATTCAATAGGCTATTCCAGTGATGATTGGGGCAGCCTTGTACAGGATTTTGTGGACGCGGGCAGTGCCGCACTTGTTATTGACCTGCGGGGCCACGGACAAAGTATATATGATTCGGATTTCAGAATACGCTCGTGGAGATATTATTCAGAAAAGCAGTATGCAATTTATCCGAAAGATGTTACGGATATTTTAAAATATCTTGCAAGCAACTATAAAGATATTTCCACCACAAAATATGCCATTGTCGGGGCTGATATAGGGGCAAATACCGCTGTGCTTGCAAGCGAAAAAATGGTTAACAAACCCAAAGCCCTTGTTTTAATATCCCCGACAAGTAATTTTAAAGGATTATACATACCAATATCAATGACAAATTTAGGAAATATTCCGATAATGTCCATAGCCAGCAACAGGGATAATTATTCTAAAAAAGAAGCCAACACATTGAAAAAATTTGCACAGGCGGAATATAACCTGAAAATTTATCCGCAGGGCGGTATGGGCATGTTAATGCTCAAGGCAAATCCTACGATGAGCAAGGATATTGTAAATTGGGTTATGCCGAAGTTAAAATAATATATACTGGCAATTTTTGGGCTTTACATGTTTTAGCCGTTGTATGAATATTTCAATCAATAATGCAGATAAATCTCACACGCTAAATCAGTCAAAAATTGCTTTTAAAGGCTATGATGCACGATCGTTAAGTGCCGTTGTTATGACGGTTAATGATGAGCCCGATTCCTTTGAAATAATTAAACAAATGTCTGAAATAGGGAAAAAAGAAGGTTTCAGGGTGTATTTCACCAATCAGACAAACAAATTGTATGCCAATTTGGATAGTATAAAAAAATTTTTTAAAATATGCACCTTCGGTTTTGCAAAATGGGCGCAGGATATGGCGGTATTAACACCTGAAAATAAAGTTTTGCAGGATTCATTGAGAATAGATTCCGACTTTGCAAGACGTGTGGCAACCCTGACAAAAGGAAAATATACGGATTGTGAAAATTATATCGAAGGCGGAAATCTGTTTTTTGTAAAAAACAACGGTAAAGAAGAGCTGTTTGTCGGGGCAAATGAATTGTTAAAAAACAGTGTTGACTCTTTAAAACAAAAGTACGGAGTATCAAAGGTTATACCGCTTCCGCAGGCGGATTTTCATCTTGATTTGTTTATAAGACCGCTTAACAATAAAAAAGTCCTTGTTGCTGATGACAGATTGACAATAAAAGCAATCAGAAAAGCTATAGAAAATATCGGTAAATATAAAATATCTCAAAAATGTACAAAAGAAGAGATAAAAGAACTTGATGACGTAAAAAGCGGTTTAAAACTATTGTTAAAAGATTTTGAAAAAGATGTTAAAAAAGGAAAAAATCCAAAAGCTTATGAAATTGCCTCTGTTTTAAAAAATAACGGCTATACACCGATATTTGTTCCGGGGCGGGTGTATTATTCAATACCCGCTGCACGCAAAGATGATTTGGTGCATTATCTTAACTATATGAATGCCGTGGTTCATCAAAAAAATGACGGGTCGCTTGTGTTTATTACAAACAAATCTAATTTAAACAAATATTACGGATTGACTCCTGAAATCAGCGAAAAAATAGGTTTTGATTTTGAAAAAATGTTTACGGATGCACTAAAACCATATGTAAAAAAAGAAAATATTTATTTTATAGAGGGACGCAGCGGCAAAATTGCCGAACTTTTGGAAAATGAAGGCGGTGGAATTCATTGTATGTGTAATGAAATTCCTGCTGAATTTGTAAGAAAAACATGACTTTTGAAAAAAAATCATTAATTTGGAGGAGAATAACGCGCTATAGAAGCCCAATGTATAATTAGAGCAATTTTTATACTTTGCGGAAAGTCTGTAGCAAAGAAGAACGACTCCTCCAAATGTATGAAAATTAAGTGAAATCGTGCATTTGGAGTTAACTTCTACCGTTATTAATAGTATAATCTAAAATGAGGCAGGAAAAAACTATAGATGGATTTTCAAAAGATACTCGCAAATAAGCCATTACTTTATGGGATAATAGGGGGACTCATCGTCGTTCTGGCACTGTTTATTACAGTGGGAATTGTTGCGTCTTCCAACAATTCCGGCGGCCCTAAAGCGGTAAAAGAAAAAGTTATAGACCAGCCTCTTGACCTTTTGACAACGGATAACCTCGGTAAAGCAATTGAAATACAGGCACTTCTCGCAAGAGAAGGTATCACTGCCGACAGACGTATGGACGGTCAGAAATCCGTATTGTATTTGAAAAAATATACAATGACACAAAGAGACAGAGCTCTTCTTGCCATTGTAAAAAGCGGTCTTGTTGACCAGAATATAGGGCTTGAAATATTTGACAAAGGCGACTTTACTTCAACAAAAGAAGATAAGAGAATCCGTCTTACACGTGCAATCAACGGCGAGTTATCACGTTTGATAAGAAAAATCCCGCCTATAGAAAATGCCTCTGTTTTTGTTTCCATACCGGAACAGGTAATGTTTGAACAGGACCAAAAACCTATTACTGCAACTGTTCAAATTGTTATGCCAAGCGGCGAAAAACTCGATAACATGAAGGTTAAAGCGATAAGAAACTTGCTATTGGGTTCCGTAAACGGATTGGATGCCGAAAATATTTCAATTACCGATACAAACGGCAATGTCTATGACTCTATAGCCTCTGCGGATGACGACATGCTTGCAAAACTGGAAGAAAACGACCAGTACATGCAGGCAAAAGTTAAAACCCAGCTGGATAAATTAATAGGCAAAGGCAACTATGCCGTGACTGTCAGTACGTATTTAAGACAGTCTCCTATGCAAAAGGATGCCATAGACTTTGACCCGACAAAGAAAACTTCTTTGACAGAACAAACTTTTTCTGAAGGTTTGGGCGACCAGACAAGAGATACAAATAAGGGAATAAGTGCGGTCAGCGTATACCTGCCTAACGGATTACCCGCCAACAACGCTGATTCGGCACAGAATAGAAGCTATTCAAGAACTGCAAGAGAATCTCAATACGGTGTACCTAAGATTCAGACAAGTGAGCTTGTTAAACCCGGTACAATTGAAGATATTTCTATAGCCGTAACCCTTGAAGAAAGTGCAATTCCCGCTAATATGACTTTGGAAGAGTTAAAAGTTTTGGTAGCTAAAGCAGCTTCACCAAAAGCAAAACCGGAAAATGTTGAAATTGCGTTTTCTGATTCCGTTGACCCGTTCCTTGCCGGAGATAAACCTGAATCTTTGCCTAAACCTGATTCAACAGGCAACCCGTGGTGGATTGCCATCGCAATGATTCTTATAGGACTTGGCGTAGGGCTTAAATTCCTGTCCGACAGGGTTAAGGCAGCCCAACAAAAACAGAAAGAAGAAATTGAAATGCTCAGAGAAAAAACTCAAGATCAGGAAAAACAAATACGAGATGTAAATCTTAAAGCGGCTGAGCTTATCGAAAGACAAACCCAGCTGGCACAGGGTATGCTTGAACAAAAACAGGCAAGACAGACCATACCCGAACTCAATGCAACTTTAGCTGATATCGCTGCAGAACTCGAAGGACTCGAAAACGAAGATGTGGCCGACCACGTTAAAAGCTGGATTGAGAAAAGTTAACTTGTGTGAAGGCTTTAGTGGCTTTCATTGCTGAAAGACATTAAAGCCGGAACCTTTAGTGACCGCCGTTGCGAAGGTAATTTATTACCGTAGCGGACAAATCTATGATTTGACAGGCGGGAAAAGGCGTAAGCCGGTGTGAAGCCCGAATGGACTTGACGCAGGTCAAGTCAGGGAGGGCGCAACATAATAACAGCGACGTAGGACTGCAGGACGAAAGTCCGAAGCCCACAGGAGCAAAAAAAGGCGTAAGCCGATGTGAAGCTTTGCAGGGCTTTCAGAAGTGAAAGACCGAAAAAGCGGAACATAATAACAGCGACGTAGGACTGCAGGACGGAAGTCCGAAGCCCACAGGAGCAAAAAAAGGCGTAAGCCGATGTGAAGCTTTGCAGGGCTTTCAGAAGTGAAAGACCGAAAAAGCGGAACATAATAACAGCGACGTAGGACTGCAGGACGGAAGTCCGAAGCCCACAGGAGCAAAAAAAGGCGTAAGCCGGTGTGAAGCCCGAATGGACTTGACGCAGGTCAAGTCAGGGAGGGCGCAACATAATAACAGCGGCACTCTGTTGAATGAAAAGTGACTGAATGTCACATTTTATGAGAGTAAAAAACAACAGCAGAGCGGAATAAAAATTTACCAAAACAAAACAGGGGGAGAATAAATTGCCAATACAAGGTTTTGATTATAAAGCATTTGCAAAAAATCTTGCCGAACAGGTCGGGCCGGCATTGCCGCCGGATATTGCGGACCCCGACAGGCAATATATTGTCAATACCGTTCACAATTTTTGTTACATGGCAGGTGAGGCGCTTGCTAATGACACAAAGGTAACTCTTGATGCCAATCAGGCTTCTATTATTACACAGCTTATCGGCGAATGGACGTTTCACAAAGCTATCGATATTATAAGAAGCAACATCGACCCTCAATTCAGAGACGGTATTTTGCAAAAGGTGGCTTTTACCATATTTGAGATAGCAAAAACTGCAACCATCAAGAATATGTCGCAGGGTGATATCCTTGCAATTGTGGAATTTCAGGTAAAAAAAGCTTACAATGAAGCGTTGGACGAATTAAAAAACAGAGGTATATTAAACGATGCACAGGTTCAAGAGGCATTAAGCCATTCCAATATAGATGAAATGACTCAGCAGCAGGCAGAACTGCAAGCACAGCAGCAGGCTCAACAACAGGCTCAACAACAGGCGCAGCAGGCTCAAGCTGGTGATGCATCCGGGAATGAATATATAAACCAGATGAATAACACAAGAATCCTTAAACTTGCTACCTTCGCAATTGTTTTAAAACATCTTCCGCCTGAGAAAAGACAGAGTCTTATTGAAAGGTTTGACGAAAAGGATGCGGCAGTTCTTTTGGATTATGCGGCCAAAGAGGATTTGGAAACATCGCTCGACCCTAATATTCTTGCCAAAGGATTAAAGGAAATAAAAAACTCTTTGCCTAAGTCAAAAAAAATTAATCCGGCAAGGATAAATAAAAAATTATATAATATTGTAAAAAATTCGGATATTTCCAAAATTTCGAATATTATTGGTAAAGAGCGCAAAGCAATACGCGATTATGTTGCAAATGTCTCTTCAGGTAATAAGAATTCGCCTATAACACCACGGATTGCGGATATTATATGTAATCACCTTGAAGAAAAATTAACACGTCGTTAATAGCACCTGCAGGATAAATTAACGGATGATAATAAAAAGATACAATCAAAAAAAAGTTGTAAAACCTAAAATAACCCAAACACCAGCTCCGGCTCCGGAAACAGCGCCGGAAATAAAAGAACAGCCTCAACAGCCAGAGACTGTTGAAACTGCTGCGCCAAAAGAAGCTGAACCTGAAAAAAAAGAGGATAAAACAGATATATTTGCGGGGTTTAACTTTGATGAAATTGATTTTAATCAAAGAGCGGAAAGACGCCGCGGAGACAGAAGACGCGGATACCGCCGTATTGATGACAGAAATTTAATTTCCCGTGCACAGCAAGAGGCCATTGCAATCAAGGAACAAGCCTCAAAAGAAGGTTACGAGAAAGGTCTTGTAGAGGCCCATTCCTCTGTTAAAACCCTAAAACATGCGATAGAGGAATTTTTCTCTTACAAGGATGTAGTTTATAAAAAAATATCTGAAGATATTCTCGATATATCGCTGAGGGTTGCGGAAAAAATCATAAAAAAAGAAGTCGCAAGTGATAAAACAATTCTTGACAATATTGTTAAAGACGCATTAAAAAGCCTTGCTAAAGACGAAAATAAAATTATACTTAAAGTAAATCCGACCGATGTGGAATACACAAAAGATATTGTTCCCAATCTTTTGTCGTCCGGACAGCTTGAGGCTAAAATTTATGTAACCGGAGATAAAGATGTGGAAGAAGGTTCCGCAATTATTGAAACATCAAACGGGATTATAGACGCAAATATAAAAACACAGCTTGAACTAATCAAGGAGGCATTTAAACAAATATAATGGCAGGTGTACAACGCTCAAATACATTAACTGAATTATCTTTGGCGATATTTGTTGTAGCGCTGATACTTATCCTGCTTATAGAAGTGCCTACCTGGATTATTAACTTTTCAATATCTCTAAACATAACCCTCGGTATCGTGCTTTTGATGATATCGTTGTATATCCAAAAACCGTTGGAGTTGGCGGCATTTCCTTCTATTATCCTTATCGGTACAATGTTTCGTCTTGTATTAAGTATTGCATCAACAAGACTTATCCTTGCCAAAGGCGAGGCAGGTGAGGTTATTCACGCTTTTGGTACTTTCGTAACCGGCGGTAATATGGTTGTAGGCGGTGTAATATTTATCATCATCACAATTGTTCAGTTTATGGTTATTACAAAGGGTGCCGAACGTATTGCCGAGGTTTCCGCAAGGTTTGCCTTAGACGCTATGCCGGGTAAACAGATGACAATTGACGCTGATTTTAACGCGGGTTTGATTTCTCCTGATGAAGCGGTAAAAAGACGTGAAGACTTGCAAAGAGAATCTGCTTTATTCGGTTCAATGGATGGTGCCATGAAGTTTGTAAAAGGTGATACGATGGCGGGTATTATTATCGTTATCATCAACATCATCGGCGGTTTGTGTATCGGGGTTTTGCAGCAGGGTCTGCCGGTCGGCGATGCTGTTTCAAAATATACGATCTTAACAATAGGTGACGGTTTATCTTCTCAGGTTCCGTCACTGCTAATGGCTATCTCTGCCGGTATCGTAATGACCCGTGCATCAGCAGCCAGCCCGAGCTTGGCAACAGATGTTGCCGGACAGATTTTGAGCAAACCTATGAGTTTGTTCTGTGCTGTCGGTTTTTTGCTTTTGATTGCAGTAACAAGCCATTGGACGGGGCTGCCGTGGTTTCCGTTTACGGTATTTGCAATTATCATCACAATTGCCGCATTCTCTGTTTTGATAAATCAGGATGTTCAGGCGCAGTTGGGGCAATTGGAAAATGTTAAACAGAATATGCAAGACCTTGTTAACCCCAATAAAATGTATGAGCGTTTGGGGGTTGACGTATTGAGTTTGCAGGTTGGTTCGGGCTTGCTGCCTATTGCTGACCCTGATCAGGAAGGCCAGCTTCTTGCTAAAATTGCAGCTTTGCGTCAACGTGTAACAGATGAACTCGGTTATATCATTCCTAACATAAGAATTATGGACTCTTCGGCACTTGATGCCAATGAGTATTTGATTTCCATTCGCGGCAACAAGGTTGCCAACGGTTTTGTGTATCCGGGCAAACGTATGATTCTTGCAGACCAATGGGATGCAACAGGCAAACCGACCCCGCCTGATACAATTGTAAATCTTGACCCGACATATCAGGCCAACGCGTACTGGGTTGACCCTTCACAGATTGATGAAAACGACCATCTGACAGCTGTTGATTCGGTTGACGTAATTGTTACACACCTGCAAGAGTGCGTAAGAAAATATGTTGATGAGGTTATGACAAAAACTGACGTGCTTAAACTCATGGAACTTGTTAAATCTCAAGACCCGACTCTTGTCAACGACCTTGTTCCCGCAATTATTTCAACAAGTGATTTGAGAAAAATCTTTGTTAACCTGATTAGAGAAAAAGTTTCCATAAAAGATATTATCTTTATCTTTGAAAGGTTATGCGACTACGCCAGATTTTCCAAAGAGCCGGATATTCTTTCTGAGCGTATCAGAGCCGCATTAGGTCGACAGATTTGTTTGTCAAACTGCACGGAAGATAAAGTTTTATACGCGTTGACACTTTCAAGCGAATGGGAAAAAACTCTTGATGACAGCTGCCAGAGAACGGAGCTGGGGACAATGTTTTTGTTAAAC
The DNA here is from genome assembly GCA_944322935.1 of Candidatus Gastranaerophilales bacterium. Lineage (GTDB taxonomy): Bacteria > Cyanobacteriota > Vampirovibrionia > Gastranaerophilales > Gastranaerophilaceae > Limenecus. The sequence goes on along the minus strand of CALUQO010000028.1, from coordinate 7,091 downwards.
CCCATGCAGGTGCAGGAACTTATTGAAACAACGGCATCGACCCTTATGAGAGCTCACCAGACGGTGGGCCGACAGCCTGTTATCCTTTGTTCTCCGAGAATAAGGCTGCCATTGTACCAGCTGCTTGAAAGACATATTCCGACAATCGTTGTTATTTCTTACAGTGAACTTATTACCGATATTAAAGTGGAAGCTGTTGATACAATCGGAGAAATGTACTCACCTGATTATCAATAAGGATTAACTATTATGCTTGAGCAATCAACTGAGCGTTCAATTGAATACATGAAAAAAAGAGCCTATGAAATAATAGACTCTACTCCTATGTATCAGTATAAAGGCTCTGTATCAAAACTTCTGGGGCTGACGGTTGAGGTAAAACTTCCGGGACTGAAAATAGGTGATTTGTGTTTTATCGAAACTTATACGGGCGAAAAAAAGCCGGCCGAGGTTGTTGCTTTTAAAGGTGATACAGCACAGCTGCTTTTGTTATATGACGGAGCGGGAATAGGTCAGGGTAGCCTTGTGCAGACGGTCGGAAAACCGATAATGCTGCCTGTTGGAGATTTTTTGCTGGGCAGATTGATAAGCCCCATGGGCGAACCCATAGACGGCAAGCCGCTTGATACATCAAACGCTTCATTTGTTTCTATTGACGGCCCCGCGCCCAGCCCTTTTGACAGACCTATTATTAATACAATGTTTTCAACCGGAGTAAGGGCGATAGATGCTACTTTAACAATGGGTGCAGGACAGCGTATGGGGCTTTTTGCCGGTTCCGGCGTTGGTAAAAGTACAATGCTCGGTATGATAGCAAGAAACTCTGATGCTGACGTAAACGTGGTTGCGCTGATTGGAGAACGCGGCAGAGAGGTAAAAGAGTTTATTGAAGATTCTCTCGGTGAAGAGGGTATGAAAAAATCCGTGCTTGTCTGCTCAACGGGCGACCAGCCTCCGTTGATTCGACAAAAGTGTTTGCAAGCTGCAACTTCAGTTTGTGAATACTTTAGGGACAAGGGCAAAAAAGTTTTCTTGATGACAGATACAGTTACACGTTGTGCAATGGCGGGACGTGAAGTAGGGCTGTCAATCGGCGAGCCGCCAACCATGAAAGGTTATCCGCCTTCTATTTTCTCGTGGCTTCAAAAAGTGCTCGAGCGTGCCGGCAACAGCCCAAAGGGCTCTATTACCGCACTTTATACGGTGCTTATGGAGGGTGATGATATCAATGACCCAATCGTAGATACGGTGCGCGGTATTACCGACGGTCACATTTTCTTAAGCCGTAAAGTTGCGGAGATGAACCATTATCCCGCTATTGATATATTGGGAAGTATTTCCCGTCTTATGTCGGCTATTGCAACGCCTGAACACAAAGAGGCGGCGGCAAAAATGCGTCGTGCAATGGCTTTGTATCGGGAAAATAAAGACTTAATCGATGTAGGTATGTATGTTGCAGGCTCTAACCCAAGATTGGATATTGCAATCGAGATGATGCCGCAGATTAACGCATTTTTGCAGCAGAGAGTTTCAGATTCCGTAACAATGGAAACAACAATCAGTACGCTTATTCAAATGATGGCTCCCGTAGATATTTAGACAACGATTATGCGGGCTAATATTTTTTATTGATTAAAGCTTCATGCGCTTTGTTTTCAAATGTATCATCAAGCAGTGAAAGTTCTATTTTTTCTTTATATCTCTTATGCAGGGCGAGGGAAATTAAATAATCGGCAAAGTGAGGGTTTTTGGGTAAAAAAGACCCGTGCAGATATGTTCCGAAAACATTTTTATATGTTGCACCTTCGGTTTTGTCCGCTCCGTTGTTCCCGCTGCCTGTTTTTACGTATGCAAGTGGTTCTGTATCATTTTGAAGATAGGTTAATCCGCTGTGGTTTTCAAACCCTACAAGTGATGAAGGGTCTATAAAACTGCATTCTGCTGTTACGTTGCCGATAAATCTTTTATCCCCCGCAATTGTGTAGGCATCTAAAAGACTTATGCCTTCGAGTCTGTCACCTTCATGCGGAAGATAATAATGTCCCAATAACTGATATCCGCCGCATATAGCCAGAAATACGGCGTTTTCATCTCTTGCATCCTGCAGCGAAGCTTTGTGTTTTTGTAATTCTTTAGAAACAGCTATCTGCTGCTGGTCTTGTCCTCCGCCGATGAAGTAAAAATCATATTTTTTTATATCGATAGCATCCCCTATATTAATAGAATCGATATTTACATCAATATTACGCCACTCACAGCGTTTTTTTACGGTCAAAACATTACCCCAATCGCCGTATATATTAAGGAGCTTAGGATACAAATGAGCAATGTTTATTGTTAAATTTTTACTATCCATGCTCTAATTATGACAAAAAATAATATTTTTAACAAATTTGTTTCAATAGCGGGTTGCGGTATAATAAGCCTATGAAAAGATTTTTAAATTTAGTATTAATAGTTTTTTTGATATTTGCGTTTGTTAATAATCAGGAAGCGCAGGCCTACATAAATCCGGGGTCCGGAAGTTACATTTTTCAGACAATTATAGGTTCAATACTGGCAATATTTGCTTTATTCAAAAAGTTTTTTGTATCATTGCCGGGTATGTTTAAATCAAAAAAACAAGCTGAAACTGATGGGGAACAGGATGAATAACACCTCATATAAAGACCCTTGCGGTTTTGTTTTTGAATTTGAAGGTGAAATATTCCGGCAGGTTAATCTTTGTGCAAAAGAAGATTACGATTTTTTGATGGAAAGCGGCCTGTATAAAAAACTTATGCAAAACAATCTGCTTGTTTCTCACGAAGAGGTTTCTTTAAAAAAAGAAAAAGGGCCGGAGGTTTATAAGTTTATTAAACCGCAGCAGCTAAAGTATATTACATACCCTTATGAGTGGTCGTTTTCCGCTTTAAAGGACGCTGCTGTTTTGACGCTGAAAATTCAAAAAATGGCATTAGCGCATAAAATGACCTTAAAAGATGCGTCAGCGTATAATATCCAGTTTGTGGACGGAAGGCCGGTTTTTATTGATACGCTTTCTTTTGAAAGGTATAAAAAAGATACTCCGTGGAGTGCATACGGACAATTTTGCAGACATTTTCTTGCTCCGTTAGCTTTGATGAGTTATACGGATATAAGCCTGAACAAACTTTTGATTTCAAATATAGATGGTATTCCTCTTGAAACAGCGCAGAAGCTTTTACCTTTTAATGCAAAACTGAATTTTGGTATTTTTACTCATATAGTAATGCATGCCATGTCGCAAAAGGCTTATGAAAACACGATTGAAGCAAAGGTAAAGAATGCTAAAATGGGGTTGTTTGAGCTTGAGGCTCTTATAGATTCACTGATAAGCACTGTTAAGGCTTTAAAATTTCCGAAAATATTTACGCAGTGGGGGAACTATTATAAAAACACAAATTACAGCGAAGAATCTTTTAAAGAGAAAAAAGAAATAATTTCCCGCTTTATCAATAAAGCGGAGCCCAAATCGCTTTGCGATTTAGGCTCCAACAGAGGTGATATGTCAAGGATTGCCTCGGACAGGGATATAGAAACACTTGCTTTTGATATTGACCCTGTTGCCGTAGAGGACAATTATCTTTATATGAAGGAAAATAAAGAAAAATACATCTTGCCCCTTCTTCAGGATTTTAATAATCCGAGTCCGGCAATAGGTTTTATGAATGCAGAACGCAAAGACTTTTGTTCACGTTTTAAATGTGATATGGTTATGGCTCTGGCTTTGATTCATCATCTCGCTATTTCTAACAATCTTCCTTTTGAAAATATAGCGAACTTTTTTGCTTCTTTAGGGGAATATTTGATAATAGAATTTGTTCCAAAAACCGATTCGAAAGTTCAGTATCTTTTAAGCACAAGAGAAGATATTTTTAAGGATTATAATATAGAAACTTTTGAATCGGTTTTCTCGGCTTTTTTTGAAATACAGGAAAAAGTTCATATAAAAAATTCGCAGAGAGTTTTGTATCTGATGAGGAGAAGATAATGGATTTTCTGTACTTTTTTTATCCGCTTTTGCTTTGTTTAATCCCTGTGCATACGTTGTTTGCACAAAATATAGGAGAAATTTCGCTTAAATCTTATTTGCAGGCTCTTTGTATTGTGGGATTTCTGGTAGTTGCCGGATGTTTGGGGCTGAATATTTTTGTAAACAGTCTTTATACAGCCGAGGCATTATTTTGTGTAAACTTTTTTATGATATTGTATGCAAATTACGTTTTTATAGGGATGTTCAGCACATATAAACGTTCGTTGAAATCAGTAAAAATTTCTTTCAGCATTTGTTATATTTTGTTATGTGCATTGATTTCCGCTGTTTTATACATTATTAATCCCGTATCAATATTTAATGCTGCTGCTAAAATAATATTTTACGCAGCTTTGTTGATTACATTTTTTGTGGTGGCAGATATTGCTGCCAAGCTGTCAAATTTAAGGACTAAGTGTATAGAGATTGATGACAGTCTTTCGGGCGGGGATTCCCCTGATATTTATCATATACTTGCTGATGCTCACTGCGGTTTTTTTGATTCGGAATATTGTGATGAAGAATTTAAAAAAGGATTGGAGCAAAGGGGATTTCAAATATACAAACTTGCTAAGAGCAATTACAATTTTACGCATTTGTCGGTTGCGTCAATGTTGAATATGGATTATGTATATAATGTTGTTCCTGATTCAAAAGATTGTGTTTTTCCCGTAAAATGCTGGCCTTATTATGCAAAAAACAAAGTTTTTGACGCATTAAAAAAGAGAGGATACCGGTTTAATTTTGTTTTTCATAAATGGTTTATAAATATGCATCAGCATAATTATATCGGCAAAAATGACACAATAAATACATATAAGTGCAGTACAAATACAATCATAGTGATGATGTTTTTTTCTTCGATATTCCGGTTGTTTATAACAAGGACAAGGGATTTGAATTATAAACAGGATATAGAAGAACTGTTGGCCGGATACAAAAAGTTAAGCAAAATAAAAACAGAGCAGCCGCTTTATAATTATATGCATATTCTTGCACCTCATCCGCCTTATTTTAAGGATGAACAGGGAAACGATTTGCCGCAAGATGAATATAGCAACAACAAGCATTATAAATCATATCAAAAGTATATTAACAAAAAGTATCTGGAGTTGATTGATTCAATCAAGCGGAATATGAAAAAAAATTCTGTAATACTTATTCATTCCGACCACAGTATATGGAGAGAAGACAAAATTAATTCTTCTTATCATATATTGCTTTGTGCATATTTCCCGGAAAAATATAATTCATCATGTATTCCCCAAAACTGTACACTGGTGAATCTTTTTAGATATTTGTTCAATGAAGTTTTCGGGGAAAATCATTCTATTTTAAACGATGAGTTTTATAAAACAATGCTTTATGAATACAAGATTGTAAAACTGGATAATATAGGGGATTGAGGGGATAGGGTATGGAAATTCCTGAAATTTTGAAGAATTTGAATGCACAAAAACAAATTGAATATCTTGTGAAAAAGTATTCCGGCAAAAGGATAGTGATATACGGTGCGGGTAAATTTTTTGATGTGCTGAAAAAAGAGTACGACCTGTCGGGGCTTAATGTTATAGCTGTTTCGGATAAAAAGTTTTCCGAAATAAAAGAGCCGGTTTTTGATGAGAGTGTTGGGTATAGTGTTATTGCTCCTATGCGGATTTATACATTAAAGCCGGATATGGTGTTGTTGTGCGTGCAGGAGGATTATTTTGTGGAAAAAGATATATGTGAAAATATTTTTAAGCAGACAGGGCACAAATTTAAGTATACTCCGTTTTTTAAACGCACGCTGGGTGAGAGAATTTTTCAGGACTGGGAAGATTTTTAGACTTGACTTGATAGTTTAATAAGCTACTATAGTAGGTAAGATATTTGACAAATGAATACTATAATCCGGGTGAGTGGCACTCTGCCGAGCGGATTTCCGAACGGGTAAAACCCGGGGAGCGAAGTACGAAGTGAGCCAAAGCAAAGCGCAGCGAACGACAGTACTGAGCGGGAAGGAAATCCAAGAGAGCGATTAAGTATCGTTTTTCGAGAGGTAGAAGGACTCCACCGAAATGATTAATAATCATTTCGGAAGGAGGTAGGCTAAGTCAGAAGCATAGCTTCTGCGTGCCGTATAGAGATTAAAAACATAAATTTGACAAATGAATACTATAATCCGGGTGAGTGGCACTCTGCCGACGAGAAATGACTAAATGTCATTTCGAGGAGAGGTAGGTAGCGCAAGCGATAATGACAATTAAATAGTGCATGGGTGAGTGGCGCAGTGGTAGCGCAGTTGACTCTTAATCAATTGGTCGTGGGTTCGAATCCCACCTCACCCAAAAAACTTTTTAGTAACAAAAATTACGAGGCTTGTGCCTCGTTTTTTGTTACTAAAAAGCATACGAATGTAAAAAATACCGGTAAAACGAGAAGTTTTGCCGGTATTTTGAAACTGGACGACAGCGACGTAGGAGTTTGCTGTATAGCAAACTCTACAGGAGCAAAACTAATAGAAAAGAGGGTTTACACCCTCTTTTTTGCATCATTCGAACCCACGACCGTGGGATAATTTATAATCGCATCGCAAGCGATGCTTGGTCCCACCTCACCCAAAAAACTTTTTAGTAACAAAAATTACGAGGCTAGTGCCTCGTTTTTTGTTACTAAAAAGCATACGAATGTAAAAAATACCGGTAAAACGAGAAGTTTTGCCGGTATTTTGAAACTGGACGACAGCGACGTAGGAGTTTGCTGTATAGCAAACTCTACAGGAGCAAAACTAATAGAAAAGAGGGTTTACACCCTCTTTTTTGCATCATTCGAACCCACGACCGTGGGATAATTTATAATCGCATCGCAAGCGATGCTTGGTCCCACCTCACCCAAAAAACTTTTTAGTAACAAAAACTACGAGGCTTGCGCCTCGTTTTTGGTTACTCAAAAAAGCATACGAATGTAAAAAATACCGGTAAAACGGGAGGTTTCACCGCTTAATATAACAAATGTCGATTTTACCTGCCCGACAATACGGTTTTAGCCCTGGCAG
>CALUQO010000027.1 GCA_944322935.1 Candidatus Gastranaerophilales bacterium | reverse complement strand
AACTTGACATTTAGTCAACTTTTGAACGGAGTCCTTGCTTAACGAAAATTTTGTGCGTAAATACCAAGAGTCTGTAACCGGTTCCTGCGGCAGAGCCGCGCACACCGCTTACGCGGTAATGGTGTTATTTATTTTCATTTTTGAATGCGGCACAATAACGGCTCACTTTGTGAGCCGTAGGGGGTTGCCTTCTTTTGCCGTTGAGCCGTTGCGAAACGTGCAAAATGGCTTCACGACTTCATTATGATATTGCAAATACGCTTGTTCTTTTAATAGTGAACTGGGGCGTAGCCCTGATGGAATACAGTTAGAGATTTTTAACGCAGGAATGAAAATTAGAAAGACCTGTCTTGAAACACGGACGTTTCGGGCTCCTGAACGTAGCCCTTCACATAGGCACTGGGCTCGGCTTTGCCTCGCACGGCGTGCCTGTCCGGTTTCGCAGTGGACGGAAATTTTCGTTTCTGAGTTTTAAAATCTCTTTTGTACAGCGCCGGTTTTTCTTTTCTTGCTTGAGTCAAGAACTCTACATAAAAGATGCCTGTGGCATGTTTTATGTAGAGGGAAGCAAAGTCAGAAGCGAAGCTTCTGCTTGCTGTATAACAATTAATACGAGCCGTACGAATCAGGATGCTCGTAGAGTATGGTTCGTTTTAATTTTTATACTGCACGCAGATACTGCGTATCTGACTTAGCATACCTCCATTTCGACTTGACATTTAGTCAACTCGAAACGGAGTCCTTGCAACACAAAAGAAAAGAAATGAACATATAAAATAAAACGTATAATAATCCACTCATTTTAGTGCATAAAAGATTTTACATAAACATTTAAACCCAATTTCCCAACTGGTCAGATTCTGAACACAAACGATTGAAGTATGCTTCAAAAGCCTGATGCTTCAGAATGACAGCAGAATTTTGCGTTGGGCAGGTATGCCCCACCGACGCTCCCCTCAAGCGAATTTCTAAGTTTCGCAGCAGCTCAACTTGAAATTCACCCCTCTCTCGCAAGGGGCGAGGGGGGCAGCAGGCTAAAGTCTACCCTGCGAACTCACAAAACCAGCCACTGGCTGCTTTTGTTTGGCAGAGCCTTATCACGAATTTTTCTCAAACAATCTTTTTAGGTAATCTGTTATCAGCGGTTATAAGCATATAAATATTGGGATATTAGAAGTTTATACGTCCTTTTTCCACAACCACCGGTTTTTTGTTTACTCTGGTATAAATTGCGCCGATGTATTCTCCCAGAACCCCCAGACAAAACAATTGCACGGACGCAAAGAAAAACAGGCTTATTATAATTGGTGCCATACCGAGTGAAAATTCATCCCAGAAAACGAGTTTAAGAATAAAATATAAGAATGCAATTAAAAGGCTGAGGAAAGAAAAACCGAACCCAAGAAATGTCATGATTCTTAAAGGGACTTTGGAATGTTTTACTATACCAATCATTGCATTGTCGTATAGTGTATAGAAATTATTTTTTGTTATACCTCTTTTTCTTGTAGGCTGGGTAAATTCGACAAAAGCTTTTTCATAACCTATATCGCAAATAAGCCCTCTGATATACGGATACGGGTCGTCCATGCTTTTTATTATTTCTATAACTTTGTGGTCGTAAAGTCCGAATCCGGTACAGTTTTTTACAAGGCCGGAGTCATCATCCGCTATGCGTGCAAGAAATTCATAATAAGCACTTCTTATAACAAACATAAGAAAAGTTTCTTCGCTTTTTGTTTTTTTGCCCAGTACTATCTTGTAGCCCTGTTCCCATTTTTCTATAAAATCTTTTATTAATTCAGGCGGGTCTTGCAAGTCGGAAGCAAGATAGATGACAGCATCGCCGTCAGCCTGTATCATTCCGTAATAGGGAGAACGGATATGTCCGAAATTGCGGGTATTTAGTATTACTTTTATTCTTTTATCCTTCTGCGCAAGTTCTCTTAGTTTTTGTGCGGTATTGTCTGTTGAACCGTTATCCAGCAGAATGTATTCAAATTCGTATCTGTCACAAAAGGGTTCTATTGCTTTTGTTACTCTTTCGTACAGAGTATCAATGTTTTCTTCTTCGTTATAACAGCTTGAAACAAGACTAATTTTTTTCATATTTAAACACCCAATTTTTGTTCAGTAAAAACGATATTATCGCACAAATGCCGGTGGAAACAAGCCCTGCAAAATAAAGATTTATGTGAGCAAGTTCTGCAGCACGCAAAATAATTATACCAAGCACAGCGGTTATGGCATAAACCGCAACAAATTTAAATATAAGTTTGTTGTTATGGTTTTTAAAAACGAGCGTACCTGTTGTTTTAAAGTTAAATAACACTCCCGCTATAGTGGATAAAATAACGGCAAGTGTGTAATGCAGACCCAAAAACAGCAGCAGCGCAAAAACAAGGTAGCCGAATGCTGTATTCAAAATTCCGACAAGTACAAATTTTACAAAAAGCCAATCTATTTTCATAATTTTATAATATTATAAATTAGAGATGGAAAAAACTTTATTTAAAACAGAAAATTTATTTTTGCTGATTTGTTTGATATGGGGAGTAATATTTTTATTTATTAATCCGCCGTTTCAAACCCCTGATGAATTTGAACATTTTTTTAAGATGTGGGGATTTACGCAGGGAACATTGAGGCATCAAATAAAAGACGGAATAAGCGGGCAGGTGCTGCCTGAAAGTTTTGTGAATTTGTATAATTTTTACGATTATTACAGAAGAATTGACACAAAAATTCCTTTTAAAGCATCAATGCGGGCAAACAAGCTTTCTCTTGAAAAAGAAAAAACCGCATTTTTAAATTTTAATCCGTCGAGCTATACACCTTTATCATATTTTCCGTCTTTTATTGTGTTATGGATTTTAAAACTTTTGAATATAAAACCACTGCTGATGATGTATATTTTAAGGTTTTGTTCTTTGCTTGTGTATTTGGCCTTATGTTATTGTGCTATAAAAATTACTCCGTGTTTAAAATGGACAATCTGGTTGTTTTCGCTGCTGCCCGTAAATATTTATCAGGCGGCATCAGTCAGTGTGGACGGACTTACATTCGGATTAATAATATTATTTTTTGCTTACACTTTAAAGCTGGCTTTTGATGAAAATATCAAAAACATAGATATTAAAAAGATTCTGCTGTGGGGCATATTATTTGCGTATATTTGTATTTTAAAATACGCTTATTTCCCTGTTATTGTTGTTTATTTTTTAATACCAAAAGAAAAATTTGCCTCTCAAAAACAGTATTTCAAATATTTATTTGTCATTGCAGGGTTGAGTGTATTGTTGATTGCGGCGTTTTTATCCGCCGTAATGAGTACCCCTGTAATGAATGAACACACAAAAATATTTTTAATTAATGATAAAACGGATTTAATTAAACAGATAATACACTCTCCTTTGGACTATCTAAAAAAAGTTGTTATATCAACATATATTTTAAGAGGTTTTATATACAGAAACATTGTTTCAAGCGTTAGTGTTTTCTTTAAAATGATACCGTTTTTTGCGGTTAATCTTGCTTATATCGCTTTAATTTTGTCGGTGTTTTACAGAACAGTTCAAGGACAGGTTTGTAAAATAAATTTAAAACAAAAGAGCCTTATTATTGCGGCTATTCTTGTTTCTTATCTGGTAATTGTTACATCTGTATATTTGATATACAAAAGCAAAACATACATTGTTGGTATTCAGGGACGATATCTTACCCCGCTGCTGTTATTCGGGCTGCTTGTGTTTGTGTCACAAAAAAAATGTATAAAGAATAGATTAGTTCCCGTATTTTTATTCTTTGTTTCACAGCTTTTGCTTTTGTGCATGTTTGTTACTATAATTGGTTTGTATGCTTAAAAGGGTTTAATTCGGACAGGATAAAGGAGTTTTTGTATTACTAAAAATGAGCAACATAAAAAATACATTGTTTAAATGCGAAAATTTATTTTTAATATTTTGTTTGTTTTGGGGCATTGTGTTTTTGCTTGTTAATCCTCCTTTTCAGGCACCTGACGAATCAGGACATTTTTTTAAGATGTGGGGCTACACCCAGGGAACTTTAAGACATACCATTAAAGACGGATGGAGCGGAGTGGAGCTGCCTGAAAGCATCAGTAAGATTTATAATTTTTATTCTCAGTATGTTTATTCGAATAAAAAAATTCCATTGATTGAAACTGTTAAATATTCAAAATTGCCTTTAAAAAAAGATGATAAAATCTTTGTAAAATTCGGAGCAACAAGTTATACACCATTATCTTACTTCCCGTCATTTATTGTTTTGTGGATAATGAAACTTTTAAATATCAAACCTCTTTTTATGATGTACATACTGAGGTTTTGCTCACTGCTTGTGTATATGGCGCTTACGTATTATGCAATAAGACTCACTCCGTGCAAAAAATGGATGTTTTTGTTTTTGGCATTACTGCCGATTAATGTTTATCAGGCCGCAGCAATAAGCACGGACGGTATAACATTAGGGTTTGTAATGCTTTTTTGCGCAAACACATTAAAACTTGCATTTAGTGAAAGCGTTGTTAAAATCAATAGAAAACAAATACTAATATGGGATATTTTAATTACCTGTATAGGAATTTTAAAATTTGCTTATTTTCCTTTAGTTTTGTTGTATTTTTTAATTCCCAAAACAAAGTTCGAATCATCAAAATTGTATTATGGAAATTTTGCCGTATTAATTCTGGTGAATTTCTGTTTATTAACATGTTTTCTTATGGGTGTGATGGGTGCAAAGGGGTTAAACGAGTATAGTTTTAAAAATAAACTGTTAAGCAGTTTTGAGATGATAAAAAAGATTCTTGCAGCACCGTTTAATTATATATTACTTGTTATAAAATCCAGTTTATATTTAAAAAAATTCTTATATTACAATGTTGTTTCGAGCGTCGGGGGAAATCTTGTTATGATACCGCCTTTTGCCGCTCATTTAACATGGTTTTTAATGTTTTTGTCCGTATTTTGCGGCAATCAAAGCGAAAAAAATCCCTATTTTAGCTTAAATAATAAAGCGGTATTTGTAATAGCATTTCTACTCTGCCATGTTTTGATAATGACATCGGTGTATCTGATATATCAGACAACCCCGTATATTGTCGGGATACAGGGGCGTTATCTTACCCCGCTTTTGCCTCTATTATTACTATTATTTAGCTTTAAAAAAGTACAAACTGAAAATAAAGTAATACCGGCCATTCTTTTGTTGGCAGCACAATTTTTACTTTTTATGACATTTATTATTATAATCGTTTATTACTATTAGGAATTAGCGGCGTGCGGATGGAAAATAAAAAACAAATATTATTAAATAGTCTGATTATCTTTTTGTACGCAGTCTGTACCCTTATTTTTGTGCTGCACCACGAAATCTGGGCGGATGAGGCGCAGGCCTGGCTTGTTGTAAGAGATTTGAATATACTCGGAATAATTGAACATGTCAGAACAGAGGGTCATCCGCTTTTGTGGTACTTTGTATTGCTGCCTTTTGCAAAACTTCCGCTGCAGGGGGCAATGGTAATGCAAATTATAAACTGGCTTGTGGTGGTGGTTGCGCTCGGGATTTGGATGTTTAAATCACCGTTTAACTTTTTAAGCAAGTCCGCTTTATTGCTGAGTTCTGGTTTTTTATACTGGTATGCGGTAATAGCGAGAAGTTACTGCTTTATCCCGTTATTTATGTTTTTGATTGCAATATTATACAAAAAACAAAAAGAGCATCCGTTTATATACGCATTGCTGATAATTTTGCTGGCCAATACACATATAATAATGCTCGGTTTTTGTACCGGACTGGCAATTCTGTTTCTTTACAACAACAGAGATAAAAAATCCCTTATAGCAGCGTCTTTGATGCTTGCATCTTTTGCGTGTATCAGTTTATATCTGTGGGGCAGCCAGAACGAAAATATAATTGTAAAATCTTCCGCGCCGCTTCCATTTCGTCAGAATGTAGCTTTTGCCCTTGACAGGGCCGTTTTAAACATATACAGCAATGTAACACCTTTTTATACATTAATATTTTATGTTTTTACAGTTTTAGGCTTGATAACAACTGCAATAAAAAACAGGCAGATGTTGTTTTTGTATGTTTTTAATATAATTTTTCAATTCGGTTTATACATGTATATATGGGGGCAAATTCCGCAGCGCATTTATACTCTTTTTCTTGTGATTATTTTTTGTTTCTGGATTATGTTTGGCGATTTGGGAAAACAATGGAAAACGGTGCTAAATATTGCAATATTATTTGCTTTTCTGCCGTCGTTTTCAGGGGGCTTGACTCTTATTAAGCAGGATTTAAAAGATAATTTTTCTGACGGAAAAAGAACCGCAGAGTTTATTAAAACCCACATTCCGCAGGATGCCTTTATTGCCTCAAATTACCCGCTTAATACAACATCAATTAGCGTTTACTTGCCGCAGAATAAAGGAAAATGGAAATTTTATTATCACGGGTATAAGGATTATTATACTTATTCAAAATGGGATAAAGACCTTCCTCCTGGGTTTGCGCCTTTGCCGTTAGCGGATTATTTAAAAAACAGAAACGATATTTATGTTATTTTAAGCCTCGGAACTTTTTATGAAGACATAAAACCAATTTACACTTCGTCAGGCAATGTTTTTACGCAGCAGGAAAAATTTTCGATTTATCATATAACACGTAAACAGATTTACGGAAAATAAAAAATTAATCGGTGATTGGATGGAAAACAAGAAAAATTTAATTTTAAATATTACACTTACTTTTTTATACGCCGTTTGTACAATAATTTTTGTGCTGCATCATGAAATCTGGGCGGACGAGGCGCAGGTCTGGCTTATAGCAAAAAATTTATCCGTATTTGATTTCAGTTTGTTCAAACATCTTGTTAATGAAGGACATCCGTCATTCTTTTATTTGCTTGTAATGCCTTTTGCAAAACTTAATTTTCCCGTAGCGACAATGCAGTTTTTATGCTGGCTCAGCAGTGTGGTGAGTGTTTTTTTGCTGTTAACATATTCACCGTTTAATAAATTAACAAAAATTGCAATAATAATAAGCGGCGGTTTTTTGTATTTTTTCCCCGTAATAGCAAGGAGTTATTCAATATTGCCTCTGCTGGTTTTTCTTTTGGCAATTGTATATCCAAAATCCGGCAAACACCCCTTTTGGTACGCAATTTTACTTGTGTTAACAACAAACACGCATGTTATAATGTATGCCTTTGTATTCGGGCTGGGGATTTTGTTTATGTACGAAAACCTTGAAAGGCTCAGGAATTTCGACAAAAAGATATTAACCTCTTCTTTGATTATAATTTGCGGACTTGCTGCTGTTGTATTGCAACTGTGTACAACAATGTCATCAAACGGTGCAATAACCTTCGACACAAATAACTGTTTATTAAATTTTATAAGAACGGTCAGCGTGTTTTTTCTTAATGCAACGGATACTGTTTTTGTCAGTGCATATTCCGACTACAAAATAACAGCTGCAAATATTGTTTTTGCCTCTTTAGAAGCCGTTATTTTTTTAATACTTTTAGTGAGGTTGTTTTTCTATGATAAAAAAATAAGCGTTATCTGTTTGTTCGGTATTGTTTTTCAATTTTTTATATATATTTTTAGCTACAAAGTTATGTTGTATCAAACAAGAATTTTTAGTGCATATCTAATTATACTTTTCGGATACTGGGCGGCGAATGCGAGCACACAAAAAATTAAATTATTCGATAATATAGTGATTTTGCTTTTCTTTGTGCTCACCTGCTGGTGCGGAATAAAATCGGCCATTTTAGATTACACTTACAATTATTCAAGCGCAAAAGAAACTGCAGAGTTTATTAAAAACAATATTGCTCAAGATTCTTTGATTATTCCTAATCTTGAGGCTTGCCCGCTTGCAGTATATTTGTATCTGCCTCAATACAAATTTTATAGTGCTTACACTGACAAACAAATCAAATATATGATTTGGTACAAACAAATGATAAGACCGGACAACGATTTTTCCGAATATGTGGAAAAATCAATAGAAAAACATGCTCCATCTGCAGCATATGTGCTTGTTTCTTCTTTGCTTGACGCAAATCATCTGGAAAAGACTTTGCCTGAAAAATATAAACTTATATTCAAGTCCTCTCCGTCAATTGTATCCGGCGAGGCCTTTAGAGTTTATCAATATACAGGGGGCACGGGCAATTAATAAAACTGATATTTAAGGCTTTTTTATAGTATAAATAACTAATAAAAGTTTTTTAACAACAGCAAGAAGAGAAGAAATGATGGAAGAAAGCAAAAAGACATTAATCAAAAATATAATTTTTACAGCATTGTATGCAATTTTTACTTTAATAATTGTATTGCACCACGAAACCTGGGCGGATGAAGCTCAAGTCTGGCAGCTTGTTAGACATTTGAATGTTTTTGAGCTTTTCAAACATCTTGTAAACGAAGGGCATCCCTCCTTCTTTTATCTGTTGATGATGCCTTTTGCAAAATTACACCTGCCTATAATGTTTATGCAAATATTCTGCTGGTTTTGTATGACGGCAAGCGTGTTTATATTTTTGCAGTTTTCGCCTTTCGGAAAATTTGCTAAGTTTGCAATAGTAACCAGCGCCGGTTTTTTGTACTTTTTTCCGGTTATAGCAAGAAGTTATTCCATTTTACCCCTTCTTGTCTTTTTGCTGGCAATATTATACCCGAAGGCCAAAAAACACCCTTTTATATACGCTTCATTAATATTTATACTCGCAAATACACATATAATAATGCTTGTATTCTGCGGTTTTTTAACTCTGGATTTTTTATATGAAAATTGGTTTAAAGTAAGAAAAGAAATAGATAAAACTACATTAAAAAAATATCTTACGGCCTTTGGAATAATGTGTATAGGGCTTCTTGCCGTTGTAGCGCAGCTGCATGGTACGACCTCGAGCAATGTTGTAATAAAAATTGATACGAGCGGTTTAATAGTAAGTGTTGTAAAAGTTTTGAGCCAGTTTTTTATAAATTCCGTTGATAACCAGTGGCCGGAATATAACACTATAATGTTTCCGCTTTTAAATGTTCCCGCCATCCTGCTTTCGGCTGTGATTTATGTAATTATGTTTATTCTTTTATTGCTAAAGGATAAAAAGCTTTTTGTTATAACATTTTTCAGCATACTTTTCCAGCTGGTTGTGTATGTTATAGGATACAATCACTGGGTTTTTGTTAACAGAATCTTTTGTGCGCATATCATACTGATATTTGCCTTCTGGCTGTTAATGAATAAGGAAAATATTTCTTCAAAAGTTAAGACAACAATAAATATTTGTCTTTCTCTGTTCTTTATTTTTATGTTTATGAACGGTGTTAAATACTCTGTTCTCGATATTAAATATAACTATTCTTCCGCAATAGAAACGGCAAAATATATTGAAAAAAATATAGATCCCGAAAATTCAATACTTATTACGGATAATGACCCTCATGTCATGGGGCTTGTTTATTATCTTGACGGAAAAAGAAAAATTTATTCGGTTGCGCACAGATACTATATAAAGTATGTTATCTGGGATGAAAAACTCTTTTATATATTAAGCAAACTGGGCTGGGCTGAATATACCAGACTCGAAATAGAAAAAAACGCCGATTTTAAAAATAAAAAAATATATGCAATTATTCCCGCATTTGATACTTACAAAATGGAGGTGACGGAACTTAAGGATTACAAACTTATTTTCCAGAGCCAGCCCGCAATTGTTAAGTATGAAGGCTTTAGAGTATATGAATACACCGGCAAAAACAAATAATTAATTTTTCATTAATATTTAAAAAATTCTTTGCATGAAATGATATAAAAGAATAGTAAGTTAGTTGAAATATAATTAGACGGAATATTTTGAATTTAAAAGGAGGACATTATGTCAATCAGACCGTTAGGTGACAAAATTGTTATCAAAGTTATCGAAGACACAGAACAAACTTCAGGCGGTATTTTTATCCCAGATTCCGCAAAAGAAAAACCACAAAAAGGTGAAGTCGTTGCTGTAGGCCCCGGTAAAACTCTTGATGACGGAAAAAAAGAAGAAATGGAAGTCAAAGTAGGCGAAAAAGTTTTGTTCGCTAAATATGCCGGCACCGATGTAAAAATGGGCGAAGATATCTTCAAAATTATGTCGGTTAGAGATGTCTTAGGCGTATTAGAATAAGGTGTGTAAAACTCGCAGGGGTTCGAGAAGTCGAAGCCCGAAGAGTGAAACCGTTCCCAGCCGCCGTTGTGAGATAAATGAAATTTATCGAACGAAGCAATCTTTGATTGCTCAGGCGGAAAAAGAATAAGGTGTGTAAAACTCGAAGGGGTTCGAATCCTCGAAGCCCGAAGAGTGAAAGAGATAATTTTCATTAAGGAGAGAAATAAAATGGCTAAGAAAATTGTATTTAATGAGGAAGCAAGAAAAAGCTTGCTCAAAGGTATAGATGCAGTTGCCGATGCTGTAAAAGTAACATTGGGACCTAAAGGCCGCAACGTTATTTTGGAAAAGAAATTCGGCGCACCGCAAATCGTTAACGATGGTGTTACTATCGCTAAAGAAATCGAACTTGAAGACGGTCTGGAAAATGCAGGCGCACAACTTCTTAAAGAAGTTTCTTCAAAAACAAACGATGTAGCTGGCGACGGTACAACTACAGCTTCCGTACTTGCTCAGGCAATCGTACGTGAAGGTTTGAGAAACCTCACTGCAGGTGCTAATCCTATCGGTATGAAAAGAGGTATGGACAAAGGTGTTGAAATGGCTGTTGAAAAAATCAAAGCTATGGCAAGACCTGTTGATTCAAAAGACAGCCTTGCTCAGGTTGCTTCAATTTCTGCAGGCAACAACAACACTATCGGTGATTTAATTGCTGAAGCAATGGAAAAAGTAGGTACAGACGGTGTTATTACTGTTGAAGAATCAAAATCCTTCGGCACTAACCTCAAGGTTGTTGAAGGTATGCAGTTCGACAAAGGTTATATTTCACCATACTTTGTTACTGATGCCGAAAGAATGGAAGCAGTTTTGGAAGACGCTTATGTTCTTTGTGTTAACAAAAAAATCAACCTTATCTCTGACTTAGTTCCTATCCTGGAACAAGTAGCACGTGACGGCAGAGCATTG
Source organism: Candidatus Gastranaerophilales bacterium (assembly GCA_944322935.1). Classification (GTDB taxonomy): domain Bacteria; phylum Cyanobacteriota; class Vampirovibrionia; order Gastranaerophilales; family Gastranaerophilaceae; genus Limenecus. Next base: position 25,248 of record CALUQO010000027.1, on the reverse strand, counting down.
TTGTTGGTTGCAGAAGATGTTGAAGGCGAAGCTCTTGCAACACTCGTTGTTAACACAATGAGAAAAGTTTTAAGAGCAGTTGCTGTTAAAGCTCCGGGATTTGGTGACAGAAGAAAAGCAATGCTTGAAGATATCGCAGTATTAACAGGCGGTCAAATGTTCACTGAAGAACTCGGTATCAAACTTGAAAACGTAACCGTTCAAATGTTAGGCAGAGCAAAACGCGTTACTGTTACAAAAGACAATACAACAATCGTTGTCGGTGACGAAACAAAAGCTAAAGTTGCTGAAAGAGTTGCTCTTATCAAACGTCAAATCGAAGCTTCCGATTCTTCATACGATAAAGAAAAACTTCAAGAAAGACTTGCAAAACTTTCAGGCGGTGTCGCCGTTATCGAAGTCGGTGCAGCTTCCGAAGTTGAATTAAAAGAAAGAAAATTAAGAATCGAAGACGCCCTGAACGCTACAAGAGCTGCTAAAGAAGAAGGTATCGTACCGGGCGGCGGTGTTGCTCTTATCAGAGTAATGCAGGAAATGGCTAAATCGCTTGATAGTGCTCAATATGGCAGCGATGATGAAAAAGTCGGTTTCAGAATCTTGTTAGACGCATTACACATTCCTCTTAAACAAATCGCTGATAACGCAGGTGAAAAAGGCGATGTAGTTGTTGAAGAAGTTAAAAAATTGCCTGAAACAGAAGGTTTTGATGCTTTAACAAATTCTTATGTTGATATGTTTGAAGCAGGTATTGTTGACCCTGCTAAGGTTACACGTTCTGTATTGGAAAATGCTGTATCAGTTGCTTCTATGTTGTTAACAACAGAGGCTGCTGTTGTAGATGTTCCGGCTAAGGACAATGCACCTGCTATGCCTCCGATGGGTGGTATGGGCGGAATGATGTAATTTAAAAAAATATATAGACAACATTCCAAAACGGACTCGAATATGATTCGGGTCCGTTTTTTTGTTAAGTTTTGTAAAACTTAGTGAAACGGTAAATACATTAATAATTACATATATGTAATATGTTAAAGTTTTAAATAAATATAATTTGCATGTATGGAATTGAACGAAGAGTTAATTCGAAAAAAATTAGGAAATTATCTAAAGAAGCTAAGAGAGAACAAAGGTATCTCCCTTAATATATTTGCGTATGAAAATGATTTAACAACAGCTACAGTGAGCAGGATTGAAAACGGGCTTGTTGATACAAAATTTTCTACCCTGATAAAATATGCCAGAGGTTTGGAAATGCCTTTGGAACATATCATTGTTCATCTGGAGATAGATTATACACATCAGGACTAATAAAAAACTGTTTAGTATAAATCGTGTTTTTTAATACGTCCGCCGTCGACTTCGTGTACATTTTCTATCGTAATAAATGCGGATTCATCTACGGATTTGACGAGTTGTTTAAGTCTGGCTATCTCCATTCTGTTTATTACGCAGAATATAATTTTCTTTTCTGCACCGGAATATCCGCCGCGTGCTTTTAGATATGTTACACTCACATCAAAGCTTTCCATAATAGCATTGCCAATGTCAGTGTGCTTTTCGGTGATGATTCTTACAGACTTAGATTCATTTAAACCTTCTAAAACTATATCAATAACCCTGTATGCAATGAAATAAGATATCATTGAATACATTGAGCTGCGCCAGTCACTGTATACAAAACCTGCAGCAGTAAATATAAACAGGTTAAAGAACATTATTATTTCACCAACAGAAAATCCCCATTTTTTTGACAAACTAATCGATAGAATTTCTGTTCCATCAAGCGAAGCATTGCTTCTTAAAACAAGCCCAACACCTGCCCCAAGTATCAAACCGCCGAATATGCAGGCCAAAAATGGATCCGATACATGTTTGTGAGAAAGCCATACCGGTATGAAGGAAACCCCTAATGACAGTACGGTTACGGCATAAAAAGTGAAGGCAACAAACAGTTTGCCCATTTTATTTAAAGCAAGGAATAAGAATGGCAGGTTTAACAGAAAAATACACCAACCTAGGGCAAAGCTCGTTTTGTAATTTGTCATAATGGCAATACCTAGAATACCACCGTCAATAATTTTGTTTGGAATCAAAAAACATTCAAGAGCAAAAGCGGCAATAAGCGCACCAAGAGTCATTACAATGAGATTAATAAAATTTTTCTTCATAATCTTAATATTATCATGCGCGCTTAACTTTTTGCAAATATGTATTTTAATTCCGCAGTCAGGCAATTTAATATTGCCCGACTGCGGTTAGCTGAATCTAAACAATCTGTGCATCTGTAAGCGTAAATTGCTCAAGAGAATTTGTTTTTGTTTGAATTACCATAAAAATCATTTCCGAATCAGAAGTATTTTCCATTGTGCGTACACCGTCAGGAGCTACCCTCAAAACAGAACCCTCTTGAATATCCATTTTTTCACCGTCGATTTCAAACACGCCCTTGCCTTTTAAGATTATATAAACTTCTTCATTTTGCTTGTGAGTGTGTTTAAAAGGAACCTTATAACCGACGGGAGCATAATTAATTGATATCTCGCAACCTGTCAGATTAAGCAAATCATGCAAAAACAGTTTGCCCTCATTTTTCATATTCAGTTCTTTGTTTTCCATAATATATTTGCCAAAATCCGTAAACCCGCCAAGGTCAACTTTTTTAAAGTTTTTACCCTCTGCCGTATTTTGCGGTTGTTTTGATTCCTTTGCAATTTCAAATTGTGTGTTCATTGTTCTCTCCTTTCGTTAAAATAATTAGATATCTAACTATTTAGGTAAAAAATTTTACTCTATATTGGCTCTTGTTTTTTGTAAAAGTTCAACAAGATTTTTAGTTTCATCATCAGAAAACCCCTTAAATAACTTGTTATTCAACTCATCGGAAATTTTTTCAAAAATCCCTTTATAAGACTGCCCCAATGGAGTAAGTCTTATATATGTAACTCTGTTATCCTGTGGGGATTTTTCTTTTTCTATAAGTTTTAATGCAATTAATTTATCAACAAGAACCGTCAAAGTCGCCTTTGTCCTGTGGATTTTTTGCGCCAGCTCTTTCATCGTACATTTATCACAACCATATAGCACAACAAGAATATCGCCGTGTGAAGGCACAACGCCTTTTAGCCCGTTTGCCTCAAGTTCCTGTACTATAAACTTATTAGCGGCTTCTCGTATTCTTGAGATTAAATATAATGCATTATTTTTTTTCATAATTTTATTATAGTTCGATATCTAACTATTATCAACATGTAATTATTTATTTCATATAATTATTCTTATATTTAAAAGTGAAAGGTGATTAATATGTTAAAAAGATTTTCTGTACTATTAGCTTTTTTGTTATGTTGCAATACAGTATATGCTTATGATTTTAGTGATAAATTTTCCAATAGTATAAAAACACAGGATCAAATAAGCTATTGCCCTCAGCAAAATGTATGGTCCAGAGAATTAAAAAACAACTGTTATACTTTCACAAGATATGTAACATCCGGTACAGGCAGTTTTTCGGAATATGAATACAATCATACCAAAATCCCTGCCAATTCAACTTTTGAATTTATATATGACGGCAAGCTTATCGGCTATAACCACCATACTTTAAAATTTTTCAATATGACTTATGACGGTCAAAAATTCCAAGGCAAAGAACTTTCAACAGATGATTTAAAAGAATTTTTCCCTGACGTTGAATTTGTAAAAATTTCTGAATTTAAAAACAATGAAATCACATTATACAAGCCTTTATTTTCTAAAAAGAATTATCTGCTTGTAAACGATACAGACCTTGATTTTTACAAATACTTTTTTGAAAACTACAAAAATGAAAAAACCCTCTTTAGAGCATTGTTTTCCACAATACGTCCGAGAACCTTCATATATTCTCACTTTGGCAGCAGAGGCAAATTATACACTGCATTATTTATACATGTAAAAACAAGCTCGCTGTTTTAATTCAAATTTAAAATTCTAAAACTAACCCGCTGCCTGTTTCTTGCAGGTTGATTGCGGTGCTCAAACTGCACTGTGCTTTCAACCCTGTACAATGGCAGGCATACAAAGACTCCAACTTTAAATTTTTCAGATATTCTTTAGTTTTTTCAATAATATCATCAGATGCATCTTTTAAATGCAGACCGCCGATAATTGATATTATCCTATCGGTATTACAGACTGCTTTGGCATACTCACAAATATTTACTATACCGGAATGTGAACATCCAGTAACTATAACCAATCCGTCAGATAATTTTACGACCAGAGCACTGTCTTCAGGCACATAGTCAGGTTTGTTATCAGAAACACCACAAGCAGTTAAACCTTCAAAATTATTTTTACGTGGAATTTTGCCCAAAAACACAATATCATCTATCCAGAGCGGAGTTTGAGAAATTTTTACATCCAAAAACCGTTCAATTTCTGACTGAGAATACGGGCAGCCAAAATTACCGGTTTCGTCCTTTCTCTTATTAAAAAATTCAACACCGGCAACTACAAGAGCTGTTTTTTCATTTTTTTCTTTTAAAATATCCGCAAAATATTTTAACCCGCCGCTATGGTCATCATGCCCGTGTGACATAACTATGCAGTCAATATTGTTTAAATTAATACCAGATTTCATCGCATTTTTTATAAAAATATCCGAATATCCACAGTCAAAAAGTATCTTTTTATGCGCTGTTTCTATATATAAAGACAAAGCAGGCTCGCCGTAAAAATATTTGTCTGTAATTGTGTTATTATCAACCAGAACAGTAATTTTCATAAGTACTCCGTGTATTTGTAAAAAATTATAACTTTAAATCCAACAATTAAGCAAATATAAAACTGGGTTTACGTTTATAAACGTGTGTATTAATTATGTTGAATATAAATTTGCTCAAAAATTGCATAATAAAACCACCTTTACAAATGCCGGAGGGCTTTGTTAAATCTTATGCTGCAATCAAAGCCGGCGGGCTTAAATACAAACCGGACACGATTAAAGACACGTTCGAATTTATGTCAAAAGGCGCACAGGGTAGTGTACACAGGATTTTAAACACCAACTATGTAATAAAAGTTAAAAACAATAAAGATTTAAAACAAATTTTATTTCGTCCGCTTAACCTGAATATAAGCGAGGCTGACAGAATAAACCATATCAAAGCCAAAATCGGAAATGATATTGACATATTATACTTTGTACCGGGTGAACAAATAAAAAACCAATTCAGCCAAAGTGAATTTAAACATAACAAAATTACAGACTATTTAAAATACATATACAATGCATCATTAAAGGGCATGCGCCATGACATTGGCGGAAAAAATACGCTTTTTGACAAAACAAGCGGTAATTTAACCCCGATAGATTTTTATCCGAACAAACCGGGATACAAACACTTTTTAATCAATGATGCATTTATTCAGCTATACAATAGTACAAAAAATACTAAAGAAGCAGAATCACTTTTGAGCAAAATCACTCTTAGTTTTTTGGAACTTTTGAAAACGGACACAATAAACAAAAAAGGACTGCGAAATATTGATACTGGTTTAAAAACCGTTAAAGATATAACTTTAACAAATCAGCAATATAAAGAAGCACAAACATTTGTACATGATTTAGAAAAAAAGCTTAAAGATATTGTTCAGCAAAAAAATATGCTGGGCATATTCCCCGACACGCAAAAAACATTTCTTGCCCAAATTGAGAAGCTGGAACAAGAATTGAAAACTAAAATTATTTAGTCGTTATACTTTTGAAACCAAATCATTAAAGCGCTCACAAATGTATTGTGCTCCATAATCTCTGTCTATCAGAACCGATTTATAAAGAAAATCTCTCGGTGCCCATCTTTCTATTGTATCAGTTTTGTAAAAAATACAAGCAACAGGCACGCCAAGCGCACAGGCAAGATGCATTGTGCCTGTGTCCACACTTATTAAGCCATTACACAGTTTTAAAATACGTGCAAGCCGGTTTATTGTGGTAACATTGGTCAAATCAACAAAATTTACACACCCGAACTTTTTCATATTATCTGCAAAAATTCTGGCCTCCTTACCGGCACCGACATAAAAAACGGTTTTGCCCTCGTTGGTTAATTTTTCAACAATTTGGGCTCCGGTTTCAGGAGGCATATCTTTTTCTTTATTTTTGCTGGTTGCACAAAGAGCGACTATTTCTTTATCTTTATAAAGATATGCCAACTTTTCTATAAAGATATCTTTCTCATTTAAAGGATTGTATTTTATAGGCAGAATCTCCGCTTTTGTGCCGGTTAAGGACTTTATAAAACTTGCATTTATATCCTGCATGTTTTTAAAATCCTCAAAATCAAAAAAATTATCCGTCAGCAGGTATTGTGTAATATTTTTAGACCCGGATATTCTGTTTTTGCAGCCTAATAGTTTAGAAAGTATTATACCTCTGTCATTTGCATAAATTATAAAAGCAGTATCTATTTTATTGCGATACGGACAGTTGAGCGCAAATCTTATCAATCCTAAAATTCCGCTGTGTTTTCCTCTTTTATCCATACAAATAACATCGTCAACACATGCTTGATATTTAGCTGCCTCATAGAAAGTTTTATTTACACAAAAAACAATTTTTGAGTCAGGATAATTCTTTTTGATGTTTTGACACAATGCATTTGTTAAAAGTACATCACCCAAAAAAGAAAGATTGATTATCAAAAAAATTTTTTTATCCGTATTTATCATAAAAATTCTAAAAATTGTTCATATTGCCATCTTTCTACATTTTATTGTATAAAAAAGTAAAATTTCAATAGTCAATAAAGCATTATAGTTATTATGCTTAAATTTTTTTATCTTTTTTTAACTTTAAACTGCAATATTCCTTATAGGCACTTCCCCATTGCGCCATTGGTTCAATAACCGCAGCAAGTGAATAACCTATGTCACTCAATGTATATTCAACACGAGGAGGTACTTCGGGAAACACGTTTCGTTCAACAAGTCCGTCGTCTTCCATCTCTCTCAAATTTGCAGCTAACGATTTTTGCGAAGCACCTGTTGCTTTTTTTAATGCTCCAAAACGTTTGGTGCCAGAAAGTAAATCTCTTATGATAAAAACTTTCCACTTATTACCTATCAACTCCAGTACAGTTGCAATAGGGCATTCCGGCATGTCCTTTATTTTCTTGATGTCCTTTATATCCTTCATAAGCTTTACCCGCTTCAATAGTTTCAATATTATACTTACATTCTATATTATACAAAAGTATAATACAAACTATTTTGTTGTCTTTTTATATTTGTAAAGAGTAAAACCGATAGGTGCCTCCGTTCCGTATACGGGTATATAATCAGACCTTATAAAATCGCAGACATTTCTTGTATAAGAACAAAATGCCCCGTTTTTATAAACTGAATATAAAAGTTCACTCAAAAGAAAATAATCAGGAGGATTCTTTTTAAAATCTTCTAATATTTTTTCTTTACCAAAAATCTCTACATTTCCGGGAATGAGATAATAATATTTGTTATCAGTATCACGTTCCGCCAGAAAATTAATCATTGCACCTTCGGGAATTGTTACAACTTTAGCATCTTTTGCGGTGTTATTTCTGATAAATTCAATTAATTCATTCTGGTCTCCGTAAATATTGCGCATATAAATCATTCCGCGGGGCTGTTTTACCAGCGTGAACTTGCCTTCTCCGATTCTGTACAGTGTCATAATAAAAAATGCAATCATAACGGCAACGCAAAGATTTTTTATAACCGCGGCAAATACGTCTTTGTCGACAAATTTGAACGCTTTCGGTACATAATAAACAAAAAATATAACAAACGGCAAAAACAAAGCCGCCAGATTAAAGGTTCCATAACATGTGAGGAAAATAGAGAAAAATCCTTTCATGGAAACAAGAATAGATGCAACTGTCATAAACAAAAACATTTTATCTTTAGCATCAAGTTTGTTAAAATCAAATTTGTTTTTATGTAATACATAGAAAATATAAATTCCCGTAACAACCAATATTGCAAGAACAATTAGACCAACCCAGGAAAATATTCCGACATACAAGTTATATAGCGTGCTGTATTTTTTTATGATAAGAGCTATTGATGCAATAACTATAAAAATATTAGCCCCTATTAATAAAAATTTGTTACCTGAGTGCTTTTTGCATAAATAATTTATACCATACAGCACTAAAGCAAAAGGTATCGCTGTCTTGAGCATTGCCGCAAGAAGCCTTACCCCGTCCCAAACCAAAGGAGGGTTAAAGTACAACCCGAAATTGTAATAAAAATAATTTGTCGCCGGAGCACTAATCAATTTTTTTATCAACTCAGCCGCATCCAGCAAATCTTTTACACTTACGCCCTGTATAAATAGAATACCAAAAGATATTACAGGCATAAGCATAAACGCACCAAAAGAATAAAGATAGCGTTTCCAATCCTTTTTGAGCAAAAACGGCAAACACGCAAATATAAAAGCAAAATATGGTACGTATTCTATTTTGTTTGCAAATGCAAAACCCGCAAAGAAAAATGATAATGTAAGATACAGGTTCTTTTTATCCCTTAAATAAAATAACATAGCAAGCAGCGACAGTAAAAAGCCCGACACTGCATACACTGCACTGTATGAATAAACAAATATGAAATTGAAAAAGTTTTTTGAATAAACACAAACAAACAATGTTAAACCGGATATGCACATCGCTGTTTTTTTATCAGTAAACAACCTGCCTATATAGAACGTGACAAAAAGAATAACAAGCGAATTTAAAAAGCCCATAAAATACAAAGTTGAGACTTTTATCCCAAGCATTGCATAGGCAATGGCGTTTATCTGATATCCCAACGGCCCGTAGACATTGAATATATCTTTATATAACACCTGTCCTTTTAAAATTTGCCATGGCAGGTAGGCTTCTCTGCCCACATCTATTAAATAGACATCGAACTTAGCATAAAAAAGAACATAAAGGATTACAGATACTATAAATATTATCCCCAGTTCTTTTAAACAAAACTTATTTGCAAACTCTTTAAACTTTTCCATAAAAATTGTAATCTCCGTTAATTTTGATTATACTATGAACAACAACTAAGGGGATTAAAAAATGATTAACAACAAAAAAGTGGCTGTTATTATGCCTGCATACAATGCCGAAAAAACTCTCGAGCAAACATATAACGAATTGTATAGAGATATAGTGGATGAAATCATTCTTGTTGATGACAACTCATCAGATAAAACGAAAGAAGTTGCAAAAAAACTCGGTATAACAACAATCGTCCATGATAAAAACAAAGGTTACGGCGGCAACCAGAAAACATGCTACACTGCAGCATTAAAAGCTAATGCAGATATTGTAATCATGGTTCATCCCGACTATCAATATTCACCGAAGCTGGTTCCCGCTATGGCGACTATGCTTGCTTTTGACGAATATGATGCCTGCATTGCTTCAAGATTTATAGGCAAAGGAGCATTGGAAGGCGGTATGCCGTTATATAAATTTATTGCTAACAGATGCCTTACTCTGTTTCAGAATCTGCTTATGGGTGAACGTCTTACCGAATATCACACAGGCTTCAGGGCCTTTACAAAAGAAGTGCTGGAAACTTTACCGCTGAAAGACTGTGACGACGATTTTATTTTTGATAATGAAATGCTTGCCCTTATTTTTTATAAAGGATATACAATAGGCCAAATCAGCTGCCCCACAAAATATTTTCCGGATGCTTCTTCTATAAACTTTATGAGAAGCTGCAAATACGGTTTTGGTGTTTTGAGAGTCAGCATGTTGTATGCTCTTGCAAAACTCGGTATTTATAAATCAAAGATTTTCCAAAAAGATGCAAAAGTTCTTGATAAAAATGAAGAATTGCCGTATTTTCAAGGTGAATAAGCATTTATTACTTTAATCGGCTTCAAAGGCTCTTTAAATCTTTTTGGGGATTCGAAGATACCTGTCTTACATTAAATTTTGATTTTAAAAATTCAAGCATGTTAGGTGTCAAAATATTGGCCGTACAAACAGGCAGATAGATATTTTTTATCCCGAGATAACGCAGATTAAACAAATGCGACATTGTGTGCAGATTGCATGTGGTAATAAACACACTCACGGGGAATTTTTCAAAATCAACATGATTTTTAATGTGCGAAAGTATCTTGTAAATCAAAGAAGAATTGAAAAAAGAATCAAAATACAAAACATTATCCTTTTTGGCTGTCATTACAGTGCTTATGACAAAATAATCATCACCCAGATGTTTTTCCATTTCGCTGAAATATTCGCTATGCATAGCAGCGTGGTTTAAAAGCCCGATTATTATAAGATGTTTTATCTCCTTATTTTCAATCTTTTCAATAAGCTTGTCCACCTTTTGCATAACGATATTTTCATCATAGCCTACTTTCACAGTGGTTATTTTATGGTTGTCTTTATAACCTTCGCTTTCCTGCGCAGTTTGAATAAGTTTTGAAAAGTCGTTGTTGTCAACACGGGTCATACCCTTTCCGCCGATTATATTCGTAGTGAATATTCTTCCGCGATAAAGTCTGTCCAGAAGATATTGAAAATTTCTGATAACAAGAACAGGCCCTTTAAAGGAGGTAAAATCATACTGTACGTTATCAAGCGACATCTGATAATGTCCCTTTAAATTAGGAAAGTTTTCAAATTTCGGATAAGCGTGTGCAACAATAAGCCCGTTATGGGTGTAAACATTTACATCCGTGTCTTTTAACGCCTCGAGAAGATTTTCTAAGTCTTTTAAATTCTGACCTGAAACAAGTATGGACTTGCCTTTGTCCACACCGATTTGAACATCGTTTAAAGAGATTATGCCGTAATATTCTTCTTTAAGCTGATGCAATTTTTGATGAATTTGAAAATTTATCTTTGCAAAATCATGAATTTTTCTAAGAAGTTTGGACTCTTGTATAGCGGAAAAATTCAAGCTGTTAAACAGTTTTAATATTGCGTCTTCTTCGGGTACGTAGTCATCGGTGTAAGATTTTAGCTCCACAAGCCTTATACTTGCACTTTTAATCAGATTCAGAATTATCTCATAGATATTTTTTACATCCGAGTTTAAAATTTTGTTTCTTAAAACAGCCTGCTGTTCTCCCTGCTGAACAATAGTAGACATATTAAACTTTTTAAAATCTATATTGGATTTCAAAATCTGACAGTCTATGTTTTCCTTGTCACAGATTGCAATATAAGCTTCTTTGACTGATTCTTTTTCGCTGTGGATTTTATAAATCAAATCCTCAAACTCCTTGCGGTTGAATTCATATCCGATTAACACCACCGACAAATAGTTCATAATCTGGTTTTTCAACTTTTTATTTTCATAGCCGAGTTCCTGCATTTTTATGTAATAGTAAGTAATCTGCTTTAATTCATAAAGCAAAACCTCCATAAGCGAATAAACAATAGGGTCTATACTACAAAAACCGTCTATTGCACAATCGTTGTATGACATATTATCACCGTAATCAGTCCAAAAGTTTTTATCAGAAAATTTGTTAAACATAACTGCATGTTAACCGGATTAAAGATTTAAACCATTAACCGGCAGAGCTATTAAAAAATAATCTATATAACAGCATATTAAGACTATGCGTAGATAACAAAATATATAGTATAATTTGTTATCAAATAATAAAAAAAGGACGGATTATGAAAAATATTAAAAATCTTCTTATTTTAATTCTTGTGGCTTTTGTCAGCCTTGCACAGTGTGCTTTTGCACAGGATTATTCAACCTTTAAACTCGACAACGGACAAACCGTTATAATCAAAGAAGTTCACGACAACCCGATTGTCACTATCGACACCTGGATAAAAACAGGTTCTATCAACGAAAATGACACAAACAACGGTGTCGCTCACTTTTTGGAACACCTGTTTTTTAAAGGAACAACAAAACACCCTACAGGCGAGTTTGATAAAATACTCGAATCCAAAGGCGCAATGACAAACGCTGCAACAAGCAAAGATTTTACCCATTATTACATAACCATTCCGTCAAAATATTTTAATCTTGCTATGGATTTGCACGCTGATATGCTGCTCAATCCGCTTATCCCGAGCAAAGAACTCGAAAAAGAAAGAAAAGTTGTTATAGAAGAGATTTCTAAAACCAATGACAACCCCGAAAACAAATTGTATGAAAACATGATAAAATCACTCTACCAGAATCACCCGTACAAAAGACAGGTCATAGGGAAAAAAGAAATTATAGAAAACATCCCCAGAGAAGAAATCCTGTATTTTTACAATACCTGGTACAATCCGTCCAATATGATTACAGTTGTTGTCGGAGATGTTAATACTCAGGAAGCTTTAAAAATAATAAAACATGACTTCAATAAAAAAGAAGCTAAAAAAACAAAACTCCCTGAATACAAACAGGACAAATACCTTGAAAAATCAAAAGAAGTAACAGCCCATGACAAAGTAAAAACAGGCTATATGATAATAGGTTTCAGAGGTGTTCCCCAGCAGGATCGTTCTGACAGCTATGCGCTCGACGTACTCGCGACAATACTCGGCGACGGACGCTCTTCTAAATTATATCAATCAGTTAAAGAACAACAGCAGCTGGCCTACAGTATTTCCGCAGGACACGCCTCTATGAAGGATGACAGCATTCTTTTTGTCAGAGCCAACTTCATTCCCATAAACAAAGAAAAAGTAAAAAAAGCTGTTTTTGATGAAATTGAAAAAATAAGAAACGGAAACTTTGACGAAAAAGAAATCCAAAAAGCCAAAAGCATAATTGAGCGAGATACATTCTACTCAAGAGAATCCACCTCTAACATAGCAAACGAACTCGGCTACACAACACTTGTGTACGGAGATTCCGAATACTATGACGAATACATAGAAAACATCAACAAAGTTACCAAAAACGATATCATAAGAGTTGCAAAAAAATACCTCAACCCCAATCAGGCCGCTATCTCTATAATGCTGCCCGATGAAACTTGTCAGGATAATACAAAACCAATAAGCCACGTTAAAAAACATACTCACCCGAACAAACCCGTGCTTGTAAAAAAAGACAAAACAATTTCTCAATACAAGCTGCCCTGTAACATAAATCTCATTATCAACCACAATCACCTTAACGATATTGTGGCAATGACAGTTTATTCAAAAGGCGGCAACTATATAGAAAAAAAACCTGGGCTCGGTTCAATAACCTCAAAACTTATGTTAAAAGGAACAAAAAAATATTCCGCACTTGATTTGTCCCAGACAATGGAACAAAACGGCATAATTATTGAACCGTCTAACAGTTCAGATATGTTCACAGTAGCAGTAAAAACAACAAAAAACGACCTTCCGCTTACTTTTGAACTGTTAAACGAAATAGTCAATAACGCCTCACTGGATGAACAGGAACTCGAAAGAGTAAAAAAAGAAAAACTGCAAGCCATCCAGAGAAACAGAGATTTGCCTGTAAATGTTGCGCTGGAAGAATTCAAAACCGCAATCTGGCAGGGCACACCTTACGGCGTTACAGGCAAGATTCTGGAAAAAACAATCCCGACAATAAATCATAATGACGTTACTGAATATTACAACGCACTTTTCTATCCCGAAAATCTTGTAATATCAGTCAACGGAAACGTTAACGACAGCGATATAATCAATGCAATTACAGAAATTTTCTGTTTAGATAAGCAAACAAATGCCCAAAAATTCGACTACAGCACATACAAAAACGTTTTCAAACCGCTAAACGCTAACAAAACCATAACAAAAGCCAAAGACGTAGAAGCAGCCTGGATAGTAATGGGCTGGCTCACAGATGGCGTAGAAAACCAGAAAGATGTGGCAACATTGCAGGTCATTGATTCTATTCTCGGCGGCGGTATGAGCTCCAGACTGTTCAACAGGCTTAGAGATGAACAGGGGCTGGCCTATCAGGTAGGCTCAAGCTTTGCGGCAAATGTAAACAAAGGGATATTTGCTCTTTACATAGGCACAAACCCGCAAACAGCACAGCATTCCAAAAACGAACTTTTAAAACAGATTAACCTGTTGAAAAAAGAGTTTGTTTCAGACAAAGAGCTGCAGGAAGCAAAAGACAAAATCCTCGGCAATTTCATACTGTCACAGGAAACCAATATGGAAAAAGCGTCCACTCTCGGCTGGTTTGAACTCTCCGGCAGAGGGTATGATTATATAAACAAATTTCCGCAGCTTGTAAAAAGCATAACAGCTACAGACATCATACGTGTTGCTAACAAATACTTTGAACAGCCATACGTATTCACTATAGTAGCACCGCAAAACTGCTTGAAAAATATAAAATAGATAATAGATACAGGCAGATTAATGTCTGCCTGTAAATTATTGATGCGGTTGCACACTTCATACCAGACTAAAAATCAAAAAATGTTTTAAAAGTGTGGCAGACCGCAGGGCTGACTTCAGTCTACACTGCGTCTAATTAAAAAATTTTGGGGGAGAGTGTCCCCCCCAAGTAGAGTCTGACCTATGTATACGGCGCTTGCTTTGGCCGCTCCACAGCTGAATATCAACAAATATTGCTACAAATTATTTTTTATCCATTCCACCATGGGTTTTAACGCACGTGCACGGTGCGAAAGCGTGTTTTTTTCTTTCAAAGTCATATCAGCCATTGTTTTATTCAATTCCGGTATAAAAAACAGCGGGTCATATCCAAAACCGTGAGTACCGGAAGGTTTTGTGTCAATATAGCCTTCGATTTTCCCTACTTGTGTGTGAAGTTTTTTCCCGTCCGGTGCAACCAGTGTCATTGTACAGACAAAATGTGCGGAGCGATTGTCTTTTTCTATATCTTTCATTTCTTCTAGCAGTTTTGCAATTTTTGATTTTTGGTCGGGAGCGTATCTTGCTGAATACAAACCGGGACGGCCGTCTAAAGCATCAACGCAAAGCCCTGTGTCATCGGCAAGAGCCGGAATACCCATAAGTTTTGCTGCTTCTGCTGCTTTTATGTATGAGTTTTCTTCGAATGTTGTTCCGTTTTCAACAGGGTCAAAATCGCCTTTAACAAGTACAAATTCCACACTGTCGGGGTGAATTTCATTTAACATATCGTTAATTTCTTCAAGTTTATGCGGGTTTGATGTACCCAGTGCGATTTTTATCATATTTTCTCCTCACATGCCGGCAATATTAATTTAATAAATAAAAATCATCGCTGCCGGTTTTGTATAGTGATTACCCAAGGCGGCTCCGGTTTTATTCCAAAATTATTTACCAAAGCGTCTGTTTCTTTTTTCAAATTCCATAACAGCTTTAGACAGCTCTTTTCTGTCAAATTCAGGCCAGTAGGTATCCGTTACATAAATTTCGGAATACGCAAGCTGCCATAAAAGGTAGTTGCTGATTCTTTTTTCTCCGCCCGTTCTAATTAACAGATCCGGATCCGGAATATCTTTTGTGTAAAGATGTTTTGAGATAGTTTCTTCTGTAATTTGTTCCGGTGTAATGCCTTCTTTTATAATGGATTTCATTGCGTGTACAAGTTCGTTTCTGGCACCGTAATTAAAAGCTATATTGAGGTTTACGCCGGTATTGTTTTTCGTTTTTTCCTCTGCGTGATGCACAATTTTTATAAGACTTTTGTTAAGCTGGGATATATCTCCGAGGAATTTTATTCTAACATTTTCTTTATGCATGTCATCCAGCTCGTTTAATAGAGTTTTTGCAAGCAGTCCCATTAAAAATTCCACTTCTTCTTTTTTTCTGTTCCAGTTTTCTGTAGAAAAAGCGTAAACCGTTAAATATTTGATACCGAATTCATCAAATAGCCGCATTGTAGTGCGCAGAGAATCCACACCTCTTTGATGTCCCATTGCTGAAGGGAGCATTTTTTCTTTTGCCCAGCGTCTGTTGCCGTCCATTATTATTGCAATATGCTGCAGGTTAGTATTTTTTACTACATCTTTAATATTTTGTTCAGCCGTTAGTTCCAAGATTAATTACCCTATGAAGCTTCTCTTGTAATATTATATGCCAAATATATTTTTGAAAAACAATGTTTGTCTTCGTATTTTGTGGATAATCGCCCGAGGCGCGTTTTTTGGGGTATGTATAATCAGCGGATTTTTATATTTCTTGCAATATCTCTATCCAGCGCTTTTTTAGCAATGGCTTCACGTTTGTCGTGGAGCTGTTTGCCTTTTGCCAGAGCTATTTCTACTTTTGCCCAGCCGTTTTCAAGATATACATTTAAAGGAACTATTGTGTACTGTTCTTTTTTAACTTTGCCGAGCATTTTTAATATTTCTTGTTTATTTAAAAGCAGTTTTCTTTTTCTGTCCGGATCCGGATTGTACCTGTTGCCCTGTGCATAGGGATTTATATGAACGTTATAAAGCCATACTTCGCCATCTTCGATTTTTGCGAAGCTGTCTTTAAGGTTTATTGCACCCTGTCTGATTGATTTTATTTCCGTACCTGTCAGAACCATACCCGCATTGTACTTTTCCAAAATCAAAAAGTCATGAAATGCTTTTTTGTTGTTTGCTACTATCTTTTTGCCCATAAGTTTATTTTAGCATTAAAAGAGGATTTATAAAACGTAAAGTATAAATACAGTTGTGTCTCTTAATGGTTCATCAAATTTAAACCGTTAAATATGGCTTTAACGTTTGCTTTTGATGTGCTTTCGTCTTTGCCTCTGGCAACAATGGTTCTGCCGTTTGAATCTTCAAAATGGATAACTGTCATTGCGGTAGCTCCGGAACCGAAAATCTCGCCATCCAGGGCGTATTGTTCGTAATCAACAAGTTTTTGAGGGAAACCCGCCTGTTTTAATGCTGACAGGCAAGCGTCAACCGGCCCGTTGCCTTCTGCGTTCATATCAAAAAATTCCGTTTTGTGGAAAAATTTGAGGTTAAATAATTTTTCTGCGATTTTTTCAAACGCAACAAGTCTGAAATCACCTTTGACATTAAATACTTCATTAAAGTAAATATCAATAATATTTCTTGTCGGCAATTCTCCGACTTTTTCCGCAGCTTCTTTAACAACAGGCGTAATGCGGATTGCCTCCTGCATTGTGATTGGATAACCGGCATCAGAAATAATTTCAAATACCGCAGTTTTACCGGACTGGCTTGTAAAGCCGATTTTTTCGTCGTCTTTTCTGCCGATAAGTGTCGGGTGTATGGGTCTGTAAGCACCTTTTTCCATATCTTTTGTTTTGACGGCGCCGTCCTGATGGATTCCGCTTCTGTGGGCAAGTGCTTCCTGACCTATGAGAGGAGCTTTTTGCGCAATTTCTGTTTTAGACATATCGGCAACGGTGAGTGCGAGTTCATAAATTTCCCCGAGGTTCAGCGGAACTTCAACGCCGCTGTTATGCAATGCAACGGCAACCTCATACATATTTGTGTTGCCAGCACGTTCTCCAAGCCCGTTAAGACAGCATTCCAGCTGTGTTGCTCCGGCAAAGTAGCTTTCCACAGTTGCTGCTGTTGCCATACCGAGGTCATTGTGGCAGTGTACGGCAATCATAATGTCTTTTGGCAGCGCCTCGTAAACTTGTGCAACCATATCCACAAAGGTTTTTATTCTTGTTCTTTCTACCGTGTTGGGAAGGTTTATAACGGTTGCGCCCGCTTGGACAATTTCTTTGAGTGTGTCTATTACAAACGGAAGGTTTTCCATGCAGTCGCCAAAATGCTCTACGGAAAATTGAACTTCTCCGTTTTTGTTTACTTTTAACAATTCTTCTTTTGCAAACTTTACTGCCTCTATGGCGGTTTTGCGCACCTCTTGCGGATCTTTGTTCAAAACGTATTTCATATTAAACGGACTCATCGCAATAAAAGTGTGGACTCTGGGTCTTTTGCAGCTTTTTATTGCATCAACCGCCTTTAATATGTCGTGTTCTACTGCACGTGCAAGCCCGCTTATGACAAGATTTTCGGGTGCAATTTGCGCAAGCCTTTGCACTGCTTCAAAGTCCATTTCAGATGCTGCGGGGAAACCAGCCTCAACAGCCTGAACACCAAAGTCTACAAGTTTGTTGAAAATATACTCCTTTTCCTTTATGTTCCAAGGTTTTTTCAGTGATTGGTTGCCGTCACGCAATGTAATATCATAAAAAAAGGGTTGTCTTGTCATAATCTTTTATCCTGTTTCTGCTTTGTTAATTATAAAATAAATTTTGGGTTCTAACAATTTGTTTAAGTAGTTGCAAAATTGACTGCTTTGACGAATCTTAATATAATAAATTTGTAAAAGAACGGAGTCTGATTTGGATAATTACAGCTTTTTAAAACCCTCTAACAAACTGGAAATAATAGTAGACGGCAAAAGTTATTTTTGTACGATTTATTACGTTGAAAACGAAAAATTGACTGTTTTTTTTGAAAAACAAACGGAACTGCCGGAAAAAGAGATTGAAATTAATATTTATGCCGAAGACGGTATCTATAACGCAACAAGCCGTATATTATCCAGCAATTATTTAAATGATACTACTTTTTATATGTTGTCGTTCCCTTCAAATATAAAACATTCTCAAAGAAGGGAATACTTAAGAGCCAACATCGAAACGGATTTTACTTTAACTATTAATTTTGAAGGCGAAGAAATAGACAAACTGATAGCCACAACAAAAAATATTTGCGCGAAAGGTTTGGCTTATATTGCAGACAGACAAATGGGTGCTTACAGTGATTTGGACGTTGATTTGCAGCTTGCGGGTAAGGTTATACACACTAAAGCGGAGCTTGTTTATTGCACGCCGATAAGGGTTAACAACACTTTTAAATTTTTAACTGCGCTGACTTTTACCACTATTTCCAAAGAAGAGATGAACTTTGTTACATTGCAGTGTATGAAGTTTAAGGGATAGAGTCCGTAAAAAATTTTACTAATACCGCTTTTTATAACAAGGACCAAACAAAGTCTTTTTGTGTCGCTTTTTTAACTTTTTTGCACATCAGCAGCTTTTTTGAAATAATTATTATTTATACGAGGAGTGTTATGAAAAATATTTATAATATATTAAAAAACAGTTGTGCTGCCGTTTTACTGTTATTTTTATCGAATGTGGCAGATGCAGATGCCTTGCAAATAGTTTATCCGAAAACAATGAACACTGATATAAGCGCTGCATCAACTTTTATCATAGGCAGTACTGCTCCCGATGCGAAATTGAAAATAAATGATATTGATGTAAAAGTTCATGACAACGGCTCTTTTGTCCAGGTTGTTACTTTAAGTGACGGAAAAAATGAAATAAAGATAGACTCCCAAGATACACAAAACCACGATACAGTGACTTATATAATAAATCGTGTTCCGCCAAAAATTTCAGAATCCGCTCAGGCTGCATTGGAAGAATTTGCTCCGGATGAGTTTATTTATGCGACTGTTCTTAATAACAACACACCCTTAAGAGCCCAGCCGGATGAATATGCCAAAAGGTTGACCCATCTTGATAAAAATACAGTGCTTATGATTAACGGGAAAAAAGGAGACTATTACAGAGTATCATTGTCTCCCGCCGAAAATGCGTGGGTAAAAGCGGATTGTGTTATTAAATATTCAACAATAAATCAGAAAATGCTTGCTTCGGCATCTCGGGTCAGCTTATCGGAAGACAGGTTGTATAACTATATAAAAACTGATTTGTCTTTTCAAATACCGTTTAAAATTGTTGAAACAGATAACGGTTTAACCATGGAGTTGTATAACATAGAGAAAAATGCCGCAGATACTCTGCTTTTTGAAACAACAGGAGATGTAAAAAGTCTTACCGTAAATTCTGTTTCTCCTGACAAAACATCTACGTATTATATAGAATTAAAGGACAAACTCTGGGGGTACAGGGCTTATTATGACGATAATACACTTGTGTTAAAAATAAGAAAAGTCCCTGATATAGATAAAGAAAAACCTTTGAAGAATATAACAATTTTTCTTGACGCAGGACACGGCGGATGCGATACCGGAGCAATAGGCCCTACAGGACAAAAAGAAAAGGATATTAACCTTGATGTTGTAAAAAAATTGAAAAAAGTTTTGGAAGATGAGGGCGCAAAAGTCCTTTTAACAAGGGAGGATGATACAAACATTCCGTTATATGACAGAGTTAAAATGATTCAGGATTCCGATGCATTGATATCTTTAAGCATCCATGCCAACGCACTGGCCGACGGTGCTGACCCGTATGTAAAACACGGTACATCCGTTTTTTATTACAACAGGGAATCCGTTGAACTGGCTAAGACAATGAGAGATGAAATTATAAAAAAACTGGGCACTAAAGATGACGGTGTCGGTTTGTACAGTCTTGTTATGACACGGCCGAGCATGCCTTTATCGGTTTTAATAGAGGTGGCTTATATGATTCATCCGGAAGAATATAAATTATTGCTGGATGAAAATTTTAGACAAAAAGCTGCAGAATCAATCAGAGACGGGCTTACAGAATATTTGTTACGTTCTGTTAAACCTTAAAGGATTAACTAATTATAGTGTTGACACAGATAACATGCAGTGATACAATATAAAAAATTTAAGATAACGCTTTGTGAAAAGGTTTAAAGCCTTTATACACAAGGGTTTTACATTCTATCTATTTAATTAAAATTTTAAGAAGAGAATCATTATAGGAAAGACTAATGCAAGTTTCTGTAATTAAAACAACAGAACCTAAAAACGTAAGCATACCCGCGGCAATGGCAATCGGGGGTGCTGCAGGGCTTGGCTTGCGTTATGCTATGCCTGTTTACAAGCCGGAAATGGATTATTTTGTCTTTAACAAATCCGATGTTATTAAAGAGGATAACGTTAAGGCTGTTAAAAAGAATGTCATAGAAAAAGCCCAGAACTTATTAAAAAACGATAAAGAAAACGAAGTTTTAAAATTATTTATAAGAAGAGCAAAAGCAAGCACAACACAGCAGCTTAAATCCGTAAAAGCCGCTATAAAGAAAGCTCCTCAAGAGGTGCAGGCAGGCGTAAAAGTTATGGTGGATGACCTTGCCGCGCAAATGAAAGCATCAAAAAATATTACTATAGCCAGTATTAAAAACGCATCAAGACAGGCTCGTCCGTATGCTCATTTTATACTTCCGGGTGCTGCGTTAGGTGCGCTTGTCGGTTATGCATATAATGTTGTCGGAACAATAAGCGAAGACTAGTTTTTTACATAAACATGTCCGATAAAAAATAATAATATTTTATCGGTTCAAATTTTTTGCTTTCATATTGCTAACAGTATTTTTTTACGGTTTTATCAAGCAGCGCAACAAAAGTATCTTCGTAATGTTTGCAATTTTCCTGAGATTTAGCTTCGAACCTGAGTGTAAACACTGGTTCTGTGTTGCTTTGTCTTATCATAGCGAAACCGTCTTCGAGAATAATTCTCATACCGTCAAGAGTTATAATATCTTTGATTTTTGTACCGAATAAATCAGGGTTGTCCGCAACAGCCTTTTTCATATCTTCAAGAACCGGTTTTTTGAAATCGTTGGGGCAGCGGAATCTGACCTCTTTTGATGTACAAACACCATCAAACGGTTTTAAAAGATTTTCGATTTTAAAATCAGGATTCTGTAATTTTTGTTTTGCAATGATTTCTATAATTCTGCACCCCGCATAAATTGCATCGTCGAATCCGTAATATCTGTCTTTGAAAAAGGTATGTCCGGACATCTCTCCGGCAAGGATTGCGTTGGTTTCTTTCATTTTTGACTTTATATATCCGTGTCCGGTTTTTGTCATGATGGCTTTGCCGCCCATTGCATCGATTGTGTCGTACAATACCTGAGAGCATTTGACTTCGGACACAACAACAGGATGTTCACCTCTTTTTGCAAGGGGTTCTATAATGTCCTGCGCGTAAATCAGCAGCAGCTTGTCGCCTGTAAGAGAGTTGCCTTTAGAGTCAATAACACCGATTCTGTCGGAATCACCGTCAAATGCAATTCCCACATCAGCCTGTTCTTCCACAACTTTTTTCTTAATAGCTTCAAGAGTTTTTTCATCACTTGGATTCGGGTGATGGTTCGGGAAGGTGCCGTCCGGTTCGCTGTATAGTTCGATTACTTCACAGCCCAGATCTCTGTACAATTGCGGAGCGACCACACCTGCTGTAGCATTGCCGCAGTCTGTTACAACTTTTATACCTCTTCCGACTGAAGCAAATTTATTAACAATATTTTCGCTGTATTGTTCAATTATATCGTATTTTCTGACAATACCGTGTCTGTTAGAGGTGTCGCGTATGTTTACCTCTTCCATTGAAAACGCCTTAACTTCTTTAATCTGCTCTTCTGTTAAAGAAGCTTTGTTGAAAGTCATTTTTAAACCGTTATATTCACTCGGATTATGGCTTGCCGTAACAATAAGCGCACCGTTAACCTTGCCTACACTTATCACTGTTTCCGGTATTTGTGCAAATTCTGAATAGTATCCCAGAGGAGTCGGCACCATACCTATGTTAAGCACACAGGCTCCCGTTGAGGTTACCCCTTTTATTAAAGCGTTTGTCAGAGATTCCGAATGTGTTCTTGCGTCACGCGCAATACTTACCCAGATATCTTTTGCGGTAATTTGTTTATCTTCCGCGAGATGTTTGTTTAAACTTTCCACAACAAATCTTACATATCCGCGTCCTGCAAAATAGAATAGTTCTTCTGTTACATCTTCGCCGTAAATGCCTCTTATATCATTTTTTCCAAATGCTCTAAAATCCAGTGTTTCCGTCATAATCGCCTCGTTTTATAATTTCTTTTATTATTGCACAAAAACCTCTAAAGGTAAAATGAGGGGCTTAGTATCGGGCTGTAATTATTTTTTTCTTTTTAAAAATATTATTTCTAAAACTTTCAGGCAATAAAACATTCCGATTTTTATTTGTTTTTAGGATTTCATTACCATAAAGTCTTATTTTTTAACGGGTAATATTTTTTTGTAAAACCTTGATATCAGGAGAATTGAGCACTGTAAAAAATCCGTTTATCTTAAAGTCGGGTTATGTTAAACGGGTATTTTGTATGAAATATAAAAAATTATTATTATCTATTTTTGCGCTACTTGTTTTGTGTTCAAATGCTTTTGCAGCTGACTATACCGGAACAAAATTAAATGAGATAGAAAAATATTTTTACGGCTACACAAACAAGGGCTCTGATATATCAAGGGTGGCACAGCTTGAAAAAGACCTTTACGGACAGACATCTTCTCAGTCTTTAAAAAACAGAGTAGATAAAATTTATAAAGATATGAATCTCGGCGGCGCAACCGGTGCAGCAGCTCCAACAAATGAAAGTTATATTCCCGCAGAGCCGGCTATGAAAGATATAGGCCCCGAGGCAGAAGCTGGTATAAAATATCCCGTAGTTGATAAACTGGAGCAAAAAGTTTTTAAAAAATCTTACGAAAACGATGATATTTACAACCGTCTGGCAAGATTGGAAAAACAGGTGTTTCCAAAAGATTTTACAAAAAAAAGCACCCTTTCTTTGAATGAAAGAGTGGATGCTTTACGTGACAAACTGCTGGGAGGGTCACAGCTTGCCGCTGTGGATATTGACCCGCTGCGAGAAGAAATTATCCTTGAAAATGGACAAAAATATATGGGGGACAGCGATACTCAATACAATTATTACAGTTATGAAGGTACTAAAAACCATATAGCACAACCGTCGACCTCATCTTATTCCTCTTATAGCGACTATGATGACGAAATAGTCGGTTATGCACAGAATTATGATTTAGACGTTTTGGAAAAGCAGCTCTTTGGCAAAAGATTTGCTCAAGAACCGCCTTCCAAGCGTCTTGCCCGATTAGAGTCAAGCTTATTCCAGCGTACCTTTAGTGACAATGACGAAGCTCGTATTCAAAGGCTTCTTGCTGTTACGACAGCTCAAAAGACATCTCAGGAATATGACTCTAATAAGTGGGCGCGCAGATTAAACACAGGTATCCAAATTGGCAGCATTCTGCTGATGGTTCTGGCTATGATTTTGTAGACTTTAGAGATTAATTAGTCATACAATTGTGTAAATGGTGAGAATACCGCATTATATACACCTGAAACAGGAGTCATCATTTTTTGGAAGAAAGATTTTTTCTGCTGTGTGTTACAGTTGTTGCAAGGCGGCAAAAATGTTCTTTGCTGCGCCGGAGCGATAATATATGATACAGGAGCTGCTGCACCCGTGATTCTGCCGGTCGGATTTATAGAGCAAGAGTTGTTTACCGGATTAATCGGACATGATGCAAATGCCGTTGTTGAGGCAAGAATCATAGCAGCGGCTGATAACAAAAATATCTTTTTCATAATTTTTTCTCCTTTTTATGTATCGGGAAGTTTTTGCTTCCCCGTATACTCATTTTTACATTCCTGAAAAAAATTACATTAGACTAATCGGTTAAGTAAGTTTATAACCCTGTCAGATTATTTTTTATATTGTCAACTGAACCTGATAAAATAACTTTTCCGTAAAATCCGAAAATCAAGCCGGAAATCAAGACTTTAGTCTGCCGCTACCCTCTCCGGCGGGAGCGGATTTTGAGCGGCTGTGGTGTCGAGTCTGTGAAACAGACGAGCGAACAGCCATGTGAACAAGGTTAATGAAGAGCGGAATCGGACGGGGCTGACCAACGGGAACGCCCCATACGTAGGCGGATGTTACTCCGCCGGAGTGTCCGATTTCAAGACGAAGAATTTTTATTCTAAAAATTCGAAACGAAATGCTTAACCTTGTGAACGCCAATAATCCAAGATGCGGATTTGCCTTCTTTTTCGGCTGAGCCGGGGCGAAGCCTGAAAAATGGCTTCACGAAAAAGCATCAAGTTTCCAAAATAAAAAGATATCTGTAAATAGTTAACGAACCCGGAAAGTTAACACAAGCGCCACAGATGCGCAAAAATCCCGCTGTCATTTGCGAAGCATCAGGCTTTTAGGTCTTCATTAATCATTTGTGTTCAGAATCTTATCGATGGTGGAATTGCCATCCATTCTTTGGTAAGAATGGGTGGCAAAGAATGCAAGACTTGGTTTTTAATTCAGGCAGACCGAGGTGAGGAGCGACAAAAGCAATGAGGGAAGGTCGGTTGGGCATACCTGCCCAACCGACCTTCCCTTGCCAACACTCAAAATGACGTAAAGGAAAAGCCCCGGAATGACAAAAAGCCTATACCCCCTCTAAAACTTCAAATCCTTTATATCCATATTAAAATTCAAATCAACATAATTAAAAATCTTTTTAGGAATCT
>CALUQO010000026.1 GCA_944322935.1 Candidatus Gastranaerophilales bacterium | reverse complement strand
CCGGTTAAATCAACCTTAATCGTTACGGGCATTCCCTGACGCAGATATTCATCAATATCATAAATATAGACTCTTATGCGGTACACAAGATTTGTTCTTATATCGGTTGATTGTACTGTTTTGGGCGTAAATTCCGCAACCGGCGAAATATAACCTACCTGTCCCGTGTATTCCCGTTTTTCCCCTGTTTTCGGGTCTGTTGTGTCGGTATAGACTTTTACCTTTTGTCCGTATTTTATGTTGCCTAAATCGGTTTCGTTAACATAAGCACGAACCCAGACAGGTTTTGTTTTTGCCATAGTATAAACAGGCTGCCCCTTGGAAACGTTGGCGCCGGGTTCCTGCACTCTTATCATTATTATGCCTTCTTCCGGTGCGTAGACTTTTGTGTAATCCAGTTGATTTTTGGCAAAATTTTTCTGTGCAACCGCTCCGTCATAATCGGCTTTGGATTTGTTTTTTGTGTTTAAAAGTGTGTCGTAATCCTGTTTTGAAATCGTATTATCTTCAACCAGAGGAGCATTGCGCTCAAATTTTGATTCCGCATCATTTTTTATGGCAAGTGTCTTTTCAACATCTGCTGTTGCTTTTTCAAGGTTTGATACGTAATCTTTGTCGTCTAAGACGGCAAGCAATTCGCCCTGCTTTACGGTGTCGCCTTCTTCTTTCAGCATTTTATCAATTTTACCCGCAACCTGAAAACTTAAATCCACCTGTCTTATTTCGATATTTCCGTACAGTGTAAGTTCATTGCCTGCTTTGCGGTTTTTATAGTATAAAAATCCCAGAGCCGCACAAATAATCAGTATTAATAATATTAAAATAATTGCCTTTTTCTTCATAACTTACCTCTTAAAGTTTGGCGCCCGCAGCTTTGTATAATGTAAAATAGTTTACTATTCTCTGTGCTTTTGCCTGTGTGTAATTTGTTTGTGAATTTATGAGTTTATTTTCTTCCGTGAGATATTCCGGTTCTGCTATAATTCCACGGTTGAGTTTTTTTTGTGCGTTTTGAAAATTTTGCGTTTCGTAATCAAGTTCAGATTTTTGATTGTCCTCGACTTTTTGGTCGTGTTTTATTATGCAAAGAGCCGTGTTTACTTCTTTTACTGCTTCTAAATTTGTTTGATTGTAATTTTCAAAAAGTTCTTCGTATTTGGCTTTTTGGATTTTCAGGTTTGCAACCTTCATCCCGCCTTTAAAAATATCCTGCGTTGCACCTGCTAAAATGGCGGCAAGAGAGGATTCCCAGGAAAAGAACGTGCCTGGTGCCAGTGTGTTAAATGCCCATATTCCTACAATATTAAAGGTTGGGAAAAATTCTTTTTTTGCAACTCTAATATCTATTTTTGCTTTTTCAAGGTTTGCCTCTGCCATTTTTACGTCGGGTCGTGAAAAAATCACATCGGAACTTATTGAGTCCGGAATTTTGCCTGAATATTCAAAATTATCAAAATTTCCGACCTTCATATCGGCAATGTTTGTGGCAGAATTTCCTGTCAAAACAGCTAATTGCATCATTGCGATTTCCCGCTCTTTTTGCAGTTTTTCTAACGTACTTTTGGCTGTTTCAACATTTTTTTTAGCATTATTTAATTGAGTTGAACTTATAACGCCCTGTTCAAATTTTTTGCTGTTTCTTTGAAAAATTTCCTGCTGATTTTTCAAGACTTCGGTTTGCTTTTCAATTAAATCGTCATATTGCAATATATTTGTGTAAACCGTTGCTACATCCGTCAAAAGTGCGATATAAACAGCTTTTTCATTGAATTTTGCCGCTTCATAGCTTTTTTTTACAGCTTTTGTTTTATCTCTGTTTTTTAAAAGAAAATCGGCCTCATAACTTGCCATAAACGGCAAAACAAAG
Source organism: Candidatus Gastranaerophilales bacterium (assembly GCA_944322935.1). Taxonomy (GTDB): domain Bacteria; phylum Cyanobacteriota; class Vampirovibrionia; order Gastranaerophilales; family Gastranaerophilaceae; genus Limenecus. The sequence continues at coordinate 35,988 of CALUQO010000026.1, read as the reverse complement.
GCGTTTTCTTTTAATTGGAAATTATCCAGCTCGGGAACTTTTATCCCGAGATAATTAGCACTTACGCTGAAAGACGGGAGTTCTCTGCCGAGGGAGTATTTTGTCTGCTGGCGGTACTGTTCCACAACGTGTTGTGTTTTTTTTAAATCGTGGTTGTTTTCAAGTGCCTGCTGAATATAGCAGTTTAAATTTTCGTCATTAAATCTGCCGAAAAAATCAACATTCAACTCATTAACATCAACTGCAAAACAGTTTTGTGCGGTAAAAATGAAAAACATGGCGAATACAAGGAAAATAGTTTTAATTTTCATCATTACCCCCCTTTAGAACAGAATTAATATATAGTTTTACATTTTCTTTTATGATTTTTATATCTTCTTTTGTAAATTCTTTTTGTCCGAGCTGTCTCAGTGAAAATGCCGGAAGAATCCTCGGTGAATTTACCTGTGAAAGAATAAAAAGTGTTTTGAAGATAACAAGTCTATCGTTAACATCTTTGTTTAAAATTCTTGCAACAACAGCCTTCATATAATCCAGAACCGGAGATTGAGCAAGAAAATCAGGCTTTTGTTGCTCTTTTAAAAGTAATACTATTAAGTCTGTTGATATGTTTGTGTAGAAAAAATCAACAAATTTGTCCGCTATTGTCATCAGTAAATTAATACACTCGTCAACGCTCATATCTTTGGGGTTTTTGTTCAAGTCAAGAAAACTTTTGGAGTATTCAATCTGTTTTTCAATTAAGTTTTCTATAATACCTTGATAAAGCTCCTGTTTTCCGCCCCAGTAGTAGGAAATCATACATAAATTTACATTTGCTTTTTTGCAGATTTCTCTTATGCTTGTTCCGTCAAAACCCTTTTGGGCAAAAAGTGCTGTTGCTGCTTCAAGGATTCTGGTTTTAGAATTTTCGTCTTTGACTTTTTCCATGCACACCTCGGCAATATTTTTATTTTGAAATTATAAAACAAACGTTTGATTTTTGTCAAGAATACTAAATTATTTTTAATTTATTCAATTATCAAAAACAAATAAAGAGAGATTGCAGCGCACTTTGGATACAGTGTATTTTAGATTTATTTATTTATACAAAATCTTAAAAAAACTTTGTCTATTAGACAAATTCGCCTTTTTGTCAGATTATTATTTATATAACAACATGTGAGGTTGCTAATGGAAGAAAAAAATATTACGGTTGCCATACATTGTGAAGAAAACTCTGATAATGATGTTTACGGAGCAAAAAAAGCTTTTGCCCAAGGGCTTATAAACGGGTTTAACAAAATAGGAATAAAAGCCTTTAGTTCAAAGCAATGCATTGAAGACAATATCCCTTTTAACCTTGCATTGGGGTTTGACACCGCAGGCTTGGATATTTGGCAGAAAATTCTTAACAGCAACACCCCTAACATTATGTGGTCTTTGGATTCAATTTTTTCAAAACACTACAAAATAGCAAAGACTTTTGCCTCATTTCCAAACTTTATACTGTTTGAAGCCACTCAAGCGGATATTCAAGCAACGGGGACTTATCTTCCGACGTTAAAACACGGGTATATTCCGGTAGGTGTCGATACTGAATTGTGGAAAAAAGAAGAATGCAAAAAAGAAAACGATATTGTCTTTTTTGCAACGATAAAAGATTACAATGAAATAATTGATAACTTAAAGAAAACCATGCCGGAACTTGTTTTTAATCTTATGATGGAAATTCTTGCAATTGCATTAAAAAGTCCTTCTTTAAATTTTTGGCAGATATATCAGGCAATAAAAGAAACCTGCAGCCTGCAGCTTGATGCTGATCAATATATGCTTTTGTTTCAAAATATAGCTGATATTGTAACAAACAGGCAAAAAATTAAACTTGTACAGGCATTGTCAGAATTTGATTTAAAAATATACGGTAACGATGAATGGAAAAAATATATTTCGGGCAGTCAAAAATATATGGGGGCTTGTTCAATACAAGAAACAGTCCAAATTTTGAATAAATCTAAAATTGCACTGCACACCCATCCGTTTGCCTTGTGTTCCGGACTGCATGAAAGAGTCCTAAATGCTGCTGCAGTTCAGACTTTTTGTCTGTGCAGCGATACACCATCATTCAGATTGGAGTTTGGTGACGCATTAGGGTATTTTAGCTGCAAGGACATAAGCGATGCAGCAACGCAGGCTCAATATTTTCTTGATAACGAGGACGAAAGACTTCAAAAAGCCCAAAAAGCTCAAAATATAATAAAAGAAAAACATGATTGGTCTACCAGAGCAACAAGTATTATGAAAATTGTCCGCTAAACAATCAAAAAACAGCTAAAACATATTACCCGTATGTTTTTATGACGTTTTCAAAAATATGATAGACATTGTTTCTGTAATCATTTGCAGCCGGGCTTGTATTAAAGGCACCGTCATAATGACGCTCGCATTTTGTCCAGGCATCAGAACCGCTCATTTGTTTTGCGTGCATCATAACCTCATGGGTATTTGAATAAGGTGACAAAGGGAAGATATCGTGCATTTGCATAAATGAAGGCAGTTTTTCGCCTATATTTCTGTAACCGAACAAACAGGAATTAATTCTGTTAAGCCTTTGCGGATAAAAAATTCCGCCATCATCGTTGTCATTAGATACTTCCGGCCCGCCTGCGTATTCTCCTGACCAGCTTTGCTGTTCAGATTCCCATCTTACACTGTTGAAATCATCAGCCTTGCCCCAGTCCGTACCTGCGGTAAAGCCCATTTCCTTATAGTCGTATCTGTTATCGCATTTTTCTCCGACAAAAGCCAAATCACTGCGTCCGGTTTGTTCTCTTATTTTGTATAAAATATAGCCCATCTGGTTTTTATTGGGCAAATCACCTACACCGCTATAACCGTTTCTGTCTGTAATATGTTTTGCGCTGTCAAAGTATATTGCATCAAACCCAAGTTCTATGCCCCACACACATGCATCAATAAAGGCTTTTTCATGGTCATACCAGTTAAATTCACGTCCCTGTATACGTAATTGACCTGCCGATAAAGGAATTCTAAAGGCTGTTTTAAAGCCAAGCAGGTGAGCCATATCATTAAAGGCTTTTACCTGTTCATCTGCACCCATTTTTGCATAAAGACCGTCAGCAGTGAGTGTCTGGCTTATTCCCGTGTGAAGGTTAGCACAATATAATGAAGCGGCATCGTTATATCCGTCCCCATAAATACACGGATACAACTGCGAAAGAACAATACAGTTTGCAAAAGAATTTGGCGAAGTAGGTATTGCCCTCATAAGCTTCATTGTATTCAACAGCCCGTCTGTTAACCTGTTGCTGTTATTGTCATATTTTGCGATAACACGCGGGTTTATTTCTATGTAATTTGCCCGTCTACCCCATTTATCCCCAAAATTAGGCGACGGAATATAAGGAGGTATACCGGGGTACTGATTATCAGGCTTAATAAGCGTACATAGTGATTGTATTGTCTGTTCTGGTGTATGTTTCAACAGCTCTGCGGGATGAGCATTCACCCATTTTTTTGTACCGACCTGATACAAGTGGTCTTTTGTCCAGTTATCTTCATACACATCGTTTCGTCCTGTTGAAATCCAAAAGAGTTTTTTCAGCGGCTGCGGGTCGCCGTAATATCCTTTAAATGAAACAAGTGAACGATTAAACATTGCTCTGTTCATATCAAACAGCGCAAAATTATTTTTTATTGACGGCTTAGCGGCTGAGGGTAGCTCATTTTTTTCGGACAATTTATTTTTTTTATAAGATAATCCCAGACATGCCGAATTTAATGCAGTAATATTTATTGGCATAATTATAGTAAAACATAAACAAAATTTTTGTCACTATTAAAAAATAATTTTTGTTATATATATTTATCAAAAAATACTATTAATTAAGGATTCGTATTGATATTTGCTGGTTTAAAATTATAATATGAAGAAGTTTTTTACACAGTTGGCTCTGGTATGCATAATTTGCGTACAAATGTTTTCCGCCGTACAAGCCGGCGAAAAACTTCCCGATTTGCCTGATTTGCCTCCGGAATTCGATACTGTACTGCCGCCTGACGGAGTGGATGTTTTTTCGCCTTCCACAACTCCCGCGCAGATAGCTCCCCAAAATACGGCAGAGCAAAAGCCGGCAGCTTCTTCAACAAGCACTGTGCAATCCAAAGCCGAGAAAACAACAACACAATCTCAACCGGCAAAATCAACTCTTACGCCGGTAAAAAGTTCTACACAACAAAAGGCCAACACGCAACAAACGGTTTACCCTAAAAACACCAAAAGTACCTACGTTATACCAAAGGGTAAAAAATTTCATGTAAGACTGCAGCAGACAATTTCAAGCAGTACCCCCGTGAGTTCAAAAATAAGTTTTGTTAACAGATATCCTGAAACATCAACATATATAACTATTCCGGCAGGTACTGTTTTTAAGGGAAGAATAACAGATTCTCATCCGCCCCAGATAACAGGCAACGGAGGATTGATTGTAATAAATGTCGACCAGATGGTATACAACGGAAAAACATACGAAATTGATGCAAAAATAAGTATAGCAAACGACAAGCGCATTTTTTTGAACAACATAAAAGGGAAACGAATGTATTTAAGGAGTATTCCTCAATCAATTAAGCCCGGGGCAAGGTTCTTCAAAAAAATGTGGAGAAAAACAAAAAATCTTGCCAGAAACGAAAATGGAGTAGAAATTATACTTACACCGTTTACGCTGTTGACAGGTACTGTTGTATACGCAGTTAATTTTGTAACCTCGCCTGTGCTTGCTCTTTTTTATAAAGGGAAATCCATCACAATTCCAAGCGGTGCTCTGTTTACAATTCAATTGAGAGAGGATGCCGTATTACAAAAATAAAAAGCAAAAGGCATTTTATCGCTTTTTGCTTTTTATTAATATAATTAATTAATTACGCAGTTATTCAAATATTCTATTGTGTTCAGTTTTGTATCATAAAGATATTTCAAAAAATCGAGATGTTCCCTGCTAAAAGAAGATATTACAAGATTTATCTCAAAGCCGTCCGAACAAAACGGCTCATAGTCATAAATTACATAGCTGTTATATTTGCTTTTCCATTCTTTGCGATCAATTTTGCAATTATTTTCTAAAGCAACATCTTCCAGCCAGGGTAGTATTTCTTTACTGACGTTATTAAATTCCAGTTGATGGCGCTTATTAAGCCCGTCTATATACCTTTCAGTAAGCATTATAAGACTCCTCTCTAAGATATCTATTGATAGTTTACGTTCCTTTTGCTCAAGTTAAAATACACCAATGTACAATTGTTGCTCGTAAAAAAGTATTATTTTTTATATTGCTTGAGCGCCCCAAACGGAAACACAAACGGAAATACCCGCAGGATTTTAAACAAAATTGCCTGACAGAATACTGCAGTAAGTGACGATTCATCACAGTCAACGGATGTAACAAACAATACGGCAATGCTGCTAATAAAAATAATCAGTCGGAATATACTTTTTTCAACTGTTTAAATTTTCTGAAAATTACAATTAAAAACAAGGTACACATTGCTAAGAATGATACTGCAAGCCCTATCCAAAATCCTTTCAATGACATTTTATAATGGTAAGCAAGCATATACCCGAAAGGCAACCCAAAAAGCCAGTAACCGGCAACAAGTGTTACTGAGGCAATTTTTGTCATTTTAAGGCCTTTTAAAATACCGCTCAAACTTACCTGTAAACCGTCAAACATCAAATAATATGCAGCAATATGCAAAATAGGAAGCCCTAATGCAAGAATATCATTGTTGTGAGTAAAAATTCCAAATATTTGCTTTGGAATGGTAATAAGCAATATTGAACATAACAGCATAAAAAGCACTGACATAGAAGTACCGGAAAGCGAATATCTCCTGATTTCTTTAAGATTTTTAGCCCCGTTAAAGAAACCGACCTTTATTGCAATAGCTGCCGAAATCGACATAGGTATTACATAGGCGCTCGATGTAATCGTTACACATATATTGTGAGTTGCGGCCAGTATTCCGGCTTCTCGACCAACGAGTATTGTTATAAGGTTGAAACCTAAAAACTCCAAAAACATAGCTATCCCGATGGGATATCCTATTTTTAAAAGCTGCTTTATCAAATTTGTGTCAAACGGATTTTTAAATTTAATCAAGCTAAAACAGTAGACTAAAAGAACTACACCCATAAGCGTTCTTACGATGAACGCGGCCAGAGCAAGACCTATAACCCCGAGTCCTGGCACAGGGCCGATACCGAATACAAGCGAATAAGCCAACACATAATTTAGCACAAGCGCAAACACAAGTATCATATTGGGAAACTGTACAATTTCATACGCCAGTAAAAATTCTCTTAAACACTGATATAAATACATCCCGAAAAGTGAAAAAGCACATATAAAAATATACTCTTTAATCATCGGTACAAGCGTTACATCAAACCCCATACGGGGAATTAACGGGACAGTCATAAGACATATTGCGCAAAATATCACAGCAAGAACTATTGAATAATTCAAGACAGTAAACAAAAACTTTTTAGTCGGTTTTCTGTTTCCTCTGAGGTTAGAAAGCTGTATTGATATTGCTGACATTAACCCCATTCCCATAATTAATATGCAAAAAATAATAGAGTTTGCAATACTAATTGCAGCAAGAGTGTTTGTTGAATGTTTGGCCGCAATAAAAACATCCGTAGCACCGATTAAGGTCTGTCCCAGATTGCCTACAATAAGCGGAACAGATAGTCCTATAATTTCAGTAAAATATTTTTTATATGATTGTAATCTTTCGACTAATTGCATAGTGTTAAAAAATGAAATTAATGCTGTTTATTAAATTTAGCATAACAAAAATATTAAGCAAATATACAAATATACAATTATACTATCTAAATAATCGGGTCTATTATATAATATTTTTAATAAATTTAAGGGGAGTATTATGCCGTTTAGTTTTAAAAAATTATCAATACCTGATGTGATACTTGTTACACCACAGGTTTTCGGCGACAGCAGAGGTTTTTTTATGGAATCATACCAGAAATCAACCTTTGTTCAAAACGGAATTGATGTGGAGTTCAATCAGGATAATCATTCAAAATCAACAAAAGGAGTTTTAAGAGGACTCCATTATCAGAAAAATCCAAAAGCACAGGCAAAGCTTGTCAGATGCTCACGTGGCGCGATTTTTGATGTGGCTGTGGATATAAGAAAAAATTCACCGACCTTCGGTAAGTGGGTGGGCGAATTTCTTTCGGAAGAAAACAAAAACATGCTCTATATTCCCGCAGGGTTTGCGCACGGCTTTGTTGTTTTAAGCGACGAGGCTGAGCTTTTGTACAAGGCGTCTAATGAATATTCCGCTGAAAATGACAGAGGCGTAAGGTGGAACGACCACGATATTAACGTTCGATGGGGTATTGATTTTGAACCTTTAATAAGCGAAAAAGATTCCAAACAACCGTTTTTAAAAGACATCAAAGAGGAGGATTTATTTTGAAACTACTCGTAACAGGCGGTGCTGGCTTTATAGGCAGCTGTTTTGTAAGACACATCCTTAACAAATACAAAGATTACAAAGTAATAAACCTTGATGCACTCACTTATGCAGGCAATATCGAAAACCTCGATGATGTCAAAAACAACCCCAATTACAGCTTTGTGCACGGCAATATCTGTGACAAAAAGCTTGTGAGAGAACTGGTTAATGAAGTTGATGCGGTAATAAACTTTGCTGCTGAAAGCCATGTTGACCGTTCCATTACAGGGCCGGAAATTTTTATAGAAACAAACGTACAGGGCACGCTAAACCTTTTGCAAGCATCTAAAGAAGCAAATATACAAAGATTTTTGCAGGTTTCAACTGATGAGGTTTATGGAACTCTGGGCAAGGACGGCTATTTCTATGAAACAACCCCGCTTGCGCCAAATTCTCCGTACTCGGCGTCAAAAGCAGGGGCTGATTTGCTGGTGCGTGCATATTTTGAAACCTACAAAATGCCGGTGTTGAACACAAGATGCTCAAACAACTACGGTCCGTATCAGTATCCGGAAAAGCTTATTCCTTTCTTTATTTCAAAGCTTTTAAGAAACGAAAAGGTTCCCGTGTACGGCGACGGGCTGAATGTAAGAGATTGGCTGTATGTTTATGACCACTGCAGCGCCATAGACGTTGTACTGCACAAAGGCAGAGTCGGCGAGGTCTATAACATCGGCGGACATAACGAAAAAACAAACCTTGAAATAACAAAAATTATCTTAGACGCCATGGGCAAAGACGAAAGCTCTATTGAATACGTCCAAGACAGACTCGGCCATGACAGACGTTATGCGATAGACAACCATAAAATCCAAACGGAGCTTGGCTGGCAGCCTTCTTTAACTTTTGAAGAAGGCATAAAATTAACCATCGACTGGTATCTTAAAAATCAGGACTGGATAAAATCCATCGAAGCTAAAAAACTGAAAGCGGGGGCTGTGTAATGAAGGTTCTTGTTACTGGTGCTACTGGCATGTTAGGTTCAGACCTGTGTCCTATGCTTGAGGATGCCGGCTTTGAGGTAATTGAAACAACAAGAGCGGAATTGGACATAACAGATGAGCAAAACGTTAAAGACGTAATCAACGATGTAAAACCCGATTATGTCGTGCATTGTGCCGCATACACAAATGTGGACGGTGCAGAAGACGAACCGGACAAAGCAGAACTTGTTAACGGCACCGCAGCAAAGTATATTGCCTCGGCGTGTAAAGAAAACGAAGCTGTTTTAATTTACATTTCAACGGATTACGTATTTGACGGCACAAAAAACACACCGTATGTTCCCGAGGATAAGACAAATCCGATTAATGCCTACGGCTTGTCAAAACTTCACGGTGAACAGGCTGTGCAGGAAAACTGTGAGCAATATTACATCCTGCGCACAAGCTGGTTGTACGGTCACCACGGAAAAAACTTTGTGGAAACGATGATTTCCCTTGTGAACAAGCCCGAGGTTAAAGTAGTTGATGACCAAATCGGCTGTCCCACATGGACGGTTGATTTAGCGGATGCTATTATCAGCTTTATTGATGAAGACCCTGATTACGGAATATACCATGCCTGCGGCGGCGGAAATACAACGTGGTACGGCTTTGCAAAGGAAATATATAATCAAACCGGTTTGAAGGTAAACTTAAAACCCTGCACTACGCAAGAATTTCCACGACCCGCAAAACGTCCGCAGTACAGCATAATGGATAATGAAGGTTTGCTCAGGGACTGGAAACTTGCACTTAAAGAATATATAGAATTGAGGATAGACTGATGAAAGGTATAGTTTTAGCGGGCGGAGCCGGTACAAGACTTTATCCCAGCACAATAGTCGTTTCAAAACAGCTTTTGCCGATTTACGACAAACCTATGATTTTTCACCCGATATCAGTGTTGATGCTTGCCGGCATAAGGGATATCCTGATAATTTCAACCCCTCAGGATTTGCCCAATTTTAAAAAGCTTCTGGGCGACGGCTCGCAATACGGTGTAAAATTCAGCTATAAAGAGCAGCCCTCACCGGACGGACTTGCTCAGGCTTTTATTCTGGGCGAGGAATTTATCGGCAGCGATTGTGCAGCTTTGATTCTCGGAGATAACATCTTTTACGGCCCCGGATTTTCGGGAACTTTGCGCAACGTAGTGAAAAGAACACAAAACTCGGGCGGTGCAACTGTGTTCGGGTATCAGGTAAAAGACCCCGAAAGATTTGGGGTTGTGTCTTTTGATAAAAACGGCATAGCTGAATCAATTGAAGAAAAACCTGCAAACCCTAAATCCAATTATGCGGTAACCGGCTTGTATTTTTATGACAATTCAGTTGTTGAAAAAGCAAAAAATCTTAAACCGTCAGCACGTGGAGAGCTTGAAATTACAGACCTTAACAGGCTTTACCTTGACAAAGGCGTTTTGAGCGTTGAAATTCTCGGAAGAGGTTTTGCTTGGCTCGATACTGGAACTCATCATTCACTGCTGCAGGCAAGCCAGTATGTACATACGATAGAAGAAAATCAGGGCATAAAAATTGCCTGCCTGGAAGAAGTTGCCTACAGAATGGGCTTTGTAACAAAAGAACAGCTGAGAGTTCAGGCTGAACAATATAAAAATAACGAATACTTCAATTATGTAAAAAGAATCATAATGTAACGGAAAACAGAAAAACGCTATGCAATCATTAATAATAAAAACGGTTTCAGCCTTAAACGGCTTTAATGAATGGATTTTTTCTCCGATAGACGGACTTATTAACAGTCTGTCCATAGCGGAATGGCTTGCTGATGCCATAAAAGACAGCCTGCATATGCTTCCGTTTCTGTTTTTAATTTTTGTTGTCATTGAGGTTATAGAATTCTTTTATTCCGATAAAATGACGCAGCTTGCAAAGTATTCAAGCAAAGCGGGACCGCTTGTCGGCAGCCTTGCTGCATCTTTTCCTCAATGCGGCTTTTCTGTTATCGCAAGTACGCTTTACACAAAAAGACTTATCACAAAAGGTACTTTAATTGCAGTTTTCTTATCCACCTCGGATGAGGCAATACCCGTTATACTTTCGGAACCTTCAAAAATGTATTTGATTGTTCCGATTCTGCTTGCAAAAATATTTATCGGTATATCCGCCGGTTATCTTATAGACTTTTTACTCGGTCAGTTTAAAAACGCAGATGAAAACAATGCACAAAATGCTGAAAACTTAGAAGTTGAAGAAGGCTGCTGCAAACACCACGTTCACAAGCCGAGAAAAAGAGATTTGTTATTACATCCGCTGGAACATACCGTTAACGTGTTTATATTTGTGGTGTTGATAACCGTCGGCTTAAACTATATGGTGCATTGCATAGGCGGAGAAGAGAATCTCGGGCAGTATTTTTTAAACGATTCTATACTGCAGCCTGTTATAACCGCCATTGTCGGTCTTGTGCCCAACTGTGCAATATCCATTGCAATAACTTTGATGTATCTTAAAGGTGCAATAGGATTTGGCTCTGTAATATCGGGTTTGTGCTCGAGTGCTGGGCTTGGGCTTCTTGTGCTGCTAAAGAAAAACACCCCGCTTAAAGACACTGCAAAAATTGTAATTATGCTTTTGGGTGTAAGCATTTTCTGGGGCATAATTATACAGGCATTGTATAATTAAATAGAAAACTAAAAACTAAGGAGAATTTATATGAACACAATAGTAAAAATGATAATCAAATGGGTATTTTTTGCACTGGCGCTTATGCTGACTGCCTGGCTAATCCCCGGAATAAGCGTAAGCAGTATATGGGCGGCAATGCTGGCATGCGTAATCATTGCAATCATAAATATATTTATAAAACCTGTGATAATGCTGCTGACTTTGCCCGTTAACATAGTTACGATAGGTTTGTTCACGCTGGTAATAAATGCTCTGCTGTTTATGCTTGCGGGCTGGATTGCTCCGGGGCTGGAGGTCGACGGATTTTTTAGTGCATTGTTTGGCTCTGCAATATTTTCAGTCTTAAGTCTTATTGTAAGCAAGCTGTAATTTTAACCACGCGTTATGTTTTATGCGAACACACAGCTAACATTCAGGTATTTATAGGCGCTTGTATGTATTGAGGTGTGTTCCATCCATATCATATTTTTTAACAAATCCGCTTCCGTCTGAAGAAAAATAACCGACCGGCTGTCCGGTTTTGTCATAAATCATAGTTTTTGTATTTGATACGGGTTTAAAATATCCTGCGGTATGTCCGTATTTATCGTAAACATAGGTGATTCCGGGCTGGTTGGTAGCATATTGCGATAGCTTATTTCCATATTTATCATATTTTGTTGTATTGCCAAAACCGTCTTCTATATAGTAACCTGTTTCAGCTCCGTAAGTATCGTACTCAACTACGGATATATTTGATTTTGAGTTGTACTGATTAACCTTAACTCCTGTTTTATTAATGTTTTTTATTGAAGACCCGAGTCCTCCGCCTGCATAAGTTGATGCAGCGTAAGCAGAACCGAATATTACTGATTGTAAAATCAAAAAAGCAATAATAGATAAAACAGATTTATTCATAAAATATATAAAACCTCGAAGTTTAATAAGTCCTAATGGTATACACAACGTATTAATACATATCTAATAATATTTTACACCATTTTTGTAAATTGTCATATAACGGACGTATGTATGTTAATTTTGAACAAAAATCTAATGAATTACTAAGTAAGCCGTGTATATTAGTTCCCGTTAAACATAAATAAATTTCATAATAATTGTTACAAATATATTAAATATATCAAAAATGTTTAGTATTTTGAGTGCTATTTAAGTACAATAAATACAACAGAATAAAAAGGAAGCGTTATGGATAGATTTGTCGGAATTATCGGGATTATAGTTATTTTAGGCATAGCCTACGGGCTGTCTAATAACAGAAAGGCAATTTCGCTAAAGACAATCATCCCCGGATTTATCCTTCAGGTGCTTCTGGCTGTTTTTGTTTTAAAAGTTCCTCTCGGACAGAAGATTTTTCATTATATCGGAATGTTTATCCAGAAAATCCTTGATTTTTCAAACGAGGGCGGAAACTTTGTGTTCGGCGTTTTAACAAACAGCCCGAACCGTATGGAAGAGCTTTTCGGCGCCGGAACAGGATTTATCTTTGCACTGAAGTTGATTCCGACTATTATCTTTATACTTATCCTTGTAAATATTCTGTATTATTACGGCATAATGCAAAGAGTGGTCGAGTTCTGCGCAAAAATAATGTACAAACTGATGAATGTTTCGGGTGCTGAGTCTTTGTCTAACATTGCCTCCGCTTTTGTCGGACAGGTTGAGGCGCAAATTATGATTAAACCATACCTTGCCACAATGACAATGTCCGAGCTTCTGGCTTCTATGACAGGCTCTATGGCGTGTATCGCCGGCGGGGTTATGGCAATGTATGTCGGGATGGGGATACCTGCTGAATATTTGCTGGCTGCTTCAATTATGGCTGCGCCGGGGGCTCTCGTTATTTCAAAAATCGTATACCCCGAAACCGAAGAATCCCAGACAAAAAACGAGGTTAAAGTAGAAATCAAAAAAACACACGTAAATCTCATAGATTCAATTGCTCACGGTGCTTCTGACGGTATGAAAGTATCTATTAATGTCATTGCAATGCTTATTGCGCTGACTGCTTTAATCTCGATGGTGGACTGGTTTTTAGGCCATCTTGGATTGTTTATGGTTAAGTATCTGCATATGAATCTTGCGTTTATTCATATTGATTTAGCACACCTTTCATTGAAAGAAATTTTAGGTGCTGTATTTTCTCTGTTTGCAATAGTTATGGGTGTTCCTCTGGATGAGGCTGTTAATGTAGGGGCGTTGATGGGAACAAAACTTGTGTTCAACGAGTTTATCGCATATCTTGACCTTACAGCGCTAAAACCTGTATTGAGCGCGAAAAGTATTATTGTTGCGACATTTGCTCTTTGCGGGTTTGCAAACCTCGGCTCTATTGCAATCCAGATAGGCGGTATAGGAGAGCTTGCGCCAAACAGAAGAAAAGACCTCGCAAAATTAGGGGTAAAGGCTCTTGTCTGCGGTACGCTTGCATCTTATCTTTCTGCTTGCATTGCCGGTATTCTGTTATAATTTATATTAGAAAATAATGGACGTCAAAGTACTTTTAACAAAATTTCATTACAAAAAAAACTATACGCCGGCGGAAGCTGTCGGCGGAGCTTTTTTATACGCGCTTCTTGCTTTTCCGTCGCTTGTGTATCTGTTAACCGTTAAGGTGCGCAACTTTTTGTACAGAAAAAGAATACTTAAATCCTTCAGACCGCATCAGTATACGATATCAGTCGGCAACCTTACTACCGGCGGAACAGGTAAAACACCGATTACAGCGGAAATAGCAAATTATTTTGTAAAAAAGGGCGAATATCCTGCAATCCTGTCACGGGGTTACGGCGGAGAGCTTTCTAACAAGAATGTCAATGTAATTTCTGACGGTGAAAAAATAAATTACACTTCGAAGCAATCGGGCGATGAACCTTTCTGGCTGGCACAGCATTGCAAGGGGGCGGCTGTTTTAACCTGCTCAAACAGGGCAAAAGCAGCACAGTTTGCAAAAAATGAACTGCATTGTACAAAGCTGATTCTTGATGACGGATATCAGCATCAAAAACTCGAGCGCGATTTGAACATACTGGTCGTGGATAGTGAAAAACAGTTTTCAAACGGCTGTGTTTTGCCGCTCGGGGCGCTTAGAGAACCGGTGTCGGAGATAAAAAGAGCGGACAGGATTATTGTTGTTAACAAAAACTTCAACGACAAAAAAGCAAAAACTTTTGCCAGATATTTAAGAAAAAAATACTCAAAACCCTCTTTTGTATGTACAATGGAGCCTGATGAGATTTATAACATAATTACGGGAGAGCCGCTTGATGACGCAAAGGCGGTGATTGCGTTCAGTGCAATTGCGCAGCCGGAGCAGTTTTATAAGTATTTAAGACGGTTTGATGTTATGGAAACAAAAGATTTTCCGGATCATCATATTTATTGCGCGGCTGATTTAAGAGAGCTGGGAATTTTAAAGAACAAATACGGCGCAGAAGCAATGATAACAACAGAAAAAGATGCTGTAAAACTAAAAGACATTGCCGAAGCCAAAGACGAGATTTATGCACTCAAGCTAAAACCGTCGCTGGATTTGAGAGGGCTTTTGGATGAACAATAAAAAACTAAAAATTCTTGTGATGCGATACAGGTTTATTGGCGACACGCTGCTTACTGTCCCGTTTTTAAGGAATTTGAGATACGCATATCCGGACGCTCAAATCGATATGCTTGTTGCGCCCGTGTCAGGCGAGATTATCGAAAAATGCCCGTATGTTGATAATTTTATCTATTTTGACACCACAAAAAAACACCGCTACGAAAATAAAGAGGGTCAGGAAAAGAAAACCTTCTGGACATACGTAAAATTGCTTAAAGAACAGAAATATGACAGAGCCTATGTGCTAAAACGCTCTTTTTCCAGTGCTTTTCTCGCTTTTGCGGCAGGAATAAAAGAGAGAATCGGCTTTGATACCGAGGGAAGGGGCTTTTTGCTCACAAAAAGGGTTAAATACGCTGAGAACAGGCATGAGATAGACTGTTTTCTTGATGTGTTAACAGAGGACGGTGTTGAAGTAAAGGACAATTACCTTGAAAACTGGATTGAACCGTTTGAAACACAGCAGGTTCAAAGTGTCCTCAACGATTGTATTGCAGCTGAGAACAGAGAGCTGAAAAAGGTTATAGTGCATGCAACGAGCGGAAACCGCAAAAAAGAATGGGAAAAACAAAAATGGGCGCAGGTAGTGACATGGCTTTCCAACGAAAAAAATGTGCAGGTGCTTTTTAACGGTACAAAAAATGACTCGCAAACTTATGAAGAAATAATGTCTTATGTCAAAGACGATTTAAAAATTAAACCGGTTAATTTATGCGGAAAGTTCGGACTAAGACAGACTCTGGCTTTTACAAAGCTATGTGACCTTATTGTCGGCTGTGACAGCGGGAATCTTCATATTGCTGCTTCTGTAGGAGTGCCTGTAGCAGCGATTTTCGGCCCGATGAATCCTGTAAAATGGAAACCCGCGATAGAAAAATCTGTTGTTGTAAAAACTGATTTACCCTGCCAGCCGTGCGGATTAAAGAAAAAACATGCCTGCAAAAGAGATTATCACTGCATAAAAGATATCAGTGTCGATATGGTTAAAAATGCAGTTGAAGAATTTTTATAGTTAGTCAAGCCGGCTTTTGAACAAAGTTCATAAAACATATTTTTGTATAAGTAAAGTGTGGAATATAAAGTATTTGTGAAAATCGAAAAACATTTCTGTCACAGGCCGGAGCCTTTCAATACAAACGCTTGATAAATGCATCAAAAGCAGGTGTTCGTTTAATTAATTAACAATTTGCACCGCTTCTTGTTTATGCTACAATTTTACTGTAGATAATTATCGATAGTATTGAATTAGGGGTGGAGAATTGAGCCAGCAGAATTTATTTGAAGACGGAAAAATAGTACCGGTAAATATAAGAGATGAAATGAAACGTTCTTACATTGACTATGCAATGTCTGTAATTGTAGGACGTGCACTTCCTGATGTAAGAGATGGTTTAAAACCAGTTCACAGACGTATTTTATTTGCGATGAACGAACTGGGGATGACACCTGATAAACCGTTTAAGAAAAGCGCCAGAATCGTCGGTGAAGTTCTCGGTAAATATCACCCGCACGGTGATATAGCAGTTTATGAGTCTCTTGTTCGTATGGCTCAGGATTTTTCAACAAGATATCAAACAATAGAAGGGCATGGCAATTTCGGTTCCGTAGACGGCGACTCAGCAGCAGCTATGCGTTATACGGAAGCAAGAATGCATAAAATTACCCAATCAATGCTTGCGGATATTGATTGCGAAACAGTTGATTTTACACCGAACTTTGATGGTTCTTTGGAAGAGCCTTCTGTACTTCCGGTAAGGCTTCCGATGCTTCTGTTAAACGGTGTATCCGGTATTGCTGTTGGTATGGCGACAAATATTCCGCCTCACAACCTCAATGAAGTTGTAGATGGAACAATTGCTCTAATAGACAATCCTGATATTACAGTTGAAGGCTTAATGGAACACATTAAAGGGCCTGACTTCCCGACAGCGGCAACAATTGTTGGTTTACAGGACATAAAACAAGCTTACACTACAGGTAGAGGTTCGATAAAAATGAAGGCTGTAGCCCAGTTTGAAGAAATTCCTGGCGGAGGCGGACGTCAGGGCAGAACAGCTATCATTGTTACAGAAATTCCTTATCAGGTTAACAAAGCTTTGTTGATTGAAAAAATTGCAGAACTTGTAAGGGATAAAAAGATTGACGGTATTTCTGACTTACGTGATGAATCCGACCGTGAAGGTATGAGAATTGTTATTGAACTCAAACGTGATGCTAAACCTGAAGTCGTTAAAAACAATCTGTTTAAATATACCCAGTTGAGCACAACCTTCGGCGTTAATATGGTTGCTCTTGTCGGTAAACAGCCCCGTTTGATGAATCTTTACGAAGTATTGAACGAATTTGTTGAACACAGGGTAGAAGTTGTTACAAGAAGAACAATTTTCTTCTTGAAAAAAGCTAAAATCAGAGCCCACATATTGGCAGGTTTGTTGATTGCCTTGGGCAGCCTTGATGAGGTAATTGAGTTAATTAAAAAATCAAAAACCACTGATGAAGCAAGAACAGGCTTGATGAGCAGATTCGGGCTTGATGCGGATCAGGCTAACGCAATCCTTGAAATGCAATTAAGACGTTTGACCGGATTGGAACAGGATAAAATCAAATCCGAATACGAAGAACTCAAAAAGAAAATCGCAGAATACGAAGCAATTCTTGCCGACAGACAAAAAGTTCTTAATATTATCAAAGACGAGTTAAGAGAAGATAAAGAAAAATACGGCGACGACAGAAGAACCCAAATCGTGCCTGAAGCCGATGAAATGACTATCGAAGACTTAACTCCCAACCTTCCTATGGCTGTGTTTATAACACGTCAGGGATACTTAAAGAGAATCTCTCTGGATACGTTTGAACGCCAGAACAGAGCAACAAGAGGCAAGGGCGGCATAAAGACAAAAGAAGATGACGACGTTGAGCACTTCTTTACCGCAATGATGCACGATAAAGTTTTATTCTTCAGTTCTAAAGGTACTGTTTACAGTTTAAATGTTTACGAATTTCCGGAAGGCGGACGTCAGGCAAAAGGTTTGCCTATTATTAACGTGCTTCCGCTTGAACAGGATGAACAAATCACGGCCGTTGTACCGGTCAGTGACTTTAAAACTGCTTCCAATCTCATTATGCTTACACAAAAAGGCTATATTAAGAGAATTTCGCTTGATAACTTTGAAAGTATCAGAAAAAGCGGCATAATAGCCATCGGTTTGGAAGACGGTGATACTTTATGCTGGGTAAAACAAGCTCAGGACAACGATGAAGTTATCATCGGCACCTCCTGCGGTATGGCAATAAGATTTCCTATCAGTGATATGCGTCCGCTCGGAAGAAGCGCAAGAGGCGTAAACTCAATGAAACTGAGAGCCGGTGATAAGATTATCGGTTGTGATATAGTTCCGAGAGATTACGATGCTGACCTTCTTGTTGTAACGTCCGACGGTTTCGGAAAACGTTCTAAACTTTCTGAGTTCAGACCACAAAACAGAGGCGGTATCGGTCTTATTGCAACCAAGTTCAAAACTTCATCATCAAGACTTGTTGCATTGACAATTGTTGAAGAAAAAGACGAAATCATGGTTGTAACTCAAAACGGCGTAGTATCAAGAATCAAAGCCGATTGTATATCTCGTCAGGGCAGACCTGCTACGGGCGTTAAGATACAAAACCTCTCTGACGGTGATATGGTTTGTACTATTAACAAGATAGTCAATACAGATTCCGACGAAGATACTGCTGGTGCTGAATCAACAGCACAGGCTGATGCAACACCTGTTGATAATTCTATTCAACAGAGTATGTTGGATATAAATACAGAAGAAAATAACGAAGAAGAATAAATAAAGAAAGGTAAAGTTTAAGATGAAAAGAATTACATCATTCAGAAAAGATTTGGAAGCTAAAAGAGCTGTAAAAATTATAGCAGGTATCGACAATTTCGATATGAACAGAGTAAGAAACGTTGTTATTGCTGCAGATAAGGCTGGTGCAAGCGCAGTAGACGTTGCTGCAAAAGAAGAAATCATTAAAATGGCTAAAGAAACAACATCTCTGCCGGTATTTGTTTCTTCAATCGTTCCTCAAGATCTTGCTATGGCTGTTAAGGCAGGCGCAGACGCTATTGAAGTAGGCAACTTTGATGCACTGTACAAAAAAGGTTTAAGAATGTCAGCTGAAGAAATCCTTGATATTGTTAAAGAAACTTTGGCATTAATCGGTAATTCAAACGTATTTGTTTGCGTAACTGTTCCGGGTCACATTGATATTGCTTCACAAATTGCACTTGCAAAAGAATTGGAAGCATTAAATATTGATTTAATCCAAACAGAAGGTGCAGCTACCGTACATACAACAGCTGAAGGTGCAAGAGCATTGTTGGAAACAGCTCAGGTTTCTATTGCTAACACTATTGAACTTGCAAGAAATGTTGATATACCTGTTATGACAGCATCAGGTTTGACAACAACTACAGTTCCGATGGCAATTGCTGCAGGTGCAAGTGCAGTAGGCGTCGGTTCTTGTGTTAACAAATTGAACTCTGACATTGAAATGATTGCTGCAGCTACAGCAATTGTTGAAGCTGTTAAGGGTTCAAAAGTTGCAGAAAAAGAATCTGCTAACGCATAGTTAGTAAAATAATTTTGATTATTATTTAGCAGCGATTTTTATGAATCGCTGCTTTTGTATAAAAATAATATCCCCCCTGACATTAACAACTTTCGTCAGAGAGGATATATTCAGTTGCGTTTGCATAATACACAAATTATTTTAAAAAGCCTTGAGTTTCACTGTAAATGTAGGCTCTTATATCAGATACCGAAGTTGCATCCTGAATTAAAGAAGAAAAGTCCAAACTTGAATAATAAGCATCCAGTTTTGACGCAAGCTGAGGATACTGCGCTTTCAAACTTGCAATATAAGATTGCGCTGTTGAGCGCGCAGTATCTTCTGTCACCTGTGTAGTAGAAGTATTTTCAGAAGTAGTGCTTGATTGATTATTATATGAATATAGTCCGTCTTCCTGAGCTTTTTTCTTTTTCTTTTCTTCTTCGCTCAGCTGATTTGTACTTGTTGATTGAACACCGGAGGTTGAATATGAACTGATAGAATTAACCATTATGTCTCCTTTTTCCACTTTTATATAAGATTGATATCAATTTTATTATAACAATTCAAATCCGGTGTTTCATAACTCTAAAGAGCCTGATTTAAAATTGTGTTTTTTGTTTTTTATAATAAGATTAAAATATGGGTCAAGATTTAAAAAGGACATTATCACTCCCCGATGCAATATCTATAGTTGCAGGCTCAATGATAGGCTGCGGTATTTTTATTGTTTCGGCAGATATTGCAAGGCAGGTCAATTCAGGACTTTTGCTTATATTAATCTGGCTGATTGCCGGTTTTATCACTATGTGCGGAGGTTTATCATTATGCGAACTTGCTTCAAATATTACTGATGAAGGCGGACAGTATGTTTATTTAAAAAAAATTTTTAACGAACAAATAGCATTTTTATACGGCTGGACACTTTTTCTTGTAATTCAAACAGGAACAATTGCTGCTGTTTGTGTGGCTTTTTCCAAATTTTTCGGGATAGTTGTACCTTTTATAAACACTGAAAATTTGCTGTTTCAAATAGGTTTTATAAAACTATCAACCCAGCAGTTGTTTGCTATTTGTACCGTAATATTTTTAAGCTATCTTAACTCCAGAGGTATAAAATACGGTGTAATAACACAGAATATTTTTACTATAACAAAAGTTCTGTCTATGGCAGGTTTGATAGTTGTAGGTTTGTTTTTTGGATTTAAAGCAAATGTTTTACAGGCAAATTTTCACATGCCTGTATCGTTCGATTTTAATACTATTAACACTATGGCTGTTGCCATAGTAGGAGCTTTATTTGCTTCAATTACCTGGAATAATATAACCTTTATAGCAGGCGAAGTAAAACATCCGCAAAAAAACATACCTAAAGCTATGATTTGCGGAGTCAGTCTTGTCGTTGCCCTGTATTTTTTGATGAATATGATATATCTTGGTGTTTTACCTTTTGATGCGATACAAAACGCACCTCAAGATATTGTTGCAGCCCGTACTATGAGTGAAATTTTCGGTACATTAGGCAAAGATATAATTGCTTTAATTATTATGATATCGGCATTTGGCTGTGCAAACGGAATGATATTAACAGGTTCAAGAGTATACTACAAAATGGCAAAAGACAGAGCATTTTTCAGACCTTTAGCACTAATTAACCGAAAAACAAGGGTTCCCGTTAATTCACTATGGGCACAGTGCATCTGGATTTGTATATTAATTCTGTGGGGAAACTATTCAGAGCTTCTTGACTTTGTTATTTATGCATCTTTGATTTTTTATATTCTTGTTACTGCAGGTATTTTTGTTTATAGAAAAAAATTCCCGAACGAAAATAAAAAATTCAAAATCAACAACTTTTTCCCGATAACATTCTTAATTCTTGCTACATATATCGTTATATGCCTATCCATATACAAACCTTTGTACACAATCCCCGGATTGCTTATCACAATCGCGGGCATACCGGTATTTCATATCTGGCAAAAATTAAAGAATTAATAAGTTTATGGGATATAAGCGTCAGTCAAATCCCAGGTACCTGTGTTATCTCTGTAAAAATCATCGTCACCGCTGGGATGATATGTAATGCTTTGTTTTATATCATCAACCGTATCTCTTGTCATAATTTTAAGTTTATCAACAAGAGTATCAAGCTCTATTCCTTTTTTTACATCATCAAGCACATCAACGGACATAGGTACAATCTCTCTGCCGATATTTTTGGCTTTAACCATAAAACCTAATTCCTCAGGAAAAACATATTCGTTAGAAAACCACGATTTTTTTTGCTTGTTCGGGCTATATCTTAAATTTATATCGGCATCTAAGCCGTCTATATATTCTTTACATTTGTCGTATGCATCTAAAATTAACTTTTTTTCAGAATCTTTTAAGGAAGATTGTATAACCCCGTTAATATTTTCTTTGGTTGTGACATCTCTTTTAAATGGAGTATTTTTGTTTGATTTTGTTGTATTACTATAATACGGATGCAAAATAGGTGATATTTTCATCTTTTAAACCTCTTAAAATAATTGTGTTACTTAAATTTGTTTGGGTAATAATTGCTCGAAACCTTTGAATGTTTCACGTGCGTGATCTGTTTGCTGTACAGATTTCTCTGGAGTAGTTGCGTTTATGTTTTGAACTGCATTTGTATTTTGAGCAGTATCATTTTCGGGTGATTTTCCTTTCTTTTTGGCTTCCATTTTATCCAGTTGATTTTTGAAAACACCGGCCAACGGAGTGGATAAGAAAGGAACAATCATACGTTTGGCTATGATTTGTGTTACTATCAATACAGCGATAACACCAAAACCGCCTTTGGCAACTTTGTTTGTCCTTTTAATTGCTTCTCTTATATCAATTTCCGAACATCTTATATTTTCTGTTAATACTGATTTTTTAAGGAATTGGTTTACCCTATGTGTATAATCATCAATTTTCTCTTTAGTCGGTACAAATCCGCCTTTGAATATGCGTTCATATAATTTGTCAGACCATTTATTGATACACAACCCGAGAGTTAATTGTGTTATAACATTTAATATGCCGTTTGCAAGGTCAATACCTGCAACAAATTTTCTGTTATCTTCTGGTATTTTTTTGTTGTTGTAACTCTGAGTTGTGTAATAATAACAGTTAACAATGTCTTTTGTTGTTGTGGAAATCAAAGCAAGTAATTTTGCTATATCTGTAGGATTTTCCGGCATAAGAGTATGTGCAACTTTTGAATCCATTGCTTTTGAAGAAACTCTGTTTGCAAAACCGATTGTTCTGTCAGCGCATCTTGAAGCTAAATTTTTAATGGATGAAATATTCATTATTTAGCCTCCTTTGCTGCATTTGCTTGCTTTTTAGCCTGACACAATTTAGGGAAGCATTTTTCCATAACCCTTGGATATGCCCAGTTGAGCAAACCGCAGGTGAACGGAAGAATTGCAAGACCGAAGACAAGACCGCTTAATTTTTTAAAGTTTTTAAACACGCCTTCTCGTCTGTTGATTTCCGCTCTAAGCCATTTTTTTGCCTTTACGCTTGTTTCTACTTCTTCTAATGTCAAGCCATGCAATCTTATGTCTTTGATTCTTTTGTTTTTAATTTTATCAATCGCACGAATTAAAGTTTTTCTTGCGGCATCATCAGTTGCAGGTATTTTAGCAAGACGATTTTCCAAATTTTCAACTTTTTTAGCGACTAATTTCTTTTCAGCCTCGAGGATGTGTTCCTCTTTTTGGTCAACAGAAATATTTTTGTCATCCAATATTCTTTTTTTCTCAAGAATAAATTTGCTTTTTAACTCATTGAATGCTTTAGATGTTTCCAGCTTGACTTTTGACTCTTCAAGCAGTTCTTTTTTTACTCTGCGGATAGCTTCATCTTCTGCTACTTTTTCTAATTGTGTTTTGAAATCTTTGTATCTGGCACCGGCCTTTCTGAGGGCACTTTTAACAGCAGATTTTTTATAATCCTTTAAAGATTCTGTTACCGGAATTTCTCCCGATTTCATTTTTTTATATTTTTCAACAGCCTTTTTGTCTTCCCAGTCGATTTTTATATTAAACAGCTTTTTATCGTCGGGATTTATATTAAATTCTTTAAGTACTTTTCCGTATACATCTTTTCTTGCTTTATCAAGTTCGTCGGGTTTTACAAATTCAATGTCTTTTATTTCGCTCAACTTTGTCGGATGGAACCAATCTTTAACTTTGCCGTTTTCATCTCGCAAAACAGAAGTTGTTATAGGTTTGTCTTCTTTGGCAAGTCTGCGAATTTTGTCTCGTTGAGCATAGAAAATGTTGTTTCTTGCTTCTTGAATAATATCTTCTATATACTGTTGCTTATTACGGCCTTTGAAGAATTTTTCATTCATATCTTCAACGGAATTTCCTGCAGCAAAATATTCTCTGAGTTCTTGATTGTATCTTGATTTTGCATAAGTTTTAAGAATGGCCTCAGGAGGTTTTGCGCTTAAGTCTATTCTTCTTACTTTTCCTGAAGTTGCCCATTTATCAAGAAGATAGTTGTATATAGTCATAACCGGCAATTGAACCCCGAGAGCAAGACCAGCTGATAACGGCTGTCTCCAGGATGTGTAAGCTTTAACTTTCGGGTCTTCATCAGATAACGGGTTAAACCTGATAAAAATAGGAGCAACACCTGCTGTACCTACCGCAGTAACAATGTTGTTTAAATTCTCTCCGTTGTTTTTGCCCAAAGCATAAAATGTTTTAATATTTTTCGGAACTAATACCCCTACAGCCCTGCCGATTCTTTTATCTATTACATAATTTCCGAATGCAGGTTTACCTTTATCAGGAATGTAATAATTGTAATTTGTCTGGACTTTCATCTTTTCTACCTTAATCACACTTCTACATATACTAAAAACCGTAAAAATAAAAATTGCGCATACACAGCCCAATTGTTAACAAATGTAAACATTAATGCCAAGCGGCAAAATAAGCACTATAATTACGTTTCAACATACACATCCTTCAGTCTTTTTCTTTATTTTTTTGAAATTTTAAAAGATACCCCTTAGTTTGTCATGGAACATGCCATAATTATATTAGACCATTACTTACATAAAAAATATTAATACTAACAAGATTTTTTTTCAAAAATTTTAACTTATATTAAAAAAAAATATTAAAATATCTTAAATTTCTTTACTATTTAATTTTTTTAAAATACTATTTATATTAAGTTATGGGAAAAATAACCTTTCCGTTAAAAAGTTTAGATTGAAAGAGGTCAAATAAGTGGAAAATTTCGGACCAGATATCTTTGGAAGAAGAGACAAAGAACAGGACATGGATACACCATCCGTATCAAGCGTTGCGGATATTAAGGTTATCGGTGCCGGAGGAGGCGGCGGTAACGCAGTTAATAGAATGATTAAAGCCGGCTTAACAGGCGTTGACTTTTGGGCAATGAATACCGATGCTCAAGTTTTGAAAATGTCGTTAGCTGATAACAAGATTCAATTGGGCGGCAAATTAACAGAAGGTCTTGGCGCAGGCGGAGACCCCTCTGTTGGTGAAAAAGCTGCAGAAGAAACAAGAGACCAGATTGTTCAGGCACTTGACGGCGCCGACATGGTATTCGTTACCGCAGGCATGGGCGGCGGTACCGGTACCGGTGCGGCTCCTGTTATTGCTAAAATCGCAAAAGAACTCGGTGCTTTAACTATCGGTGTTGTAACAAAACCGTTTAGTTTTGAAGGCAAACGCCGTATGAACCAAGCAATGCAAGGGTTGGAAAAACTGAAAGAAACAGTTGATGCATTGATTGTAATACCTAACGACAAACTTCTTGAAGTGGTTGAAAGAAGAACAACAATGAAGGAAGCTTTTCAGGTTGTTGACGAAGTCCTCTTAAGAGGTGTTCAGGGTATTTCCGATATTATCACTGTTCCGGGATTAATCAACGTTGACTTTGCAGATGTTAAAGCTGTAATGCAGTCAAGCGGTTCAGCTTTAATGGGTATTGGCCGAGGAACCGGCGAAGGCAGAGCAATGGAAGCTGCTAAGCTTGCAATTAATTCTCCGTTGCTTGAAACTTCTATAAACGGTGCATCAGGCATCATTATGAACGTAACAGGCGGTTCCGATATGACATTGCACGAAGTTACGGAAGCTGCTCAGGTTATTCACGATGCAGTTGCAGAAGATGCAATTGTTACTTTTGGCTCCGTAATTGATGACAGAATCCAGGGAGAAATTCAGATTACTGTTATAGCAACAGGCTTTGAAATGAAGGGTGTTGAATCCGCTCCTAAGAAAGAAGCTGTTAAATCTTTAAGCGCTGCAGATTTCTTCTCAGGTTCGTTTAATACAGGCTCTTCTTTAAATGCTGCACCTACACCTGCTGCAGCTGGTAACATACAGCAGCCCAAGCCTGCTATATCACCTCAAAAAACGCAAAGTGATTTAATGAGTATTATTGATATTCCTCCGTTCCTTCAAAAGTAACGGTAATTGAATAAAAAACAAAAGCTCTGATATATGTCAGAGCTTTTGTTTTATAACCTGATGCATAATAAATGTAACAAAGAATTAAATTAGGGCGTATCCAATAACATGTATGAAAAATATTTGTGCCAAAATTAAGTTATGGAAAAACAGATATTATCAGGTTTATCATTAGAACAACTAACTGACTTTACTGACTCTATTAATGAATCTAAGTATAGAGCAAAGCAGTTGCACAATTGGATTTATTTGAAATCTGTTTCTTCATTCGATGAAATGACAGATATTTCTAAAAAGACAAGAGAAAAAATCAGCGAGATTGCCCAAATAACTGACGTAAAAATAAAACACAAACAGGTAAGCAAAGACGGAACCATCAAATATTTACTTGAGTATGCTGACGGCAATTGTGCTGAAACTGTTCTTATGCGATTTGATAACAGAGCCAATCTTACGGCGTGTGTAAGTTCTCAAGTCGGCTGCGCCTGCAATTGCAAATTCTGTGCAACTGCAAAACTGGGTTTTATAAGGAATCTCACTCCGAGAGAAATTATTGAGCAGGTGTTAACTATCCAGCGCGACACCGGGCTAAAGGTTACAAATATCGTATTTATGGGTCAGGGAGAGCCTCTGTTAAATCTTGATAATGTTTTAAAGGCAATTGATATATTTAATACAGATTTTGTTATCGGCATAAGGCGCCTGACTGTTTCTACCTGCGGGATTATTCCACAGATTAAAAAACTTGCGCAAATGGATTTTCAGCCTACTTTGGCTGTATCATTGCATGCTCCGACACACGAGCTTCGAAAATCACTTATGCCCATTGAAAATCAATATTCAATTGACGAACTTATGCAGACGTTAAAAGATTATGTCGGTGAAACAGGCAGAAGAGTCACCATTGAATACACACTTATAAAGGGATTTAATGACACAATTGATTGTGCAAAAAAATTGGCAATGCTTTTAATAGGCCTAAAAGCAAATATAAATCTTATTATATATAATCCAAATGACAAAGATGACTTTGAAAAACCAACCAAAGAATCTATACAAAAATTTAAGTACATATTGGAACAATCAGGGAAAAAAGTTACAATAAGGCTAGAACGCGGGTCGGATATAGACGCTGCTTGCGGTCAGCTTAGCAATAAAATGAAGGAATGAGTTAAATTATGAAAATACTGCCGTTATCTATTCAGTTGATGCACACAAAAAACTTTAACAATAAAAAAGCCGTATCAAATTCAATAGCAAACTACGGATTAAAAAAAGATACCGTCAGTTTCGGCGGGAGTTTTATACAGAACGCTTATGATAATTTAGAAAAAACAATAAACAGCAAAATTATGCCTTTTGTTAATGAAAACAAAGGAACATATCAGGCTTTGATAGATATTAACAATGATATCAGCTCAATTATGAAGAAAGTTTCTTCTGGGGAGATGGACTCAACAATATTAAAACAAAGTTTAGCTACAGCGGAATTTGATAAAAACCTGCAGCAGTATCAACCCTATATTATACGTTACAACAGATACAAAACCAATTTGAACAATTATGCAAGAATAAAATCACTTGCAAGCGATACAATTTATCAAACTCCGGAAATGAATGAGGCTGTTAAAAATACAGAAAATATTTTGTTTGAAAATAATACAGAGCTGGAAAAAATAAAACCTTTAGTCAATAGATATAAAAAAATGGAGCATAGCATATTCTTGTTTAACGAGGATAGAACAATACAATCTTCATCACTTCCACTGAAAGAAAAAATTGCTGATTTAACAAACAAACATGTTCAAGCTATTTCTTATGCGATGCTCATGCCTTTGCCTGAAACTTATATGATGCTGCGAGCTTTTAAAGAAATGGGTAAAGAGGTAAAACAACCCTCTCAATCTTTGATGAAAACACTCACAAGTATTGAACATATGCAGCAGTCTTGCGATTCTATTATCAAAGACATGGACAGATTCAATCAAAATAAACAAGAGATAAAGGCCTTTATTGATAAGTACAATAAAAACAAAAATAATAATCCTACTGACGAAGAAATCCGCAATATGTATGAATATATTGTTGATGATTGTAAAACTAATGCAAGAAAAGAAATCCGCTTACTGAAGGATTATTACAAAGAAAATTATTTGCAAAAAGGCATTAATGTTGATTTTAAAGCATTGGACAATTATTTAAATAAATGTGAAGATAGTGTTAATACCCTCCAAGACATAAAAAAATCAATTGACCGAAAGTACATAGAAGAAAATAACAGAAAATTCTTTGAACAGATGGGTATTGAATCACAATATTAGCAAGCTAGTCGTTAACAATAGCGAGAGCTCTGCTTGCTGATGAAAGCGCTTTTTGGCTGTTAAGTTTGTCGATTCTTTTTCTTATTTTTTCTCCATGGTGAGAGTGCGGTTTTTTATCTAAAAAAAGCTTGTAATAATGCAGCGCCCTTGTTTTGTGTGACATTTTGTCAAAACATATTGCTAACCCCAGATAAGCTTTGCTAAAAGATGGGTTAATTTTTAACAACTGCGAAAATACGTTTCCTGCAGCTTTAAAATCACCGACACTCATATAAAGAGCTGACAGGTGGTTATATGCACTGAGGTATGACGGATTGTTTTCGATAATAGTATGGTATATTAATATCGCCATATCATATTCTTCTATACCTTCATGAGCGACCCCAAGCTGAACTTGCGCATTAATGTTGTTTCTGTCAAGCGAAATTGTGTGATGAAAACATTTTATTGCATCACAAAACCTTCCGGTCAGCATGTAACATAAACCCAGTTCGTAGTGAATGTCAGCGGAAAAGTAAGACATTGCCCTTGCTTGTTCGAGATATTTGATTGCCTTATCATAGTCTTTTTCTGCTTTATAAGAGATACCCAGCCCTTTGTATACACGATAGTTGTTTCTGTCCAACATCAGTGCATGCAGGTAATGTTTAATGGATTCTCTGAAAAAATTTGCCAAGCGAAGTGCATCAGCCTTTACAAATGCTTTGTATGCTTCTGTTCTTTCCAAATTAACCGGTTTGATAACAAAGGCATCAAGGCCTTTTACCACACTTTTGTATTTTATCCCCAATATCTCTTCCCCGTAAATTACAAATTTATTTCTATATTTTTATTTTATGGATTTTTTGGTCAAAAGTTATTAACCTTACGATTTAACTTTTTAGTCCATGTGGTTAGTTTGCAAATTTACTCAGAGAATTTTGCTATAATTAATATAAAACTAATATTCGGAGGTTTGTATGTCTGACATTTTTGAAAGTAATTGTGCCTGCATAGCAAAGCACAATAATCCTCTTTCTGACAAATTAAAATCACTTGGTGCAATTGATAAAAATATTAATATTGATACAAATCTTGCGGATGAATACAATCTTGTAATAGACGGATTACCCGTTCATTCTTTGACCGGCGCCGTTAACGAGGCTAAAGAAATTGTCCGCTCAATTGCCCACAATGACTATGGAACACTGCATGTAATATACGGTATCGGTCTCGGATATCTCGCGGATGAATTTGTGCAATCTTTAAAAGGGAAGGTTATTGTCTACGAACCGGATTTACAGGTTCTGGCATTTGTGCTTTCGGCCGTGGACTTTTCCGAAAACTTTAAAACAGACCGGCTCTTTTTTGTTACAAATATTTCCGAACTAAAAAAAGTTTTATATGAATTGTACCGTTATAAAGCAAATGCAACTTTTTCTTATCTTGATTATTACAAAACTCACGGGCGGGATTTTAACGAAATTGCCGAATTTTTAAAAAGAGAAATAATCTTGATTGACCATAATTATAATTTTCAGGTTAACAATACAAGAAGTTTCTTTTTTTCCACATTAAAAAGGCTTGCTGAAAAGTATAAATTAAAAAGGCTTAGTGATTATAAAGATACATTAAAAGATGTACCGGCCATTATTGTATCGGCAGGCCCCTCATTAAGCAAGAACATAGATGTCTTAAAACAATATACAAATAAGGCTGTTGTTTTCTCAGCGGGAACTGCTTTGCCGACACTGTATAACAACGGGATTACACCTGACTTTGCAAATGTTATCGAAAGAATCAATACATCGCATCATTACCGTCTCCCTTTTTCTAAAGATATTTCTTTTATTTGTGAACAGTTTAGCGAACCTTCATATTTGGATATTGAATTTAAAGAACGATTTCTTACAAATTCTTTGGAAAATGATGATGCAAGATGGTTTTTAGAAAAAGCGGAAGCACCTTTTGTTGATTTTGAAACAAAAGGAACAGTCGCTTATCATGCTTTGTATTGTGCGTATTATCTGGGATGCAATCCGATTATTCTTTTAGGCCAGGACTTGGCATACAGCGACGGCTCATGCTATTCTAAGGGATCTAAATTTGAAGATTTGGCGTGTGTTTTTGACAGTGAATCTCAAAAATACAAAATAGAAGTAAAAGATTTTGAAAAATTTAAAAATGCATATTGTGCTTCTGTTGACTGGAGCGAGGATAAAAAAAATAAAATTGTTAAGTCGCATTTAAAACATCTCAATGCAAATCTTGTTACGGTAAAAGGACAAAATAACAATCTTTTGGCAACGGATTCCGTGTATTCACTATTCATAGATTATTTGCAGGGGTTTGCTTCAAAACATAAAGAGGATATTACTCTTGTTAATGCATCTATTGGCGGAGCCTTGATTAAAGGCTTTGAGACAATGCCTCTGGATGAAACAATGAAAAAGTATGTTTCACAAAATTTTGATAAAACATCTGCGCTTGAAAAATTTTATTGTATTAAAAATTCGGCCTGTTTTGACATCGGAAAAGTAAAAAGAAATATAACAAAAGATATTGATGTTATAAAAAAGGCGTTAAAAATAGCACAACCTGCTGCCGAAACAGCCGACAGATTGTTAACCGTTTATCAAACAGAAGAAAAACATACAATCAAGTCACAAAAATTATTGGATGAACTAACTGAGGCATATGTAAAAATTGTAAATGAGTACATGCTAAAACACAGAATAATAAAAATGCTTACTGTTAAAGAATACAGTGATATCGCTTATTTAAAAAGGGAAAAATCTCAATCGCAAGACTATTCGTCCCTCAATGAGCTTGCTCATGCATATTATAGTTATTTTAACTCCTGCGTGCTAAACTTGAATAATACAATTACAATACTGGAACAAGTAATAAAAGAATTGGAAAATTAACTTATGAAAGCTGTTATTCAAAGAGTAAAAAGCGCTTCCGTTACAATCGACAATAAGGTGCATTCGTCAATTGGTGCAGGCATGCTCGTACTGTTTTGCGTGGAAAAAGGCGACACCACAGACAAGCTTGATTGGTTTGCCGACAAAATATTTTCGTTACGCATATTTGAAGATGAAAACGGTAAAATGAATAAATCCGTATTGGATACAGGGCGCGAGATTCTTGTTGTTTCACAATTTACCTTGGCGGCAGATTGCAAAAAAGGTACACGTCCAAGCTTTGATAACGCGGAAAAACCGGAAATTGCAAAAAATATATATGAAAAATTCGTTGAAAAATTAAAAAGTTCAAATTTACACATAAAAACCGGTGTATTTGCGGCAATGATGGATGTTTCGCTTATTAACGACGGGCCTGTAACCTTTATTTTGAATAAATAATAAGGATATATTTGTAAAAAGGCTTGCCTAATATTATGTTTGCGTATAGAATATAATAAGATATTAGAATTTTAAATTAATAAGATAATAAGATGTCGAGGAGCTAATTTTTTTTAATAGCCTTTCGCCTTTTACTTCAAAGGGTAGTCAAAAATGTATGTAAATAAGTGTACTAAATGTGGAGCGGAATTCGAAACTAAAAACCCCAAAAGGGTAATTTGTCCAAATTGTTTATATCCTGATAAAAAGAATGATTCAGAAGGTGGTGCAGATTTTGGCGACAGTTCCCAAAATCAACAGCATTCTGCTTATGAAAGACCTGCAGCCTATAGTGCAGGAGGTTATTCAACAGATAATTCATATCAGCGTCCATATCAACAGGAACGCCCAAGATATGACGGACAGAGAAACTACAATCAGACTACGGGATACCAAAGACCCCAGTATAACAGCGGCTATAACCGTCCGCAGGGCGGATACCAAAGACCCCAGCAAGGCGGGTATAACAGACGCCCGTATGATAGAGACGGCGGCCAAAGAAGTTACAACCAAGGCGGATATCAAAGACCGCAGCAAGGCGGCTACAATCGTCCGCAGGGCGGATACCAAAGACCCCAGCGACCGCAAGGAGGAAGACCTTCTATGGGCGGCAGAAAACCGTCTAGGCCTCAAAACAGACCGCCAAAACAGCTGTTGGTCAATAAAGAACAACTGTTACAAATTGAAGAATTGTATAAAAAGATGCTTCCGCTGCCTAATCCCGATGCACACGAAGTTATCGGCGAACAAATCGGGCTTGAGGCAAGAAAGGTGTTTTTCGGCATAAATCTAGTCAGACAAAAACTGATGCTGCCGAAACTGCCTTATCCAAAACGTAAACTGGCTGTATCACCGGATCAGTTGTCAGCAATCAAAATGCTCTATGAGCCTTTGCTGCCGTTGCCTCCTATCGGATGCCACAAAATCATAGCAAGTCAACTTAAGATTGACGAGTGGCGTGTTCATGTAGGTATCGGTTTAATAAGAAAACAACTTGGCTTGGACAGATGGAATCCGGAACGTGAAGATGCGCCCGAAGAATTCAAACAACAGGTAAAATCGGTAAAAGAATCGCAATCAGCTGCCGAATCCGAAGTTGAAGCGACAGAAACCACTGAAACAGAAGATAAACCTAAAAAAAGAGGCAGAAAAAAAGCTGCTGACACCGCAGAAGAAACAAAAGAATCCGATTAAAATCATGGGTAAATTGGTTTCTATCGGTAAAATTTTAAATTTTCACGGAATTAAAGGTGAGGTTCGTGTCGGTTTTAGCAAAGGCAAAGAATCACTTTTAAAAAAACTCAACCAGGTTTTTATATTTAAAGATAACATTAAATATGCTTATGATATAGAATCTGTTAGATTCCATAAAAATTTTGCAATTATAAAATTTAAACAAATAAATTCAATTAACGATGTTATGCCAATAAAAGGGTTGCTTTTACATGTAAATGAAGAAACATTAAAAGCAAGTCTTGAAACAGATGAATTTTTGATATCAGATTTGTCAGGATTGGCTGTTTACGATACGAACGGCAATAAAATAGGAGTTATTAGCGGCGTCGGAGAAAATAAGGCAACTAATCTTTTGGAAATCGAAAAAACTAACGGTTTAAAATTCATGGTACCGTTCGTCAAAGAGTGGGTGCCGGTTGTTGACGTCGAAAATGATAAGATTGTAGTAAATATGATTGACGGTATAGAATCATTATTTACAGTACAGGGTAACGGCGATGAAATTTGATGTACTAACACTTTTTCCCGAGATGATTAACCAGGCGTGCTCTCACAGCATTGTTGCCAGAGGTATTGAGTCAGGGCTTATTAGTGTGAATGCACTCAATCCGCGAGATTACACAAAAGATAAACACAAAAAGGTTGATGACACGCCTTATGGAGGCGGTGCTGGCATGGTGCTGATGTGCCAGCCCTATTTTGATTGTTTTGATTCTGTTGAAAAGACAGAAGACACTGAAGTTATAATACTTTCACCGCAAGGTAAGGCTTTCAATCAGCAAATGAGTATTGAGCTTGCAAAAAAATCGCATATAATATTAATTTGCGGTCATTATGAAGGCTTTGACGAGCGTATAAAGCAATACACAAAAGCAAGAGAAGTATCCATAGGTGATTTTGTTTTAACAGGCGGTGAACTGCCAGCTATGTGTATTATTGATTCCGTATCAAGAAATATTGACGGTTTTTTGGGAAAGATTGACTCAGCACATTTTGATTCTTTTTCTGACGGTCTTCTTGAATATCCGCAGTATACAAAACCAAGAGAGTACGGAGGGTACAGCGTTCCGGAGGTTTTATTAACCGGAAACCACCAAGAAATCGCTCTATGGCGAAGAAAGCAGCAGTTTATTACAACTTATAAAAAAAGAAGAGATTTATTTGATAAATTTGCGAAAAATTGCAATAATAAGGTAGATTTAAAACTTTTGAATGAGGTAATATCCGAGTTTAAATAGTAATATTTAATAGATAGTTAGATAGGTTTTTTGCAATGGATATAAATGTAGAGCAATTAAAAAAACTCTTTGATATGGCCGGTATAGAAATTGACCTGCTAAATGTAACATCAGACGATATCACAAAGGCGCTTATAGCTATTGAACGTAAATTGTTGTCTTTTGCGTCAACAGAGTCCTTAACATTGCCTGCAGAATTTAATATATTGATTATTGATGATATGGAACTGTCTATATATCAATTCAATCAATTGCTTAAAAAAGTCGGCATTGTTCCTACAGTAGCAAGAAACAAGTCGGAAGCCATAGCTGAATTAAAAAAGAAAAAGTATGATTATATTGTAATTGACTTATTTTTGCCTGATGCCGAGGACGGGCTTGAACTCATTGATGAGTGTATTAAATTGAGGGATGCCAAAAGAACTAATAAAATAATAGTTATGTCAGGTACTGATGATAAAGATTTGATAGAACGCTGTTATAAACGGGGAATTGATGAATTTGTTCCCAAAAGCAGCAACTGGCACGACCAGATATTGAAATATATTACGTCTTCACTTACCTCAAAACAGCATGAAGATTTCTTTAAATATTCAATTAATAACGATATTTGCTGCTATACAATAAATAAATTCAACGGGCAAAAGCACATCGATATGTTATTAAAAGATGTAACAACAAGCCTTTATACAGGCCAGGTTAACATTATTTTCAATATGGAAAATGTAAAAATATTTGACGATGAATACACAAATGTTTTTACAACTCTTTATAAGATGTGTAACGAAAAGGGCGGCAAATTTATGCTGGTAAAAATATCTGAGTCAGTCAGAGAGGCCTTATCAGACGCTTTTCTTGATACTTTAATACCGACATTTTCAAGTGTCGATGCCGCCGTTAGCAAAATTTCTCAAGGATAGAGATAAAATTAGCCTGATATGTAAATTGCTTGTCAGACAAGGCACATTATGTACGTATGCGTTTTTCTATACAGTTCAGCTTTATAGTGTATTAATATACAAAAATTGTCATAACATTAAAACGCCTTGCTTTTGTGGGCTATATCAATCGTTTGTGTTCAGAGTCTTTCCGGCGTTTTTACTTTCTTTGATATTTTTTCTTTTCTTAGCCGTAGGGCAGACTTCAGGCTACCGTTGCGTCATCAACAAAATCAGAGATTTCGACCTGCCACTTGTTGGGGGACAGTTCATTCAGTTCAACCCCTCACCCCTTGCGGGAGAGGGGTGTTTTTTGCCAAACGGCACACCTTGTAGCAGTCAAAAATCCTGCTGTCATTCTGAAGCGTCAGGCTTTTGAAACACACTTCAATCGTTTATGTTCAGAATCTGAATAGTGGGGGAATATGTATTTTGTTTGTTGTGTAAAATACGTTTTATTTTCTTATGTTCATTTTCTTTCTTTTTTGCGAATAAAAGAAAGAAAACGAACCAAAAGAAAGAAAAATACGCAATCAAAACAGACTCTAAAGTATTTATCTTCAAAATTTTCTAACCGCTACGCTTAACGAAAATTTTGTGCGTAAATACCAAGAGTCTGTAATCAGTTCCAGCGGCAGAGCCGCTCACACCGCTTACGCGGTAAGTGTTGTTATTTATTTCCGCGTACGACAATACACAATAACGGCTCACAAAGTGAGCCGTAGGGGGTTGCCTTCTTTTGCCGTTGAGCCGTTGCGAAACGTGCAAAATGGCTTCACGACTTCATTATGATATTGCAAATACGCTTGTTCTTTTAATAGTGAACTGGGGCGAAGCCCTGATGGAACTTTGACTAGAAACAGTTGTGTTTTGAGAAGATTTTGACCGTAGCTTGTCACGGCAAAATCTTTGATAAAACACTTTACTGTTTCTTTTGATAAGCGCCGGTTTTTCTTTTCTTGCTTGAGTCGTAGGCGAGGTACGAGCCGTACGAATCAGGATGCTCGTAGAGTATGG
>CALUQO010000025.1 GCA_944322935.1 Candidatus Gastranaerophilales bacterium | reverse complement strand
CGCTCGTACACTTTGTGTACTCGACTCCGCACTGGCAAAAATCCTCTCGGCACCATTTTAAAAAAGACTCTTGAAAAATAGAGTCTTTTTTTGTGTTTTTTAAGCAAGGTTTGGCAAGTATGCTCGATCTACATTTCTTTTTTTCTCTCCGACATTTGTTTCTGCAACAAAACTTTCAACAAGCTCTTGCAGCTCACCTGTTTCGTCCAATGCCATTGCCTGATGTAAATTATGTACAACACCATAGCCGGGAACATACGGGAGAGCTTCTATTTCAGCAGACACTTCCACTTCCTCAGCAGCGATGGAGATAGTTTTGTTTACCTGTAAGGAATAATCACCTATATTTCTTGTTTGACCGTCCGTTGTTGTATAAGAGCCTAAGTGCAAAAGCCTGTTACCGCTTTCATCCAAGTCATTTTTTGATTGATTGGTAAGATTAATAGAGGCTATTCCGGCTTCTTCGATTGATATAACAGAGCCGTCAGCTTTTATTACATGCAAATTAGAAAAACTTTCGTCAGAAGAATTTATTACACCGTCATTGTTAGTGTCCAAATCAGAAAGAGCATCAAAACCCGATGTTGCTATTGTTCCGTCTGCCTTTTCATAATTATCGCCAAAAAGCTCGTTCCCGTTGTCTATAATACCGTTGTTGTTTTTATCATACGCCAGTATGCCGTCATTGCCGCCAACCCAAGCAGATAACTCTTTAAATCCGTCTTTGTCATGATCCATCATCATTCCGTCTGTTAATGGGGTTGTTTCTATCCCGTTGCCGTCAAGGTCCACCAATAACGGGTCAATTGCATAGATTCCGGAAATCTTGCTGTCTTTAAAGTTTTCAGCTATGCGTCCTAACAAATCGGGAATCTGAGACAAAGAGGCTAACATTTTTTGCATTTTGCTATCTAAATCAGCACCCTTCATTCGATCATCATTATTTAAATCTAATATTGGTCCGGGATTATCTTTTATTTTAATACGCCCCTTTGATTCAGAATCAGGCTCAAATATACTTCCATATAAATCACCACTAAAATTCTCCCCTGAATTTTGGGCTATATCAATACCTGTTTTGTTATTATATAGATCTTTATATGCATCAGCAGTGTTCGTTATAGCCCCAAGTCCAATTTCTTTTGCATAACCTGTAATATATGCTATAGTTGTACTATTAGATTTGTCATATATTAAACCAGAAATGTACGCATGTTCCCAAGCATTTACGACTGCACTTGCATCAACATTTAAGTTACCAACATTCCCACTTGTATTTATCCAATCAGTTACATTTTGCGCATTTAAATTTTTTGCTGGTGAGTGTTTCATAATTTCATTTGCTAATGCCTCTCTAGCTGTATTAGCTAAATTCTCAATAATGGACATAAAAACTCCTTCTTATACTGTTATTTATAAATTTGTGATGTTTTAAGATAAATTAAATCTGAACTATTGTCATCTGGATCGTCGTATTGTCCGCCACTAATTAATATTGAGCCATCCTGTAATTCTACTAAATTTGAAAAATCTTGTTTTGTATAATTAAGTTGTAAACTTTCACTAAATTTATTATCATAAATAAATATTTTGTTAGACAAAAATGGATATTCTTGTATTAGTCCATGTAAAATAAAAATTTTGTTATTTTTAAATTTTAATAACTGAGGTATTCCATAAAATTCATAAATGGAAAATTCTGCTTTTTTAGTAACCTTTTTTTGTTCAAGATTATATACATATATATTATTATTGGTGTCTACTATTATAATATTTGCTGAATCGATATTTATTGCATTTGTACAATTAAAATTCAACTTTTTTTGATAAACAACTCTCTTTTCTTTTATATTAAAATTAGAAATCAGTAACTGCTTTTTGTTATAATCATTTTGTAAAATAATCATCAAATTTTCGGATATTGTAATTACTCTAAAAATTTTATTTTTCTGAGTGAAAATTTTATTGAGTTTAAAATCATAAAGATTCAATGTATATACACTATTATTGGTATATAAAATTGCATTATTTTGCTCCAAGGGCAAAACATTAAATATAGTTTTGCCTTCAAAAAGTTTTTTGTCATAATTTGTGAACAATAAGGTCTTAGGATCGAAAAGTTCAATATTTTTATTATCTACTATTACGATTTTTTCGTCACCTCTTTTTATCAAAGAACATTTACAATGTTTTTTATGAGTTTGGGGTAAAATTCGAAAAGATTTTTTTTGATAATCATAAAGCTCAGGATGTTTGGAACATGTCCCACCTGTTTCATATCCTCCAATTACCAAAACATTACCATTACTTAATAAAATAGATGAATGATGAGAACGTCCGTAATTAAGCTTTGGACCTGTTGTTACAGTATTTTCTGTATATAAAGTAGATTCTTTTGGTGTATGTTTTATATTTTTATAAAAAATGAAGAAAAATGTTGCAAAAGCTAAAGCTATTATTATAAATACAATTAAATTAATTCCGAAGCTTTTAAACATCTCCATCTCTCACACTTTCCTATTAGGCATGCTGTTATCTTTATCACATCAATTCATTTTATCTTACAGTTTTTTTTAAGGTTTGTATATACTTTATATGTGAACGGTTACATTATAATAATTCTTATACGGCAGATTCTCTATTTTGATTTGCACTTCGTAAGGACAGGTTCACAATTTTTACTTCGTTCAAATGTTCACTTTGTCACATTTAGTCAACTCAAAACAGAGTTCTGTGTTCTACCTCTCGTAAAACAAGAAATATGGTTTACTTTCGGATTATTTGCAGTTCAAAGTTCTTGCACTTCGCTTTGATTATCCGGCTGCGTCGAACTTTTACACAGGACGTGCTCGCTCGTACACTTTGTGTACTTGAACTGCCCCCCAAAAAAACGGACAATTAACCGGTAAGTAAAAAATTCAGTGCAGGGGTGTCAACTATATGAAATAAAACATTGTTTATGTTTTAATAATTGCTATAATTCAATTAATAATTAAACAGGTGCTATATGGAAAAAGTCGGTAAAGTAAAACTCGGTTTAATCGGGCTCGGAACAGTCGGAACCGGTGTGGTTAAGGTTTTAAAAGATTTTGACAACATAGAAATTGTCAAAATTGCAGTAAAAAATATCAACAAAAAAAGAGATATCGAAAATTTCGATACATCACTTTTGACAACAGACCCGTACGAAATCGTTAACAACCCTGATATAGACATTGTTGTTGAGGTTATCGGGGGAATAGAGCCGGCTTACGAACTTTTAAAAACAGCCGTACAAAACAAAAAACATATAGTTACCGCAAACAAAGAACTTCTTGCCAAAAAAGGCCAGCAGCTTTTTAAGCTTGCCAACCAGAATAACGTTTCTATCCTCTATGAAGCTGCTATTGCAGGCGGTATACCTATAATCATGCCGATAAAAACTACTCTGGCCGGCAATAAAATAAATAAAATCGAGGCCATACTAAACGGAACAACCAACTATATCCTCACAAAAATGGAAAAAGAAGGCGTTTCTTACGAAGAAGTTTTAGCAGAAGCCCAGAAACTCGGCTACGCAGAAACCGACCCGACAGGGGATGTTGAGGGATATGATTCTGCATACAAAATTGCCACGCTGGCTACAATTGCGCTTAATAAGAGAGTGGATATAAACAAAATCTATCGGGAAGGTATTACAAAAATCAGTGCCAAAGATATGCAGTTTGCAAAAGAACTTGGATACAAAATAAAACTCATTGCACTTGCTAGATTAACAAATGATAACAGAGCCGATGTTCGCGTTCATCCGATGCTTGTTCCTATAAAAGATTGTCTGGCAAGTATAAACGGCGTAACAAACAGCGTTGTTTTAGAAGGTTTTCCCGTCGGGCGTGTTATGTTTGCGGGCCCCGGAGCAGGTGAATTTCCTACAGCAAGCTCTGTCTTAGGCGACATCCTCGCTATTGCAGGAAGCCTCGGCTCTAATAATATGCTGCCTTTTATGAAGTGCAATCATGAAATTAACGCACAGCAGGTTGACATAAAAGACACTGTTAACAGGTATTATATTTCTGTTACAGCGGCAAATACCCCCGGCGTAATCGGTACAATAGGAGAGATTTGCGGACGCCATAACATCAGCCTTGCCAGCGTTCTGCAAAAAGGTATTGATAAAGAAAACACCGCAGAAATTGTGGTCATAACAGAAGAAAGCAAAGAAAACGATGTTAACGCGGCAATTTCTGAATTTAACAACAACAAAAATATAATAAAAATAAACAACCTTATAAGAGTAATGTAAAAATCGGAGTATAAAAAATGGAAAATTTTCAACAAAAGGGTCACTATCAAGGGTTAATAAACAGATACAGAGAGTATCTTCCCGTCACAGACACAACACCTGTTGTTACACTGAATGAAGGTAATACTCCGTTAATAAAAGCTGACAACCTTGCCGGAAAAATCGGGCTTGATAAAATGAATTGCGAAATTTACCTCAAGTTCGAGGGCGCAAACCCGACAGGTAGCTTTAAAGACCGCGGAATGACAATGGCCGTGACAAAAGCAAAAGAAGAAGGAGCCAGAGCTATTATCTGTGCGTCAACAGGAAACACCTCTGCTGCGGCCGCTGCTTACGGTGCAAAAGCAGGATTAAAAACCTATGTACTCATACCTGACGGCTACATCGCACTCGGCAAACTATCGCAGGCTATGATGTACGGTGCTGAAATTATTGCTATAAAAGGAAACTTCGACGAGGCACTGGAGAGAGTAATTGAAATTTCTCAAAAATATCCCGTTACTCTGGTAAACTCTGTGAACCCCTATAGAATTGAGGGACAGAAAACAGGTGCGTTTGAAATCTGCGAGGCTCTGGGCGATGCACCTGATTATCACTTTATCCCAGTCGGCAATGCCGGTAACATTACGGCGTATTTTAAAGGTTATGAAGAATTCTTAGCACTGGGCAAAACCTCTCACCTTCCCAAAATGATGGGATTTGAGGCGGAAGGTGCTGCTGCAATTGTAAAAGGAGAAAGAATCTTAAAACCTGAAACCATCGCTACAGCAATAAGAATCGGAAACCCGGCAAGCTGGAAACAGGCAGAAAACGCACGTGACAAATCAGGCGGTGTGATTAATTTTGTTACGGATGAAGAAATTATTTACGCATACAAGCTTATTGCTTCAACAGAAGGCATTCTGGCTGAACCTGCCAGTGCGGCATCTGTTGCGGGTGTAATAAAAGCCTTAAAACTCGGTTTAATCGAACCGGATAAAAAAATGGTTTGTATTTTAACCGGAAACGGGCTCAAAGACCCCGATTCTGCAATAAAATACTCCGGCTGCGAGGTAAAAAAGACAAGTTCCGCTCTGGACGACATTATAAAAGTAATGGATTTATAAGCGGATTTGCTTTGTACAGGGCAGATGTTTATTAGTCGGCAGTTTTATTTTTAACAGAAAAATTAAGGATATATTTATGGCTCACATACACTGGTACCCCGGGCACATTGCAAAGGCGGAAAAAAAACTTAAAGAACTTGTTAACCTTGTTGATGTTGTGATTGAGGTTTTGGACGCCCGTATACCGGAAAGTTCAGTTTATCCCGATATAAAAAAACTGCTCGGGGATAAGCCGAGGCTTATTGTATTTAATAAAGCTGATCTTGCTGACGAAACAAAATTAAAAAGCTGGATGGATTACTACAAAAACTGTACGGGGTATCCTGTAATGGCTTCGTGTGCATCAAAAAATAATGATATTTCAACAATAGTAAACAGGTTGATTGAGCTTTCAAAACCAAAAATCGATAAACTTGTTGCAAAAGGTTTGCTGCCGAGACCTGCAAGGGTGATAGTGGTTGGTATGCCAAATGTAGGCAAGTCCAGTATTATTAACAAACTTATTAAAAAAGGCAAAACAAAGGTTGGTGCAAAGGCAGGTGTGACGAGGAAGCAGCAGTGGGTTCGCGTTAATCCTAAAATTGACCTTCTTGATACCCCGGGGATTATTCCCCTTAAACAGGAAAATCAAAGTAAGGCTGCTAAACTGGCAATGGTCAACTCTGTAAGTGACAACGCCTATGATAACGAAGAGGTCGCACGCGAACTTTTGGATATTTTAAAGGATAAATACCCGCAGGCTGTTAAAGATTATTACAAAATTGAGGACGATTTTTCTCTGGAAGCGATTGCTTTAAGCAGAAATTGGATTGTAAAAAACTCGCAGCCGGACACGGTACGTACTGCGGTGATGGTGCTTACTGATTTCAGAGCCGGAAGGATTGGCAGGTTTGTTTTAGATGACGACAAAATTGAAGAGTAAAACACAGGAACTGTTTGAGTTTGATTTAAACGAAGCAGCACAAAAAAAATGCAAATATATTATCGGCACGGATGAGGCCGGTCGCGGCCCCGGAGCTGGCCCTGTGTTTGCTGCAGCAGTGTGTTTTTTAACAGATGATGACTCGTTTATGCAGCAGCTTGAGCTTTTAAACGACTCTAAAAAATTAACACACAAACACCGCGAAGAATTATACGAGATAATAATAAAAAACAGTGTTTATTCCATACAGGAGGGAAGTGTTGGTGATATAGACAAAAAAAATATTCTTAATACATCGCTTGAGTGTATGAATAAAAGCTGCGCGGCTGTAATTCAAAAAATTTACAGTGATGATTGCTTTGTGCTTGTGGACGGGAACAGAGCAATAAAAAATTTTAAATATCAGCAAAAAACTGTTGTTAAAGGTGATTCAAAATCTGCTGCAATAGCTGCTGCCAGTATTCTTGCAAAAGTCAGCAGAGACAGATTTATGGATAATCTGGCAAAACAGTATCCGCAATACGGCTGGGAGCATAATAAGGGATATTTAACAGCCGAACATGTATACGCAATAAAACAGCACGGTTTAACAAAGTGGCACAGGACAAAATTTGTAAGAAATATTCAAATCGAACAAGAGTCGGGAAACCAGCTCGGATTGTTTGCTGCGTCTAATCCTGTAAAATCCTTGTAAAAAACATTTTTTATTCACTCTCAGTCCTGCCATTTTTCAATTTCGTCTGAACTGTCATCATCTTTTGAAAATGTAATCCAAATAACACCAACGCATGCCAATATAAACAAAAAAGCTTTTTTCATTAAACTTACCTGTATTTTTCAAGCCACTTAACCGGTTTTACATACCTTAGCCCAATTTTTCCCCAGTAGCCTTGCTGTGCCTGTTGCGGCGTAGGGCGTCCGTGAAATACAATGATTTTTGCCTCTTGCGGCTCTCTTGCCGTTAAAAAGAAATTCAAAGGAAAAGGGTATAAACATTGGCGTTTAAAACTTACGCACCACGTTTCATCCCAGTATGACAATATATTTTTTTCGTGCATTTTATAGGATAAATATGCCTGCTCATTTCTGAACTTTTTACGGATTTCATCAATATTGTTTATGAAATATTCATATACATCATTGTGTTTGTTAAATTCGAATTTAAAAACAGAAGAATTTCCTATAATATCGTTTGGAAAATCCCAATCTTTGATGATAACAAATTCTTTATCTGTTTTTAAAAGGTCATCTATATTATCACGTATAACTATGTCTAAATCTAAAAACAATGCACTGCCGTTTAAGTCCGGAAAATCATTTTTTAATATTGATAACTTTCTCCAGCCTCTTTCCGGTAAAGATTCATCCATGTCCATAGCCGGCAGATTTCTTGTTTCTATTTCTTTATCAATTCCGGTTTTATCGTCAGTAAAACATATAAAAAAGAAAGGCAGTGTTGTATTTTTTTTAACCATTTTATAAAGACGGTTGACATAATCTGCCCCAAACTTCTTTCCCCATTTCATACAGACTATAAAATAACTCTTTTGATTCATTTTTCCTCAATTTTGTTTAGTGTAGGTATTAGACATTAAATGTGTAAACATAACAACATTTCGTACGTCTTATGATGAGATTAGGACATAATATGTAGTTTGTCAAGCTTGTAGTCAATATTATATGTCGTTAATTTCCTGTGCTTTTAACTTTAAAGTTAATTTGAGGAGATATTATGACATCATCAAAAGGCGATAAAAAATTAGGCGCACGGATTAAAGAGCTTAGAGAAAAGAAAAACTATACCCAAGAGCAGCTTGCTGAAATGCTTGAATTGGATTCACGCTCTTTAAGCAGGATTGAAACCGGAGTAAGTTTTACCACAATTGACAGACTAAAGAAAATAGCTGACATTTTTGACGTAGAGCTCAAAGATTTGTTTGCGACTGAACATTACGACGACAAACCTCAGCTTATTAAAAAAATAAACAAACTTTTAGACTCTGCATCTATTGAAAATATAAGAACAATTTACAAAATTATTTCTTCAATATTAAGATAAGATATCTTTTGTTTTTTATTTCTGTAATTCATAATATTATTTGTGACATTATTCTTTACTGCTGTGAAAAAATATGGTATTTTAATTTTGTTTTAGAGTGTTGTAACATATTATCGGACAAAATAACAATGAAATATGTGCGCTGGTATGACAAAGATCCTGACTTAA
The DNA here is from genome assembly GCA_944322935.1 of Candidatus Gastranaerophilales bacterium. Taxonomy (GTDB): domain Bacteria; phylum Cyanobacteriota; class Vampirovibrionia; order Gastranaerophilales; family Gastranaerophilaceae; genus Limenecus. The sequence continues at coordinate 29,874 of CALUQO010000025.1, read as the reverse complement.
GCAGCTTGATGTCCTTTATGGAATCCCTGGACGAAGAAGTAAGAGACGAGGTTGCTCAGGATTTAATCCAAATTATCCTTTCAGAGATAGAAGCTAACACTGACGGGGAATTGTCTCATCTTAATGATAATAAAATTACGGAATACAAACGCTGGTATGACAAGAATCTTTCTTTGCATTCCGCAATTGAGATAATAAAAAATTTAAATGAAGAGCAAAGAAAACAAATAATTTCTTTAATCATGGAGTCTATTGTACAAATTCTGACGGAATACAACTATGAAAAAGCAGAAGAATAAAACAGTTCTTGTAACGGGCGCTTCCAGAGGGATAGGCAGGGCAGCTGCATCTGTTTTATGCCGTGAAGGGTACAATGTTTTTATCTGTGCAAGAAACAGAGAGTTTTTGGAAAAAACAGCAGAAGATATCAAAGCACAGGGCTGTTTTGCAATAGATTTAACAACTGACGGCGCGTGTAAAAAAATAATTGATGAGATTGTGAAATCGGCAGGCAGTATTGATATACTTGTAAACAATGCCGGTGATTATGTGTATTCCCCAGTTGAAAATACAGAAGATAGTGATATTGACAGATTGCTGAATCTAAATATAAAAGTGCCCTATCTCTTGAGTAAATATGCTGTAAGATATATGAAAAAAAACAACTGGGGCAGGATTATAAACATAGGCTCAATCAGCGGTGTTGTCGGCGAGGCTAACGCTTCATTATATTCAATGACTAAATCTTCGTTTATCGGGTTAACAAAAGCATTGGGTTTGGAGTTGGCAGAGTATAATATTACGGTAAACACGGTTAATCCGGGCTGGGTTCAGACGGAACTTGCGCATGATGCTGTTGAGCAGAGTGATTTTAGTTATGAAGAAGAACTTGATATGATTCCGCAAAAAAGATTCATTCAACCGGACGAGATTGCACAGCTTGTAAAATATCTTGCCTCAGATGACGCCAAAGGCATGACTGCACAGTGTATAAGCTTGTGTGCTGGCTTAAGCGCCGGATAGTTTTATACTAAAGTTGTATACAAATATGTAATAAATCCTCCAAAAAGATGATTATGTAGTCTCCTTATAATGGTAATTTAATAGAGTATTCTAATTAAAAAAAGAGTTATGAGTATCAATTAAATAAGGAAGGCAAAGTAAAAGATGAAAATCACCAACACAAATTTTTCACTATTCAACAAGCCTCTTTCTAAAGAAGAAAGACAGGAAGTTCATTCAAACCCGTTTGGAATTAACTTCAAAGGCAATGTATTAACCTCGGATGTATTCGAATCATCTAAAGTAAAGGAATCTAACAACACAAGCACAAATCCTTTTGCGGCAGTAAGCAATAAGTCAAAAATGGTTGCCAGTGCTTTTGTTGGAGGCATCAACTCCTTTAACGAGGCCTTCCGCTCCAGAATCAATTCTATTATTTCTTTTGGCAGACAGGTCAAAGATTCAATAGCAAGTTCATGGGAAAAAGCTAAAAATACGGAAATCACTCTTGATTTCAGAACTTTAGCCGATTCAATATCTTCAAAATTCAACAACCAGTACAGTGTAAACAATCTGTTAAAACAGCCGGTGGATGATTTATCTACAATGTTAAAAACGTGTGAATCAGATTATAAAACAGAATTAGCGAAAGCGTAGGTTGCAGAATGAAAACAATAAACAAAATTGACAACATTATCGAAGCTTTATCAAGACACGAAGACCCTAAGTCGATAACTGTTCTTGAAGAAATCGGAACAAATTCCGAAATTGATGAAATCAGAGAAAAAACATCTCATGCTCTTATTAAAAAGAACACTCCTGATGCATTAAAAATTGTTGTTGCAAAAAGCGGCAAAGGCATCAATGATTTAAGCGCAAGAGTTGCAATGAGCTCTATTAATGAAATTCTTTCTCTAAATGACAAAACAGAAGTTTTGAAAATTTTGGAAGAAACAATGAACAGCGAAGATCAAAAACAGGAAATCAAAGATACTGCACGTTCTGTAAAAGCGTTGATTACTTATTCAATGTAACAAACTAAAAGATTAAATAAAAACTACAAGGCCCGCTTATTTATTGAGCGGGCCTTGTAGTTTTCGAAGAAAATTAATAATATAATAAAAGAGGAATAGTGTAAATGGAATTCAGAGTTTTAAGATATTTTTTGACCGTGGCAAGAGAGGGCAGCATTACGGCTGCAGCGAATTCTCTGCATCTTACACAGCCTACACTCTCACGACAATTGCAGGATTTAGAGAAAGAACTCGGCCAAAAACTTTTGGTGCGTGGAAAGTACAAGGTTTCGCTTACGCCTGAGGGAATGATGCTCAGAAAAAGAGCGGAAGAAATTGTTGATATGGTTGAAAAAACCGAGGCTGATTTTCGCGCCATAAAAGATATAGTGGGCGGTGATATTTACATAGGTTGCGGCGAAACTGACTCAATGAGACATATTGCGCATGTGATGAAAGAGCTGCAAAATCAATATCCGGAGATAAAGTTTCATATCTACAGCGGTAATGCTGAGGATGTTACTGAAAAGCTAGACCGTGGTCTTTTAGATTTTGGAATATTGATTCAACCTATTGATTTGTCAAAATATGATAATATAACATTACCCGATAAAGATGTATGGGGTGTTATTGCAAGAAAAGACAGCCCAATAGCAAAAAAGCAGGCTGTAACATTGAAAGATTTAACAGGCGTCCCTTTGCTTGCCTCTCGTCAAATGTCAAGAAAATACTCTGCAGACAGCGGTTTTTTGGATTGGTTCGGAGAAGAGTTTGAAAAACTCAATATTACCGCTACATATAATCTTGTTTACAATGCAGCAATTATGGTAAACGCAGGAATGGGTTATGCGGTAACACTTGATAAACTGGTTAATACAACAGGTAACAGTAATTTGTGTTTTAAACCCCTGTCGCCCAAATTAGAATCAGGGCTTGATATAGTCTGGAAAAAATATCAGGTCTTTTCACCTGCTGCGAAGCTGTTTCTGGACAGGTTGAAGGAAAAGTTTGACAATAATAAAAATAACTGACTTTAAGTCATTGACTTAGGGTCATTAAAATGATATACTGTATTTGTAATAACAAATACAGGTTTAATAATATGAATAAAAGGCAAACAGCAGCACAAGAGACCAGACGCAAGCTCATAACGGCAGGTCTGGAACTTATTAAAGAAAACGGGTTCGACGCCATAAATGTTGAGGATATTACTAAAAAAGCAGGTGTTGCAAAAGGGACCTTTTATATTTATTTCAAAAGAAAAGAAGATATTGTTCTTGAAATAAGCAGAGCTCCTTTTATCGAAATAGCACAGGAGCTGCAGGATATGCAGAATTTAAAAATAGTAGAAAAACTGTGTCATTATTTTCACAGATTTATGGAGTGTGTTGAATCTTGCGGTATTCACGTCTGCCGTCAGTGGACAAGAGATGTTCTGGACCCGAATAACGTTCCTGAAAATAAAGACGGGCAAAAATGGGCTTACGATTTTGATATGCTTAAGCAGATTCTTGATAATGCAGTAAAACACGGTGAACTGAAAGAAAACACCCCTGTAGAGCTGCTGACTCACATTATTATAAGTGAGCTTTACGGGATGATGACATGTTGGTGTATGTCTGACGGCAAATTTGAACCGCTTGATTGGACGGATAAATTTTGCAATATACAACTGATGGCAATATTTAAACAATATTTAAATTAATCAGATAAAAATAGAAAGGAATGAGTTATGAAATACAGAAAACTGCGTGATATTGAGGTTTCGGCCGTAGGAATGGGGTGTATGGGATTTAGCCACGGCTACGGAGCAATCCCGACAGAAGAAGAATCCATAAGACTTATGCGTAAAGCCTATGACTTGGGCTGCACATTGTTTGATACTGCGGAAGCTTACGGGCCTTATGTTAACGAAGAATTAGTGGGTAAAGCTGTAAAACCTTTCAGAGATAAAATTATTTTAACCACAAAATTTGTGCCTGTATTTCAGCCGGGACAGGATATTCCAGAAGGTAAATTAAGCAAAAAAGGTGTAACAAACGCCCTCAACGACTCATTAAAAAGGCTGCAAACTGATTATATTGATATTTATTATGAACACAGAGTTCCTCTTGATTCTAATGTAGAAGAGGTTGCTCAATGGATGGGTGACTTTATAAAAGAAGGAAAAATTCGTGCGTGGGGACAATCGCAATCAACTGAAGAACAGATAAGAAAAGCCCACGCAGTAACTCCTTTAACTGCTATTCAAAGCGAATACTCCATGATGGAGAGAATGTTCGAGAAAGATGTTATCCCGACCTGTAAAGAATTGAATATCGGCTTTGTGGCATTTTCTCCCATGGCGTCAGGGTTCTTGAGCGGAAAATATAACAAGAATATGGAATACAAAGGCGACGATGTAAGACGGGTTATAACAAGATTTAATCCCGAGAATGTTGAAAAAAACCAGCCGCTTTTGGATTTGCTTCACGCTGTTGCAGACAAAAAAGGTGTTACTCCTGCTCAGCTTTCTTTAGCCTGGATGCTCCACAAGTATCCTCATGTTGTGCCTATTCCTGGTATGAGAAAAGACGAAAGGGTTGTTGAAAATCTTGGTGCAGCCGATGTTGTGTTGACCGATGAGGAATTTGGCAATATTGAAACAGAATTGAATAAAATCACTATTTACGGCAACAGAACGGATGAAGATATTCATAAACTCGGTTCGGTTAAGGCGTGTGAATTTAAAAATTAATCAAATTTTTAACATTTATTTTGAAAGAACATTTTAATTGTACTTTGATAATATTTATTATGTTAAAAAATATTTTATGTAAGAACAATATCAAAATATCAAAAAAACAATCACGGCTTACAAAGTAAGCCGTAGGGGGTTCGGGGCGGAGCCCTGATGGAATTTTGATTAGAGATTTTTAAACGAAGGAATGAAAATTTACCGTACCGAATTTGACATTTTGTGAGTGGACGGAAATTTTCGTTTCTGAGTTTTAAAATCTCTTTTGATACAGCGTGTTTTTCTTTTTTGGTTCGTTTTTTCTTTTTGCATCGCAAACAAAAAGAAAAAATGAACGTAAAGAAAAAGATTTATAGATAGAGACAAGTGTTTAAAAAATATTAGTTTTCTTTTTTATTTGTTCATTTCTTTAATATTTATACAACACGCAGAAGCTTCGCTTCTGGCTTAGCTTGCCTCCATTTCGAGTTGACATTTAGTCAACTCAAAACGGAGTCCTTGACCAAAAGAGAAAGAAACGAACCATACCCTAAGGGTATCCTGATTCGTACGGCTCGTATCTCGCCTACGACTCAAGCAAGAAAGAGAAAAGAACGCTAACACTACTTACGCAGTAATTTATATAAAAAACAAATATCATTTTGGTATTTACATAATAAATATTATCTAACCACAATTTAAAAATTCCCAATAAAACAAAGGAGAAAAACCATGCAAACAGTAAAACTAAACAACGGCATTGAAATGCCAATTTTAGGCTTCGGCGTTTATCAGGTGCCTGATCACAATGAATGCGAAAGAGTTGTATCTGACGCTTTAGAAACCGGCTATAGACTTATCGACACAGCACAGGCCTATTTTAACGAGGAAGCTGTGGGCAAGGCTATAAAAAACAGCGGCATAGACAGAAAAGATATCTTTCTTGTCACAAAAGTATGGGTGTCAAACGGCGGCTATGAAAAGGCTAAGGCGTCGATTGATGAATCATTAAGAAAACTGCAAACAGATTATATTGATTTGATATTAATTCACCAGCCGTTTAATGATTATTACGGTACCTACAGAGCAATGGAAGAAGCCTATGAAAACGGAAAAACGCGCGCAATCGGTGTCAGCAATTTTTACCCAGACAGGTTTGTGGATTTATCACACTTCTGTAAAATACAACCGATGATAAATCAGGTAGAAACACATGTGTTCCAACAACAGAAAACAGCTAAAGAAATTATGAAAAAACACAATACTCAAATTATGTCCTGGGGGCCTTTTGCAGAAGGAAAGAACAATTACTTCCATAATGAAACACTTACAGAAATCGGTCAAAAATATGGAAAGTCAGTTGCACAGGTTGCTTTAAGATTTTTAACACAGGAAGGTGTTGTTGTAATACCAAAATCAACACACAAAAATAGAATGGAAGAAAATTTCAATATTTTTGATTTTGAACTTGCTGAAGATGACCTGAATAAAATAAGAGCATTAGATACTGGCAAAAGCCTGTTTTGCGACCACTACAGCCCTGAGTTTGTAGAATTTATAGTAAACTACAAAATTTAAGAAATTGCTCAAGAGTATACTTGACTGATAGTTGCTCTAAAGTACTAAAATTAAATTCAAAAGCAAAGGAGGCTTAATGAAAAAAATATTGCTAATTCTTCTGCCTGTACTTTTTATAACAGGTATGGCTGTATATCAGATTGCTAATGCAACAGCACAAACCAAGATAGGAGGTCTTATGGATAAGAAAATTCTGGTAGCATATTTTTCGTGGAGCGGAAACACTAAATCAATTGCTGAAAAAATTCAGGCACAAACAGGCGCTGATATCTTTGAAATTACACCTGTCACGCCGTATCCGTCTGATTACAACGAAACAGCCTACGGCATAGCAAAAGAACAGAAAGAAAAGGGAATCCACCCACCCATACACAACAAAGACATAAGCTCTTATGACGTGATTTTTGTCGGCACTCCGGCATGGTGGTACACAATGGCTCCGCCTGTTATGACATTTTTGGCTGAAAATAATTTTGAAGGCAAAACAATTGTGCCTTTTGTGACACATGGCGGCGGTGGCGGATATACCATAGATAAAGATATGGAAAAACTCGCTAAAGGCGCTAAAGTTCTTTCTCCGTTTGTTGTATACGGCAAAGGCGGCTCCGGTGTGGATAAAGACATAGCCGAATGGTTAAAACGTATATAAAAAATTTATAAAGATTTGACTGATAGTGCCTATCAGGTATTAATATATTGTTGAAAAATGTAATCCTCTTGTTTTAAGGATTACATTTTTCAACAATTTTAATAAAACGGAAATATTGATAACATGAACAGAGTAGCAGCAATTTTCAGAGCATTAAAATATCGCAATTTTAGATTATTTTTTCCGGGCTTAATGGTTGCACAAATCGGTATCTGGATTCAAAACATCTCAATAAGCTGGGTTGTGTATGATATGACAAAATCTCCTTTTATAATGGGGACGATAATGTTTCTGGGTGCATTGCCTTTGTTTTTACTTACCCCGTTTGCAGGTGTATTAATTGATAAATTCAGCAAACATAAACTTTTGATGCTGATACAGATTTTGTATATGATACAGGCATTTTTGATATCGGCGCTCACACTTTCTCACCATGTTCAGTTGTGGAGCATAACACTTTTGGCTGTGTTTTTGAATATTATTGCGGCGGTTGACGGCCCGTTAAGACAGTCAATGTATGTTGATCTTGTTGATGACAAACACGACCTTGGCAATGCGATTGCGCTTAATGCTACCTGCTTTAATGTTGCACGTCTTGTCGGCCCGGCTGTTGCAGGAGTATTGCTTGCTACGGTTGGTGCTGGTATGTGTTTTTTTATTAATTTTTTGTGTTTTATTCCCGTAACGATACTTGTTGCCCTGCTTCGTTTTAAAGAGGAAAAGAGCGGTAATATTCAAAATGAAACGATTCTTGAAGGTCTGTTTGAGGGAGTTGATTATGTTTCTAAAAGCCCCTCTATTGCAATTCTACTCGTTTATATCGCATTAATAAGTTTTCTTGCAATGACTTATCCTATGCTTATGCCGATATATACGACGGAAGTTTTGCATGAAAATGCAAAAACACTCGGGCTTTTAATGAGCGTGGCGGGTGTTGGCGCACTTATGACATCGCTTGTGCTTGCGGCAAAAAGTACAATCAGGGGGCTTAATATACTTCTTGCACTTGCAAGCCTGTTTTTTGGTGCAGGTTTTGTTATGCTGGGGGTTACACATACAGAAACTATTGCTCTTGTCGCAATGTTTCTTATTGGGCTGGGAACAATAGGAGCGCTTACACCGGCAAGTACTCTTCTTCAATCAGTTGTCAATAACGACATGCGAGGTCGTGTTATGAGCCTGCATTTTATATGCTATCTCGGGACACTTTCCATAAGCAACTTTTTTGCGGGTTCAATTACACACGCTCTTGGAATTTCAAAAGCTCTTGTTGTTCTTGGGGCAGTTTTGACAGTTGTTTCTTTTATCTTTTTGAATAAACTCAGAAAGATTAATTATGTACCTGTGTATGAAAAAGAAGATAGTGATTAATCTTTTTTAAACCAATTGATGCACTGGGCGTAAAAGCCTCGCCTGTCATATAAAAACAAATCTTCCGCGTGGATTCCGTTCTCATACTGTACAAAATCTTTTTCACATTCTGCAAGATTGTATAGCTTTTCCGTATGCCAGAAGCAAACAGTCGGATCTTTTTTGCCTGCAATAAAAAGTGACGGTATTTTGAGTTCTTTTATACAATCAACAGGTTTTTCTTTTTTCAGGGGAATCAAGTACGGACGTACAGACAAAAATCTTGAGAGTTCAAACTTTTTAAAAGTTTCACCCCATGCTTCTTTTTTCCACATTTTATTTTCTATTTTGTCAAAGTCGCAAGGTACAGAAACAAAGACAGCTCTATTTGCGTTATTATGTTTTGATTGATGCTGCAAAGCAATCATTGCTCCCAGTGAAAATCCGATTATGAATACTTTTTTATAGCCTTTTGATTTTGCAAATTTTATGACTTCATCAATTTCTGCTTCTTCTTTTGCACCGAATGTATAAAAACCACTGGATTTTCCGTGTCCGCGAAAGTCAAAAGATATAACATCAAAATCGTTCGAAAATAAATTTGAAATCTCAACAAAAGATTTTGAATCTTTTGTCATACACCACCCAGGTGCAATAATCACAACAGAGTCAAATCCTTTATTGTAATAACTTAATTCGATTTTTATTCCGTCTTTTGTTCGCAGGTGCACATTTTTCATTGTTTTATATTATAAAAAGTTCGCAAAATTGTCTATTGAAAATAATACTGGTACAGACAGTGTAAATCCTGCAAACAACAGTTTTATTCCGCCAATTCTTCAAGAGCGGCCATTTTCATAACTTCAGGCCTTGCTTTTTTCCCTGTCCAAATCTCAAATGCTTTTGCTCCCTGATGTACAAACATATCAAGACCGGTTATTGTCTTGTATCCGTTTTTTTGTGCCAGTTTTATAAACTGGGTTTTTAAAGGATTATATACAATATCATAAACTGCCGCATCTGCCGGCAATGTTTTTAAAATCGCTTCATCTATAGGACTTATCCCCATTGCTTTGCCTCTCATTCCGACAGGAGTGGAATTAACAAGCATTTTACAATCAGACAAATCATTAAGACTTTGCATCTGTTTTAGATTGAATTTAATATCAGGAAAACTGTTTCTTAAAAAATTAACCATGTCCTGAGCGTTTATAACATTTCTTGCATAAAAATCAATTTCACAGACACCTATCTGTGTAAAAGCTATTGCTGCAGCACGAGAAGCTCCGCCTGTACCTAAAATGGACACTTTATTTCTCTGCAAATTTTTTTGCACATCGGTTGGTATTGCTGTTTTAAAACCGTAAATATCTGTATTATAACCCGATAGGGTGAGGTTTTCATTTATTCTAACAGTGTTTGCACAACCGGCAAGGTCTGCAAGGTGGTCAAATTCATCTAAAAACAGTGTTATTGGAACCTTAAGAGGAATTGTAACATTAAAGCCCGTATACCCCTGTGATTTAAGCTGTTTTACCCTTGAAACAAGCTCCTCTTGTTCGGTATCCAAAAGTTCATATGAGCCTTCAATACCTGCGTCTTTGAGCATTGCGTTATGCATAACAGCAGACAACGACTGCGTGAGCGGATGTCCGATAACAGCAAATTTTAACATTAATTTTCTCCTTCGTTTTCGTTTTCCAAAGGTTCGCTGTATGAGCATGAGTTGTTAGAGCAAACAAGTTTTGCTTCTTTTTTAGTAATCTTTTTAACAAGATACGCACCGCAGTCAGGACATTTTTTTGCAACCGGTTCATTCCAGGAAACAAAATCACAATCAGGATATTTGCTGCAGCCGTAGAAGATTTTTCCGTATTTTGATTTACGTTGTATAACGTCTCCCTCGCCGCATTTTGGACATTTTACCCCTGTTGTGACAACGAGTCTTTTTCTGTGTTTGCATTCTTCGTTTGTGCATTGAAGGTATTTTCCGTAAGGGCCGACTTTTATAATCATATCAGAGCCGCATTTTTCGCATTTTTCATCACTTTTTTCGTCGACCTGAACCGCGGAACCGTCTTTATTGAGCGGCATCATTGTTTTACATTCGGGATATCCTGAACAGCCCAAAAACTGAGTTCCGAAACGGCTTGTCCTTACAATCATTTTTCTTCCGCATTTTGGGCAGACAACATCAGACTCAATAAGCACACGCGGCATGTTCTTTTTGGCGGAATCTACCGTATCATTAAACGGGGTATAAAATTCATTGAGTACCTCTGTCCATACAGCCTTTTCTTCTGCTATTTCATCCAGCTTATTTTCCATCTGTGCAGTGAATTCATAGTTCATAATATCTGTAAAATATTTAACAAGCTCTCTGCATAAAGTACGCCCGAGAATTGTTGGAGCAAGTGCTTTCTCTAGCTTTTCTACATATCCTTTTTGTTGAATTTTAGAAATAATTGGAGCATACGTAGACGGACGTCCGATACCGTGTTCTTCAAGCGCTTTAACAAGTGAGGCTTCTGTAAACCTCGGCGGCGGCTGGGTAAAATGTTGTTTGGGATCTATTTTTGCAAGTTTTAGAGCATCACCCTCTTTTAAATCGGGAATTTTACTCTGGTCTATATCTTCGTCAGATTCGTTATAAACTTTTAAAAAACCGTCAAATGTAATTTTACTTGTGCCGGCTTTGAACAAATAGTCGCCTGCTGATATATCAACAGAAGTATTTTTTACCTTTGCATTTTCCATCTGGGATGCAATAAATCTTGACCATATTAATTTATACAGCCTGTACTGTTCGGATGTAAGATATTGCTTTATGCTGTCAGGCGTCCTGTCTATATAAGAAGGTCTGATAGCTTCGTGTGCATCCTGAACATTTTTGCCTTTGCCTTTAACGTAATTGTTGGGTGTTGATGGGTAATAATTTTGTCCGAAGTTGTTCGTAATAAAATCTTTTGCTGCAGCTTGCGCATCGTCTGAAATTCTTACGGAGTCAGTTCTCATATAGGTAATCAAACCTACTGGCCCGTCAGTACCGATATCAATACCTTCATAAAGCTTTTGTGCAATCTGCATGGTTTTTGATACTCCATATCCAAGCTTTGAACTTGCTTCGCGCTGCAGGGTTGAGGTGATAAAAGGCGCAGCCGGCTTTCTTTGTGTATCACGGAAGGTGACTTTGGATACTTCATATTCCAAACCCTTTTTAGTGAGTTCTGCAACTATTTTATCAGCTTCTTCTTTGTTTTTAATATCTATTTTTTTATCTTTGTATTTTGAAAGCTCAGCACTAAATGGAATTTTATCCTTGAGCAAATCAGCTGTAATTGTCCAGTATTCAACCGGCTTGAAAGCATCAATTTCATCTTCTCTCTCACAGATCATGCGCAGAGCAACACTTTGAACTCTTCCTGCAGACAACCTGTAATTTCGCATTTTTTCCCACAGTACCGGACTTATTTTATAGCCCACAAGACGGTCAAGAATTTGGCGGGTCTGTTGCGCTTTTACTCGTTCCATATCTATTTGTCTTGAGTGTTCTACTGCATTTTTTATAGCTTTGGGGGTAATTTCGTTAAACTCTATACGATAAATTTTGTTATCGGGTACATCAAGCACCTGTCTGACATGCCATGCAATGGCTTCTCCTTCACGGTCGGGATCGGATGCAAGGAGAACTTTGTCGGATTTTTTTGCCAGTTCATTCAGTTTTTTTACAACAGCCGTTTTTTCGGGGATAACAATAAATGTCGGCTCAAAATTGTGAGCAACATCAAACCCAAGCACCTTGGGCGGAAAATCCCTTATGTGTCCGTAGCTGGCTTCTATCTGGTATGAATCACCGAGAATTTTTTTTATAGTTTTAGATTTTGCCGGAGACTCAACTATTACAAGAACCTTTTCGCCTTTTGTTTTTGCTTTAGACGGCTTTGGGTCTTTTGCCGCTGTTTCTGTTTTTTTTGTTTTAGCTGCCATAAACCTTTACTTACTTAATAATAAAATTTAAAATGATAAGCCCTGATATAATAACATCTTAACAACGATTAATCAATGCTTGAGAGCTAACTGTTATTAACAGCACGCTAATCTTCAAAAAAACAAATGAAATTAACTGTTCTGACAATTAATTATATTATTTTTACCTGCTATTCTTTCCTTCCGACTAAATCTTACGGAACTTTGATTAGTGGGGAAACTAAGAATGAAAATTTTCTTCTTTAGCTTTCTCATATTACTGATACAATATACCTCTCTGTCTTATCTAAAGCAGTTGCTGTTAATAAGTGAAAACTGGAATGTTAACAATTGTTAATATTTTGTTTAATTTTGGGCAATCCCGAAAGATAAATTGTTTTTATATAAATGTAAGGTTAGATTAATAAGGTTATGTACCCGCGTAAAGGGTAAATTAAATTTGGAGGTCGGTTATGAACGGTATATCATCAGCAGGATACTACAGTAATCCATACCAGATGATTGCAACAGCAACAGCATCGGGGAACGGACTAACTGATTTGAATGCAGGGTTTTATCAACATTTTGGTTTGGGCAACATGCCTGTTTATGATATGTCAATAAACGGTGCCATGGGTGGAATGGCAAATCCTTATGCAATGGGTGCTATGGGCATGGGTATGTATGGAATGAATCCGCAATACTGGCCGCAGTACCTCAAATATATGAATATGGATTACAAAGACCGCCTTGCATATGATTATGACCTTAGAAATTTAGCCCGTGAACATTACTATCAGGAAGGCAAGGATGCTAAAAACTATGCATCCGCAACAGACGGATTGACAGGGTCAATCAGAGAAGCATGCAACGCTTTACAAACCGTTGTTATAGAAGGTGAATCCGACCAGATTGTAGAACAGTTTGAAAGAATTGTTAATACATTAAGGCAGTCACCGTTGTATACAAGATTGCAGCAGGAATTTAAGGATAATCCCGCAATGTTGGAAATGACTTTGAGAAACTGCGCAAAAGAACAGTTCCAGGCTGTCACCGGTCAGGATTTGAAAGCAATGATACAGCAAAACTGCGACGGAACTCTTGCAAACTCTTTCTGGAATACAATTACATTCGGCAATGCCCAGAAATATTCATCAGAAGAGGTTATTGCAAAAATGGAAGGCTCAGAGCCTCCGAAGTCGGAAAAGACAAAAGCTCTTGCCGGCAAAATTGGAGGTGCGACAGCAACAACCGGTACCGGTGCTGCAATCGGCTTTATGGTAGGCGGCCCGATAGGTGCACTGGTCGGCGGTGCAGCAGGTCTTATTGCCGGTGTCATAGGTGCAAATTGTTAATATAAAATAAATACACAGTGTTGTTGCTTGAACACTGCAGAAAAAGGTTTCAATATTTTTTAATAATCCGACTGAAACTAACCAAAATAAAACGCCTTTACCAATAGCGGTAAAGGTGTTTTATTGTTGGATTATGTTATATATATAACTCCAAATAAAAAACGCCGGGATAACAGTATCCCGACGTTTTTTAAACAGTTAAAAAACTATTTTTTGCAAGCTTTGCAATCAACAGCTTCTTTGAATTTTTTACCTGCAGAGAAAGCGGGAACTGTTTTTGCTGCAATTTTGATTTCTTTGCCTGTTTGAGGATTGCGGCCAGTTCTTGCTGCTCTTTTTCTTGCTTCAAAAGTACCAAAGCCTACTAATGTAACTTTTTTACCTTTAGCAACTGTTTTTTCAATTGTTTCCATCAAAGCGTTAACAACTTCAGCTGCATCTTTTTGAGTAACTTTAGCTTTTTTAGATACTTCTTGTACTAATTCTTCTTTGTTCATTGGTAAACCCCTTTTCTTAAAATGTACATTTTTAATTATATAGAATTCTTGAATAATGGCAAGTACTTTTTTTCCTCTATTTGTTGGTTTTTTTTCTTTTACTTGTGTTATAAAACCTTTACTTTCACGAAAAAAACAAATAAAATGTATTTATTGTCAGGAATATAGAGGATTTATAATGAAATTTAAACCGGCTTTTTCACTTGCTGAAGCGCTTATTACTTTGTTAATTGTATGCATAATAGCAATTGTATCAGTTCCCATGATTACCAAAAAATCTAAAAAAGCCATGCGAACTGAATTCTGGCAAAAAGATTCATATGCGGATTCTGCTGTTTCCGTAAGAAACGGGTATGATGTAAGGTTCGGCACAGCAACAGATAAAAAAAACCAGAGCATTGTTGTCATCGGTACATTGTACTTTAAAGATCGCAACGGCAAGGTTATAGGCTGGATATCAGAAGACGGAACAAATTCTTTTACAACAAAGTGTCCGAGTGTGAGTTCTTCGTCTGCGCAGCCTGCGTACAACGTTGACCCTGCAACAATAAACCAGCTTATGCAGATGGTTCAAAATTTGTCTGTAATTTTGGAGCAACAGAAGAATGCATCTGTGTCGATACCGTCTTCAACAGTTAATACAACAACGACAAGAAGAATACGGCCTCGCAGACATGCCCCTGCTGATACGCAACCATCCGGCGGCGCTTACAGCGGTTATCAATCTCAAACATCGATGCCTTCTTCTTCCATGAATATTGATCCTTCACAGATGCAGTCAGCACTTCAGGGCATGGATCCCGGTCAGCTGCAGCAAATGATGAATCAGGTTATGCAGATGTTTCCTATGCAATAAAGCTTTACTTTGCGGCTGAAAGCAAATAAAATATATTTGTCAAGGAATATGAGGTGATTCTGTGTTGAAAATAAATGCAGCACTTGTATCAGCACTAATAACAGTAATGATTTTCGTGTGCTTTTTGTCAGAAGTTTCGTTATGTGCTTATGCAGCCGGAAATATAACATCGCTAAACATGTTCAATTACATCGATTCAGGCAATGTCTCCACTCAAAAGGTTCAGTCACAAAAGACTACTTCCCAAAAAGTTCAGAGTACAAAAGTACCTTCACAAAAAATTAAATCTCAAAGAGAACAGTCTCAAAGGATACAGCCGCAACTAAAATCTTACCCGGACGCGACAAAATAATTTTTCCGCTAATACCCGTATAAGAATATTGCAGCCGTTTATTTTCTCAAGAGAAAAACAACTCATATTCAAATAAAAGGGAACTAATTATTCAGAACACAATACACAATTAAATTACCGCTCGGCATAGTCCTGCGTTATATGAAAAACAATAAATAAAATAAAAGGAATGTAAAATGATAAAACCATGGAATGATTATTTTTTGGAAATAGCAAAAACCTGTGCAACACGCTCAAACTGTTTCAGAGCAAAGGTCGGTGCAGTTATTGTAGGAGAGGATAAAAAGATAAAAGCAACTGGGTACAACGGGACTCCGTCCAAAGTAGTTTCCTGCTACGAACTTGGCAAATGCTACAGGATAGAAAATAATATTCCCTCCGGCACAAGATATGAAACCTGCCGCAGCATCCATGCCGAACAAAACGCAATTATACAGGCGGGACAGGATAGATGCCAGGGTGCTACAATGTATATATACGGTCACAATTTTATTTGTATACTTTGTAAAAGATTTATTGTACAGGCCGGTATAAAAGATGTATATTTGAAAAAAGATGATGATTCCGAAGTTACTTATGTAACCGTAGAAGACATAAGACGTGAACTTGATGAGCAGCGTGCCGTATAGTGCGGCTCTGTTTTGGGATAAACAGGTTAACTTGCTCGTTGAAGTCAAAAACAATCACAACACAATAATTTGTGAGACAGATTGATGGCACTTATACACAATAAGAGGTTTAAAAAATGTCCATAAAAAAAATAATAAAATACGGGGATGCCACTTTAAGAAAACCGTCAAAAGAGGTTTTTAAAATTTCAAAAAAAATACAGGCGCTGGTGCATGACCTTCTTGATACCATGTATGCCAAAAACGGGGTGGGGCTTGCCGCGCCGCAGATTGGCGAAAATTTAAGAGTGTTCGTTGTCGATGTTTCAACTGGCAACCAGCCACTGCATCCGATTGTATTTATAAACCCCAAAATTATAAAAAAAAGCGGAGCGTGCAGCAGCTATGAAGGGTGTTTAAGCTTTCCCGACGCATATACTGATGTAAAAAGATATGCAAATGTACTTGTAAAAGCACAGGATATCCACGGAAAACCGTTTACTATTGAAGCAAAAGACGGAAGCCTTCTAGCACGAGCAATTCAACACGAATTTGATCACCTTGACGGTGTTTTGTTCATAGACCATTGCAGAAGTACTTTTGAAGCTAACAGAATACTTTCTGAAAAGGGACTGGCCCCTATTGAAGAGGACAGACTATTACAAGAGCCGGAAATAGAAAAAGAGCTGGAGTCAATACCGACAAATCCGGGGGAAACGGTTCTTGCGAGCGGTGAACCAAAACCTGAAGATGCACCATCGGAGGAATAATCAGTGATAAATATTGTTTATATGGCAACACCCGAGATTGCCGTTAACTGTTTGCAAAAATTGTTGAATTTTAATGACATAAATATTCAGGCAGTGGTAACACAGCCTGACAGACCTTGCGGACGCGGTAATAAAATTACGCCGCCGCCTGTCAAAGAATTTGCACTTGCGCATGACATAACCGTTTTCCAGACAGATTCTTTAAAAAATGATGAGGTACTAAAACAAAAATTAAGAGAGTTAAAACCTGACTTTTTTATTACTTTTGCATTCGGGCAGCTTTTGACTGAAGAAATACTTGATATACCGTTGATTTCAACAATAAATCTGCATGCATCGCTATTGCCGCAGTATCGCGGTGCTAACCCGATTCAGCGTGCAATATATGACGGTAATGAAGAAACAGGCATAACGACAATGCTGACGGTTCTTGCTCTGGATGCCGGAGACATCTGCCTGCAGGAGAAAATAAAAATAACACCTGATATGACGGATGCACAGCTTATGCAAATAATTAGCGATAAAGCTCCTTTTATCATGTATCCTACTATAAAACAGCTTTATAACAAGGTGTTGATTCCACAGAAACAGGACGAATCTGCTGTGACTATAGCTAAAAAATTCAAAAAAGAGGATGCGCCTTTAGATTGGTCTAAGACGGCACAGCAATTGCACAATCATGTGCGCTCCATGACAACCTGGCCTGTTGCTTGCACAACAATTGACGGTAAAAATATTAAAATTTTAAAAACCTCTGTAGTTGAAAACACTTCACAAAACGAGGATTACGGTGTTATAAGCGAAATAACAAAAGAAGGAATAGCTGTAAAAGCAAAGCAAGGAACATTATTAATACATGAGCTTAAGCCTGAGGGAAAAGCCAAAATGGATGCTTTTGCTTGGACAAACGGGGCAAAAATTAAGACGGGCATGAAATTTGGAGAATAGTTATGAACTCAAGAGGCATAAGGGGTGCAATTACAGTTGAAAATGATACTCCTGAAAATATAGAAAAAGCTACAGTGGAACTGTTTTCTAAAATAATAGAGCTTAATGATTTAAAGCTGGAGGATGTTTCGCATATCATTTTTACAATGACAAAGGATTTAAAAACTGCATATCCCGCAAAATTTTTACGTAAACATTTTGACACGGCGCTTATTCCTTTGATGTGCATGGCTGAACTGGATATAGAAGGCAGTTTGCAAAAATGTTTGAGATTGCTTGTTGTTTTTAACACACCAAAAACTCAGGCGGAAATTCAGCATGTATACCTTGGAGGCGCGCGGGTTTTAAGATCGGATTTGCTAAAGTAGATGCATGGATAAACTCCTGTCCGCTATATTTTGTGCTGCAGATTTTTAAAGTTGTATAAAAGAACATTCATGCCGTAGTACGCATATTTTTACGCATAAAAACGGAGTTTAAGGTATTTTAAATAAATAAAATGCGGCGATTATTTAAAAGGCCGCATAAGTCAAGAAAGGAATGGTTAGACTATTAATATGCTTATTATTACAACTTTTTTCATGACGGGCAAATTTATAAATAATTGTTAAGATGTTTTTGTGAAACAGGTGGTTAAGTTTGCTTTTTCATAGTTTCCGGTGCTCCTGTTTGGGATAAATCGGGTAAGATTCGATAAGTCGTATTAGTATGAGGCAAACGATTTTATATTAATTGCAAATTTCTCAGTGCTGACTTTTGCCTCTTACTATTCTGGGAAAAAATCACTTTATCGTTTGCGGCAGAGTATATAAAATAAATTTCGCTCTGTTTTGTCCTGTATTGGTATTTCATACTTTTTTAATTCTGTAGTATGATAAAAGAGTCTGTTCGAGAAAAATTCGTGATAAGGCTCTGCCGAACAAAAGCAGCCAGTGGCTGGTTTTGTGAGAGGTAAGCGACGTGAACGAATTTTTTGACAAAGCGAACAGTAGAGCGTAAGCGATACTTGTGAGCCTGTCACCGAAACTTAACGAAGTTAAGTGTAGGCGAGTAACATATAGAAAAGGTGAGCAGGTGCTGGCTGCGGTCAGCCGGCAGCAACTGCGACACTAGATTAGATAAAAATAGACCGGACTAAAATAAAGAAGGGGGACTATTATGATGTATCAGGTTTATACAAAAAAAGGCGGCTCTGACCTTACCAAAACACAAATCGGTGAGTTTTCCGACCTTGAAGAGGCGCTCGACTTTGCAGAAAAAGCTATAGAGGGCAAGCCGGACTTAAAATATATAGTAGAATCTACCTCAGGACACTTTAACAGCTACGGAGAGCTGCTTGTTGAAGTTGTTGCGCAAAGTGATTAGTGCCCGCCCGCGAATAAATTGCAAACCAAATGATAACATACAGAATATAAAGGAGAAAACAAAGTGATTACAAAAAATCCTGATATCACAACAAATTTCAGCGGTGTTGATTTTTCAAAATACACCTCAAAAGTATCAGAATTCGTTAATGAATTTTCAAAAAGAGCAAACCAGAAAGGTCAGTTTTTAAACTGGGTTAATCTTCCGCAAGAACAAATCAAAAGAGCGGATGAAATTTATGAGCTGGCTTCTAAACTTAAATCCCAAACAGGCGTTAAAAAACTGAGCGTTATGGGTATCGGCGGTTCAAAACACACCGTAGAACACATGTTGAGCATAAACGGTTTGAACGTAAAAGGCGATGTTGTTGAATTCTATTCTGATGTTGATTCCGCAAGCCTTGAAAGATTTTTGTACAAATTAAACGACAATATACTCGAATCAGCATTTATGATTGCCTCTAAATCAGGCTCTACTTTTGAAACAAAAGACGGTTTCTTAAGAGTTCTCGCAATGCTCGAAGACGCGTACAAAGCAAAAGGCCAATCAGAAGAAGAAGCTAAAAAATCTGCAAACAAACACTTTATCGCAGTGACTGACGCAAATGCAGAAAAAAGCGAGCTTAGAAGAACATCTAACGAAAACAACTGGCTCGGTGATTTGTATATCCACGATGATGTAGGCGGAAGATTCTCTGCTTTTGATGACCATGCACTGTTTGCTCTTGCGTGGGCAGGCATGAAAAAAGAAGACATGATTGAAATGCTCAACGCTGCTCAAGAGATGTCATCTATTGCTTTGAGCACAGACTTTGACAGCAACGATGCGTTAAAAGAAGGTATTTTCTGGGCTGACGCAAAACTTAACGGAATCGAAGCCTCTGTACATCAGTATATGGGTTCAATTTTTGAAAACACTGTTTACTGGCATGCACAAATGCAAAACGAATCTGTTAAAGACACATTAAAACAGGTTGCAAAAGTTCCTGACGCTATGCACCACAGTGCAGAAGCTCACTTTAACCCTGCTAACAAGCTCGTTTTTGCACTGACAGTACCTGTAGACAACGGTGTTTGCAAAGAAAACGCAGAAGCATACATCTGCGCTTTAACAAAATCATACGAAGTCACAGGCGCTACTTTTGTTGAAAGAATTGCAACAAAAGGTATGGGCTTAACTCCTAAAGCCGCAGGCGCAATGACTATGCTCAGAGCATACGCTACTGTATATCAGGAAATTGTAGAAAAAATTATGACGAACACAGCCTTCCCTGAAGTATTAGACAGCGTATTGCAGCCGCACGTTGAATTCTACAAAAAGAATCTCAAAGGCGGAGTTGTTGTTCCGGGAAGAATTTCCAAATAAATATAAGTTTAGGATTTGAGAACAAGCAGCGGTTATTTAATTGCTGCTTGTTTCTGTTTAATTTGAGGTAAGGATTGTGGAAAATATTTTGAACAAACTTGCAAAATCTAAGTTTCGTGCGCATTTTAAATTGTCCCAAAAAGATGTGGAATACATCCGCCAAAAGGGAATGCAAACAATAAGAGAACACGCAAAAGTTTTTGTCTCTAAAAGAATTGCTCCCGCTTATATTGAAAATGACGGAAAACAAACCCCTATGCGCAATCATCCGGTGTTTGTCGCACAGCATGCCACGGCTACCTGCTGCCGCGGGTGCATAAACAAATGGCACGGCTTTGCCAAGAATGTTGAACTTGATGAAAACCAGCAAAAATATATTGTCGACTTGATAATGTGCTGGATACAAAAACAGATTGTGTAACTGATTGCGGCTCAGATTTTCTTTTCAACAAGTATTTCAGGTCTGTTAAGCAGTTCTTTTGTAACAGTAAAATTTTCATCAAGGTTTGCCAATTTCGGTGAAGGAACATCTTTTTGAGAAAGGTTCAACTGTATTTCCGTAGGAAAAAATCGTGCATAATTCATATGATAAACTTTTCCGTCCGCATCAATAAGCCTTTGCATTATATATTTGTGATACCTTCCGTTTTGGGCAAGTTCTTGTTTTACTTGTTCTAAAGAGGCGTCATATTCCATAAGCGGAGCTTTTATATTAAAATCCTTCATAAATTTTTTCATCCTTCCGGAAGAATTTAATGCAGTGTCCAAATGATTTATTTTAAAAACAACATTTGCTACCGTATATTCTAATTGCTGATCTGTTTTAATATATTTTTTATTACCTTTTAAATCTTTTTTGTATAATTCGATAAGTTTATCCACAACATCTTGAGCAAGGGAAGCAAGTGACTTTTTATCAAAACCGTTAGCATTTTTTGCAGAAGAGTCAAAACATCGTACCAGCAGATGGAACTTAGGATTATCCAAAACTGGCGTGAAGGTAAACAGAGTATTTGCCATATTATCAACATATTTTTCTCTTAGTCTTTTTGCTTTATCAAAATCACCGTTTTTCAAAGCTCTTCTTGAGGCAACGTAAGATGCGTTAAAAACGTTAAACGATACATTGAAAGCATTAAGCTTATCCATATTTTCTTTCTTTGAAAAATATTGTGCATATTTTTCCGCACGCACTTGCATTAATTGATTGTTACGATTCCAACCCGAAGTATCAAAGGCGGTTTTTCTTCCCAAAGATTCGTACAGCTCTGTTGCAAGTTCCGTAAAATCGTACAATTTGCCTTTTTTGTCTTTTATTACAATATCCATACAGTCCGCATCGTAAAAGAGTTCAGTTGTTCTATATATCAAATCTTCCTTAGACACTGGATTGTTTTCACCAAAAATATCAAGGTTGTGAAAACGCTTACGCAAGGTTTTAAAACCTCTGGTTATCAACGTAAAATCTTCCCAGCTCATTTCTCTTTTTTGCGGTTTTGCATCTGCATAACAGTAAGCACACATATTTTTACAGCCTCTTTTTACAGCTATAACATGCAGATTTTCGCTTAGGTACTGGATTTCTTTCATTGTTAATCCTTTAAAAACTTTTATGCCGTACTGAAGCCCTTCTAACGGTTCCATACCAAATTCGCGAAGCAAAAATTCCTGTTTTCCTCCTGAACCTTTTGCATACAAATATAAAGCCCGGGCGTATGTTTTTGCTTTTAAAAATTTTGCAAAATTTTTTATTTCATTAATTACATAGTTGCTTGTATTGATGACTTTTAAAGGATTTGCCCCGAAGCTGACACTATGGTTATTAAAAACTGCAATATCACCTGCATTCTTAAGCGGTGCCGACACATGAAAAAAAGATTTATTTTGTTTTATTCTCTCAGGTTGAGGATACGATAAGGAAAAATTTACGGAGTGAATTATCATTTTATTAATATAATCTCTTCTTAGTTTATGTTTAAAACAAACCCCGTAAAAATATTTTTTGCTATTATTTTATTTAATACAAATCAAAAAACGATTTTATAAAATTGCCCTTAAAATAAAAATCTTCTCTATCCTGAATTCTGTTTATAAATTTATATGCATTTTCACTTTTCCTAAAATTTATATTATATAAATTTAAACTTTGACCGCTCTTAAACTTTAAAACTACATTGTAATAAGTATGACGATTTTTCCCCGTTGTTCTTTCTTTTACAACTTCTCCATACATAACCTCGGAAATTTTAAACATTTCCGTTACTTCTCTTGGCTGAAAGGCCTTATGCGAATAAACCGTGCAAATATTTTGAGATTTTACACATTCCACATCAATAATCTCATTTAGCGCAACAACTAACACGCAAACCGCAAAAAAATGATAATCCCTAAAATTGCCGAAAGTTTTTCTTTAGTCGTCTGCTTTATGTTTATTGTCATTTTTGCTCCCTGCTTATGTTAGATATAACAAGTCTAACAAATTGCGGATGTTTGTCAAATTTTTGAATAACACCCGAAAAATGCAACACCATAGCAATTATTAATCAATATATTTAACCTTGATAATGTTATTTAACACGTCAAATCCTGTAACCTCGAATCGGCTGTTGCGATTGAGTAAATATTCTTTTTCATTCCAATGCTGGCGATCAATATTAAATAATGCATCCATATCAATATATTTTGAACCTTTAGGTACTTCTATTTCTAAAATTGGATTGTCTACGGAACGAAATCTTTCCGCCATATTATACTCTTTTGTTGTTGAAACAAAAGAATTGTCGGAATAAATTCCGCCTATCGTTGTTAAAACATCTTTTTGCAGTTCGCTTAAATCCGGCTGTAAAGCCCTGTATAAAACCATATCCTTTTCAGTACGGAATACTTTTGACTCATCATTAAACAGATTATCCAGTGTTCCTACTACATCTTTTAACGTCTCTTGGGCTGTTATTCCCCTTAATTTTCCATGTCTTAAATAATTATGCAATTCATCAACCGTGTATTTGTATTCTTTCAATGCTTTCATATCTTTTTGCGTAAAATGTTTTTTCAAATTTGCATCTGCATCATATATTTTAACCTCGCCGGTTTTGTTATCCAGCAGGTAAATCAAATCAATTGCTCCTTTGTTGTTTCTTAAACATTTGGCCCTCATATCGTCATAACAAAGATTTTTAAAACCTTCTACCGGTCTGCCGATATGAATATGCTTGTCGTTTATATGACGGCCTATTTTCATGCCGGTTCCGTCAATTATTTTATTAACAATTGCTGCAACTTCTTCTTTAGTCTGAGGCTTTTCATTACCGTGCATTGCAACCATTGCCCTGCCGTATACATCACCGCAGCAAGAAGATTCTGTCTCAAAAGCTTTGTGCTCTTGTTTGCATTCAGGCTTTAAAGATGTACACGCAAGCTTAGAGCTGCTTTGATTGATTTCACACTTTGTATAAGAATTCACCTTCATAATTAATTAAAAACAAAAAATATCTTAAAATTGCCTGATATTAAATTTAAATATGTCATTTAACCCGATAAAATTAAAAAAGCTTGTTGATAAAAATTAGTTTTACCGCTAAAATATCAATATAAAATTTTATTACTGGAAAAAAAGGAGAGAGTTTTATGAAAACAGGTGTTAAGTACTTTGCATTAGGTTTAAGTGCATTTATTATAGGCATGTCCGTAAACAATTATGCTATTTCTAATGTTCCCAGCAAAATTGCGGTAGTTGATGTACAAAAAATTGTTGCTTCGTCTTCTCAGGTAAAGGCCCTAAAAGCTGACAGAGAAGCAAAAATCAAAGATTTAAACAAGTTTATAACGGATGCAAGAGCAGATGTTGCTAAAGAAACAGATGCAAATAAAAAGAAATCTCTTGAAAATAAATACAACAAAGAGCTTAACTCCAAAAGCGCTGCAATCAGAAAAGATTATGCAAAAAAACTTGCTGATATCGACAAAAATATTTCTTCAATAATCAATCAGAAAGCCAAAGCTGCAAACTATGACATCGTGCTTGCAAAAGGCGTTGTATTGTACGGCGGTACGGATATAACCAACGAAATAGCTAAAGAAGTAAAATAAGCTGAGTCCGCAGCTCGAATCAGCTATACGGACGCTCAAATATACGAATAAAAGTTGTATAGGTTTAGATAAAAAATACTCCCATTTTATATAACATTATATGATGGGAGTATTAATTTTTGTGTGAGTATGTTTTAAAGTATCGTTAAGGTTAACCTTTTGTATCAAATTCAATACCTGTGATTTTGTCTCTTCTTAAAGCAGCGCCAATGTTGTATTGCATAAGATTATATTTTTCAATCTCGCCTGAAACATTGCCGTTAAAAACCTGTTGATTTGTATCAATAAAATTAAATAAAGGTTCCCAAATGCCGCTGACAGTGCCTTCGGCGGTTTTTTCCACCTGTTTTATTGTTTTAACCGGAACTTTAATATTCATTCCGAATGGTTGTTTAAAAAAGTTTTCTGACATTTGCATCACCCCTGTAATTGATTACAGTATATATATCGGCAAATCTTTACTAAAACTTTAATAATTTTATTCAAATTGTAAAGGAAAATTTACAATATTTTACTTTATTAGTGCACAGTGCTGCAGACGGCAGCGTAGAGCACAAATAATCTGTTTTTCATTCGAGCAAGGCAAAATTTGGAGAATCGTGTAAAATGCCTTCACTCAATAGTCCTTAAGTTTTCAAAATAAAAAGATGTTTGTACATAGTGAACTGACGCTTTTAGAGAATGTATTAACATTTGTTTAAATATCGTAATAAATTAGCAAAAGTTTTTATATACCTGTGTTTATACAAAAAAAGGTGAAGCAAAGAATGATTAATAAACAAAGTGTATCTTTTAAAGGCGTATATTGTTTTCCTGATATAAATAACTTGAGTGACAAAAATAAAGCAAAAGTGGGAGTATTTGCAAAGCTTGCAACACAAAATTTCCCTGCTAATGATATTTTTCTCGGGGCAGATGAAAGCGGAGAACTTTACATGAAGGTTCAAAAGGCTAACCCACTGCACTTGCTTATGGATGAGGAAATTGCGGCAAGAATGAATATTTCGCCAATCCAGCTTGCATATTTAATTAACTTTTTGAGCGATTTAAAATCTGCATATAATAATAATCACGGAATCCAGCAGCCATGTGTAATGGATAAAACCGACAACATTGATGATATGGATGCAATGGATTTATCTTTCAGATTTTGCAGAGTGATTGATCTTTTCAATAAACTGCACAAAGATGTTGAGAGCTGACAAAAAGCCCGTATCGAATCTGATGCGGGCTTTTTAATTTGAATATAAACTTATAAATTTCCATTAAAGGCTTTTATGTTTTTCAATAATCTGATTTGCCAGAACATCGATTTTGTCAAAATCTTCTTTTCTTGGCTGGCCTTTTACAATAACATAATCCAGCTTTTCGGGCTTAATTATTGTGAACATTTTCTCGATTGTACCCTCGAGATTTCCGCCCCAGCCGTAAGAACCGATAATCGAATAGTATCTCAATTTCGGTCTTAGCGCATTAACGAGATAAGCCGCAGTAACAGCAGCCGGATGAGGGCCGGCCAGCACCATTGACGAGCCGAGAACAACTGTTGCGCAATCCACAAGCTCCATTGACAACTCGCCTTCATCGCAGTGTACAAGGTCAAAAAGTTTCACCTCAATACCGGCCTGTTTGAGTTTTTCGCTCAATCTGTCCACGAGCATTGTTGTGCTTTCATACATCGAAACATACGGTATAACAACTTTGTTTTCTACTCTATCCGATGTCCAGTCAGCATACAAATCCAGAATCCATTGCGGTTTGTCATATATTGGGCCGTGGCTTGGCAGGATAAGTTCAACGTCCATTGATTTAACTTTATCCGTATATTTTTTA
Source organism: Candidatus Gastranaerophilales bacterium (assembly GCA_944322935.1). Classification (GTDB taxonomy): domain Bacteria; phylum Cyanobacteriota; class Vampirovibrionia; order Gastranaerophilales; family Gastranaerophilaceae; genus Limenecus. Next base: position 3,562 of record CALUQO010000025.1, on the reverse strand, counting down.
GCAAAATTTCTAAACGGCATAATTATTTCCGCATAATATCTTTTTGCAGCTTCTTTTAAATCATCTGTATAATCAGCAAAAAGTTCATGTTTTGTGTAATGCGAACCCAAAAAGTCACAGGTAAAGAGCATTTTGTCTTCTTTTAAATAAGAAAACATTGTGTCAGGCCAGTGAACGAACGGAGCAATGATAAACTGGAAGGTTTTATCACCCAGAGAAAGCTCATCTCCGTCATTGATAACAATAAACTTGTCCTCATCAACATGAAGCATATTGATAACGTTTTCTTTAACCTTTGCGTTAGTAACAACTTTTGCTTCCGGAAACATTTCCAAAAGCATAGGTATTCCGCCCGAGTGATCCTGTTCAGCGTGGTTTGAGATAATGTAATCTACTTTTGTAATGTTATTTTCCTGCAGTCTTTTTTTGTATTCATCGAGTTTTTTAGGATAATCTGTATCTACGATAGCTGTTTTTTCACTGCCTTTTACAAGATACGAGTTGTACGTCGTTCCCTGAGGCAGGGGTATTAACTGGTCGAACAGTTTTCTGTTGCTGTCTTTTGAACCGATGAAAAAGACATTGTTCTTTATAGGTCTGATTTTTAAATCCATAATGATATCTCCTTATATAATTAAGGGGATTTCACTGCCAAAAATCCTTACATATTTATTGTACGAACCGGATTAAGCTTTTGAAAATTCGTCTTTTCCGACGCCGCATAACGGGCATACCCAATCCGCAGGTAAATCTTCAAAAGGGATATTATCGTGTTCTGCAGGATCATATATGTATCCGCAAACGTTACAAATGTATTCGTCCATCTAAATGCTCCTTTTTTCTTTTACCTGAGCAGTATAAATTATTATGCGACAAAAATAAATTGCCGTACAGATTAGGTTAAAGATTGTAAATTGTAAGATTTTCTTTAATTCTTGTTTTGCCTATAATTTTTCTTATGGAAGATATGAAAAAAGTATATATTGAAACTATGGGCTGTCAGATGAATAAATCTGACACAGAAAGAATCCTCGGCATGCTCTCTTATTTTGGTTATGAAGAAACTACCGAGCCCAAAGAAGCCGATTTGCTTATGGTAAACACCTGCTCCATCCGCCAGCTTTCTGCTGACAAAGCATACAGCCTTGTCGGAGTTTGGGGCAAATGGAAAAACGACGAACGAAACAAAGAACTTCAGGGCCAACCCTTTAAAAATATAAAAATTGCATTCTGCGGCTGCGTTGCACAGCAGGATAAAGAAAAACTTCTAAAAAGATTCCCGTATGTTGATTTAGTGTTCGGGACAAATAACGTCTATGAACTTCCTGAACTGCTAAAGCGGATAAACAACGGCGAGCGAGTCTGTGCAACAAATGAAACACCTAAAAAATTTACAGAAGGCGAACAAGAAGCTAAATACGAAATTAAACGCGCAAAAAGTCTTAACGCCTGGATTCCGATTATGGAGGGCTGCAACAACTTTTGCACCTACTGTATAGTGCCTTTTACCAGAGGAAGAGAAAGAAGCAGAAAGCCCTCAGAAATTCTGGAAGAAGCTAAAAAAGCGATAAAAGAAGGTTTTAAAGAGATTACGCTTCTCGGACAAAACGTGGACAGCTACGGAAAAAATCTTGACCCTGACAGAGATTATGACGGAAGAGATGTTACGCTGGCAAATCTTTTGAGAGATTTGAACAAAATTGAAGGGAAATTTCGTATAAGATTTGTCACCTCTTATCCGACAGATATTTCTGACGATTTAATCAAAGCAGTGAAAGAATGCGACAAGGTATGCGAATTCTTCCACATTCCAATGCAGTCCGGCAATTCAAAAGTTCTGAAAGAAATGAACCGCAGATACAACAGAGAAGAGTACGGAGAGATTGTAAAAAAAATCAGAAACACGTTCGAAGATGTTGCAATAACCTCGGATTTTATTGCCGGCTTTCCCGGAGAAACAGAAGAAGAATTTTTAGACACGCTGAGCGCTATTGACGAATTTGCTCTGGATTATTCCAATACAGCAGCCTACTCGCCTAGAGTAAAAACAAAAGCCGCAAAATGGACAGACCGGTTTATTGATGAAGAAACAAAATCCAATAGACTGGCAAGGCTGAATGAAAAAAACAGAGAAGCCTGTCTGAAATCCAATGAAAAATGTATCGGAAAAATTTTTGAGATTTTAGTTGAATCTTATGAAGAAAAAGACAATAATATTATCCTTGCCGGAAGGGCAAGAAACAATAAAATTGTACACTTTAACGGGGATAAAAAACTTGTCGGGCAATTCGCCAATGTAAAAATAACAGGCGCCAGCACATGGCATCTGAGAGGAGAGTTAATCTTATGAAAAAATTTCTGCTAACGGTTTCTTTATTGTTTATTTCAACACTTCCCACTTTTGCAATGAAAGAGATAAACCCGTATCAGTGGGGTAAACACGAAAAAGTAGAAGTACTGAAAGTATACGGTGCGCTTGAAGTAAGAATACAATTGAACAGAATGCGTTCTCCTGTTTACGTATCCAATCTTGACTGCCATGAATATTCAAGAACATACAATCTGGAAAGTTCGCGAGGATACACTTATGTAAGACCGAGGAGTGTTTCGGAAAGAGTAAACACACAGGTTGCGCAATACGTGCAATCTATTTTTGAAAGATACCCAAATGATATCTATTTTGCAGCAAACGGCTACGGCTTATACACAAACCTTGTCGGAGAATTTTACATAGGCGATGTAAGTTTAAGCAAGCATTTAATTGAAAAAGGTCTGTGCACTTACGTGCCAAACGAAAAAGAAACAAAATAATAAATAACGATGTCCAGTGTACGGGATTGATGTGCTTTATGAAAAAACTATGTTGTTTAATTTTTGTAATGGTAATAGCGGCTGCACTGCCTGTCTGCGCAATGAAAATAATAAATCCATACGAGTTTGGGGTGCCCGTAAAAGTAAAAGTTCTTGATGTATCTCATGCACTGCAGGCGAGGGTGCTTTTTAATGATGATCACCGAAATTTTGCAAATGTGCGTATTACTATGTATGTATCAAATTTGGACTGTCATGAATTCACAAAAATGCGAACATACAAAAGTACACAGGAGAATATTTCCAAAAACAATGACAATAACGGTAACACATACATGCGTCCGTCACAATATTCAGTAAAAAGAAACTCGGTTCCGACAAAATATATAAAATCGCTGTTTAATCAATACCCCGAGAGTATCTATGTTGTTGTCCACGGATACGGAATAAAAAACAACCTTGTAGGTGAGTTTTATATAAACAACGTAAGCCTTAACCGCCATTTGACAGAAAAAGGCTATTGCACATATGTGTATTAAAATGGGAAAACTTATAGTTTTCGTTTTTTATACCAAGGTCACTATTTAACAATTAAATAGTGATTCACAAATTTTTGATTATTTCGTGACGCCATTTAGCACGCTTCGCCACAGCTCAGCGGCTAAAGAAGGCCAAAATAGCATAGACTGGGTTCGACTAAGCGGGCAAAGCCTGCGTATTCAGATTTTTAGCGATATGGAGGTCACTGGTT
>CALUQO010000024.1 GCA_944322935.1 Candidatus Gastranaerophilales bacterium | reverse complement strand
AAAGAAAAGGAAAGTAAAGAAAAGGAAAGTAAAGAAAAGGAAAGTAAAGAAAAGGAAAGTAAAGAAAAGGAAAGTAAAGAAAAGGAAAGTAATGTAAAAGAAACCAAAGAAAACGAATCACAAGAAACCGAAGAACCGCAAAGCAAAGGTAATGAGCAAGGCAAAGGTTTGTCAAAAAACACGGATGACAGTATCGACAATTCAGTGTTAAACAATGAACCGACACCAAAACACGATACTGACCCGGGAGACAATTCAGCATCAAACAACTGGTCAACATCAAAACATGACATAATCACCCAAAACAAATCGGCGTTAAACGACGTATTAAGCCTAAAGGGAAACCCGTCAACAAGCAGCAGCAGTCATATTTTTAATAATTTCTACGGTTCAGCAAACAACGTACACCTTACTGAATCTCAGTACAAATCCTTATGCAACACATACGGTCAGGACATAGTGGACACAGTGATTTCAGAGCTTTCATATAAAATTGCCATAGGAAAAGAACAGGCGTATAACGCTGAAATGCCGAATATGCATCTTGCAAGATTAGACAGGTATGCAATGCAAAAGATTGCAAGCACAACAGGCACGGCAAGCCGTGCAAAGGGCTCCGGCACTAAAAGCACCACGCCTGCGGGAGTTGCAAAACGCGAGGGTTTGGGCAGGGAGATTCAAGCGGATAAGCAAGAAGAGAAGTGTGAGTGTGTTCCGCCGCCGCCAAAATTTTTTGAAGCCGGAGAGCGCCTGCGGCGGATGGTTAACAAAAACACCCTGTAATGAGTACACTAAGCCCGTGCAGGCTCAAAAATGAACATGCCGGCTTATATATTGCAGGTGTAACACAAAACGGTTCAACAAAGCAAACGGGTAAACACCCGGACGGTTTAAGAATAATTGTATCAACGGAGTAAAAAATGTATTTCAACGATGAACAACTAAAAATAGTGCTGCTGGTTCAAAAAGGGCACACTAACGCAGAAATAGGAGACAGACTGGGTTACAGCGCGGAGTGTATAAAAAAACGCCTGCGAAAAATCTACAAATTAATAGGCGTAAAACGACGGGTTGAATTGGTGCGTTTTGTGACACAGAGCAACACTGCGGTTTGAACTGCTGCGGCCTTGAAAACAGCCGCAGACATTAAAAATCCGGCATTCTTTTAATATGTTGCAATACAGGTCAGTGAATTACGCAGCATATACAAAGATTGCGTTTATTTTAACGCAGCGGGGGCGGACAGTTACCCGTCTCTATACCCGCCCTCATCTATACTCTCATTTATGCCCGCCTTGAAATCAGAGATACCAAGTCTGTATTTTATACTTTCGAAATTATCACAGCCTCAGGTGTCCAAGCCGGAGAAGGAATTTTTTGCGGATTTACACTAAATACAAATTCTTTACAAATTATTGTTTCATTTTTTCTACTATGAGAAAATATTTATACAAAGGGGTGTTATATTATGCCAAAAAGATTACTGGTAGTTGATGACGATGATGAAATAAGAGAACTGCTCGAGTTCGACCTTTCGCACAGCGGGTATATTGTAGATACGGCATCTGACGGTATGGACGGTTTGAACAAAGCGGTAACAAACAATTACGATATAGTTTTGCTTGATGTAATGATGCCTAAAATGAACGGTTTTGACGTATGTAAAAATTTAAGAAAAGCAAAACCGGATGTTCCCGTTTTGTTGTTAACGGCAAAGGGCACAATAGGCGACAAAACGCAAGGGTTCGACTGCGGTGCGGATGATTATCTTGTAAAACCGTTTGATATACAGGAAGTCCTTTTAAGAGTAAAAGCTTTGCTAAGACGCAATTCTGACACGCCGCAGAATGATTCATCGTTTAAACAGGAGATTTTAAAAATGGGGGATATTGAATTGTTCCCCGAATCTTTAGAAACCTCAGTGAACGGAAAAAAAATAAAGTTAACCCCGACGGAATTTGAGATATTGTATTGCCTTATGCAGCATTTTAACGATTCCGTGTCTCTGGCTGTGCTGCTGGATGAGGTCTGGGGCTATGATTCCGACGAAGATGTAAGAATGGTAAGGGTTCACGTGGGCGGATTGAGGCAAAAAATTGAAGAAGATACAAAAAATCCAAAGTATCTGCACACTGTTACAAATGTCGGCTACAAGCTTACACCGATAAGTGATATTGAAGATTAACCCAATGAAAAAAATCAGAGAAATAAAAAGATTAAAAATAGTGGAACAAATTATCCTTGTTCTGCTGCTTGCTGTTATCACACCTACCAGTATCAGCACTTTTATCGTAAACAATATCAACCAGCACGCGGTAAGAAATGAGCTGCAATATTCAGCACTAAGTATATCGGAGTCAATTGCCTCTAACATAGAAACTTTTACCCGTTCCGGCGAGGATGAGCTTGACCAGATTGTGCTTGCACTGAGGCATATCCCCGACAACAGCTCAAAATCAAAATATTTAAAGGAACTGTTTACAAATTCCCAGCTTATTTCCGAGCTTCAAATAATAACCAAAGACGACAAAGATAAATACCTTAAATGGGATGAATACACAAATTACGACAAAGATAAAAAAGAGATACAAATACTGAAAAAAATTAACGACCAAGAAGCAGTGCTGGCTACCGTTGATATTCAAATTTTCAAAGACCAGGTATTCAACATCTACAAAAAAGATGACAGACAGATATATATACTGGGCAAGGACAAATCTCTTATAGCGGCTCACAACTTTAACCAAAAAGATTTTGAAAGGGTGACATATGCTCTGCCAAAACATCTTTTGCTCAACCAATCCCGGATTTTCGGCAAAGTGAAAAACCAGCCTCTTGCGTATTTCAAACTGGCAGAACCGGAGTTGGTGATAATTGTCAATACGACACATCATATAACCAAAACAACCATTAATACTGCAAGATTTAAGATAATATTGGCGCTTTGTATTTCCGCATTCTTTATTATGTTCATAGCCGGCATATACACTTCATATCTGTACATTAATATCCGGCAGCTGTTTAAAGGAATCATTGCGCTTTCTAAGGGAAATTACAACCGAAAAATAAGAATGCTCTCAAATATTTTCACCCCTTATGAAATAATATTCCTTGCCACGGAATTTAACAACATGGCCGACGAAATCAACAACACATATAAAAAACTTAAACACACAAACAAAGAGCTTAAAAAGCTCGACGAGTTCCGCTCAAATTTAATTGATACCGTAAGCCACGAATTTCGAACCCCTTTGACAAGCATAAAAGGTTACACCTCACGGCTTTTAAGGCAGGATATAGAGCTTGATGAAGAAACGATTCAAAAATCTTTGAAAATTATAAAAAACCAGGCCGAACGACTCAGCAGAATGGTCGAAGACTTGCTCGTGATACCTGATATAGAAGGCTCTAAGCTGAACCTTGTGATAGACAGCATAAATATAGCCGATACAATCAATGATGCAATTCTTTCAACAAAACACAAGGCGCAGCGGGAAGTTATTGTCAACATAGCGGAGGATTTTCCCGATGTATGGGCCGATAACGACAGGCTTGAACAGGTCTTTATAAACCTTATAGACAACGCTTACAAATACTCTTACGAGGACACGCCCATTGTCATAGATGTTACACGGGTAAAAACTCACGCAATAGTGAAAGTATCAAACTCATACGATTATATCCCGCCCGATAAGCTCAATAAGCTTTTCGGAAAGTTCATAAGAATCGATGACAAAACAACAAGAACCACAAGGGGGACGGGTTTGGGCTTGTTTATTGTAAAGGGGCTTGTGCTGGCAATGAACGGTTCTATAGAGCTGGAATCATCCAAGGACAATGTTTTTAGCGTTATAATCAAACTGCCGATAAAAGAATAAGAATAGGAAAAAGAATAGAAAAAAGAATAGAAATAAATTGTTAACATAACTTTACAATTTGTTATACAAAAAGCAATTATCTAAAGAATATATACTTTATATAAACAAGAGAGTATAAATTCAGAGGATATTTTATGAGCGGCGGCAACAGCGTACAAATAACAACTACTGAAAACGGATGGATATTTTCAAAAACTGTGGGCGGCAAAACCACCTCCGTACAGTATACCGATGAAAATAAAAACGGCAAGGTTGATGCAAAAGATACAAAAGTCGTTTTATCAATGGACGCCGGTGATTTTTCCATTGAAGAATTCAATGCGGCAAACAAATCAATAGCGGAAGAACTTTCCAAAAAAGGTGAAACCGTCGGTGACTGGTATAACAGAAAGGCTACGGAAGAGCAAGAAGAAGCCAGAGCCGAGGCCTTTGACAGACAGCAGCGCCAGCAGAGAATGGCACAGTATAATTCAAACAACAAAAAAAGCAACTTCTGGAACAAAGCAACAATGGTGCTTGGTGCCCTTTGCGGATTCGGCGGAGGATTTTTCTCCAACGGTTGGCAATATGATTCCGGCAGCTTCAATGATTGGAATGTAAGACTGTTCTCCACGGGCGTTAACGGACTTTCCATGACAAGCAACCTGCTCGGTGCAGCTTACGGAAATCAGCTTAACGCAACAAACTATATGTCCGGCGGCTCCACAAATATGTTCGGGGCAGATTTCATCAACCAGATGATGAGCGCACAAAGTGAATATATGCAGCAACAGCAGGAGTATATTAATTCGCTTATCGAAAGCTCAAACAAAGCAAAAGCTGAGGCTGATAAAAAAGTAATTGCAGACAATGCAAAACAAATGTTTGAAAAATATGAAGAAGCGGATGACAAAGAAATTGAATCCACAAACAAAGCAAAATTAAATGAAATTTATCAACCTACCAAAAAACCGGAACAATACACTGCAGAAGAAAATGCTATACTGCAAAAAATAGCAACATATCCGCAGATTCCGTATGAAGCGGTGGATGATAACAATGATAAAAAATTGAGCGCACAGGTCGCTGCACAAATCAACAAGCTCTTAGCGGATTACAGAAGCTATGAAGTGCCGGAATCCGTACAGGACAAAGTAATATCAAAAGCAGATTATGACAGCCTTGTAAGCATTGTTGACAAAGCAAAACAGGGAGAACTCTCCGAAGAAGACATCAAAAAGATTAACGAAATACTCAAAGCAAACTCATCAAAACTCAGCGAAAATGAATAAAAAAAAACAGAGCCCAAAGCTCTGTTTTTTTTTATAAACTATTTTTTAGCCATCTGGGTTTGTTTTTGTTTTATATCCAATGCGGCGTTGTGCGCCAAAAGATAAACAGAACAAGTTTTATAGTTTTTTAAATACCATGCACATTTTTCCTGTGCACAAACTATTTCTATACTTTGACCCGCGCTCATTAAAGGACAAATAGGTATAACTGCCATATTTTACATCTCCATCTCTATTATTTTAGTGCTTCTGCTTGTTTTAACAGGTTGCAGTTTTCACTGCGTTTTTTCTCGTAATCCTTATATATTCTTGTACGGTTTATAACTTCGTCAAAATCAATCTGGTGAGCATCAAAGTCCGGCCCGTCCACACAAGCAAACTTAACTTCTCCTCCGACAGTTACACGGCAGGCGCCGCACATACCGGTACCGTCAACCATAATCGGGTTCATGCTTGCTTCTGTTTTAATACCTTTGTCACGGGTTAAATCAGCAACAGCTCTCATCATAGGCATAGGGCCGACTGCAATTGCATAGTCAACTTTTTCTTTGTTCATAATATCGGCAAGAACACCGGTAACAAAGCCCTTTGTACCGAGTGAACCGTCATCTGTGGTAATAAACAGTTCGCTGCAGGCATCTTTCATCTTATCCTGCCAGAAGATTAAGTCCTTTGTTCTTGCACCCATAATCATGTAAACTTTGTTGCCGGCTTCTTTAAAAGCTTTTGCTATCAAATAACACGGAGCTGCACCGTATCCGCCTGCCAGACAAACAACCGTACCGTATTTTTCAATATGGGTAGGCTGTCCCAAAGGGCCTACTATATCAACCAGCTCATCGCCCACTTCGAGTGTTGCAAGCTGTTTTGTTGTATAGCCTACAGCCATAAATACTATTGTGAGGGCGCCTGTTTCTCTGTTGTAATCGGCAATTGTTAACGGAATTCTTTCACCGTCTTTAGACACCCTTAAGATAATAAACTGCCCTGCCTGAGCATTTTTTGTAATATAAGGAGCATGAATAGTCAATTCATACTGGTTTGGACATAATTCTTTTTTGCTTAGTATTTTATAACCCATTTTATTTTCCCACTTACTAATTCGTCTAGTGTAATTTTATATCAATTGTGCGATACGGTCAAAGATTATTTTTTCAAAGCGTCAGCGCCCGATACAACCTCGAGTATCTCATTTGTAATAGCGGCCTGTCTTGCCTTGTTATAATCAATGGAGAGAACACGTATCATTTCTTCAGCGTTGTTTGTTGCCGCAGACATTGCCGTCATTCTTGCGGCAAGTTCGCTTGCAACTGCTTCTAAAAGTGCCTGATAGATTATGTTTGTTATAAACATTGGCACAATTTTTTGCAAAATGCTGTCCGCATTCGGCTCAAAAGCCATAAGAGGGTCAATTTTTCCGGCAGACTCTTCTTCATCATCGCCAAGCGCTTTTTTAACATCTTCAGCAGGAAGAATTTTCCAATCCTCCACTTTATAAGACATCATGTTTTTAAATCTGGTAGTAATGATTTCTATGCTGTCTATTTCGCCTTTTACAAACGCTTCTGCCATATCTTCGGCAATTACAAGAGCGTTAGAGGAATTTGGCTCTTGAGAAATTTTTGTATAAGTTTGAACAATCTCAAACCCCGCACTTTGAGCGCGTCTTTTTAAAACGCTTGTACCTTTAAGACCTACTATAAAGAGTTTTGCGGCTATGCCTTTTGCCTTGTAGTCTTCAATTGTTTTCATTACATATCTTATAACATTGGCATTGTATGCGCCCGCAAGCCCTCTGCTCGAGGTTATAACAAGAATACCGGCAGTTTTCTGCTCTCTTTTCTGCATTAAAACGGGATAATTGTCTATTGCCCTGTCTATTTTCAGTCCGGCAGAACTAAAACCCTCAACGGAAGAGAGAACTTTTACAAAGGCTTCACCCAGGGCTTTTGAAAACGGACGGGAAGCGATAACCTTGTTTTGCGACCGCTTAACCTTTGCTGCCGCAACCATTTTCATTGCTTTGGTTATTTTTTGAGTATTTTTAATACTGTTTATTCTTGCTTTGATATCTAATAAATTTGGCATAGTACTACCTTTATACCTGTTATATTGTGAACTTCAGGGTGTAATTATACACCCTGAATTACATAACTATGAGAACAATGAAGACTTGAAGGTTTCAAGATTTTTCTTCAACTCTGCCTTGTCATTGTCGTCTAAAGCCGCACCGCTGTTAAGTTTGTCAGCCATTGCAGGCATATTTGCTTCAAAATACTCAAACCATTCTTTTTTGAATTTTTGAATTTTTGAATTGTCTATATCATCCAAAATACCTTCGTTTGCGGCAAACAGAATGCTGACCTGTTTTGCAACGCTCAAAGGTGAATACTGCGGCTGTTTAAGCACTTCTGTCAATTTTTGACCTCTTAAAAGCTGGTCTTGAGTAGCCTTGTCAAGGTCTGATGCAAACTGAGCAAAAGCTTCAAGTTCTCTAAACTGTGCAAGGTCAAGTCTTAACTTACCGCCGACCTGTTTAGTAGCTTTTGTTTGAGCGGCACCGCCTACACGTGATACCGAGATACCTGCGTTGATAGCCGGTCTTATACCGGAGTTGAACAGGCCTGTTTCAAGAAATATCTGACCGTCTGTAATTGAAATTACGTTTGTCGGAATGTAAGCGGAAACGTCGCCTGCTTGAGTTTCGATGATAGGTAATGCCGTAATGGAGCCGCCGCCTAATTTGTCATTCAATTTACAGGCTCTTTCAAGCAATCTTGAATGCAGGTAGAAAACGTCGCCCGGATAAGCTTCACGTCCCGGCGGACGTCTTAACAGCAAGCTCATTGCACGGTATGCCTGAGCGTGTTTTGTAAGGTCATCGTACACAATCAAAACATCTTTGCCCTGTTCCATAAATTCTTCCGCAATTGCAACACCCGCAAACGGTGCGATAAATTGCAACGGAGCCGACTCATCAGCTGTGGCGGAAACAATGATTGTGTAATCCATTGCTCCGAAATCCTCAAGCTTTTTGGCAAGCTGAGCAACCGTAGAAGTTTTTTGGCCGATAGCAACGTAAACGCAGATTACGTTCTGACCTTTCTGGTTGATAATCGTATCGATTGCAATAGCAGTTTTACCTGTTTGTCTGTCACCGATAATCAACTCACGCTGGCCTCTGCCTATAGGAGTCAATGCATCGATTGCGGTTAAACCTGTTTGCAGCGGCTGGTGAACTGATTTTCTGGAAACAATACCGGGGGCTACTCTTTCTACCGGTCTTGTTTTTTCGTAATGGATTTCGCCCTTGCCGTCAACAGGACGTCCCGTCGGGCTAACGATTCTGCCGATAAGACCGTCGCCTACCGGAACAGATGCAATTCTGCCGGTGGTTTTAATAGTCATACCTTCTTTAATGTGTTGATATTCACCGAGAATTACAACACCAACATTGTCTTCTTCAAGGTTCAGTGTAATACCTAGTGTACCTTTGCCGTCTTCAAACTCAACAAGCTCGTTTGACATTGCATTGCGCAAACCGTACACACGGGCAATACCGTCGCCGACTTCCAGCACAGAGCCGATGTTTGAAACCTCCATCTCCGAGGAATAATTTTCAATTTTGGCTTTGATTATAGAAGTAATTTCTTCCGGTCTAATTGTTGCCATGTTACTTTCCTTTATAGTTTGTACTGTATTTTACACCTTTATTTGTCAATGTTTTTGCGCTTTAACGCAAAAACGTTATGCTTATCTCAGTATCTTTTTAAAGCCCTCAATCTTTGCGGCCATTGAGCCGTCGATTGTCTTATCCTGAATTTTTAAGATAAGACCCGCAATAATATCGGGATTTATGTCGAAAACAAATTTCACTGCTTTGTGCAATTTGTTTTCCAGTCTTTCTTTCAAGCTCTGTTTCAAATCTCCGTCAATTTCAACAGCGGAAACGACGTCGACCTTAACAATGTTTTTAGCCTCATCCATTGATTCTTCATAACAATATTTAATAGTGTCAAGAAGGTTCAGCCTGTTTTTTTCCGTCAAAATAAACATAAGGCTGAGTGTGGAATCTTTTACCCTGCCTTGAAAAACAGATTTAATCATGTCCTTTTTTTCCGCAAAGGGAATAACAGGGTGCATTAAAAAATCCTTCATCTTTGCTACTAAGTCTAATGATTCGGAAACTGTTCCCAAATCAGCAAAAACCTCATCTAATTCGCCTCTGTCTTTTGCTACCGCTACAATAGCATCAGAGTATCTTTTAGCCAGTGGTAATAATTTATTATCTATTTTTAATTTTTGTGCCATTATTTATATCCGTTAATCTATACGTCAATTTTGTCTATACTGTTAATAAAGTCTTCTATGTACTTTCTGTGCAATTCTTTGTCTTTATCCAGAGCAGTCTTTATTTGTCTTTGAGCCACTTCAATTGAAGAAGATGAAACATTCTGAAGAAGCTGTCCCTGAACTTGATTTTGTTCGGAAACAACCTGTTTTTGCGCATTTTGTTTAATCAATGCAACAGATTTGTCCAGCTCTTCTTTAGTTTTTTGCTCGATAGTTTTTACTGTTTCTTCCGCCTTGGCAATAATAGCTTCGGTTTCGGCCTCGACATTGCCCAGTGAAGCGCTGACTGCCTCAAACTCTTTAATCGCTTCCGCTTTAATATTATCGGAGTCTTCAACATTCTTTTGGATTGAAGCTCTCATATCCTCTATCTTTTGCATAACATTAAGCTTGTAAGCGATAAAAGCAAACACCGCAATCATAATTGCAAAGTTTATAACGTTTGAATGCAAAATATTTTCAAAACTGAAATCAAGCATTTTTCTTCATTACCTCTTCAATTTCATGTTCGTTTAAAGGTTCAAAAGCAACGCCCTGCCCCATAAGTTTTGTGGTAAGACGGTTTGCTATATCGGCAACATCAAATTTCATGTTAAGCGCCGTTTGTTCCTTCTGTTGAACAAGGCTCTGTTTTTCTTCGCTAAAATAAGAAGCAGCGCTCGTCTTGGCGTCGTTCAATACTTTAGTTTTTTCTTCTTTTAATGCCTCGGACTTTGCTGCGACTATATCGCGGGATTTTCTCCGCGCCTCGGCAATTTTGGAATCTTTATCCGCAATTAATCCTTCGGCCTTTTGTTTGTGATTTTGAGCCTCTGTTTTATTTGCGTCGATATAATTCTTTCTCTTTTCCATTATATCCAGTACCGGTTGATACAGGATTTTATTCATTATGAAAATGAATACAAGAAAACTTATTGCCGATATTAATATAGTTGCGTTAATTTCCATGAAATTTACCTATTCCGAAATATTCATTAAAAGCTTGTCTTTTTATGAAACACAGCGGGTTCAGCCCCCGATTGTGCAAGATTTAGTTATCCGAGTAACTGCAATGCGATGAATAAAGCGTAAATAGCACAAGCTTCCGCAAGACCTGCACCGATAATGAAGTAAATCAAAGCTTTACCTGCAATTTCCGGCTGTCTTGATACAGCGTCCAAAAGACCTTTTGTTGCAATACCCAAACCGATTCCGGCACCGATTGCACCAAAACCGATTGCAATACCTGCACCCAATTTAGCCATTGATGCAACTTCTACTGCTACTTGTTCTACTGCCATAATTTTCTCCTTTTTTATTACTAATTCCGTAACTGACTTTTTATTTGTTTATACAGCTTCCCTATCATTCAAGGATAAGCCGGAATGAAAAATTTAATGTCCTTCTTCTTCCTGAGCCGCCATAGCAATATAAGCCGTGGACAGCAACATAAATACCAGTGCCTGTACAAATGCCACAAATACCTCAAAAAACATAAACGGCAAAGGCAAAAGGTATGCACACAAGCCTACAAAGGTAACTACCAGCAACTCACCGGCAAGAATATTCGCAAAAAGTCGTAATGCCAGCGAGAAAGGTCTTACAACCATCTCTAAAAGCTCAATCAGAGCCATTATAATACCAACGGCGCTGAATTCATGCAAAAAGTACTTCAACCCTTTAACACGCACACCCTGATAAACGTAATATATCAAAACCATTATAGCCATAGCTGCAGTCATATTAAGGTCATTTGTCGGAGAAGCAAGTTCGCCGGTTTTTAAATGATACAAGCGCCATGGCAGCTGTCCCAGAAGGTTTGCAGTTAAAATAAACAAAAATAATGAAGCAAGCAGCGGAATATGTTTTCTTCCGTTTTTACCTATCATTGATTCTGTTAAACCTACAAAAGCACCCATTATTCCTTCGGCAACAGCCTGAAGTTTTGTTGGTATAACAGACAACTTTCTTGTTGCAAGAAAAGATACAACAATCAAAATCCCCATTGTAATCCACATCGTGATAATGGTGTCCAAGTTAAAACTAAATTGACCGAGATGCGCAATTAAGTGACCTTCTGACATTATCTATATCCTCTATAAATAACAATCAACCTTTCGGCTACTTATGTAATATATCACGATTGTAATTCAAATTCAAACACAAAAATTTTTTTAATTATCAACGCGCCTGATAAATCTTGCGGGATTGCCTGCAACAACTGTGTCGGCTTCGACATCTTTTAAAACCACGGAACCGGCACCTATAACAGCGTTATCACCTATCGTTAGCAAAAACTCTAAAAATGATACTTAAACATTTTTTAGAGGCAGGCTAAGTCCAAAACGTAGCTTTTGCTTGCAGTATTAAAATTAAAGAAATGAACAAATAAATAACATAAACTAATGATTTTTTAGATATTTGTATCTTATTAATAAATCTTTTTTCTTTACGTTCATTTTTTCTTTTTGTTTGCGATGCAAAAAGAAAAAACGAACCAAAAAAGAAAAACACGCTATATCAAAAGAGATTTTAAAATTCAGAAACGAAAATTTCCGTTCACTCATAAAATGTTGTTTTCGGTACGGTAAATTTTCATTCCTTCATTTAAAATCTCTAACCGTATTCCATCAGGGCTTCGCCCCAGTTCACTATTAAAAGAACAAGCGTATTTGCAATATCATAATGAAGTCGTGAAGCCATTTTGCACGTTTCGCCGCAGCTCAACGGCAAAAGAAGGCAACCCCCTACGGCTTACACTGTAAGCCGTGTATATTATGAGTTAAGATGTAACAATTTCTGTCACAAAATTACGTAACATATAAAATAACGACTGGCTTTTAATAGTATTTAAGCAATTTGCTATATTAGTTCCTAATTTTTTAATCATTAATTTGTTTTATAACTCGTGCGGGATTACCTGCAACAACTGTGTTGGCTTCGACATCTTTTAAAACGACTGAACCGGCACCTATAACAGCGTTATCGCCTATTGTTACACCGCCGATGATTACACTGTTTGCATAAATAGTAACATTATTGCCGATTACCGGAGTATTTGATTTTGATTTTTCAAAATATTTCCCCATTCCTATAGTTACATTTTGAAAAATTTTACAATTTTTACCTATCTTTGCACCCTGATTTATCACAATACCAACAGGGTGAGGGAAACCGGTATTGTTAATTTTTAATCTTTCAATATCAGGTATGCAGCAGGAATCTTCCAACTGATTTGTTAACGGATACTGAAAAGTAAGTTTTATGCCAAAAATTCTTAATATTATATGAGCATTCTCTTTATAAAATGCGAATATTTTTTTAAATATGTCTTTAAGTTTCATAAGCTTACCATAATTTATATTCAAGTATTAATAATCTTAAAAAGCATCATGTAAAACAAATTATATCTTAGTAAGATTATTTTTTCAATAGAACTAGTTCCAACAAAATCTTTATTTAAAAATTTTTAAAGATTATTCTTATATTAATTTATGGGAACAGTAGCTAAAAAACTCGGTTTAAGAATAAAAGAACTGCGTGAAAACAGAAAACTCACGCAATTTATGCTTGCGGAAACAATAAATATGGAGCCTACAAATCTTTCCAAAATAGAAAGAGGAGTACAAATCCCAAAAGAAGAAAGCCTTATCAAAATTGCAGAAGCATTAAACGTACAAATAAAAGATTTATTTGATTATGAGCATTTTGAAGATAAAAGTGTTCTGATAACAAAAATTATTGAGATATTAAAAAATTCCGACCCTAAAACAGTTAAAAATATTTATAAAATTTTAATAAATATTCAATAAAAAAATCCCGACTACTCGGGATTTTTTATCAAACTAATTAAAAAGCAATTACACAGCTCTGTGTACTTTGCCTGCTCTGATGCAGGAAGTGCAAACATCTATTCTTTGAACAGTGCCGTTGTTATTAACTTTTACAGATTGAAGATTAACTTCCTGTCTGTGCACATGTTGCTTATTAGAAAAAGATCTTTTAGCTGCTTTAAGCTTTGTCTTTCCGCATATTGCGCATTGTTTTGCCATTTTTATATTCCTTTCAACGATTAGTTTCTTATTTTACCCTACTTTAAACATACTCTAATATCAAGTATCCGCCGACAAAAAGTTAACATTTTTTATACGGACATAATATGCATGAAAAAAACGCTTTTGTTTGTTGCGTGAATTTGAAGAGTCGTAGGGGATGTCTGTTAGGCATACCTGCACAACGCAAAATTCTGTTGTCATTGCGAAGCATCAGGCTTTTAATACACACATCAATCGTTTGTGTTCAGAATCTGACCAATGGGTGAATATATCTTTGCTTTCAGATGGCCGGTGAGCATCCGAAAAACGCTATTGTATTAACACTAAATCGCCTCGTTTAGCATCCTTGGCAATTTGTTTAATTACCTCGTTATCCATTCTTATACACCCTAAAGAAGCATACTTGCCAAGGCTTTTGGGGTTGTTGTTTCCATGGATAAATTCACCTGTTTTAAAGCGTCGGCCTGTTTCGGGGTCGAGTTTTTCAAGTATCAATGCTTTTGGCCCGTAATCCCACGGCTTTTTATGTCGTTTTGTTGATGCCGGCGCGGATTTATAAGGGTATGATTCAACCGCTATGACAACTCTTAAACCCTTGTCTGTCGGAGTTCTCGGTTTTCCGGTTGCAACGAGGTAGGCTTTTAGCGGTTTTCCGTTATCATCGTATTTGTAAAGAACGTTTTTGGACACATCCACAACGATTTTGACCAGCGTGTCCTTGCCGCAGACTTTTATTTTCGGGCTCGGAGCATTCTTTAACACAGACGGGGCATCAGTTCCTTCGGGTAAAATTTTTACGGGGATGGTGTCCACGCTTAAAACGAGTGTATCTTTTGTCGTGGCTGCGGAATCCGGCTTTAATGTCAATGTATCATTTTGATGCACAAAGGTATCTTGCGGCAGGGTCATACTGTTTGTTTTTCCGCATGATGCGGCAGTGCATATAGCGGCTGCGGCAAGTGTAAATCCGAGAGTCTTTTTTAAACTGAAATTATTTGGTATCTTCATATTGATTTTATAAACCCGAAACAGAATTTTTTTTGCTATATAAAATATCAAATACCAAATTCTTTTGCAAATTTTACATAACCGTTAACATTTTTTGCTTTTGCTGAAAGTTTAACAACCATAAAATTTTGCGTCGGGATTCCTTTTAGTGGTTGTATGCCGTAGTCGGAAGATATAACATATCCAAATCTAGGATAATATTTTTCACTCCCAAGAACTGCACAGTATTCGTATCCTAAACGGCAAGCCGTTTTATGGCCTTCTTTTATTAAGGCCGAACCGATACCTTTATTTTGAAATTCTGGCAAAACAGAGAGCGGAGCCAGTATAAGAATATCCTCATTATCAACAGTTGCTCTGCTAAACATAATATGTCCGACAATTTTATTTGCCGTCAGTGCGACAAGCGAAAGTTCGGGAATGAAAGATTGGCTTTTACGTAGTGCGCAAACAAGCTCATGTTCATTTCCGTCGCTGTGTTCTGCCGATTCAAAAGCTTTTTTACCAAGTTATAAACTTGCTCATAATCGTTGCTGTTTTCTTGTCTTATATTCATTGCGGTTTCACTAATTGTTTATATTGTAAAATTTTATAACAATCCGCAAATATTTGCGACAAAAAATATCTTGACAGTTTTTTCCTTAAATGCAGGAGAGACAAATGAAAATTAACTATATCACGGCAGGCCGTTACAATTACAATTACAATCCCAAAACCGATAAATTACAAAAGACAAATAATAATACTTACAGCAGCACCCAAACAGCGCCAATTTATCCGCTAAACGCTGCCTATATTTCATTTAAAGCAAAAAATAAAAAAATCGACCCCGAAACCGAGACCAAAAAACTTTTAAAACAGTTTGACGCAATCCTGGAATCCGATATGGATACAGAAGCTCTTATGCGCCTTTACGAAAGGCAGATTATGTCGCAAATGGAGCAGAAAAGGCGAAAAGCAGATGAGCTTTTGCAAAGTGCGGAAAATCTTGCCAATAACACATATTTAACTGACCGTCAAAAGGCGGAAAGACTCTTGTCTTTGAAAAAAGAGTTCAACACAATACAGAAAAATCTTTTTAAATTCCAACCCTTTGTTGTGCCCAAACCCGTTGCGCCGGAACTGGACAACGCTTTGATAAGCAGGTTTAAAACCGCCGTTCAGGAGGAAAACTATAACCTTGATAAGGTAAGCAAAGACTATTACTCTGATTTAAACAATATACAAACAATTAAAGAATTAAACCAAAAATACCCCAAGCTTAAAACTCCGCCGGAGCCGGCTTTTGTTATTGCGGAAAGAATAGAAAACCTTCTCACCCGTGATTTTTACGAAAAGCTGGATGATTTAATGCATAAACAAGACAAAGAAGCCATATATGAATTAATCACCGGCAAAATAAAAGAGCTTATAGCAGAGAGTGCAAAAGCCGACGCAAAAAAAATTTACGCCCTGACTGTCATACCTGCTTCCGAAACAATACTGAAAAAATACGAAAAATTAAGAGATACAAACACATTTTCTTCCGTGCCGCCGTTTCGCAAAAACAGGTCTTTGAAAATTTCGGATACGGATGTAAAACTGCTTGTAATCGATTTCGATAAATTTGTGCTGAGTGTGCTTAAAGAGCAATACTTAAACAACAAAAAGCCCAACGAAATTACATGTACAATTGATAATATAACAATACCGGCGGCAGCGCTTAAGGATACACCCTACAAGTTTGAAAAGACCTCGGAAAAGATTAACGCAATGATTGCGGCGGCAAAACAGATACAGACTGCAACACGCGACTATGACAACTTTGACGAAGCTGCCCTGCGTGAACGTTTAAACAAACATGCCGGCAGTGAGGCAGGCAACAACGAAGATATATTTGAACATATTATAGCCTTTGACTCGTGCAACTTTGGCGAGCAGGACAAAAAATATTTGATTAAATTTTTAAGGCTGCTGGATTCCCTGCAGGATAAAGAAATAACCGAAGCCGAAACCGTGGATATTCTCAAAAAAGAGGCCATAAGACCGTTAGAAACCGAAAAGCTGAATGAACTTGAAAAACAAAAAGTTGTCGATGCCCTGAAGCTTCGCCAGAAACAGGCACTGGAACTCAATTTTGTAAAATCAGAGTTTGATAACGCAATGAATGTTCTTTATCAAAACGATTTAAGCGGTATTGCGGCACTTTGTGCAAAATACAGACCCCTGACCATTGAGGACGGGGCAATTCAAAATGCAAAATTTATAACAAATCTTGTTTTGAACAGAGAAAACACTGATTTTACAAATGTAAAATATATAATAAAAAACTGGGATACCTATAACTATTACAAAGATAACGAACCCGACAGCAGCCTGCTTGCAGCCGCAAGGCAATATGCAACTTGCGCTGACGGCTCAATTGACGTAAATAAAGCCGGCATTTACTTAAACTGTGCGGAAATTGTCCTGAATCCGGAGCAGACACTTGAATATCTTCCAGACAAAGATATTGTAAGCGCTGTTATCACAAAAGCAGGCACGCAGGAAAAAGCAATGGAATACCTTTGCAAATACGAAGAATACAAGCAGCTTCCCGCTGCGCAAAAAACGCATTTGCTCAGCTTTATTGATAATTTTAACCAGAAGGATAACGTTGAAAAGTTTATACTTAAAAACATTATCGAAAATGAGTACACAAAAACGGATACGATATCGCAGGCAAACGTAAACGACAACGACACAGTTGATGTAACAATAACCGCCGGGGCTAAGCAGCAACTACTCGACAAATATATGTTCCCCGGATGTGTGGATTTTATGTGCGATTTTGAAAAAGCAATGACAACTTTTGCAACGGAGTGGGGAACCTCCGGCATAAAAAGGACTACCAAAAATAACAAAGCAATGGAATATAAAATGGAAATAAAGCTGGCAAACCACGATGACAGGCTGTTTGCTTTGCAAAAAGATTACTGTTTTGATGTATTTTCGGACAAGGGCTTGCATTAATCTTTTCTCAATTGCAAATACATAAAAATATCGACTATAATATTTCGTATGCTTACAGGGACAAAATAATCAGGGAGTTTATATGGATAACAACAAAGTGCTGGGTATAATTATTGTTTTAATATGCCTGCTCGTATTTTTTAACCTTCGTTCAAAAAATGACACGGACAACAACGCTGCTTCACAAAAACCGGCGGCAAGTTCAACCCAAACTAAAACCACCCCAAAAACAGCGCCCGCTCAACCGGAAGAAGATGACACAGCCAAAATAGCAAAATTAGACTCTATTGCAAGAGCAATATTGCGCGAAGCTGAATTGCGCAACAATGCAGGCATGCAGCCGTATTTCCAACAGCTGATGCAAGAAGGTGTTACGGAGGTTTCAGCGCCTCAGGTTGTTAAGAAAAAAACTCCGACCTGTCCGCCTATCAGAATGGAATTAAACGGTCGTGAAATATCCGGAAGTATCTGTGTGCGTATGCTTTATGTGTACAAAGGAAAAGACCACTATGTAGGCTATTGCAGGCCTTAACTTAAAAATTGAACGGATGTGATATGGGAAATAACAATAATCCCGTCCTTCTTGTATATGTTAAGAAAAAAATATTTCTGTCACTGAATTACGTAACATATACGGGAATAACACAGCAGAACCGGTTTTAATAATCTGTGTTGCAGCTTTTTCACGATTGTAAGCAAATCCGTAAAAAAAGCGGCAGTAAAAATATTTTATTGCCGCTTTTCACATTCAATATAAGTATTTTTCGCTATTTTTTAGGTTCAATCACGGGCAAGTCGTTAATACATTTGCTTTCGCCAGCATAAGCCTGAATTTTTTTCGTTGTTATACGCTTGTTGTTCAGGCATGCAGAACCCGCAACGCATCCGCCCTCGCAGGCCATAACCTCAACGAGATTGCCTTCTGTGCACTGACCTTTTTTAGCCCAGTTTTTGAGGTCTTTAACGGACTTCGGATTCAAGCCGTTGACACAGGTCGGGAACAGCTCGGGGAAGTCTTTTAAAGCTACCTTAACAGATTCCGCAACACCGCCGGTTATGGCAAAGTTGCGTCCTTCTTTTGAAGCCTCGTTAGCAAAATGGTAATCTTCGCAGTTTGCAACTTCTATATTCAAAGCAACAAACAACGCGCCCATTTCCTCAAAGTTCATTACGTAATCAGTGTATTCTTCTTTTTGCGCTTCTTTTCTTTTTGCAACGCACGGGCCGATAAATACAGTTACGCAGTCAGGATACTGTTCTTTAACAAATTTTGCCGTGTAATACATAGGCGTTCTTGTTTCCGAGCGAAAAGCCTTTAGCTCGGGTATATGCTTGTCAACAAGCTCGTTATAAGCTGCACAGCACGATGTTGTCATAAATTCGTCGCCGCGCTCCATTCTTTCTTTAAAATCTTCAGCCTCGGTTCTTGCAGTGGTGTCAGCACCCTGAGCGACCTCGAATACTTCTGAAAAGCCTGATTCAATAAGAGCTTGAGCAATCTTATTAACAGAAACAGGCAGCTGTCCGACAACTGCAGGTGCAACCAGTGCCACAACCTTTTTGCCGGCTTTCATTTCTTTTAAAATATCTATAATCTGGCTTTTTTCATGTACAGCTGCGAACGGGCAAGCGCCGACACAAGCACCGCAGCTTATACACTTATCAAAGTCTATTACGGCGTGCCCCATTTCGTTTTTGTGGATTGCGCCGACAGGGCAGGCATCTTCGCATGGAACTTTAAGTTTTACGATTGCGCTGTAAGGGCAAACCTGCATACACATACCGCAGTTCTTGCATTTTTCGCCGTCTATTACGGAGCGGCCGTCTTTAATCTGTATTGCGCCGAATTTACATGTAGACACGCAGGGTCTTGCAACGCAGCCCTGACAAAGTTCCGTTACATAAACACGGCTCGGTACGCAGCCTTTGCAAGCCGCATCAACAACCGTCAAAATCTCTTTTTCAGGCTCTTTTCTGTCCATTGCCTGTTGAGCGTATGTATTGAGCGAGGTCATCTCATCATCGGACTCAACGCTTAAGCCAAGCCCTGCAATCGCTCTCTGGCGAAGGATTGCTCTTTCCTTATAAATGCAGCATCTGTAAGGTGCTTCGCCGTTTTTCGGACGCATTTGAAACGGCAATTCTCTGATATTGCCCATTTCCTGATTTATAAAAGCATGAATAAGTCTGACAAGAACCTCACGCTTTATGTGGGTAGTATTGCTGTTATCCATCAATCTTTCTCTCTATTGCTTTAAGTATTTTCTCAACCGTAGCCTCTGAGATTATCTCACCGTCAAGTTTTACAAAGGGAGCTTTCATGTATGTAGCGTTTTTGCACAAATCCAGACATGTATGCGCTTTAACTTCGACTTTGTTTTTGTACTGGGGCGGAATAAGAGATTCAATCTCCTGCAATTTTGATGCACCCATAACAAAGCATGTAGTGCCAAAACATAATTCTAACAATATTTTTTCGTCAGTCATTTAGTTCTCCCTTTAAAAATTTAGGTGTTGTCTGAAATTCTGTAATTCCATCAGATAAACTTGAGGTTTACCTTCTTAATATAACGTCCTGATAAAATTTTTTCCAGTTGTTTTACGACATTTTTACGAATCTCAAGTTCTAAAGGTAAATCCGGGTCGTAATGCGCCTGATTAAGTTTTGACCCTATCATAAAGTTTATGACGTCAGAGTCAAGCAAAAGTTCAATAAGCCGGCCTGCTGCGTCATCAGGCCAGCGGTCGTAGCCTTCGTTCAAGTATTCAAGCACCTTTGTAAGCGTTAAAATACCTTCCGTTATCAGGTCAACCCCGTCCATATGCGAACACGCAGGAAGCATACCCTTGTTATATTTTTCCGTGGTAATTTCACGCCCGAGCTCTCTGGCAATAAGGTTAGCCGTAGTGCCGCCTACTATAGCCTTTCTTCCGTCAAAGTCATCAAAGATTTTTGAATACTCTGCATCTCTGTCCTGTCTGTAGGGCGGGCCTGTAAAAATAAGAAGCTTTCTCGGCTGTCTAAAGTACAGAACAAGCGCTGATACATCGTCTTTGGACTGATGGTCGGGTTCTTTTCTGATTGATTCTTTAACTATTTCCATTGCAAGATGTCTGCTGGAAATTGACGGGTCGCGTTTGATTTCCGCTTCCACAAATTCTATCAAGCCTTCTCTTCTCCAGCCGAGTTTGTATTCGTCAGTTCCCATGCCCGCCTGTGTCACGCCATCCGAGCAAAAAATGAGTCTGTCCTCGGGTTCGAGTTTGAAGTTATAAAGATGCATATGGCGGTTTGTAAATTTTTTAGAGGTGACAATCCTCGGTGTATGCTCAACTATTCTTCCGCTTCTTATATGAATAAAATCCGGATTGCCTTCTTCTACTATTTTTATCTCGCCCTCATCAGAGCATTCAAAAGCGGAGAAGGTCGAGTAGCTGATTTTTCTGACCTGACAAACAGGCAGAGAGTTCATAATAACTTCTGTTGCCTTTAATATGTCCTTACCGTCTTCAATGAATTTAAGAATCATTGTTGCGGTCATTGTGGCAAGAATATTCGCCTTGATTCCGCTTCCAAGACCGTCTGACAGCACGGCGAGAAGGCGTCCTTCATCCGTAAAGCGTTTTGACTTAAAGCAGTCGCCAAAGGCATTCTGTCCGTGTTTTTTCTGCTGAAAGCAGTCTATATCAACAAAAAAGGATTTTTCCGCCATTAATTTTCTCCGTTTTCTGTTATTTCAGAGTCCTCGGTTTCGGGCGCGTTATCTTCATACCCTTGAGCAATCTGGCTTAAAAGCAATTCCGTATCAACCATGTGCTCGCCTAACAGGCAGGCAATGTTTTGTACGGTTGCAATATTTTTTTCGATAACCTCATGAGCTTTTTTGGCAATTTGTTCGCGCTTCATTTCCGTCTGGGTAACGTCGGTGATAACCGCACCTACGAATTTGTTGCGCTCGATTTCAAACACCGCTATATCATAGAGGTTTTTGCCTATCGGATAGCGTTCTTTGTGTATATCTTTACCGGATTTTAAAGTACGCTTAAACAAATCGGTAAACGGAACAACCCTGTCTAAGGCACCGCCGGCCAGTCCTTCGGGTCTGCCGTTAAACAGTTCCATAAGGTCAGGGGCGAACATTCTCACAAAAGCCTCGTTTGTTTCAAGTATGTTCAAATCCGCATCTGCCATAACAATTGCCGACGGCATAGAACGAAGCATTGCGCTGGCCTTTCTGATAGCTAATTTTCTCATATAAGAAACACACATTGAAGGCTCGGCGTCGCCGTTTAAGAGCGCTTCCGCAAGCTGTCTGCAGGTATCATATCCGCAGCCGCCGCAGTTGAGTTCGTCTTCAACGCCGTGTTTGCCGATTCTTGCCATAGCTTCTGCGATTTCCTCCGGTGTGTATTTTTTAGTATTTTGCGGTGATTCGTGATACTCTTTTTCAACTACAACTTCGGGTTCTGTCGGGATATCATCTCTCAGTTTCACTGTACGCAAAATATCAGACATAGTGATAACCCCCGGTTTTGACGGGTCTTTGCAGGGGCCGTTTGCGCAGCCGCCCGGGCAGGCAAGAGCCTCTATAAATATTGTTCTGTCAAGATTTTCGGGGTTAAGATTTTCCAGAGAATCTCTAAAGGCAGGAATAGAGCTTACGCTGACCAGCTGGATATCTTTTGCGCAGCCCGAGAGTCTTATTGTCTTATTCATCCCGCCTTCTATCGGGTAGTATGCGCCCTCGTATGCTTTTTTAGGCACAAACCTTGTATCCTGTGCAAGCTCGATATTTTCAGGTTCAATGCTTTCTTGAGCAAGCCACTGTGAAAGCTCGTGGAAGGTAAGAGAAACATCGATGAGTTCAGGGTTTCTGTCGGCTTCGTTTTTCTTTGCAATACACGGGCCGACAAAGACAACTCCTATATCATCGCCGTATCTTTGTTTCAGAAGTTTTGCGTGGGTCATAGCCGGAGAACCTACGGGGGTGATGTATTTTGTGTATTCCGGCATGTAGAGTCTTACGTAGTCCACGATTGCGGGGCAGGCGCTTGAGATATGAATTTTGCTGTCACGTTTTGAGAGAAGTTTTGTAACCTCGATGGAAACTTCTTGAGCGCCGAGTGCAGTTTCTGATACGCCTTCAAATCCGAGTTTTTTAATTGCTGAAATGAGTTTTTCGCTGCCACAGTCCCAGTATCCTGCCCAGCTTGGCGCAAGAGAAACAAACACACGGCTTTTTGCAGTTAAGACCGCACGCGCTTTGTTTATATCGTTTCTGATTTTTTTAGCCTCAGAAGGGCACACAAGAACGCAATGGCCGCAGGCAATGCATCTTTCCGGTATAACAGAGGCGTGTCCGTTTTCTATGCGGATAGCCTTCATGCTGCACTGGCGCACGCATTTGTAGCAGTCAACACATTCGTTCTGGAGTGTATAGATAGGATATTGGCTGTTCATTTAAGACCCCTTATTATATTCTTAATTCTTGTTTAAAACAAAATTCGCACGATTAATGCGGAAAACAAAGATTTGTAGTGTTTGTCTGATAAAGCAGAGAGCCTGCCTTCAAAGTTTTGAAGGCAGGCTTTTTAGATAATGATTATAAATATTTTTTAAGTAATGCTTCCAGTCTTACGGGTGAAGCAGCTTCGCAGTTTTCGCCGTTAATAATAACATTCGGTCCGACTGCGCAGTTGTTTTCGCATCTGCTGCCAACAACTTCAATTTTGGCATCAAGACCGTGTTCTTTAACAAAATTTTCGATATAATCGAGGTTTGCCGCATTTCCTCTTGCAAAGCAGGAGCTACCCATACAAACTTTAATGGTAACAGTTTTTGTGTTTTCTTTTTCTTTTTCCATTGTTTTATCCTTATTAACTGTCTGCAGAATATTAATTCCTAAATATTTATTATGAATAGATAAAATAGTGATTTTTTTCACCCTTACAAATAATATTTTATGTTAATTAAAGTTAATTGGCAAGCGGATAAATGTTGCTTCATTTAATCTAGTGTCGCAGTTGCTGCCGGCTGACCGTAATCTGTCCCCCAAAAAACGTAATCAACAAGTAGGACAATTAATTAATTTATAAAAAATGTTAGATAAAAAAATAAAGATTTATGCATTATTTGCACCCCATTCTTTGACGCAAAGAACGGGGTGCCCCCAAGAAACTTCCGACCTGATGCTCCATTCATACAGAAAGTAACACAAACTTAAGCTCGGCAACTCGGGCTATAAAAATTGCTTTTCTTAGATAAATTAAAGTGATTGTTATAA
This sequence comes from Candidatus Gastranaerophilales bacterium, assembly GCA_944322935.1. GTDB lineage: Bacteria > Cyanobacteriota > Vampirovibrionia > Gastranaerophilales > Gastranaerophilaceae > Limenecus. Next base: position 17,785 of record CALUQO010000024.1, on the reverse strand, counting down.
TTACATAGCCCTCAAACAAACCTCGCTCGTAGTTGTTTGTGAAACTTTCTGTAATTCACTCCGCAAAGGTCGGCTATGATGCTACATACATAAATAACAATGTTATTATCTTAAAAATGTCCTACTCATCAATTACGTTTTTAAGGGTACACTTCAACCGCAGCCGGCACCTGCTCCCCTTTGCATTCTTTTGCATTCTTTTGCCTTCTTTTGCATTCTTTTTCCACTCTGCCGAATAAAAGCTGACTAAATGTCAGGCTTTATTTTTATGAGAGGCTTTGATTTTGTGAAAATTGTAAAAATTGTAAAAATGGGGGCTTCACTATGTGAACAATGTGTCACTCGCCTACACTTAACTTCGTTAAGTTTCGGTGACAGGCTCACAAGTATCGCTTACGCTCTACTGTTCGCTTTGTCAAAAAATTCGTTCACGTCGCTTACCTCTCACAAAACCATCCACTGGCTGCTTTTGTTCGGCAGAGCCTTATCACGAATTTTTCTCGAACAATATAAGCATTTTTTGTGTATGAATGTGATTATATAATGTTAGAGCAGCAGGGCAGACTTTAGTCTGCCGTAACTCCATCCCTGTGAGGCAGTGGAGTCGAGTCTGTAAAACAGAGGAGCGAACAGCCATGTGAAAAAGGTATGGCGGTTGGGCATACCTTTTACATAAAATTACAATTACAAAGTAACATCACTTGCCGTGAGCGGGGCACCCATTACACGTTCAAGGTTTGCCGCAGATATATGATACTGCATCAACGTGTTATAGTACTGCAATTTTGCGTTCATATATGTAATTTGTGAATCCTTAAGTTCAAGCGCATCGCCCAAACCTACCTTATATCGGCCTGCTGCAAGTTCATATCTTTCCTGTGCTACATCCATAGACGCTCTTGAAACAGGAATAGACTGCTGTGCGTTTTTAAGCTGGATATATGCCTGTTTTACGTCAAGGTAAACTTTCTGACGCTGAACCTCGTAATCGGCCTGATCTTTTTTGTAAGTCAGCTTAGCTTCGTCAACCTGTTTCTTTAATAAGAAAAGATTCATATTTGTATAACTTAATTGTGCCCCAATCTGGTAGCTATAGTCCGTGCTGGGAGTTTTACCGCCGTTAATATAAGAACCAAAACCGTTTAAGTCAGGCAAAAATGCAACCTTAGACGCTTTAACAAGAAGTTTTGAACCTTCCATTTTCTTTTTGGCTGCTGCTAAAGTCGGGCTCTGTTTATAGGCAATTTCTAAAGCCTCGTCAAAAGTTATGTCATATCTTTTTTTATCTAGTCTGTCTTTTATGTCGAATTTAGCGAACTCGGGCACGCCCATTGCGTTTGTGAGTTGTGCAAAGCCTGTATCTACAGCGTTTTTAGCCTGAATAAGAGTAAGTTTTGCGTTATCCAAATTGAAAGCAGCAGTAGACACATCAATTTTAGCTTTGCTTCCGATATTATAATAAGCCTGCGCCTGTTCAAGGTGAATCTGGTATTGCAGCACTGTATCTTCATAAACCTCTACCTGCTGTTGAAGATATAGAAGGTTGTAATAGTAATTTTTTACGTTATAAACAACATCGTTTATGCTGGATTGCAAGGTTTCTCTTGAAGCTTCATAAGTCTTTTTAGCAACGCCAGCCTGTGTGCTTGTTTTACCGAAGTCAAACAACAGCATATTGACGCCCACTGTCGGCATATTCCACGAATTATAAGTCTGCGTGGGGAATCTAAAGTTTGTCACAAGCATATCGTTTCTTGAGTATGACACACCGGCAGAAAGTGTCGGGAAATAGTTTGACCACGCCTGAGCTATTTGATTTTTATATATATCTTTGCTCAAAAGTTGAGAGAGGATATTAGGGTTATTTTGCAAAGCGATTTTTACGCAATCATCCACAGATATAATTTTTGTTGCAGAAACAGACCCCTCTATATCCGGTCTTTCGGAGCTGAAAGCATCACCCTGCTCAACTTTGGTATTTTGTTCATTTAAAAGCTGCTCGTCAGTTTTTTCTTCGGGCGCATTTTTTGCTTTTGAAGCGTTAGGTTTTGAAAAATGTTTATGCTTTACTTTGGTTTCTTTTTTCTCTTTTTTGGCAGCTTTTTTCTCTTTTTTATCCTTATTGTCATCGACTATCAAACGAACCGAATATTGTGATTTGTCGGTTTTAGCAGTAACTTTTTGCTCGTCGTATTTTTCTTTTTTCTTTTTTTCGGGCTTAGCATCTTTTTGTTCAACAACGTCCTCCTGCTGAACCTTTGGCGGCTCGCTGTTTTTCTTTTTGAATATGTTCCACTCAAACGCAAAAGCTTGCGACGGAGCGATAAAACTGAACATTGATAGTATTAAAGTTATTGCTAATGTTTTTTGTATTCTTTTCATTTCTTCCCCATTAATTCCCTTTAATTCAGATTATGGATTTATTTTTCTGTCCCATCCATATTCTTGCCCAATACTTTATAAACGAGGTGCTGTATTATTACATAAAAAGCAGGCGTCATGATAGTACCGAGTGTACCGGCCGCCATCATACCGCCAAATACGGTAGAACCGACTGAAATTCTCGATGCAGCACCGGCGCCGTGTGCAAGAATCAACGGCAGCATACCGACTACGAATGCAACTACAGTCATCATAATCGCCCTGAATCTTATGTGAGAAGCCTCTACTGCGGCTTCTTCAACTGAACGTCCGCCGTTTTCGTGCAATTCTTTAGCAAATTCAACAATCAAGATTGCCTGTTTTGCAGCCAGACCGATAAGCATAATCATACCGACCTGAGAATAAAGGTCAAACGCCTGTCCCATTATCAACTGGAATATCAACGCACCGGCCGCGGCTAACGGACAGATGAGCAGTACCGCAAACGGTATTGACCAGCTTTCATAAAGTGCAACAAGGAACAGATACACAAAAATCAAAGCCATTGCTATTACAGTAGTGGTTTGTCCGCTTGATTCAAGCTCCTGTTTAGAAGTACCGGACCATTCAAAGCCCATATCTTTAGGCAGAATTTTTGTTGCAACCTCTTCCATTGCCTTCATTGCGTCACCGGAGCTTCTTCCCGATGCCGGCTGACCTGATATCTGTACGTTTTCATACTGGTTGTATCGTGTAATAGAAGCAGCGCCTACAGACTGTTTTAATGAAACAATGGTCGTTATAGGAACCATCTTTCCGGCATTATTTTTGATATATATACCGCTAAGGTCGTTTGCATTCCTTCTAAAACGCTGTTCAGCCTGCATTTGAACCCTGAATACACGGCCGAGTTTGTTAAAGTCGTTTACGTAATATGTACCAAGAGTCGAGGACAGTGTCGAATACAATTCCTGTAAATCAACGCCCTGAGCAAGTGCCTTTGCATAATCAATCTCAACAATATATTGGAGCATGTTGGCTTGATACTCTGTATAAACGTTAGTCAAATTCGGGTTGCTGTTTGCCTCGGCAAGAAGTTTGTTAGCCCACTGCTCCATTTCCTGAGGCGTATACTCACCCTTGGAGAGCATCTGGAACTCAAAACCACCCACCATACTCATACCGGTAATTGCCGGTGGAGAAAATACACCTATTTGTGCTGATTTAATAGAAGAAAATTCTTTTCTGATTCTTCCAAGTATTGCATTCAAAGATAAATCGGTTTCTTTGCCCTGAATTTTTCTTATGGCTTTTTGGAATATGTTAAATTCTCTTTTATCCCATTCTTCCAGACGAATAACCATAAATGCCTGGTTAGAAGGCCCCATGCCCACAAATACAATTACACCTTCAACACCTTCGATTTGCTTAAGTTTTTCTTCCATCTCCTGTGTTACGTCATTGGTTCTGGCAAGAGAAGCACCCGAAGGAAGGTTTATTTGTGTCATCAATACAGCCTGGTCTTCGTCAGGAATAAAACCTGTCGGTATAACTTTAAACAGCACAAGCATAAGAACAATGATTGCGCCGTAAACAACCAGAGTAAGTTTCGGGCTGTACACGAATTTTTTTACAAAATGCAGGTATAAATCGGTTAGTTTCTGGAAATATACGTTAAATTCCATAAACACCCACTTGATAGCCGCGGAAATTTTGTTTGACGGTTTTCTGTCAGGGTCCTCGGGTCTTAAAATAATGGAACACAATGCCGGAGACAGTGTCAACGCACAAACAGCGGACAAAGCAATAGAAACGGCAATACATACTGCGAATTGCTTATACATTAACCCGGACAACCCTGGAATAAATGAAACAGGAACAAATACAGCCATCAATACCAGCGCCATGGAAACAAGTGCCCCGCCGATTTCTTTCATTGTAATCTGCGTTGCTTCAACAGGTGTTTTGCCATCCTCAAGGTGTCTTTTTACGTTTTCAATTACAACAATCGCGTCATCGACTACGGTCGCAACCGCCAGTACCATCGCGAACAAGGTCAAAAGGTTAATGGACATTCCAAAAACCGGCAATGCCGCAAACGTACCAATCAAAGACACGGGGATTGCTATCAAAGGAACAAGGGTAGCTCTGGGGTCGCCAAGGAAAACAAAGATAATCGCAACTACGATGATAGAAGTTTCTATAATAGTTTTGACTACCTCTTTCATTGATTCACGGATAAACTGAGTATCATCGTGTCCGATAGAAAGCTCCATGCCATCAGGCAAAGTCTTTTGAATTTCGGCAATTTTGGCCTTAACCTGGTCAACAATTTCAATTGCATTAGCGCCCGGTATCTGAATAATTTGCATCAAAGCAACCGGTTTACCATCTGCACGACCGTTTCTGTCATAAGTTTCAGAGCCGAGTTCTACTCTTGCGACATCCTTGAGTTTTATACTTGAGCCGTCAAGATTGGAACGTATAATTATATCTTCAAATTCCGAAGGTTCAAGCAGACGTCCTTTTGTTCTTAATGTTATTTGGAATTTTTGTTTGTCAGGGCCCGGTTCTTGCCCCAAAGCACCGGCTGCAACCTGAATATTTTGCGTATTTATTGCATTTTGCACCTCTGATACAGAAACATTAAGGTTAGCCATTTTTTCCGTATCCAGCCATATTCTCATAGAATAGTTGCCGGCACCGTATACGCCAACATCACCAACACCGGGCAAACGCGCAATTTCATCTTTAATATAAATAGAAGCATAGTTTGTTACATCAAGCTGTGAGTATCTGCCGTCCGTTGAAGCAAGGTTCAAAATGGCAACACCGGCGCCTGATACCTGTTGTTTTGCGGTTACCCCCAGTCTTTGTACATCCTGCGGCAATTTAGGTTCAATTTGTTTTACACGGTTTTGTACGTTTACAAGGTCAATGTTTCTGTCCGAACCTACCTTAAAATATATTTGAAGTCTGTATGAAGCATCTGTACTTGTTGAAACCATGTAAATCATGTCTTCAACACCGTTGACCTGAGATTCGATAAGAGATGCAACAGATGACTCTACAACGTCAGCACTTGCACCGGGATAAGAAGCCGTTACCTGAATCTGAGGCGGGGTAATATTCGGATACTTTTCAAGCTGCAAGCCCATCATTGATATAACACCGACCAGTGTTATAAACAGAGAGATTACAATCGCAAACCTGGGTTTGCGAATAAAAAAGTATAATTCCTCTTTTTTGCTTTTATCTTTTTCCGGTTGATTGTTTTCTATAGCCATTGTTTATTAATTTTCTTTCTCGTTGTTTTCACCTTGTTCCACGGAGGTTTCGGGCTCTTTAAATGAGACCTTTGTACCTGCTTTTAATCTTTGGAAGCCGGATTTAATAACCATTTGACCGGGTTCTAAACCGTCGGTAACAATCCAGTTATCGCCTTCTTGTTTATCAATTGTTATATATTTTTGCTGTGCCGTATGGTTTTCATCAACAAGCCATACATAAGTGCCTTCTGTACTGTCTGATACGGCAACCTGAGGCACAAGAACCACTTTTATCGGTTCTTTGGCCGTTGCGGTAACATTAACAAAGTCACCCGGAACCAGCAGGTTGTCTTTATTCTGGAAAGTAGCTCTGACAGAAATAGTACCTGCTGTCTGGTCAACTTCGTTGTTCATAAATTCTATTTTGCCCTGTTCTTTATATAAAGAGCCGTCTGAAAGTCTTATTTGAACATTCATGCCGGGGTCCTTGGTGAGGTTATTTTCCATTCTGTATTTTCTGTATGCAATATAGTCCTCACTCTTAATAGTGAAGTATACATAAATAGGGCTTGTGCTGACTATTCTGGCAAGCGTGCCCGATTGAGAGTTCACAAGGTTGCCCTCGGTAATAAGAATCTTACCCACACGGCCGTCAACGGGTGAAGTAATTTTTGTATAGCTCAAATTAAGTTTTGCAGCAGCAAGATTAGCTTTGTTAACATCCCTTGTGGCCCTGTTCTGGTCACGTGTAGCAAGGGCGTTATCGTAATAAGATTTACTTACAAAGTCGTTTTTAACAAGTTCTTTTGCTCTGACAAGTTCCTTTTCCGCATTAATTAAAGCAGCCTCGGATTGTCTTACTGCAGCTTCAGCCTGCTGTACCGCTATCTGATATTCATTAGGCTGGATAAGAAAAAGGGTCTGGCCTTTTTTTACAAAAGCACCTTCTTTAAAATATCTTTTCTGAAGCCATCCGTTTATTCTGGCAACAACATCGACTGAATACTTAGCCTCTACACGGCCTACGGATTCATTTTTAGGGTAATAATCCCCCTCTGTTGAATAGCCTACTTCAACCTCTGTAGGACGTTTTTGCATTTCCGCAGCTATTTTGGCAGAAATAAAACCGGCTACTTTATTAAAAACAATAGGAACAACAATTATGGCAACGATTATTATCCCTATTAATTTTTTCCTATCCATTATATTGAACCTCTTCCCGTTATAATTATACAATTGTTATGATAACAACAATCTTTTATAATATCAATAGCTCCCGCAAAGAATAATATAATCAGAGTATACAATATATAAACTTTTTAACATCAAAAAACAATTTTGGCATTAAAATTACGTAACAAGTCCAAAAATAACAGCACATTTTTCGACTTCTGCAATGGTGTGCAGTGTCTGATGCGGAGCCCACTTTTGGGGGACGGTTTGGTCCCTCTCTTGCAAGGGCGGGGGGGGGAACAGTACCCTTTCTTTTTTATGCCATAACAATACTCGCAACTTTTTGTTGTCCGCTTTGTTGGGTACAGTTCAGGTGCGAAGCGACTGATGCGGAGACTGCAACCCTGCAGGTATATTCAAACCTGCGCTAACCTGCGCTAACCTGCGCTAACCTGCGCTAACCTGCGCTAACCTCCGCCGGCCTTCAGGCAAATCATGACGGCTCAATTGTTATTTTATAAATTTTGTATTAGTCTGAAAAATTCTTTTGAAGCGTCGATATTCAGATTGATTGTTTTTTGCGCAATATTTTTCCATTCGGCTTTGTTGTTAATCGTCGGTATTTCATTTTTCAAAGAAGTATTGACCGTGTTTAAAAACAAATCTTTAAAGCATTTGTTTTGCGCCGGCAGTTCTGATTTTGTGTAATTTTTAAGCAAGTCGTATTGGTTGTTCATAACAAAGGTCTCGAACTCTCGGTGCACCTTTTCTTCCTTGTATTTTTGCCATGCAGTACCTCTTTTTACGTGGAAACCTACCGACATATCATCAAGAAAATGTTTTGCACGTGCGGATTCCTCCACAAATGTTTCTCTGTTTTTATTTTTCAAGGCAGAAAAAAAGTTTGTCACATGATATGTGAAGCGGGAAAAAGCATTATGCTTTCCGTCAAAATCAAGATGGCTGAGAGCGGGACGAAAAGTTTCCGGCGGATAAAAAAAGTGATTGTTGCAGGTTTGTTTTGTTATCAACTTTAAGCCCGTTTCGTCAAAATCAGGTTTTTGAACATAATATAAAAAGTTTTTGAGCTCTTCATTATTAATTAAAATATCAGTGTTTTTTACGGTATGTTCCCCCATTACTCTGTGCGTTTGCACCCTTAATCCGAAATTTGGAGGATAATTGTTTTTAGTGGTTATTTTCATAGTCAGTCTTTTTTTCTAGAATTTTTTTAAATTTGTATATAACGCATCAACAGCCTTTTTTCCCTGTTTGCCAAAGTCAATGACATACATTGATGACGAACCAATCTGTTTTATCTCCTCAATATGTCCGATTCCAAATTTTTCGTGGAATACTCTGTCACCCTGTTTAAATCCCGATGTAGTTTCTGCCTGTGCTGCAGCCTGTGCAGCTTCTTTGGCTTTCTTTTCTTCAAGCATTCTTTTTATCGGGTTGTCCTCAAGAATCTTTTTGACTCTTTCTTCATCTTTGGCCCTGTTCTGTTCATTTTTAACAACAAAAGCTTCTCGTTTTACAAAATTGTTTTGCTTCGGTGCAGATAACGGTTTGTATGAATTGTTACTGCTGCTGTTTTCTCCATTATAAACAGGCTTTTTCTTAACAACTTTGCTGATGCTCTGAGTATTGCTAAAGCCTGCTGACGGGGCAATAAACCCCTTGCCGAAGCTTGTTGTTTTTTCTACATACCCCGAAGAATCAGAACGCGCCTGAGATTTAAGCTTGTTAACAGCCTGATTAAATGTTCCCCTTCCGCTTGATGAGTAGCTGTTTTCATCAGAGGTGTTTCTTTCGGTGAGATTATAAGGAATTTCTTCTAAGAAGCGGCTCGGGGTGTAGTATCTTGTTTCTCCCCACATCTGACGTCTTTTTGCATAAGTGATAAAGAGCTTTTGTTTTGCACGTGTAACCCCTACATACATAAGGCGTCGTTCTTCTTCCATTTCTGTGTTGTTGTTTAAAGAACGGCTGTGCGGAAAGATTCCTTCCTCAAGCCCTGCAAGAAACACCGTGTCAAACTCAAGACCTTTTGCCGCATGCAGGGTCATCAGAGTAACGGCGTTGTCAGAATCAGGCGTTTCGTCAAGGTCGCTGACCAGTGCCACCTGTGCAAGGAATTCGCCCAGTATATTGGTTTCATCTTCCGGTGAAAAATCACGCGCTACGTTAACAAGCTCCTGCAGGTTTTCTATACGGGATTGAGATTCCTCTGTATCCTCCTGCTTTAACTCTGCAAGATAGCCGGTTTCTTCAATAATAAATGCAATAAACTCAGGCAATGAAAGTGATGTTCTGTTTTTGTCCAATTTGTCAATAAGCTCAATAAAGTTTTTGAGCTTGGATTTTACACCGGAAGAAAAATCTTCATATTCATCAATGTTTTGAATAACCTCATATATGGAATAATCCATCTGTGTTGCAATATCCTGCAGTTTTTTAACGGTTGTATCGCCGATAGAACGTTTCGGAACATTGATAATTCTTTTTAAACTTTGAGAATCCTGCCTGTTATAAATAAGTTTTAAATACGCAATCAGGTCTTTAATTTCCTTACGGTCATAGAACTTTAAGCCGCCTACCATACGGTAAGAAATGCCCTGAGATATGAGCGCTTCTTCTATTGCACGCGATTGGGAGTTTGTTCTGTATAATACCGCGCAGTCGTTGAGATTGCGTACGTTGTTTCGGATTTTGTTTGCTATGTAATAGGCTTCGCCGGATTCGTCCTGAGATTCGTAGATATCGATTTTTTCGCCCTGACCTTTGGTTGAGTACAGGTTTTTGCTCAGACGTTCCGTGTTGTTGACAATGATTGCGTTGGCTGCATCAAGGATAGTTCCGACCGAACGGTAGTTTTTTTCCAGTTTGATGAGTTTTGCATTTTTATAATCCGTCTGGAAGTTGAGAATGATTTTGTAGTCCGCGCCGCGCCAGCTGTAAATAGACTGGTCGACATCACCTACAACACAAAGACTGCGGCCTTTTAATTCTTCATCAGTTTTTCCGTTTGAATACAGATGGCGTATAAGCATATACTGGCTTATGTTCGTGTCTTGAAACTCGTCTACGAGAATGTGAGAGAATCTTTCGTGGTATTTGTTTCTGACTTCTTCGTTTGTGGAAAGCAGATTAACAGTCAAAAGCAGCATGTCATCAAAGTCTATTGCATTATTTGCAAGAAGCTGTTTTTCATATTCATAATAAATCTCTGAAATTTTCTGGCTTCTGTAATCTCTGGCCCTTGTTGCAAAAGTGTAGGCATCCTGCATTTTGCTTTTTGCGTTGCTTATTGCAGCTTTAACCAGCTTGGGGGCAAATGTCTTTTCGTCAATATTTAATTTCTTTATCGCATTTTTAATGATGGTGTTTGTGTCAGTTTCGTCATAGATAACATAGTTGTTGTCCCATTTTCTGCCGTCTGGGCTTTTGTAGTTTTCTATGTCGAATCTGAGTATCCTGCCGCAGATGTTGTGGAAGGTTCCTACCCACATTTTTTTTACTACTTCTTCGCCTATCATTTTAGAAAGACGCTCGCGCATTTCTCTCGCTGCTTTGTTGGTGAATGTCACGGCAAGGATTTTATACGGATTAACGCCGGATTTAACAAGGTTAACTATACGTGTTGTCAAAACCTTTGTTTTTCCGCTGCCGGCACCTGCCAGTACAAGCAATGCCCCTTCTTTTTCAACAACGGCTTCTCTTTGTTCGTCATTAAGACCTTTGAGTAGTTCTTCCAATTCTCCCCCTGATACTCTAAACAATTTGCGCTGCGACTTGTGTTATTTTCCGCCGACTGATTTTTGTGCGGGTAAGTTGATGTTTCAGCTTAATTTTGTTATAATACTTTTAATTTTCATAATTTATGATATTATTATGATAATCAAAAAAAAATTTTAGTAAAATAATTATATTTAGGAAAAATAAGATGTCAGATGAAAACCAAGAAAAACAAGACCAACCGATGATTATGGTTCCGACGGATGATCTGGATACCGTGTCGGAAGATTCCGATACTGTTGATCAGCTTGCTATGGAGCTTGCTACATTGCAGCAATCCACAAAAAGAATAGCTATTATCGGCAGCCGTAATTTACCTATTACACACCAGCAGATTATAGAAACCTTATCTTATGCGCTGGTTATGCAGGGCAACACTATTATTACATCGGGCGGTTCTTCGGGTACAAACGCAGCAACCATCCGCGGTGCTATGAAATCAAATCCCGAAAAATTAAAGGTTATTTTGCCGCAGACTATCGGTCAGCAGCCGTCTGACGTACAGGACCAGCTTATCGGTGTGCCTAATATCATTGAACACGCTGACAGAGCAATGATGACACTTGCTGATGCCAGCCGTATCTGTAACAGAGAAATCATTGACGACTGCCAGCAGTTGATTTGCTTCTTGTCGCATACATCTAATACTTTGCACAAAGCTATTGAATATGCGGAAGAATCACACAAAGTTATTACTGCATTCTACTTGGATTAAAATATAAAGTAGAAATTAAATTGACAAGAGCCGTGAAAAAGCATGGCTCTTTTTTTATTCGATACTTCGGGTCAATAAAAGTCTACCCGTAATGTGCGAAGTTTTTTCGCTTTTTAAAGTGTACCCATAAAAACGTAATTGATGAGCGGGACATATTAATTAATTTTTTATGGGTACACTTCAAGTATGCCCAACCGACCCTCCCCTCAAGCGAATTTCTAAGTTTCGCAACTGCTCAACTTGAAATTCAACCCTCTCCCGCAAGGGGCGAGGGGTTGAACTGAACTGTCCCCCAACAAGTGGCAGGTCGAAATCTCTGATTTTGTTGATGACTCAACGGTAGATTGAAGTCTGCCATGCGATACTTGGGCTCCATAATTACTATACGGCACTCAAAAAATTAAATTCAACGGGCTTGAATAAAATATTAAAGTTTGCTATAATTTAATTAGTAATCATTATTACCTAGGAAAACGTATGAACAAAGAATCATACCTGAAAGACCAAATAGAAAAACTCAAAGAAGCTTGTCATACAAAAGGAATGAGGGTTACACCGCAAAGGATAGCAATATTCAAAGAGGTTGCAAAATCCTGCGAACATCCTGATGTGGAAACAATTTACGAGGCAGTAAAAGATAAAATGCCCAATGTTTCTATGGATACGGTTTACAGAACCCTTTCATCTCTGGAAGAATTGGATATGGTTTTCAGGGTAGACAACCAGCTTCCAAAGGCAAGGTTCGACGCGGACAAAACGCCTCATCACCATTTTATTTGCACACAATGCAACGAGGTTTACGATATATTCTTAGAACCCGATGAAAAAATAAATATACCCAAAAATGCGAATAAATATGGTAAAATAAAAGACATTAATGTTCAGGTCAGAGGAATCTGCAACAAATGTTTAGCCCAAAACAAAAAATAGTAAGGAGAATCAGATGAAAAAGTATGTATGCAACGTATGCGGTTTTGTTTACGACCCCGCAGAAAATGATAACGTAGCTTTTGAAGATTTAGCGGATGATTATGTTTGCCCGCTTTGCGGAGTCGGCAAAGAAGATTTTTCACCGGAAGAATAACACCCAAAAGGCAAACAACAAAACAGAAAAATTTTAATAAAGGAGAGGGGGACAGCTGAAATATGAGGCCGTCCCTTTGTATTTAAGAAAAGGAGCAAATATGGAATTAAAGGGCAGCAAAACGGAAAAAAATCTTATGGAAGCGTTTGCGGGAGAATCACAGGCTCGTAACAAGTACACATATTACGCCTCACAGGCAAAGAAAGAAGGTTACGTGCAAATATCAAAGATTTTTGAAGCAACGGCAGATAACGAAAAAGAACACGCAAAATTGTGGTTTAAACTGCTCCACAACGGTCAGATTGCGGATACAATGACAAACCTTGAGGACGCAGCCAACGGCGAAAACTACGAATGGACGCAGATGTATGCGCAATTTGCAAAAGAAGCCGAAGAAGAAGGCTTTAAAGACATAGCTTTTCTGTTCAAAAAAGTTGCGGAAATTGAAAAACATCACGAGGACAGATACAAAAAACTCCTCGAAAACGTTAAAAACAATAAAGTTTTTGAAAAAGAAGAAGAGGTTGAATGGGAATGCGCAAACTGCGGTTTCAGACACAAAGGTGCTAAATCCGTAGAAATATGCCCCGTGTGCAAACACCCCAGAGCCTATTTCTTTATAAATGCGGCAAACTACTAGATTTTATAATAACGCAACCTAATAACGGGTAAATAAACACAAGATCTTGACCCTCAATTTGTAAATTGAGGGCTTTCTTTACGGAAAATTATAAATTCCCGGGGCTATGCCGATTTAAACCGGTGCCCGCCGCGGTGCTTTAACACAACCGCTCATGTTAATTTAGAGGTATAAAATAATAGCTTCATATCTCTGTATACACCTCTACACCTGACGAGGTACACCCCTCGCCCATTGCGGACACTGTTGTCCAAGATAATTTTAGAAAAAAAGAGCATAGTGAGCAAAAATCCTGCTGTCATTCTGAAGCATCGGGCTTTTGAATGACAGCGTTTTTTTTGCAGATGTGCTGCGCGTAGCAGAAATCAACCCTCACCCGCATGCGTAACTCACTAACGTTCGTACGCATGCTGCCCTCTCCCATCGGAGAGGGGGTATCCTTAGTATCGCAGGGTAGACTTGAGTCTAACGTTCCCTCTCCGACGGAAGAGGTAACAAAAACAACAATAATTCCTCTTCAACAGGCCGGTAGCTTGTACATACCCGGATGGCAGTGCGTGATTTAAGCCTTATTTCGGACATATTATTAAGAAATGTTAACAAAATTAATGCTTTTATTTATAAAAAAGTCAATTTTTGTTTAAAGAAATACTTTATATATATACAGGAACGAGGAATTTATATAGACACAATAAGTCTATCGTTTTTTAAGAGGAATTACAAAGAAAGATATTAGGGGATACAAAAATGGGCGAAGGATTAAGCATTGGAAAAACTTGGACAGTAAATGTACCAGCATCTTCAACAAGAACTGTAAGTCCGAACTTGTGGCAGTACAGCTTGTTCCCGACCGGCACAACACCAAGTGTTATGTACCCCAGCGACGGACTTTCAAATTTTAACGATTCTCAATTAATGAATTTTGACTACGGTGTTTCTTCTTTAATGGATACATCAACAAGACTTTATGCGCAGGTTATGCCTATGATGAAACTCTGGATGGCACAACAGGCCGAAATGTATCAAAAGATTATGTCAAGTTTGCACAGCAACACAAACGTTACCGTAAACAATTCAAATAACAATAACAATACCGAAATCGACGGTACAACCGTTATTAAGGAAAAAGAAATTGCAAATGTTTTGAACAAAATTGCAAACAATCCTGATTACAAAAACAGATTCAACAAAGAAATTACAATAACCAATAAAGACGGTAAAGAAGAAAAGACAACACTGCTTCGCAGATTAATCGACTTGTCTAAACAGTATCAAGACGACCCGACAACTGCGGAAATCAGTGAAGATAACTACAAACTTCTCTGGGATATAGCAGGCAAATACGCTAAAACAGGCGAATTGTCAACAGAAGACTACGGCAAACTTCTTGAAATAGCTAAGAACCCCGGCGGCCCCGGTGCTTATACAGAACCGGAAGAAGAAAATGACGAAAACGAAAACAAAGGCGTCAGACCGGCTAAAAATCAGGAAGTATTAGCTGCTGCCGAAGCAGGTTCTCCTGACAATTACAAATCGCTTGCAAAAGAATATGTTAAAGCTTTGTATGAAGCCTGGGGAACGGATGTGACCAAATTGTACGAACTGACAAATGAAAAACATATGAACGAATACAATGTTCTTGAGGTTTACAATGAATTTGGCCAGCTTGGTGAAGCAAGAAAATACGGCGAAACTCTTGTTGACGCAATATTCGCAGATTGTGCCGGTTGGGGCGGCGGAGAAGCCTTCTGGGGCTTAGGTTCTAACGATGCAGAACCGCATATCACAGCAATTGACAAAGCTTTTGTAACAAGAGCTGAACACTTTGCACAAAACAACCCTGAAGTTGCTGCAAAATACGGATTCTTGCACGAAGTATTGAACCCGAGCGATGAACAGAAAAAAGGCTTGATTGAAGTCGGCGGAAAATACTACGACCCGAAAAAAGTCAATGTTCCCGCAACACTGATTGACAATAAACAACGCAATGTAACTTCCGAAAACATTAAAGCCTTCGCAGAAAGACTTACAAAAGCAGAAAAAGAAGCTTACGGCGAAGAATAATTAACAAAAACGATTAACACTTCACACACAATATAATTTTATTCCTCGGTTTATTTATAATAGGTATGGTAGGTTTTCAAGGGCACGGCAAGTGCCCTTTTAATTTTGTTTAATAACTTTATTAAATTTTTATAAACACTCTTGAAAATACAATTTAAAGATGTAAAATGTGAATTGAAGTTGAAACATTAAACATTAATAACAAACGAACAGTGTGAAGCAAATGTCTTTAATTCACAAATTATGTAACGCGCTTGGCGAAAACAACAAGCCTATTTATACGGTTATGGCGGTTGCCTGCGGAAAAGGCACGGTAAGACCTGTTTTAAGTATCACGGATAAAAAAGAGGCCCCCGATGCAAGAAAATACGCGGCATTAAGAGAACTGATGACGGAATTTATCGGAGTTCCGACAACATTTACCTGCGGCTTAATCGGAGAAAGCCTTGCCGGTTTTATTGCGGGCAAAGGTTCTCAGGCATATAAAAACGCAAAAGCGTTTATGTCCTTTTTAGGGATTTGTGCCGCTGCCGGATTTTTTGTACCAAAGTTTTGCAATCTCGGAATGCCGCCGATTATGAAAAAACTCATGCCGGATTACGACCCCAATGCCGTTGCAACACCCAATCCGACGGCTAACAACAAACCTGCCTTCGGACAAATGCCGCTTAATAACACTGTTAAAAGCAATTATTACAATGTTTATCGGGTTAAATCAAATTCACCGTTTTATCGCGCGGGAATGAGGGTATAGATTATGAATGTTACTCCTGTTCAAAAAGCATTAATAAAAACAAGAAAAGTTATCGCAAACCCCAGAGCAGCCGAGTTTGCAAAAAACACGGTCTGTGCAATGGCTGTGGAAACAACACTGAAAGCCTCTTTTAGACCCACATTTATCTATTGCGACAAACATGCAAACAAGCAATCCAAAAAATATGCGGCTACAAAAGAGTTTTTGTACCAAACCTTTTGTCTCGGGTTGTATTTGTCCTTAATCAAGCCCTTCAAAAACAAAACCTATGATATTTTGAGCAAAAAGTTAGCCGCAAAAGACCCCGAAGACAAAAGAAAGCTCGATTTATACAACGCTTTTCAGGAAAAAATAAAACAGGCAAAGGACAAAACTTCAAAAAGACAATTAGAAGACAGATTTACACACCTTTTGCATACAAACAAGGATTATCATTTCGGCAAAGGGGTAAAAGAATTAAGCTCTATACTGTCAACGGTATTCATACTTGCCCTTTGTGCTCCGATAACTTCGCAGATTGTTTTGCACCCTGTGATGGATTTGTTGTTTAAAAAGAACCCGAAACAGCTTGATAAAACTGATGCCTATGTTAACCAAACTTTAAATAAAGATAACAAATAGTGTGCGTGATATAATTTTTGTATGTCAAAAAAGATACTGATACTGCGCCTCAGTGCAATAGGTGATACAATACATACGCTTCCTCTTGTTAACGCTTTAAAAGAACAATATCCGGACTGTACAATCGGCTGGGTAGTAGAGGACAAGGCGGCTTTGTTTATACAGGGACACAAAAACATTGACCGCTGCTATGTTATCCCCAAAAAACAGTGGAAGCAGCGCGGTTTATCCCTTCAAAACATAAAAGAGTTTTTTGAAATTGTAAATAACATAAACAAAGAGCACTACGACATAGTGCTTGATACACAGCAGCTCTTTAAAAGTGCTGTTTTGCTGCCTTTTTTGAATATTAAACGAAAAATTACCCTGACGGGCGGGCGTGAGTTTTCGGGCATTTTTTCAAACGAAATTGTTAAAGCGCAGCACGAGCTTTTTGACCCTAATTATCACGTTGTAAAAAGAAATCTTGAACTTGCTAAATATCTTGGCGTTACTGATTGCAAAGTGGAGTTCAGGCTTTCGGACGCCCCGGTTGAAGTTCAAAACAAAGTTAAAAATCTGCTTTCTGCACTTGATGCAAATAAAAAGAACGTTGTTATTTCTCCTGCTACAACATGGGTAAACAAGCACTGGAGCGAGGACAACTGGAAAGAGGTTGTCGAATACCTCAGCGGCAAAGTTAATCTTGTATTTACCGGCATGAAACAGGATACGGATTTGATTGAAAGAATATCTGCCGGTGTGGACAGCAAAATCATACTTGCCGGTCAAACAAATCTTGAAGAGCTTGCGCAGGTGTTCAGAAACGCAGATATCGTAATTTCACCGGATTCCGGCAGCGCACACATTGCCTGGGCAGTTGAAAAGCCTTTTGTAATAACAATATTTACCGCAACTGCAGCATTGAGAAATGCCCCGTTCGGCAAAAATTGCGCCTGTTTTTATCCCGACACAGACTGTTACCCCTGTATGAAGCGCAAATGTAAATTAAAAAAAGACAAAAACCGCTGCTGCAATGCTGTTTCTGCTCAAAAAGTTATTGAAAAAATAAACGATGTATTATCAGCGCGGGTGTGATTTTTTCATCCCCCAAAAGGCGGCTCCGCATCAGGTGCTGCACACCTTGTAGAAGTCGAAAAACATGTTTTAGAATTGTATATGTTACGTAATTCGATGACAAAAATAATTTTTTCTTAATATAAATAATCAAAAAAATCCGACCTTTGTGAAGTGAATTACAGAAAGTTTCACAAACAACAACAAGCGAGGTTTGTTTGAGGGCTATGTAATTATAACAATCACTTTA
>CALUQO010000023.1 GCA_944322935.1 Candidatus Gastranaerophilales bacterium | reverse complement strand
AAATTTCCCAACTGGTCAGATTCTGAACACAAACGATTGATAAATACCCAAAAAGCCTGATGCTTCAGAATGACAGCAAAATTTTGCGTTGGGCAGGTATGCCCAACCGACCTTCCATCATTGCTTTTGTCGCTCCCCACCTCGGTCTGCCTGAATTAAAAAACAAGTCTTGCATTATTTGCCACCCGTTCTTACCAAAGAATGGGTGGCAATTCCATTATCGATAAGATTCTGAACACAAACGATTAATTAAGACCTAAAAGCCTGATGCTTCGCAAATGACAGCGGGATTTTTGCAGTCGTGACAAGATTTAATTGCAGCTCAAAATCTGTCCTATGGATAAATATACAATTTTGCTAAAATTAAGCAAGAAGCTTTTTTAAATAAAATAATGAACAAAAATTAACATATAAATAGGTCGTAAAGCGTTATTTTATTTGTATTAAAAAATGGTTTGTATTACCATATAGATATGTAGTTAGAATTAGGCAATAGTATACACTAACAAGGAGGGTACTTTATTATGCCAGGTAAAACAATAACTGTTGATGGTAACTACGCAGCAGCGCATATTGCCTATGCACTGAGCGAAGTATCAGCAATTTATCCTATCACTCCTTCATCTACAATGGGTGAATGGGTTGATGAATGGGCGTCCCAACACAAAAAAAATATTTGGGGCAAAGAAGTAAAAGTAGCTGAAATGCAATCCGAAGCAGGTGCTGCAGGTGCGGTACACGGCTCTTTGGCTGCAGGTGCTTTGACTTCTACTTATACAGCTTCACAGGGTTTATTATTAATGATTCCTGTTATGCATAAAGCAGCAGGTGAAATGCTTCCGCATGTTATCCATGTTTCAGCACGTGCTCTGGCTGCTCAATCACTCGCTATCTTTGGCGACCACACAGACGTTATGGGCTGCAGAAACACAGGTTATGCAATGTTGGCTGCAAACTCTGTTCAAGAAGAAATGGATATGGCTCTTGTAGCTCATCTTGCAACTTACAAAGCTAAAGTTCCTTTCTTGCAGTTCTTCGACGGTTTCAGAACTTCTCACGAAGTACACAAAATTGAAGAAATCTCTTACGAAGATATCGCTAAATTAGTTGAACCTAAATATATTGAAGAATTCAAAAAAAGAGCTATGCGTCCTGAAGCTCCTATTTGTAAAGTCGGTGCACAAAACACAGACGTATACTTCCAGGGCAGAGAAACCGTTAACAAATACTATGATGCTGTTCCTGATATTGTTCAAGAATATATGGATAAAGTTGCTGCAGTAACCGGCAGACAGTATCATCCATTCGATTACGTTGGTGCTCCTGATGCAACTGACGTTATCGTTGCTATCGGTTCTGCTTGCGAAACTATTGAAGAAACTATTGAATACCTCAACTCTACAAGAGGTACTAAATACGGTTTGGTTAAAGTTAGACTTTACAGACCGTTCGATACAAAACGCTTTAACGAAGCATTACCGAAAACAGTTAAACGCATCAACGTTATTGACAGAACAAAAGAACCCGGTTCTATCGGTGAACCTTTATATATGGACGTTGTTGCAGCTCTTGAAAACAAAGACATCAGAGTTATCGGCGGCCGCTACGGTTTATCTTCTAAAGAATTTACTCCGTCAATGGTTCTCGCTATTTACAAACATGGCGAAAGCAACGGCTTCCACGGCTTTACAGTAGGTATCGAAGATGATGTAACTCACAAATCTTTGAAAGTTGACGAACACATCGTTACTGAACCAGTTGGAACAACAAACTGTATGTTCTGGGGCTTAGGCTCTGACGGTACTGTAGGTGCTAACAAAAACTCTATTAAGATTATCGGTCAATATACAAACAAAGATGCTCAGGCATACTTTGCTTATGACTCTAAAAAATCTTTCGGTGTAACTGTTTCTCACTTGAGATTCGGTGACAAACCGATTAAATCTACATACTTAATCACAGCACCAGACTTTGTTTCTTGCTCTGCACACTCTTACATCGGTAGATATGACCTCTTAAAAGGCATCAAAGAAGGCGGCGTATTCCTTCTTAACAGCCCTTGGTCAAAAGAAGAAGCATTCTCTCATTTAACAAGAGATATGCAAGAAACTATCATCAACAAGAAAGTTAAATTCTATAACATCGACGCTGAAGCACTTATTAAAAAACAGCCCGGCTTGCGCGGTAAAGGTGCTAACACGGTAATGATGGTAGCTTACTTCAAAGTATCAGGCATCATTCCTTTTGAACAAGCTTTAGAAGGTATGAGAGAAATGACTAAGAAAACCTTTAAGAAAAAAGGTGACGACGTTGTTAACATGAACCTTGCTTTGATTGATGCTGCTGTTGACGCTTGTGAAGAAGTTGTTGTACCTGCTTCATTAGACGGAGTTTGTGCAGCAGATCCCGTTAAATTCATATCTGATGATGCAAGCGAATTCGCTAAGAAAATCATTGAACCTTCTATGAGACAAAAAGGCGATGATATCCCTGTATCAGCAATGTCTGTTGACGGTGTAATCCCTACAGGTACATCTTGCCTTGAAAAACGTGCTATCGCACCGCGTGTTCCTCACTGGAACTCAGAAGCTTGTATCCAATGCGGTATCTGTGCTTCTGCTTGTCCGCACGCTGCAATCAGAACTAAATTAATTGAAGCAAAAGACCTTAAAGATGCACCGGAATCCTTCAATACAATCCCTGCAAAACCTGCTCTTGCTGATGAACACTTCAAAGTTCAGGTATATTGCAAAGATTGTACAGGCTGCGGTGTTTGTGTTGATCAGTGTCCTGCTAACAAGAACCCTGAAAAACAAGCACTTACCTGGTCTTCTGTTGAACAAGAAGAAGCAGCTTGCGAATGCGTTAACGAAAAATTCTTTGACGAATTGCCTGATAACGTAATGGGTAAAAATACTACAAAAACCATCAAAGGTGCTATGCTTAGAAAACCGTTATTCGAATTCTCAGGTGCCTGCGCAGGTTGCGGTGAAACACCTTACGTTAAACTGGTTTCTCAATTGTTCGGTGAAAACGCTATCGTTGCTAACGCAACAGGTTGTTCTTCAATCTACTCAGGTACTTTCCCGACAATTCCTTACACAACAACTAAGGATGGCAGAGGACCGGCTTGGGCAAACTCATTGTTCGAAGACAACGCTGAGTTCGGATTCGGTATGAGATTGGCAGTTGACCAGAACAGAGATACTTTGAAAACTTATGTTGAAAAAGTTCTCGAAAACGAAAAAACACCTGCTGACCTTAAAGAAGCTTTAACAGAAGCTATGTCACACTGGGATAACTCCAAAACTGACGAAGCTGTTGCAGCACAAAACAAAGTTAAAGCAGTGCTTGCAAAATATGCTGATGTTCAGTGCCCTGATTTAGCTAAAGTAAGAGAGTTAGAAGACTACTTTACTGATAAATCAGTTTGGATTATCGGTGGTGACGGCTGGGCTAACGATATCGGATACGGCGGTATTGACCACGTTCTTGCTCAAAACAAAAACGTTAACATCCTCGTACTCGATACAGAGGTTTACTCTAACACAGGCGGTCAGGCTTCTAAATCTACACCTACAGGTGCTGTTGCTAAATTTGCTACAGGCGGTAAACCGACATACAAGAAAAACATGGGCTTGATGAGCATGTCATACGGCTACGTATATGTTGCATCAGTTGCATTGGGTGCGGACAGAGCACAAACTCTTAAAGCATTCCAGGAAGCTGAAGCATACGATGGCCCGTCTATCATCTTTGCTTATGCTCCTTGTATCGCTCACGGTATCGATATGAGCAAAACTCAAACAGAACAAAAACGCGCTGTTGAAGCAGGATACTATCCGTTATACAGATACAACCCTGCTAATGAACAACCGTTCACCTGGGATGCTAAAGATCCTAAAGGTAACTACCAAGAGTTCATCAGAAGTGAAGGACGTTACAAACAGTTGTTAAAAACTAACCCTGAACACGCTGAAGCTCTTTATACACAGGCTGAATCAGATGCAGCTAAGAGAATGGCTGTATTCAAATCAGTCGGTGAATTGCTGAAGTAATTAATAACAGCTTCATAAAACTAAACAGGTACCTGACACATTTCAGGTGCCTGTTTTTTATTGTAAAAATTCAGGTTTGACGTGCATAGCAAGTAACAGAAAGCTGTGCCTATGGAGTATTACTCTATAAAAATTCCTTTTGTACCAACAGGTACAACAATTGCAAAACCAAGCTTGTCCTTTTTAACTTCATAACCTTTGGGCAGTGTTCGTGTACCTGTTTCTAAATTTAAAATATCACTTGTAATATAATAATTTCCAAGCTTATCTTTAGCTATAACCGTGCCTTCAGGCATTTTCTTTGTTTTGTTTATTTCCTCAATTTGTTCATCTGTTAAAAGACTGGTTTTTGCCTCAAGAAAATTTATATCTTTATTATTTTTAATCGTATCTGATTTTGCTTTGGCTTTTCTTCTTAAAAGTATTGATTTTTGGTCTACCGGTACGATTTCAATGAAGCCTAATAAATCTTTTCTGATTTCATATCCGGCAGGAATTTGTCTTGTACCTCTTTCCAGTCCGAGCCTGTCATTTTCAAGCTCATATCTGCCGTCAAAAGTTTTCACAATAATTGTGCCCTCAGGAACAACACCTGATTTGTTTATGTTTTCAATCTGTTTGTCAGTCAGTAAGCCGGTTGCTGCCTGAAGAAACCCTATATCATTTTTTATAGTATCTTTTTTCTTTATTTCAGCTTCATTTTCAGCATTATTTTTCAAAAATATACCTTTTGTGCCATCTTCAACAATTTCTATAAAGCCCAATATGTCTTTTTGTACGGTATAACCTTCCGGCAAAACAGTTGTTCCTGTTTCGGTTCCTGTTAGGTTATTAACCAGTTCATAATGCCAGCCGCCTGTTTTTACTACTCTGGTTTGAGTATTTCCCCGAGCATCAGTATAAGTTTCCGTTGTTGTTTCATCAACCTTTTGAAAAACAGTATTCTTAGGCGCCTGACGCGTTTCATTTATCTTTTTGACATCTTCGTCACTTAACCTGTTAGCAGCAACATCAAGCCAGCCCACTTCAAAAACGTTGCGATTATCCGGAATACAGGATGTAACACCAGTACCGACAGGAATCATTGCTATTGCAACAGGTAAAGCTTTTGTAATAGGTGTTGAAGTACGATTAGTTCCCTTTTGCGGCTTATAGGCCTTTTTTCTTGATGTAAAACTGATATTGTTTATTGTATTGATAGACCGAATTGCCATAATATCTCCATTTGCTAAGGTACGTTATATTGAAAAAACTGACAAAAAATATTTTTCCGATAATCCAAAATTTGATTATGATTGTTTACATATCTTATTATATAAATGGCTTATAAACATTTGCAAACTATTAAAAGATTGATGGGTAAAATATATATTGATTAGCCCTTCTTACAATCTAATGTCCGGTTTTATTACAGGATTATTAAATATATGCGTATAAAAATGACTCTTAGGTACCTGTTTTTTAACAATTGGCTAAAAAGTGCAATATAAAAGGATTTTTAAATATAATATTAAGTTTTGTTAAGAGTTCTATACTTTTTATATAAAAAATAAGCAATTTTTATCTAAAAAAATTTTTTATATAAGTACGAGAGATAATTAAGAGAAACAAACGAGAGAAACAAAACACGAGAGAAACGAGAGAACCACAGGAGGAAACTTTATGTCAAGAGTACTTATTTCTATGCCGGAAAAATTTTTAGATGAAATCGATCAGGTTGCCGAAAACGAAAATCGCTCAAGAAGCGAACTCATCCGCGAAGCACTGAGAACTTACATCCACAGAAACAAAGTTAGAGAAAACACACTGGCAGCTAAAAACGCAACTATCTTAGAGGCATTACTAGACTAAAAAAGCTTTAATTTAAATTTACTAGAAGCAATACTGGACTAATGGGGAATAAGGAATAGGTTTATAAAAAAAATGCGGTCTTGAAATAATCAGACCGCTTTTTTATATGGTTAGTTTATTTATATAGGAATTATTTAGTAATTATTATTTAACAGCTGTTTGATTTGTCTGTTGAGCTGTTGTTTGAGCGGCTGTTTGTTGAGCAACTGTCTGCGCTCCGAAAGGATTCACCATATACTGGTTTGCTGCTGCGATAGGGTTGAACGCAGAAGGCATAGAAGCATTTGCCATTGCTGCAGTGTATACATTCATATCATAATCTACGCCGTTAAAGCCAGGTACAACCGGAACGCCGCTCATCGTAGTCATAAATCCGTTTTGAACTGCAGGTTGTTGAACAGTTTGCTGGTCTACAGGCTGTTGAACAGATGCTTGAAGTTCATTTATAACTTTTTCTGCTGAAGCTTTTGCTGCAAGTGCATCCTGATTATTAGGATCTTGAGCAAGAATTTGGTTTGCAGCTTCAAGTGTTTGCTGCGCTAAAGCAAGTTTTGTATTAGGATCATTTTCAACCTGCTGTGTTACTGCAGCCATTTGCTGTTCTTGAACTTTTTCAAGTTCATTTTTCCCGGTAACAGCTTTTGCTGCTTTGCTGGCTACTGCACTGCCGACAACACCGCCGAGGAATTTACCTAAGAAACCGCCGATTGCAGTACCGATACCCGGGCAAATTGCAGTACCGATTGCAGTACCGATTGCAGTACCTACTGCATCACCTGCGAGCCATCCTGCACCGCCTGCAACAACTTGTGTACCGGATTTAGCTACCTGTTTCATACCGGCAGAAAAGCCCAATTGTTGAAAAGTAGGTACAACATCAGCCATTGTTTTGCCAACTGCATCAAATACCATCATCCAACCTGCACCGGATTTACCCATTGCTTTACCGATGCCTGTACTTCTCAATTTTGTATATCCGGGAACTTTGTCTAACAGTTTGGACAATCCGAACGGTGCTCTTGTTGTATTGGGTGTTACGTTCTTTTTAAGAACATCACCGTATTCTCTTTTAATATTATCTAAACCTGATTTTAATGCTTCGCTTCTTTGAGTATATGGAGAAGCTGCCTTAATATTATTAATTGTTTGTTTTACATCAAAATTATTTCTTCTTAAAGCTTGAAAACCTTGAATACCGCCGAATGCTGCTGCAAAAGGAAGAGTTTGAACTGTAATTTCGGCAACTGTAGGTTCTGGCATTACTGTAACAGGCTGACCATTCAAAAAGTTAACCATGTTTTTTACATCGTTTTGATTAACTACAGCGTTGCCTGCTGCTGCTCTGTAAAATGCTGAGTAATTTGGATTTTGACCTGAAATACCATTAACCATATTAAAATCTTCCTATATCTAACCTTATTTATATAAAAACAATCTAACGTTTAAAATTTACCTGATAAGACTAGTTTGTAAACAAATGTTAACAATCGGGCAAATTTTATTTTTGACATGTTTTATACTGGTAACAGAAGTGGCGGGTTCTTATATGTATATCAATAATAAATTCACCAGTTTTTATACACCGAAAGTTAAGTTCGGACAGAACTTTTCAGCTCAATCAAATGTATACTCAAATAATCATCAAAGTAATCTTAACCAAAACAACACTGATACATTTCGGCAAAAAACGCTATATGGCAATGATTTTCACGGACATTTTAAAGCATTTAGAAAATTTAAAACCGTATCTGACAAATTCAAAAAGGAAAATCCGACTGGAGATGTTGTTCTTTCAGGTGATGAATGGGTAGGAGCAAATCGTGAAAAAAATATTGCCATAGTAAAGATGATGAACATGTGCAATATCACTGCAGCAACACCAGGAAACCATAATATGGACTACAATGGGGCTATTGGGCTTTCTGAAATGCTTGATTTTGCAAAATTTAAGACACTCGCTCTAAACCTGCAGCCTAAAGATAAAAGCAATCCTGCAGCTTTCCCGTTGAATGACGATATTCAGGCCGGCAGATTTGCTTCGTCAATGATTGTGGAAGAAAACGGAAGAAAAATAGGCTATATCGGAC
This sequence comes from Candidatus Gastranaerophilales bacterium, assembly GCA_944322935.1. GTDB lineage: Bacteria > Cyanobacteriota > Vampirovibrionia > Gastranaerophilales > Gastranaerophilaceae > Limenecus. The sequence goes on along the minus strand of CALUQO010000023.1, from coordinate 34,251 downwards.
TTGTACCGATTGATTTATTCTCCAGACTAAGTACACAAAGCAAAGAAGGCACACAGGATATAAAAATTCTAAACATTAAAGAAACAGAAGACGCAGTGCGCAGAGAAGTTGAAAAACTGGAAAAACAGGGCGTAAACATTATAAAACTTGTTTCTCACCTTGGCAAAGACGCATCTGTACAACTGGCACAACGTGTTGGCGGTATCGATGTTATTAACGACGGACATTCGCACGACACACTGGAAGGGCTTGTCTACGGAAAGAACCTGTTTAAATCGCCACGCGGAGAATGGGTAATTGTTACACAGGCTGGCAAGAACGGACATTCTTACGGACTTCTGGATGTTGTTTATGACAAGCAAGGAAGGATTATTCAAGCCAAAAACGAAATAAAAAACCTTGATAAGGAACCTGAAAATCTTGTTATAAAAATGGTAGAGGATATTTCGCTCGGTATACCGGAAGTAATCGGAGTAATTGCACACGAGGTTAAATCAAAGCCCGAAACAGTGCTTGAAGAAAGCCCGTTAAGCGCATTTTTAAGCGATGCATATATGAAATATTCCGATGCGGATATTGTTTTTAACAATATGGGCGGAATTCGCGCCAGCTTGCCGGCAGGCCCTGTCACCGACAGAGAGATAATGGATTTAATGCCGTTTTATAACGATGTTAACGTCTATAAACTCAGCGAAAAAGATATTATTGATGTATTAAACAGTGCTGTACAAGCAACAAGCAAATACCATAGAACAGGTGCTCTGCAGGTAAGCGGCTTAAGATACAGAATAGGTCTTGATGATAAAGTAAAAGATGTTGTAATGGTTAAGCAAGACGGAACCCAAGTACCGTTAAATTCACAAAACCCCAGCAATGATAAATTCTTTAAAGTCGCATACAATACATTTGTAGCAGGAGGCAGCGAGGGGCTTGAGGCACTAGCTTGTCCCGAAAAAATCATCCACAAATGCGAAAAAAATGAAACACAAATGTTGATAGATTATATCAAGTCTTTTAACGGACAGCCGATTGATATTCACGAAGACGGACGTATTGCTCACGACTAATTTTTAAAGTCATCAGGGATTTTGTCTAAGAAATCCGGCGTTGTCAGCGCAGGTGCCGTTTGAGTCTGAGGCTGAAGTTTAGGCAGATTGCCGCTGTTATCCTGTGGAGTTTTATCGGGCAGTGCCTCATTAATTGCTTTTTTAACCTTTTCAGTCAGAATTTTTTCTTTTGTTCCCGGCGGATTTACCCAGGTAAAAGAACGCACTGAACTCACGCTTTCGGGGTTTCCTGATATTATTACCTGAAAGTTTTTCGTCTGTGTTTTGTAGTCTGGAGTTAGGGGCGGAATTTTACTTATATCAACTTCCGGAAGCTCGATATTATACGAGTTAAACAAATTTGCTACAACAGATCCGTATTTTGTGTGTTCATCAAGAAAATCTTTAATTGTCATTGAACCTAATAAACCGAGCGAACTTGAAACATTTGGCGAAATTTTGCCGAGAATTTTTAAATCAACATGTTGATTTATAAGATTAATCTTGCCTTTAACAAACATACTCATTTGAGGTCCTGATGTTAATACAGGGTTAATGTGTGCGTAACCGGCACTGAATTTGATTTTTCCTTTAAGATAAGAAATTAGCCCGGTATCCTGCGGACTGATTGCCTGTTTCGCACTGTTTAAACTTGCATAAATCAGTTTTTGTGACAGAAGGTTCTGTGCATATAAAAAGTGTTCAAAACGCCCTAATTGACCGAGACGACCGTTACGTATCAATACATCTGCATTACCTTTAAGCGTGTTCAACTGTTGAGATTGTTCAGTACCAATCATATTAACAGATGCGTCAAAATCCAATATTCCTGAAATTCCTTTATCTGCAGGCATAAAAGTTGCTGCTGCTGTTGCTGCGTTAAGACCTCGTCCCTGTATATCAGCATGTATATTTGTATATGGGAAATTATACGAAATTTTACCGGCGACCTTACCTCCGTATGCATCCGAGAACATTTTATTTATATATAAGTTATTTTTTTGCGATGATATCTCTGCTGTGACATTGTTTGCTTTTATCATCCCCATATTAAAAGACTTTATGTCTATATTACCTGATGAAATAACATAAGGAAAATCGTTGCCTGGTGCATATTTTGATGAATTAAGCATAGACATAATTTTCATAAGATAATTCATATCTATATATGATGATGACAACCTCAAATAATTAATTTTGTTGGTTTTTATTATATCCGGCTCTGCATCAGCCTCAACAGAAACATCCATATCATTTATTTTAAGGTTATCTAATTTTAAATTGATTTTATTTGCAGCTAAGTTTATGTCCGCATTTTGTGCCTTTACAAACATCGAAGGTATGGAAAGATCCGACAGTTTTATCACTCCGTTAATCGTTGGAGAGTACAAACTGCCGTTTGCTGTTAAATTAGCAGTTATATTCACTATTCCGTCATTTGTTTGAGGTATGCTCACTGACAATGCACTCGGAGTTGTAATAAGTATTTTTTCCATAACGGGAGAATCAGCAAGATTTTTTACTTTGCCTTTAATTGTTATCACTTTTTTTAGTTTCGATGTATCTACGTCTTTTAAAAGACTATTTGTGTTACCGGCATAATACATTGTTGCATTGTTTATTAAAATTTCATCATTTTTATACATGCCTTCTAAATCAGTTAACGTTGTTATTCCGTCAAAACTTTTAACAAGCATTGGAGTAATATAGTTGTTTTGATTAGCAAGAATTTTAATATTAAAATTTGTTGTTTCATTGGCTGATTTTACAAGGATTTTAACAGGTAAATACCCCCTATAAAGTATCTGAAGATTTTTAGATCCAAAGCTCTTTAAAAGAGCAGTATCAATTGTCCCCTGTATTAAAACTGTTGATTCAGGGGATGTTAAATAATTATTAATATCTCCGCTTAATGTCAATTTGGCGTTTTCTGCATTAATTTTTACAGGAAGAATATGTATATTCTCTTCTGTTATTTTTGCCTGTATACTGTCAGATTTAATGCTGTTAGTATTGTTTGGTATTAGTAGCGAAGAACAAACAACATTTTTCAACACTACATCTCCGGCATATTTTCCCTTACAATTTGAAGCATTTATTAAAATATCTTTTAGTGAAATTTTGATATTTTTTATATTTTCAACGGCAGCAAAATTTTTGATTGATATTTGTATCTTCGACGCAATTTTATTAAGTCTGCCATTCAAATGAGCATTAAACGACACTTTTCCAGATATAACATTTATGCTTTTTTTAGGTTTTAACTGAGGAAAAGCATTTATTATATGGTTAAAATCCAAATTGTCTGCGCTAACGATTATATCGGCATTTGCGTTCTTGTCTATTGTTCCTTTTGCTTTTAAGGGTTGATTATTAACAAGCATATCAGACTGTTTTATATTAATTGAGTTATCAGAAAAATCAATAAGGGCATTAACATTCGTAATTATTAAAGGGATACTTTTATGCGTAATTGATGCGTTTTTGATTTTTAAACTGCCGTTAGAAGAAATTGTCTTCAAATCAGTTTGAAGCTTAAAATCTGCGCTTAATTTGCCTTGTGCATTGAATTCAGAGAGATTGTTCTTAATCTTAAAAAGATTTAAAACAGGGATTATTGTTTTATGCAGGTTTGCTATATCTGCCTGAGGGCATTTGCAAAGCATATTTATTTTATACGGTTTGGTAAGCTTTATATTAGCATTTATGTCCGTTACCTCTTTAGCACCTGTATAAAATTTTGACGTTATTTGGGCATTATCCTTACCGAAAACTATGTGGAAATAACTCGGAGGAAGTATTTTACTGCCAAGTTTTAATTTGAAATTATCAATGTCGGTTTTACCGCTTATATAATCAATTTTTTTGTCTTTTGCGTGTATTTTTAAGTCGGTAGTAACATTTGCAGAAAAATCATATCTGTATAAATCATCAACGGTAAAATCAAACAGCATTTTATCCGTATTTTCCAAAAGTACTTGGGGTACAGACACCTTGGCATTATAGTGCAAATATTTTTTATCAAAACAGTATAAATCACCGTTTGTTTCTATGTTAATATTTTGAAAGTCAACACTTCTGCGAGCTTTTAAATCGTTACCTTTAAGTTTAAATTTTTGGCCTGATTCTTCATCTTTTAATTTAATTATGTATGATTTTATATATATAACAGGATGATTTTTTGAAACAATATATCCGCTAGGAGATTGTTTCACATTTGCTTCAATATACTCTTGAATTGTGGTTTTTCCGTTTTTTAAAAGTTTTGTGGAAAACTGCAGTTCCTCAGCCCTAGCTTTGTTTAATTTTATTTCTTTTTTTAAAAGGTACAGTGTTGAGATTGTGATATCAGATTTTTTTATGTTTAAAAACTGCTTGTTATCGGGATAAAATCCTTGTATTACATCGGCTTTAAAGTTTATATTGAGTGCCGGTGATATGTCCAGTTTGTAGTTGTGTACCAGTATAACAAGCCCGGTTTCTTTTTTTATGATATCAGTAACGGTTTTTGAATAGTCTTTTTTGTTCAAAAAATAAGGCAGTATAAGATACAGACCCAGATAACCAAGTATTATGAGCGCACAGAAAAATATTAAAATCCGTTTTAAAATTTTCATCTTATCACTCCCAAGCTCGCCTAAAATTATATAACACTTTTGGTCTCATGTCATTATTGTGTTATAGTTTAAACTATATTTTAATGTTTATACGGGGAGTGTTGATGAATTCTTATTCACAAAAATTTGACAAAACACAAGAATCTTTGCTGAAAGATTTTTTTGAAGCTGACGGGGCTGCTTTTTCCTCAGTGCAAAATGCATTATGGCGTGCAAAAACTTCAAAATATACTGCAACTTTTTATAATACGGCTAAATTACTGGTGCAGGGGGCTGATGTATCTGACATTGCCGCAAAACTCCAAAATTTGTACGGTACAAATCAACCGGTATCTAAAAATACCAGTAATCATGATACGCTTGCAGATTTAGAGATACCGCCCTGCCATATAGGCAGTGATGAATCGGGCAAGGGGGATTTTTTCGGACCTCTTGTTATTGCGGCTGTTATGGTCGAGGAGAATAGTACCAAAATACTTATTGATGCGGGAATTAAGGACTGCAAAAAAATTGATGATAAAAATATATCCAAACTGGCTGCTGTAATTAAAAACAACTGTGTGTTTTCCGTTATTACAATTAATCCTCTAAAGTATAACGAGCTTTACAATAAAATGAATAACTTAAATCAGCTTCTTGCGTGGGGGCATGCAAGAGCAATAGAAAATATTCTTGAGAAAAAAGAGTGCGCTTATGCGCTTTCAGATAAGTTCGGAGATGAAAAACTCATTAAAAATGCATTGATGAAAAACGGCAAAAATATACATCTTGAACAGCGCTGCAAAGCAGAAGCAGATATTGCCGTTGCTGCCGCCTCAATACTGGCACGTGAACAGTTTTTAAAAGGTATTGCCGAAATTTCCGCCAGATACGGCGTTATAATCCCTAAAGGGGCTTCTTCTCAGGTGTTGGAAACAGCAAGAAGCATTGCACAAAAATATACAAAAGAAGAGTTGAAAAATGCTGTTAAAACGCATTTTAAAACTTATTCTCAAATATAGTTGACAATAATCAAAAAATAGCCTAAAACATAATATATAAATTTTCATATAGTCAACTGACCCCGACAAGGTCAGAATACGGCAAGCAAAAGCTTCGCTTTTGACTTTGCTCCTCTCATAAAAGCAACATTTAGTTGCTTTTATTCGGCAGAGTGTATAGCACTCTTATAAGCGAGGTCCCTTTCAGACAATATAATGAGGCGGTTTAATGAGCAAGAGAACTGTTTTTTACGATAAACATATACAACTTGGCGCCAGAATGGTGGAATTTGGCGGATGGGATATGCCTGTACAGTACACAAGCATTATTGAAGAACACAAAACAGTCAGAAATTCCGTCGGGGTTTTTGATGTTTCTCATATGGGGCAGATTTTTGTAAGCGGCAAGCAGGCTGTAGATTTTTTACAGAGTATTGTACCTCAGGACATTGCTAAATTAAAACCGTCAAAAGCCGTATATTGCCAGCTGCCAAAAGCAGACGGCTGTCTTGTTGATGATTTGATAATTTATAACCTGTCTGAAAACAGTTATCTTGTAATAGCAAATGCGGCTAATATACAAAAGGATTTTGACTGGTTAAATACAAATGTAAAAAAATTTGATGTAAAGCTTGAAAACAGGTCAAATGAGTGTTCAATGCTCGCTTTACAAGGGCCTGATGCTTATAAAGTGCTTGAAAAACTCGGACTTTCTCAAGAGGAACAGCCTCATTTCTTTACTATAAAAGAATTTAATATTAACGGTATAAGCGGTTATATTTCAAGAACAGGCTATACCGGCGAGGATGGATTTGAATTTATTATAAAAAATGAATGTGCATTAAAACTATGGGATATGCTATTTAAAGAGGGTGAACAATTCTCGATAAAACCTATCGGACTCGGCGCAAGAGATACACTACGCCTTGAGGCTGCACTTATGTTGTACGGCAATGATTTAACAGAGTGCACAACGCCGGTTGAAGCCGGCTTAAAATGGTCTATCCCTGTTGACAAGGTTCCTGAATACAACGGTAAAAAGGTTATACTGGAACAAATTAAAAACGGTGTATCTAAAAAATTAATAGGTTTTGTTATGACTGACAGAGCCATACCAAGGCATGAATACGAAATTTATTATAACGGTCATAAAACAGGTGTTGTAACAAGCGGAGGCTACTCGCCGACACTGGACAAAAACATCGGAATGGGTTATGTTGATACAAAGGATAATATAACACTGGACGAAACCATAGAGATTATGGTAAGAAATAAGTTGTATAAAGCAAAAGTTGTCAAAAGACCGTTTGTAGCAAAGAAATATAAAATAAGTTAAGACATATATAGGAGAAAAACTATGATTGTGCCGGAAGGTATTTTATGTTCCAAAAGCCATGAATATTTATTAGAAGAATCTGAAACCCAATTTGTTATCGGTTTAACTGATTATGCAGTTGAACAGTTGGGTGATATTGTTTTTGTTGAATTGCCCGAAGCAGGCACGGAATTTTCAAAAGGAGAAGTTTTTGCAACTGTTGAGTCAGTTAAAGCTGCTTCTGAAATTTATATGCCTGTTGGCGGAAAGATTATTGAAGTAAACGAAAAAATTGTTGAATCACCGGAAATTCTTAACGAAAGTCCTTTTGAAGAAGGCTGGCTTGTAAAAATTGAAAGCACGGAGGCTCATGCGGAATCAGGGGATTTGCTGGAATATTCGGATTATAAAGAAGAATTAGAATAAGGAATAATATGATAAATTTTGAAGCACACACAGAAAATGAACGATTGGAAATGTTAAATTCAATCGGACTTAAAAACTGTGATGATTTGTATGCCGGTTTGCCCTTAGATATTAAAACAGACAGCTTGAATCTTGGAAGCGGGTTATCAGAGCTTGAGGTTAGCAAAGAAATAAAAAAACTTGCAGCTGCAAATAAAACTGATTATGCTTGCTTTTTGGGCGGCGGTGCTTCAAAAAGGTTTATTCCCGCCTGTGTTTCTCAAATATCTTCAAGATTTGAGTTTAACACGGCTTATACTCCCTATCAGGCTGAAATTTCTCAAGGAACATTGCAGTCTATTTATGAGTATCAGTCAATGATTTGTAATTTAACAAATATGGATGTGTCAAATGCATCTATGTATGACGCTGCTACTGCCTGCGCCGAGGCTGTTCTTATGGCTGTAAGAGTTACGGGAAGAAATAAGGTGCTTGTTTGTAAGAGAGTAAATCCTCAATATCAACAGGTCATTAATACCTATGCTGAGGCTGCAGATATTGAGGTGTCAAATGATTTATCGCAAATCGGTTCCGACATTGCCTGTGTGCTGCTTCAAACACCAGATTATTACGGTGCAATACACAATGTTGATCAGTTAAAAGAAAAAATTTCAGATGCAAAAACAATGCTTATTTGCTGCTGTGATTTGATTTCGCTTTCTGTATTGGAACCGCCTAAATGCGATGTTATGGTCGGTAGTCTCCAGCCTGCCGGAAATACGCTTTCTTTTGGCGGACCGTATGCGGGATATTTTGCCTGCCTTGATAAATATAAAAGGCAAATGCCCGGGCGTGTTGTCGGCAGAACTGCGGATGCTGTGGGAAATCAGGCGTTTTGTCTTACTTTGCAGACACGTGAACAGCATATCAGACGAGAAAAGGCAACGAGTAACATTTGCTCCAATCAAGCTCTTGCTGCATTGCAAACAACAGTGTATTTGACTGTTTTAGGGTTAAAAGGTTTGAGAGAGGTTGCCCTATTGAGTGCCAAAAAGGCACATGTTCTGGCCGATAAACTTATGGACAAAGGCTTTGAACTTCAATCCAAAAACTTTTTCAATGAATTTGTGCTGAAGGTAAACAATGCCGATGAATTTTTGGCAGGTTTAAAGGAAAATAATATACTTGGCGGTATAAAACTTGATGACAACAGAGTCCTTGTCTGTGTTACTGAAATGAACTCCGATGAGGAAATTGACAACTATGCTTATTTTGCTGTTTAAAAAACAGTCACACAATTTAATACACGTACGACGTACGGCAAAATACATAAAAATCTTTTAAACAGATTAAATCCTTACTTCTTTTTTGCTATCATTTTAATTGAGGTAAAGGAATAGGGATAAGATATATTTATGAATAAGATTATTGAACAAGCCGAAGAAAAAGTACAACAGTATTTTAAACGTGTGGATAAAATAAAAGAATATAACCAGCAAAAGGTTCTGGAAGCTTTCAGAAAAAACAAAATCGGACTGGAGCATTTCGCAACTGTTAGCGGCTACGGTCACGACGATATGGGACGTGAGGCTCTGGATAAAACCTTTGCTGACGTATTTAAAACAGAAGCTGCTATTGTAAGAAACCACTTTGTATCAGGTACTCACGCTATTGCCTGTGCTCTGTTCGGCAATCTGAGACACGGAGAAAAGCTCGTGTCCGTCGTTGGAACGCCTTATGACACAATGGAAGAAGTTATCGGGACACGAGGAAACTACAGAGCTTCTTTGATGGGACACGGGGTTAAATACGAAGAAATCCCGCTGGTTAACAATCAGGATGTTGACCTTGAAAAGTTGGAAAAGGTAATTGACAAATCCGTTAACATGGTTACAATCCAGCGTTCAAGAGGCTATTCAACAAGAAAATCTCTTAATATAGAAACAACCAAAAAGGTTATAGATATAGTAAAATCTAAAAATCCCGACTGCATCTGTTTTGTCGATAACTGTTACTGTGAATTTGTTGAAGAAAAAGAGCCTTTGGAAATCGGTGCTGATATAGTAGCAGGCTCTCTTATCAAAAACCCGGGCGGCGGCATTGTTGAAACAGGCGGGTATATAGCAGGAAAAGAAGAATTTGTTGAACAGGCTGCCTATAGGCTTACAGCTCCCGGAATAGGTAGCGAAGGCGGTGCAATGCTTAACCAGACAAGGCTTATTTTTCAAGGGCTTTTTATGGCACCGTCTATTGTTTCCGAGGCAATTAAGGGGGCTATTCTGGCTTCACAGGTGTTTGAAGATATCGGATTTATTTCAACACCGAAACCTGATGTTCCCAGAACTGATTTGATTCAAACAATAGAATTCGGCAAACCTGAGCCGTTGTTAGCTTTTTGCAAGGCATTGCAGCACAATTCTCCTATAGAATCTTATCTTACACCGATTCCGGACGAAGTTCCCGGATATGATGACAAGCTCATTATGGCTGGCGGAAGCTTTATAGAAGGTTCTACCATTGAACTTTCCGCAGACGGCCCGATGAGAGCGCCTTATGCAGCATACATGCAGGGCGGATTAAATTACGCCCATGTTAAGATTGCCTTAGACGGTGTATTAAAAGAATTAGGGATGTAATTAAACGGCAAAACTTTCGCAATATTCTTGAACAGGGCAGGTTTCGCACATGGGTCTTTGCGGTTTGCAAAGGTTCTGACCGAAGGTGACGAGGATTGTGTTTATATCAAGCCAGTATTTTTCAGGCAGCAGTTTACGTAATTCCATCTCTGTTTCTTCCGGTGTTTTGGTTTTTACCCAGCCAAGGCGGTTGGATATTCTGTGAACATGGACATCAACGCATATTGCGGGAATGCCGAACCCTTTTGCCAGAACAAGATTGGCTGTTTTTCTTCCCACGCCCTTGAATTTTACAAGCTCATCAATCGATGCGGGAACCTTTCCGTCATAATTTTCCACAAGTTCTTTTGAAATATCAAGAATCTGTTGTGCTTTGTTTTTATAAAAGCCTACAGGATATATAGCTTTTGCCAGTGTTTCAACATCAACCTTTAAAAAATCCTGCGGAGTTGTTCCCAGCTCAAGCATCCTTAAAGAGCAGGGATAAGTAGTTAAATCGTTTGTTCTCAGGCTCAAGATGCAGCAAATCAAAACCTTAAAAGGGTCATGAAAAGTTTCCATCATTTTCACAAAATCCCTTTGAGGAAGGTTTGCGTCTTTTATGCCCTTGATTATTTTATCAATATTCTTTTTACTGTTTACCATAAGTGTATTTACGCAAAAAAACGCCCCCGAATCAATGATACGGGAGCGTTTTATTAATTTATGTAAGTTAAAAATTATTCTTCAACTTCGATAACGCCTACAGGGCAAGATTCTGCAGCTTCTTTAATGCAATCTTCGTTGCCTTCAACAGCAGCTTCGTTAACTACAGCTGTGTCTTCGATAGAAAATACTGCATCACATACAGATTCGCAAGCGCCGCAAGCAATGCAACCGTCATTAATTTTTACTTTCATTGTTTTCTCCTTTATATTTATTAAAAGGGATACTATCCCTTACCCTTACTTAGAACATTATACAAAAAAATACGAAAAATACATACCCTATTCAATTAAGAAGTGTAAAAAATCAACAATCACTTTTGCCCGATGTCTTGATATTAAGCTGCTCTTTAATTTCAGCAATCTCGTATGTGAGCCTGTTCAACTGGCATTTTACGGGGTCAGGGAGCCTGTTATGCTGCAATTGACCATCAACCATAACACGCTGGTGAACAACTCTGCCAGGGATGCCTACAACGGTAGAATCAGGCGGCACATCATCTATTACAACAGAGCCTGCGCCAATTCTGGAATTTTTGCCTATTGTTAAGTTTCCGAGAACCTTTGCACCTGCTCCGACAATAACGTTATCTTCAAGTGTCGGGTGACGTTTTCCGTGTTCTTTGCCGGTACCGCCAAGGGTTACGCCTTGATACAACAAAACATCGTCACCAATGTATGTTGTTTCACCTATCACTACACCCATACCGTGATCAATAAAAAATCTTCTGCCGATTCTCGCACCGGGGTGGATTTCGATACCCGTAAAAATCCTGCTCCAGTAAGATATAAGACGTGGGATTACTGGAATACCCCAGTATCTTAATTTGTGAGCAATTCTATGTGCGATAAGCGCATGCAGCCCCGGATAACACAAGAACACTTCTACAATATTATTGGCTGCTGGGTCCTTTTCATAGATAGTTTTTATATCTTCTTTAATTTGTTCTATAGCGCGTTTTAAAAGCATATATCTTCTTTCGTTTTAATTGAACAAAGGTGTTGAGATGTATCTTTCTCCATAGTCACAGATTACAGTAACTATTAATTTTCCTTTGTTTTCTTCTCTCTTTGATAACTCTATTGCCGCTTTTACGTTGGCTCCTGATGAAATACCGCAGCAAATACCTTCCTGTCTTGAAAGCGCCTTTGCTGTTTCAAAAGCATCTTTTGTTGTCACTGTCATTACTTCATCAAGAATATTTTTATCAAGGTTTTGCGGTACAAAATTTGCCCCTATACCCTGAATACCGTGCTGTCCTGTTGCATTTTGAGTAACAAGCGGACTTTCAGCAGGTTCAACTCCTATAATTTTTATATCGCTGTTATGTTCTTTAAGCCCTCTTGCTACACCCGTAACCGTACCGCCAGTTCCAAAGGAAGTTACAAATATATCTACCATACCGTCGGTATCGTTCCAAATTTCCTGAGCAGTTGTTTTTTTGTGCGTTTCAGGATTTGACGGGTTTGAAAACTGAGAAGGTATAAAGCAGTTGCCGATTGCATCCGCTATTTTCATTGCCTCATTAACAGCACCTTTCATGCCGGCAGATGCAGGTGTTAAAGAAAGATCCGCACCGTATGCCGAAAGCATTTTTCTTCTTTCTGCGCTCATATTTTCAGGCATGGTCAAAATAAGCTTATAACCTTTTATTGCACAGACAAGAGCAAGGCCAATTCCCGTATTTCCGCTTGTAGGCTCAACAATAATAGTGTCTTTGTTTATTAGCCCCTGTTTTTCAGCCTGTTCAATCATATACAAAGCCGGTCTGTCCTTTACGGAACCTGCAGGATTAAAAAATTCAAGTTTAAGTACAATATCAGCATAGCCGTCATTCAGCTTATTCAATCTTACAAGCGGTGTGTTGCCGATAAGCTCTAATATATTGTCATATATTTTTGCCATTAAACAAGCCTCATGAATTTTCTTTTACCAGATTGTAACACTACGGGTTCTTTCGGTACAGATACCATAAGGGCTATATCGCTGACTTTTTCGTTATCCAGTTTGACACCGCCACCTGCGATAAGTCTTTTTGCTTCACCCTTGCTTGCAACAAAGCCTAATTCAAGAAGCAAATCGAGTATGTTTTTGTCTTCCGTCATCTTAAATGACTCGATATCTTCCGGAATACCCTTATTTTGAACAACGTTAACGAACTCATCCTGAGCTTTTTTAGTTTCTTCATCACTGTGGTATTCGTTAGTAATTGTATATGCAAGCTGCATTTTGATATCACGCGGATTTTCCGTTTTAAGGCGTTCTTCAATCTGCTTCAATTCTTCATCCGATACATCCGTAAGAAGCGTAAAGTATTTGATAATAAGAGTATCAGGTATAGACATAAGTTTTCCGTACATATCTTTTGCACTGTCTGTTAAGGAGATACAGTGTTCCGGATAAGTTTTGGACATCTTAACGAGTCCGTCCGTACCTTCAATCAGCGGAAGCAGCATAACCATTTGCGGATTTGGTTTTCCGTAAGCTGTTTGAATTTCTCTGCCCAACAAAACGTTAAATCTCTGGTCAGTTCCGCCAAGCTCTATATCCGCATCAATAGCAACAGAGTCGTATGCCTGCATAAGCGGATAGAAAAACTCGTGTATTGCAATGGGTTTGCCGTCAGCGTATCTTTTGGCAAAGTCATCACGAGTCATCATCTGTGCAACAGTAACATTTGAAGCAAGTTTTAACAGATCAATAAGATTCATTTTATGCAGCCAGTCAGCGTTATTTACAACTTCTGCTTTTGATGTGTCGAGAACCTTTGACATCTGTTCAAAATAGGTTTTTGCGTTTTCTTCAACCTGTTCTTTTGTCAATGCGGGGCGGGTTTCCGATTTACCGGACGGGTCGCCTACCATTGCTGTCGCACCGCCTACAAGCAGCACAATCTGATGCCCAAGCTCCTGAAATTTTTTGAGCTTTTTCATAACAACCGTATGACCGAGGTGAAGGTCAGGACGCGTCGGATCCATACCGAGTTTTACTCTGATGGGTTTGCCTGATTCTTTAGACTTTTGCAATTTTATTGCAAGCTCTTTGACACCGCCCGGCAAGAGTTCTGCTCCTCTTGAGATTTCCTGCGCCTGTTTTATAAACTCTTCTTTTAACTGAAATTGTGGTTCCATTTATATTTATCCTCTGTTTAGTGATTTTTATACTATTGTAACAAAAATAAAAAAGCGGTAGCAAAAAAATATATTTATAACATTAATATATCTATAAATTGTTAAAGGAGAGAGAAAATGAATATAAGACCTGTTACACAGTCACCGTCTTTCAAAGCTAATTTACTGTTTGAACAATTTCCGGATGGTGCACAACATTATATAGCAAGAAAAATATCGATAGAGCTTGATCCTAGGAAAATAACTTCTCTTAAAGAGGATTGTTATGCTCCGTATGGAAATTATACTAACAAAAAAAGAGAAACAACTATAACAGATGACAACAACACAAAATATATAGTAAATCAATCTCTTAAAGCCGTAAAAGAATTGATTCAAAAAGCAAAACAGAGTCCTGATGACGCCGAATCTGTTCTTGTAGATAATCTTATTGAAATTGCTTAAACCAAAAGCTGCAACATTTTTTGGTAGCTTTATCAAGTAATATTTACAATAAGCCTTAAATTAAAACTTGTGCTATCCTGAAAATATGTCTGGTAAAAGCTAAGTAAGGATTTAAGTTTTGAGATTCGTTGATTTAATAGAAAAGAAAAAACGCGGCGGTGAACATACCAAAGAGGAAATGAATTTTATCATAAGTTCACTGATGAGCGGTATGGCAGAAGATTATCAAGTGTCAGCCTGGCTTATGGCTGTATATTTTAAAGGTATGACACTGCAGGAGACCGCTTATCTTACGGAAGAAATAATAACCTCCGGCGAGGTAATAGACCTTTCTCCAATTTGTCAGCACGGCGAAAAAGTACTGGATAAGCATTCAACAGGTGGTGTCGGAGATAAAATTACTCTTATTTTGATACCTTTGCTCGCTGCCTGCGGAATACCTATAGCAAAACTTTCAGGCAGAGGACTCGGGCATACCGGCGGAACAATAGACAAATTGGAATCAATCCCCGGTTTTAAAACTAATTTGGAAATTGATGAACTTATACAAAAAGTAAAAGATGTTGGTCTGGCAATAGGTGCACAGACCAAAAGACTCACACCTGCTGACGGAAGGCTTTATGCTTTGCGTGACGTTACAGCAACCGTTGATTCCATACCGTTAATTGCATCTTCTGTTGTTTCTAAAAAAATCGCCTCGGGTGCAGATTATGTAATCCTTGATGTAAAATACGGCTCGGGCGCATTTTTAAAAACTCCTGAAGAAGCAGCAGAGCTTGCTCAATGGATGGTTAATATAGCCGATATGCTCGGTAAAAAATTTCATGCCGTTATTACATCTATGGAACAGCCTCTCGGCAGGGCTGTCGGCAATGCTATTGAAGTCATAGAGTCAATAGAGTTTTTAAAAGGAAATATGACTACGGATATCAAAGAACTCACTTACGAAATGGCTTCTCTTGCTTTGACATCGCTTGGCAAAGCACAAAACAAAGATGAAGCTTATCAAAAAGTTGATGAAGCCGTAACTTCTGGCAAAGGGCTGGAGTATTTCAGGCAGCTTATCCGTTCACAGGGCGGAAACCCGAGTGTTATTGATAATTACAGATTCTTTGCACAGCCTAATTACGCCTACCAGATTAAGTCCCCTCAAAACGGTTTTATCTGGAATGTAGATGCGTATAAGACAGCTTATGCCTGCAAGCTTTTAGGCGCAGGGCGTGAAAAGAAACACGATATTATAGACTATTCGGCAGGAATATACCTTAACAAAATCTGCGGCGAACCCGTTACTGAAGGGGAAGTTGTTGCAACCCTGTACGCCAACGATGCGGACAAAATAGAAGCAGCACAGGAATATCTGAAAGATGCGTTCTCATACTCTTATGAGCAGAGAAACAGAGGCTCTTTGATTTATAGAATTATATAATTTGAAATTTATCATTTGCAGTACATTTGACGAATGGTATATATGTCTGCTTTTTGCAATTCTGTATAATCGAAGGTCATAATTGAATCATAACGTTCAGGATGACCAATAATTCCGAGTGCATGTCCAATTTCATGCAGACTTATGAATTCTAAATCTTTCATATTTTTAATATTTCTTTTTATTATATAGATTTTTACATCTAACATAATATTGTTTTCTTCGTGTACAACGGAATGTCCACGCCTTGGATAATCTTCATCAGAAAAATAGACTACAATATTGGCGTCGTTTTGTGATTTTGCCTGTCTAAACCTTAGGCACCCATTCGCTGCGTTTTGCCACTTCATAAAACTGTTATATACAACATAACTATATTTATGCGGTTCAATCCAAATAGTAATATTTTGTTTATCACTCCAAGTTATTAATTTTGTAAGAGGTTGTTCTTGTACAGCATAACAACAAGAACAGGAAAAGATGATGAAAATTCCGCTAAATATTAAACTCAAAAAATTTTTTGACATATTAATTTTCATTAATTTTATCTTCCTGAGCAATAAAGTGTTCTTATTGTTGCAATGTCACGTGCTGACGGGTGCACTCCGATTTGTGTAAACTGCGTTGTCGGGTACATAACATCGTTTAAATCTTTGGTATGTCCGTTAAGCCCGATGGCGTGCCCTATTTCATGCATCGCTACGCCGTATACTTTTTTCTCTGATATCTTAATTTTTGAATTATATGCATTCACATACTGTATACGAATAGTAGCACTTGTTAAATATTTGCCTACTACCCTAAAATTGGTGACACCCTGAGCACTGGGCGAATCCGGTATGTCATTAACAAAATACACACGTATATTTGCATTTTTTTCGGTATTAGCATCGACAAATCTTATACAGCCGCCGCCTGCAACCATCCATTCTCTAAAAGCATTGTATATAAGCTGCCTGTATGGAGAGGGCTGAACCCAAACGCTGATTCTGTTACCTTGCTTCCATACATGGTAAGAATCAAGTTCATTAAGATAATGATTAGCGGCAAAAACCGGTAACAACGTACCTAAAAATACTATTGCCAGTATAGAAAGTGTAGTAATAATTTTTTTCATTAATGTTTCGCTCCTAAATTTGCCTCATATATTATTAATACCCAATTTTTCAAATTTTAAACATTTTGGTAAAGTTATGTAAAGCAAATTAAGAGCCAAAAACCGGCAAAAACCAGACAGTCGGCTTAAATACAGAATATTGCAATTTTAAATTCAGTATTTAATTCTATGAAACAAAACAGTTTGTTGCTGCATGAATAAACTCAATAATTTGAGAAAAATAATCAAGTGAGGATGCGCCGTTAATAACAATATCAGCATCAGCCTTAGAAGGTCTTATATATTTGCCGGCGGCAATATCAACATATTCCCAGTGTTTAAGAGCATTTTCATGTGTTTGGTTGCGTTTTTCCGCACGTTCCATAAACCACTTTTTTTGAGTTTTTCTGTCGATATCAATATATATTTTTACATCAAATAAATCCTTAATATCCCTGTACATTGCCGCCATACCTTCTACAAGTATAAGTTTGCGTGATTTTATAGGTATTGATTTTGGAACACTTATGCCTGTACCGTTAATAAGATATTCAGGAGCCAGAATATCCTCGCCCATTGACAATTTTGTCAAATCTTCTTTTAAAAGATCCAGCTGAAAACTTTCAGGCGAATCAACATCGTATCCGTTATCTCTTAAAGCATCAAAAGTTCCGTATTTTTTAATTAAAGCAGAGATGTCGTTAAAATAGTTATCAATACTCAAAAATTCAAGAGGAAAATCAAGTTCTACACTTGTTTTTTTAATTTGTTTACAGATTGTTGTTTTCCCGCTTGCAGATTCACCTGTAACACCTATTAAGATTTTTTTGCTCGGATTTTCAATAAGACGTCTTGAAAATTTAGAGATGAAATTAGGATTAATTTCTTTGAATATCGGGCGTTCTTTTTTTCTGTCATAAGACAAAATTTGTTTAAACTTTGTTTGAAGATAAAAAGCCAAAAATTCTCTGCCCGTTTTTGTAGAAAAATCAGGTTTAATAATCTTATCTTTTGAGGAGTTTTCTTTGTCTATTAACATTTGCATACAATACCCAATACTTGTAAATAAAAAAATTTGACAAAATTTCTAAAAAAGTTAATAAATATTAAGCGTCTTTGAATACACATCAAAGACGCTTATCAATTTTACACATCCGGCAAGTCACCCATAACCACTGCGGTTTCCTTAGCATCAAGGTGGAACGCCGTATGAAGTGCTTTAATCGCCGCATTAGACTGATCTTTTTGTACAAGGCAGCTGATTTTAATTTCACTGGTAGAAATCATTTTGATGTTTATGCCGCTTTCAGCAAGAGCCTTAAACATGGAAGCAGCAATACCGGGTCTGTCTACCATGCCTGCACCTACAATGGAAACTTTTGCTATATCTTCGTCAACAAGCACACCCGAGGCATTAATTTCTTTAATAATTTCTTTAACAATTTCCATAGTTTTTTCATAATCGGATTTGCTGACTGTAAAGGCAATGTCATTTGTATCATCACTTCTTCCGTATGACTGAATAATCATATCGACACTTATGTCGGAGTCAGATAACATTTCAAATATTTTTGCGGCATTACCCGGTACATCAGGGACTTCTGTTATCACAACCCTTATCTGCGACAAATCGGCTGCAACGCCTGCTACGGGTTTATTTATTTCCATTTCATCGACTCCTATAATATAAGTTCCTAAATCATCAAGTTTGAAGGTACTTCTCACCCTCATAGGCACGTGATACTGTTTGGCAGTTTCAACAGAGCGTGGATGAAGAACATTGGCACCGACATGGGCAAGTTCAAGCATTTCCTCATAAGAAATTTCTTTAAGCTTAGTAGCATTAGGCACAATACGAGGATCTGTAGTATAGACACCTTCGACATCAGTATAGATATCGCATCTGTCGGCATGCATAGCGCCTGCTATTGCCACAGCGGACGTATCGGAGCCGCCTCTTCCAAGAGTTGTAATTTCGCCTTCGGGAGTAACTCCTTGGAACCCTGCTACAACAATAATTTCACCTTTATCCAAATGTTCTTTAAGTTTATTAGTTTTAATATCAACTATTCTTGCTTTTGAGTGGACACATTCTGTAATAATACCGACCTGCATTGCATTCATACTAACTGCTGCATAGCCTTTAGCCTGAATAGCCATTGTTAAAAGAGCTATAGAAACCTGTTCTCCGGTAGCAAGAAGCATATCAAGCTCACGGGAATTCGGATGGTCGGAAATTTCATTGGCCATTTTTACAAGGTAGTCAGTAGTATGTCCCATTGCAGAAACAACTACTATAACATCATTGCCTTTATCTTTTTCTCTTATAACAGCAGATGCCACATTTTTTATTTTATCTGTATCAGCGACAGAAGTACCGCCGAATTTTTGAACAATTATACCCACTATTGATTAGCCTCAATTTGATGTATTTTTTCTAACAGGATATTTTTTATTTCAAGTACCTTATCGTTATTGTTATTATACTGCTCTAAAAATTTATTACAATATTCAAGTGCTGAATTTACTACGGATTGTGTAGCATTTTCTTCTTTAACAACAGAAGAAAGTACAAGATAAAGTATATTAAGATACTCATTAGCAGCTCGCACATCCACAGATAAAGAATCAAAAACGGCAAAAGATTTGTCATATTGGCGTTGTCTGCAATACACCTCTGCAATACCGAGCTTGGCGATATAATAATCGGGATTCAATTTTATGGCATATTCAAATCTTTCCATAGCGTCCTCGAATTTGCCAAGTTTCAAATAAACCGCACCTACAGCAAAATTTGTATAGCAGGACTCTTTATCCATTAAATATGCGCTGCGGGCTTTTCTTTGCGCTTCAATACTATCACCTTTATCAGCTAGCAAATGAGCATAGCTTATATACGCCTGAGTCAAATTCGGGCAGTATTCTATGCATTTTTTAAAGTATTGTGCAGCATCATCAAACTCGCCGATTTTATAATAGCAATTAGCCATATTATAATAAATTCTGGTGTTTTTCTTATCAATCTGCAAAGATTTTTTGTAATACTCTAACGCTTGGCGGTAATCACTTTTATCAAAAGAAAGCGCCCCAAGATTAAACAAGGCTTGAGCGTGGTCGGGAATTATGTCAAGAACTCTTAAGAAAAACTCTTCTGCCTGTGTATATTCTTTGCTCAAAAGATAATTTACCCCGAGGTTAAATATGGCAATTGTATTATTGGGCTCAAGCATAATTGCCTGAGTTAATTTTTCTCTTGCATCATCAATATGATGGTAATGCTGCAATGCCAGCCCCCAGTTTATAAAAAACTGCGTATTTGTTCGACACATAGCATCAGCACCTGCAAAAGCTTTAAGACATTTATCTTCATCTCCGATTTTCAAATAAGCGTCAGCAAGAACAGTGTACGCATCGGCATTTGTGTTATTTTCTTTAATAGCTTCCTTTGCATATTTTATTGCCGAATCGTAATTATTAAGCTTTAAATGACACAAAGAAATATAATACAATGCGTCGTATTTTTCCTGAGAATATATCAAGGAATGACTGAATTTGCTTATTGCCTCTTGGTATTCGGAGTCCTCATACAAAATAAGGCCCCACAAAAAAGAGGTAACAGGGTTTATAGGATTCAAAGAAACCGATTTTCTAAATTTTTCACGTGCTTCTCTTTTTTTGCCTGCTTTTGCCAGAGATATACCCCAGTTAAGATAAATATCAGGGTCTCGGGAATCATACTTTTGCGCCAATTTATAAATATCAATGGCGCCTTTTAAATCTCCTATCTCCGACAAAGCCGAAGCCCAGAGTGCATAAGCTTTTGAATTATACTTGTCTACTTTAATTGCCTGACGAAAATTTTTAATCGCTTCTTCAAAATTTTTCTGACGCAAAAAAGTTATGCCAAGATTTATATAAGCCCCGGGATTCTGACTTGCCATCAAAGTTGCCGTTCTTAATTTATCTATGGCTTCTTCAGTCCTGCCGCTTTGAGCCAATTCTATACCCCAATTCATATAAGCTGTTGACGGTATTTGCGAAGTTTGAGAAACAGCCTTGTACTTTTTTACAAAGACATCAAACTTATCTATACTTTTTTTAATTTCCTTTCCAAAATTGAAAAGGATATCTTTCACATTAGCCATGATTTTTAAGCTCTACTATATTATCCACCACTTCACGAAAAGCACCGTCGCCTGCATCCGCCTGAGTAAATTGAACCTCATCAAGTTCTTTAACTTTATAATTTGCCTGCTTAACAGTTATTGCGTATTTAACGCTTTTTAAACATTCAATATCGTTTACATCATCGCCTATATATACAATCTCATCATCTTTAAGGTTATATTTTTGTTTTATTTCCTGTAATACAGGCAATTTATTTCTTATGCCCTGATGAATGTCAACTAAATCAAATTTATCCGCAATATAGTCAATTTCTTTACTTTTTTCTCCTGAGATAATACCGACCTTAATATCATTTTTGGTTGCAACGGATACGCCCATTAAATCTTTAAAGCTGAGTTTTTTAACTTTGTTGTCAGCCGAAAAAAAATACACGGAATTATCAGTAAAAATACCGTCAAAATCAGAAACTATCATCTTAATATCGGGTGAAAGATTTAACGTTTTATACATCTATACACCCGCCTTGCTGTTAGTTGTTTTCCTTAATTTGTTTTTTACGGGTATTTCTGATTTATAAACAATCTTTATACCGTCCCCCAGTACTGTTTTTACCTCTCTTATATCCCTAACCATTCTTCTCAATCCTTCAGGCTCAAGGCTGGCAGCCTGATCAGAACCCCACAGAGTTCTGTCTGTAGTAATATGCCGTTCAACAGCATTAGCACCCAGTTCTACAGACAAAATTGAAGGCAACAAACCTTTCTCATGTCCGCTGTATCCCACCGGACAATTAAATTCTTTTCTAAACTCTTCTATAACTCTAAGATTTATTTCGCTGTGCGCAGTCGGATAAGTAGAAGTGCAATGGAACAACACCAAATTTTCCTGACCGAGTAAATTGACGGCATGTCTTATCTCTTCCATCGTACTCATGCCGGTAGAAAGAAGAATAGGTTTGCCAAGAAATTTTAACTTTAACAAAAACTCATCATCTGTCAGCATGGCAGAGGCAACCTTGTGGCAAGGAACATCAAACTGTTCAATAAAATCAACTGAATCTACATCCCAGCAAGAGGCAAACCACATTATATTTTGCGATTTACAATATTTGTCAATCTCGCAATAATCTTCATAACTCAATTCCAGCCCGAGTTTTAAATCACGATTTGTATTGCCGTAATAATTGGGTCTGTAAACATCAAGTTCTTCTGGTGTATAAACTTTTGTAACCGTACGTTTTTGAAATTTTACAGCATCACATCCCGCAGCAACAGCCTCGTCTATCATTTTTTTTGCAAGAACTACAGTGCCGTTATGATTAATTCCTATTTCCGCAATTATAAAACAAGGGAAATCATCACCTATAGTTTTATTTCCTATTTGTACATTATATCTCACTATATACCACCAAATTTATATTAATTAACTTTTATATTTTCTGTAAATTTCATCAAGATTTAAAGAATTTTTTTTCTCAGTTTTTTGGGTTTGTTCTTCTGCTGCAGGAGATTCCTGTTTAACTTGTATAGAATCTTGCTTTTTATCAAACTCTTTAATCAAATTTATATGACTCGGTGTTGAACCTACAAGAAGCACCTTTCCGCTCATCTCAATTGAATAAAGATATCTCTGCTGGCCTAACGGCATTGATTGTATTATATTAAAGCGCTCATTATCACTTTGCGAGGAGGTTAACTTTTTCAACTTATCTTTATTTATAACGCTCAATTTTGTATAAATCCAACCCGTTGCATAAATCAGAGCAATAACAATTACCATTGATACAACAAGATTAACCATACCCGGCATACCGATAGGGTCCTGAGCCATTGTCTGTTTCATAACAGACGGCATTTCAACGGCACCGGCAATGTTTGCAGTAACAAATAAAAGCGGTAAAAATAAAAAAGTCTTTTTAATCATATATCAATAAACCTCATCCGTAACTGTATGAAACATATTAGCACAAGAATAAACAATCATAAATATACGTTAAAAAAATGAAATACAAATATTTAATTAAATTTTTCACACTAAAAACCGATAACAATTTTATAAAAAGAGAAAGGAGAGCAATGCCTTTTACTGTAGTTGAATATCCTGCACTTATATATAAAAGCAAAAATAACATGTATGTTGCAAATTGCATTACTAAAAAATTAGTTGGTTACGGCAAAAGCGAACATATTGCGGTTAAGAATCTGGAAACAATTTTAAACAAGGACAAAACGGATTTTCCCGTCAGGGTAAAACCCGTTTACAAATTTCTTTCAAAACTTTGCTCGTATTAAACTATTTTTATCTCAAAGTTTTCTGCAATACATATTTTAGGCAAAGTCAAGTTTATTTTTGGCAATTTGCCGATTGGTTCGGTTACTGCATAGAAATTAACTTCCGCAATACGGTAATCGTATGGGTATTGAATTTTCCTTTCTTCTTTCAGTTGCATCATGTTTTATCCCTTTAATACTCTAGTTTTACTCTCGATTTTTATTCCTCTTGTATATATATAAAAACTTTTCAATCAAAAATATTTACTTTTTATATATATTTTATTAAGAAATGTTACAAGATTTTTACTTGACCTTACCGTAAAACCTGTCGGATAATAGGGTATGCCGTCTGATACAGAAATAAAAAAATTAATTAAACAAGAGAATATAAAAACAATTTTTCTGCAATTTATAGATATAAACGGCGGAATAAAGTCATTACAAATACCTTCAACACAGATTGATGAAGTATTAAGCAACGAAATAATGTTTGACGGCTCAACAATAAGCGGTTTTAGGGATAACGAAACGTTAGATTTACGGCTGTTTCCCGACAAAGATACATTTTTAATATTTCCGTTTAAAATATCAAAGCTCAAAAATACAGCAAGATTAATCTGTGACATCCACAACTCCGATGGAACTCCGTTTGCCGGCTGCCCGCGTTCAAATTTAAAAAGAGTAATAGAAAATGCGCGCCAATACGGATACACAATGCAAATAGGCCCGGAAGTCGAATTTTTTCTGTTTAAAACCGATGATAACAAAAATATTATAAGAAACGAAGAAAAAACAGGATATTACGATACAAACTTATCTCACAAATATGATGATGTTCTCACAAAAATCATGTTAACGCTCGGGGACATGGGATACGAAATTTCCGCACTGCATCATGAGGGTGCACCTTTTCAACATGAAATTGATTTGGGCTACGATGAAATTTTAAAAACAGCAGACAAACTTATTACCTTCAAATTCGTAACCAAAACAATTGCAAAAAACTTCGGTTTTCTAGCTTCCTTCATGCCAAAGCCCATATACGGGCAAAACGGCTCGGGGCTGCACTTGAATGTTTCACTGACGGATAAAAACGGGAAAAATGCATTTTTTAATGAAGATATGCCGTATCAATTATCGCAGGAAGCCCTGTACTCTGTTGGCTCTGTTTTAAAAAATATTAAAGGGATATCCGCAGTATTTAACCCGACAATAAACAGTTACAAAAGGCTTGTAAAAGATTACGAA
The DNA here is from genome assembly GCA_944322935.1 of Candidatus Gastranaerophilales bacterium. Taxonomy (GTDB): domain Bacteria; phylum Cyanobacteriota; class Vampirovibrionia; order Gastranaerophilales; family Gastranaerophilaceae; genus Limenecus. The sequence goes on along the minus strand of CALUQO010000023.1, from coordinate 9,798 downwards.
GCCCCGATTTACATTGTCTGGTCAGCAGTTACAAGAAGTGCGCTTATAAGAATACCATCCAAAAAAGGAGAATCAACAAGATTTGAACTTCGTTCGCCTGATTTCAGCATGAACCCGTACATTGCATTTGCAGTACTTATGCAAACCTGCATGGACGGACTGAGAAACAAAACCGAACCGCCTGCGCCCGTTGAAAAAAATTTATTCTTACTTTCCGGCAATGAAATCAAGCAAAGAAAAATTAAATCACTGCCGAGAAATCTTTTCACTGCATTGGAAGAATTTGAAAAAAGCTATGTGGCAAGAGTCGCGCTCGGTGATTATATTTTTGAAAACTTCTTGTCATCAAAACAAAAAGAGTGGAATGATTACCGCAAGCAGGTAACCCCATGGGAATTGAAAAAATATTTAGACGTATAAACATATTTTTATTATAATTTTAACAGTAAGGGAGAATGAACGGAGAATTTTAATATGGAAAAAGTCGAAAGACAGCACCCTGTGGAACAGGATCCGCAAATAAGAAGAACTAATTTCGATGCTGTAGAAAGCAATTTTACGGATGAACAAGCTTCTCTTGAAGCATCAAGATGCTTGCACTGCAAAAACGCCAAATGTGTACAGGGCTGCCCTGTGAACATACATATTCCTGATTTTATCGCAGCTGTTAAAGAAGGCAATATAGAAAAAGCCGGTGATATAATCAGAGAAACAAGTATGCTTCCGTCAGTATGCGGACGTGTATGTCCTCAGGAACGCCAGTGCGAAGGCAACTGCATACTCGGCATCAAAGGCAAACCCGTTGCAATCGGCGCTCTTGAAAGATACGTAGGTGACAAAACGAATGCAAAAGTCGGAGAAATCAAAGACAACGGCAAAAAAGTTGCAATTGTAGGTTCAGGCTGTGCAGGTATTACTGCCGCAGCTGACTTAAGAAAAGCAGGCTACGATGTAACCGTATTTGAGGCACTGCACGAATTCGGCGGCGTATTAAGATACGGTATTCCTCCTTTCAGACTCCCCAGAACCGTATTGGACAGAGAGCTTGAAGGGTTGAAAAACATAGGTGTTAAGTTTGAAAAGAACGTAATAGTTGGCAAATCAATAACAATCAACCAGCTTAAAGAAGATGGTTTTGACGCTATTTTCTTATGCTCCGGTGCAGGTTTGCCCAAAATGATGCACATCCCCGGAGAAAACCTCAACGGTGTTTACTCCGCAAACGAATTTTTAACAAGAGTAAACCTTATGCACGCAAACGAAGCCGCAACACCAACACCTCTTAAAGTAGGTGAAAAAGTTGCTGTTATCGGCGGCGGCAACGTTGCAATGGATGCCGCAAGAACAGCGGTAAGAGTAGGCTACAAAGAAGTTTACATTGCTTACAGAAGAACGGAAGCCGAACTTCCTGCACGTCTTGAAGAAATCAGGCACGCAAAAGAAGAAGGCGTTGTATTCAAGTTCTTACACGCCCCGGCTGAAATCATAGGCGAAGACGGTTATGTTAAAGCAATGAAATTTGACATAATGGAGCTTGGCGAACCTGATGCATCAGGCAGAAGACGTCCTGTTCCGACAGGTCAATCCGTAACAATGGAGCTCGATGCTGTTATTGTTGCTTTAGGTACAGGCCCTAACCCGATTATTCAAAAATCTGCGGAAAAAGAAGGTCTTGACCTTGAAACAAATAACAAAGGCTACATCATTGTAAACTCAGAAACAGGAGAAACCTCAATCCCTGGAGTTTACGCAGGCGGCGACGTTGCACCGACAGGCGAATCTAACGCAATTAATGCAATGGGCGCCGGCAAACGCGCAGCAAAAGCAATGGATGAATATTTGAAAGCAGCCTGCAAATAAAATTATCCTGAAAATAAACAAAACGTCCTGATTTTATCTCAGGACGTTTTTCTATTTTTAATTAGTTTAATTAAATGTTTAGAAAGTATAAATCATACCCATTTTTGCTAATGCTTGATAATCAGGATTCTTTGCGTTAGATAAAGCAGTCATACCTTTTGCTCTTGCTAAAATTGGGTCAGATACCTCTACTGCATTAGTCAGGAATTTAGCTTCAGCCGCAGTTGCATGCATAGGTTTATACATGCCAAAACCTTTTTGATAATCATACGCTAAAGCAACATTGCCGCGTCCTGTGCCTGATGCATTGTAAGAAAGAGCATGGCCTTTTTTGTTAAGAACTTCTTTATAAGCCAGACCGTTAACATCAAATGCCTGAGTAACAGTTGTTCCGGAAGGCAAACGTTTTGTTATAACACGATACGGCAAAGTTCCGTCAGAAAACTTAACAAGATTGTCACTCAATATATTAGCCTTTTGCTTAGCAGCAGAAGCAATAAACTCATCTGCCTTCGGAGAATTAATTAAACCTGAAACATTGTAGTTCGGAACATTTACCTTACCGTGTAATACTTTTTGTGTTTCAACAGCACCTCTTTTTGTAAAATTAACAGCAGCCTTTCTACCCAAATTCATAACACCTGACAAAATACTCATATTTGAACCTTCCTTTCACTGATTGTTCTTCACCTTACTCCTTTATAAAAACGATTTAGGCGAAAAGATTGATACAAGTATAATTCAGCGTCATCCATCCTATCCTATTAGGCATTATGACAGGATTTGAGGCAATGTCAAATTCAACTTAACAATTTGTAATATATTAAAAATTACCGTAAAAATTAATATCAATGTTATCAATTGCGACAAAAACTGCATTGTTTAGGAAAAAACTACGGCAATTATTCCTAAAATTAGCATAGACCCAATGATTATTTATAAATTTTTGTTAAGATAGACGCAATTTTATAAAAAAGAAATACTTTATATATATATGAAAGCTCTCTCTTCTTATTTAAATTTCAAGACCCAAAAGGGTCTTTTTTTTATGCGTAAATTTTTTCCAAAAGCTCGTTGTAAACATCAATTGTTATATGACAAATAGCAAGTCTTCTGTCTACAAGACTCTTGATTGTTGCTTCAAAACATTTAAACAAAGCTTTATCAAGTCCGTTATTTTCTTTAAGCAATTCCATACACTCGTTGCGGAAAGTCAAATCTCTTGTTCTTGCCTCGATTTTGTCGGCAAGAAATATTATCTTTTCAAAATTCGACATGCCGCATCTGCCTAAAGTGTGCCATCTTATGGCGTCGAGTATTTCAACATCCGTTACGTTAAATTTTGTCTTTGCAAGATATGCACTGACCGGAGCATGCAGGGTTTTGTAATTTAAAAGCTCGCACTCGTGAACCTCGGGGATATGTTCTTTAATAATCTCAAGCAATTTTTCGTTAGGAAAACACTTGGCCGCATCGTGCAAAAGACCTGCTAACCTGGCTTTTTCCACATCAAGGTTAAACATCCTTGCAAGTTCAACCGCTGACTCCATAACACCAAGTGAATGGATATAGCGTTCTTCAACAAGGTTGTCTTTGAGCCAGTTTTCTATTTCTTGAGTATTAATATCTGTATAAGCCATATTTATCAATGTATTTTTCCACTTCTTTCGGTACCAGTGTTTTTATGGGAATACTGTTTGTAACATTTTCCCTTATTTGGGTCGATGATATATCTAAAAAAGGCATTTTCATCATTGTGTAATTATACCCTTTATCCTTGAGCTTTTGCAAACAAATTTTGTCCTGCTTGAGCTGTTTTTCGTCCTCTCTGACAAACAAAATAAAGTCAACAAGCTCTTTGAGTTTATCCGCTTCGTACCAGCTTTCTATATTTTTAAAAGCATCTGTACCTATTATAAAGCTTATTTTGCCCTCAATATCGTACAAATTATACAGCTCTTTGACGGTAAGATAGGTATAAGACAGCCCGCTTCTTAAATATTCAATATCGGAAACCTCAAGGTATTCCTTGTCCTTTACTGCAATTTCCGCCATCCTCAGCCTGTGATATGCAAGATCCCTGTCCACTGATTTGTGAGGCGGATTGGCTGCGGGGATAACAAGAATTTTGTCAAAGTTAAACTGTTTTTTTGCGTATTCACAAACTTTAAGATGTGCATTGTGTATCGGGTTAAACGTTCCTTGAAACAAACACAACTTCATCGACCAAAACTCTCCTTTATTCCCTTTGCATAATTTTATCGAGGCAAGATAATATCTTTAAAATAAACTTCTTCAACAAGTGCCAGTATCCTGTTAATGAACCTTTTATATGCTGCCCTGTCAGCTTCGCCCGAAAGTACAATATCGGCCTTCATTGCAGTTGGATGAATATGTATTTTGGCCTTTGAAGAAGCGTTTTCGTAAACTTCATCGGCCGAATCACCCAGCCCCCTGGCCTGTGCTCTTTCATAAAAACGTGATTTTTGCACCTGATGCGATACATCAACATAAATTTTAAAATCGAAGGCGTCTACAACTTTTTCCGTTAAAGTGAACAAGCCTTCGGAAATTATTATCTTAGAGGGAAGTGCCTTTGTAACGTTATCACGTCTTATGGCGGTACCGGACATATCGTATTTCGGGAGATAAACAGTGTCGCCAAAAAGCAGCTGCTTGATATGTTTTTTCATTAACTCAAGCTCAAGAGCCTCCGGCACGTCAAGATCATAATGCTTTGCAAACTCCGCAAAGCTGCCGGCTTTTTTAACCATTTCCGAGCGGTCGTAATAATAATCATCGGTATTTAACCTTGTGATAACGTCTTTTATGCAGTATTCATCAGCAAATGTCTGAATCGTACTGATAATGTCATACGCTATTGTTGACTTTCCGCTTGCGGTTTCTCCGGCAATGCCTATTGAGCAGGAACGTTTGATATTTCCTGACAAAAACAGCGCCATTTTATAGATAGCATTGTTGCTTACTCTTTTGAAAATGGAATCCGGTGAGTTAACCTCATCAAAGAAAATTTTGTTTAATCTTTTTTCAATATAACGAAGAAGGATTTTGTCCTGCTGCTTTGCATTATAAGGCAGTTGTTTTTGGGGAGAAGTTATAAATTCTTTTGATATTGTGTTTTGCAATTTGGAATTCCTTTGCATTGTTTTGTTAAAATAAAAACCGAACAAAAAATTTTTTGCCGGCTTTTTTATTAATCTCAAACTTTTTTAACAATATTATTTTTATCATCAACCATTACGACCGTCGGGGCAAACTTAGCCTTTTCTTCAAGCGTCATCATTGCATAAGAAACAATAATAACCTTATCGCCAACGGCAACCTTTCTGGCGGCCGCCCCGTTGAGGCATATATCCCTGTTACCCCGTTTACCCTTAATTACATACGTCTGGAAACGTTCGCCGTTATTGACGTCAAGTATGTCTACCTTCATTCCTTCCAGCATGTTTGCCGCTTCCATCAGTTCTTCGTCAATGGTAATTGAACCGACATATTCTAAATTAGCGTCCGTAACAGTGGCTCTGTGTATTTTTGAATACAAAAATTCTATTTGCATATTTACCTCGTCAGTTATTTTAACAAAAAAACAAAAAGGTTGCATAAAAATTGTTTAAAATTGTTAAAATTGTAAATCAGATTTAAAAATCTATATTAAATAAAATTTGAGTGAAATATTAAAAATAGACACGGGCAGATAGATTATAAAAATTTTCTAAAGAAATATTTAAATTGCAATTATTTGGTTTAAAATTGAAAAGTACAAAAGGAAACAGCAATGATAAATATACTTGCGGTATTTACAGGCGGAGGAATAGGCGCTGTAATGAGGTATATGATAACCTTAACAGCCTCAAAGCTTCTGGGCACACAGTATGTGTATGCAGGCACTTTTTGTGCAAATATAATCGGATGTTTTATAATCGGTTATATTTTTGGCATGACAATGAACAAAGCTGTGGTTTTATCACCTGAACTTAAGCTGTTTCTAACAGTAGGATTTTTGGGTGGTTTAACGACCTTCAGCACCTTCAGCTGTGAATCCTTCTGCTTTCTTAAAGACGGCAGAATCTTACAGGCCATTACATATATGTCAGCGAGTTTGATTCTTGGGCTGACAGCAACCTACTGCGGTTATGCACTTGCAAAATAAATTTTTGTAAACACACTAGCAAAAAAAATTAATTTTACGTTTTATATGAACAGTTGTAGCGGAATAGTGATATGTCGATTGTCATTAGTAACAAAGCCGAAAAGATAGTAACAGGTATCGGCAAATATATTAATTCACCGGAGCAGCGTTTGATACAAGGTGCTACGGCTCTTGGCACACAACCTTTTATCGACATGCACAACCGCTCTGCAGACGAGGATACAAGAGCAGTTTCCGTTGCAAGAACAATAGGCAAAATTGTTGCAGGTACAGTTGTAGGCGTAGGAGTCCGCTACGCAACAATCTTTATTGCAAAAAGATTTTCAAGATACGTGCTTGAGGAAGGTCCGAAATATCTGAAATCAATCAAAAGGAAAACAAAATACGATGTACTCTTGCCGGAATTTGACTGCACTAAAACAAAAATCAAAAAGATAGATTTTTTAAACAAATACAACAACTCTATAAAAACAATAGGTACTATTTTTGCTACAGGAGCAATGGTTTTCACAAACTTTTTAATCGATGCACCGCTTACTAAAGTCATTACGAAAGCTTTAACCAAAAGAGTAAAAAGCCATATAGAGCACGACAGGATAGAAAACCAACAGACGGAGGCTAAATACGATGCCGCTGCTTAAGGGAAATATTTTTGAAGGTCTTGCAAATAAAGTATGGAACGGCAAATACGCAGAAGATGTAGGCATTGCTCTTATTCACCTTGGCGCAGCAGGATGGGTATTATCTGCACTGGCGCAGATTCTCATGCTTGCACGCAACAAAGACATCGATAAAAAAGAAAAACGTTTTCTTATTCCGCAGGAAATAGCCGACGGAGTTGTTAATGTAGGGCTGTATTATTCTATTTGCCAGGTCATAAAAAACATCGGCGATCACATGTCTGAAAACATTCAGTACATGACAAAACAGAGCAACGACTTTTTAAAAATTATGAAACCTGATTCCCGCTCAAATTTAGAGTTTATAAAAGGATTCGCCGAAACCTTCAGAAACTACGGAATTACAAAAGTCAAAAAACAAAGACAAAATATGAGCGCCTTTTTAGACGGTACACTAAATTATCTTAAGGGTGCAAACGTTCCGGATGGTTTCAACCCCGGTCCTGATTTTAAAGCCGCATTTGAAAACCTTGCCAAAGGGAGAACATTAGAACAACAAATTGATTTTGTTGAAGACGTACAAAGAAACTTCAACGGTTATAAAAACGGCGTGGGCGTAATTGCTGCAGTGGGAGCGTCAATTCTGGCCTGCAACATAATAACCCCGATTGTAAGAAATATGATGGCAAACTATTCTCAGAAAAGACTAATGCGTAAAAATGCACGACTTTCAGGCGGGGAGCAGCCTTCCATACATAATACACCGCATATAAAAACACAAATAAGCACTTTAAGATATCCTCTGCCAAGATCAAACACTTTCAGCTCGTTCAAAATATAAGTGTTGAATTAGTTGTCATGTTAAAGTAAACTTATTCTAAAAGGTTATAAAGACAGTATTTTGAGGAGTAAAAAATGTACGCAATTATTCTTGCAGGAGGTTCGGGAAGCAGACTGTGGCCGTTAAGCAGAGATTTATATCCCAAACAGCTTATCGCAATACATGGTGATAACAGTCTTTTGCAAAGTACGGTTAAAAGACTCAAAAATATTGTTGATGACAAAAAAATACTGTGCATTACAAATATTAAACATGCCAATGATGTAAAATTTCAATTAAGACAAATAGAATCAAACGGAAATGTTATTGCCGAGCCAATGGGCAAAAATACCGCTCCGGCTATTGCGTGCGCTGTTGAATACATAAAACAAACATCCGACAAAGATGAAGAAATAATTGTGCTGCCATCCGACCACTTGATAAAAAATGTAACGGCATTTGAAAACACTGTAAAAAAAGCAAAAGAACTTGCTCAAGAAAATTATATTGTTACCTTCGGCATTACTCCGTCTTATCCGGAAACAGGCTACGGTTATATAAAAACTGCACAGTCCTTGAAAAACGGATATAAAGTTGAACACTTTGAAGAAAAGCCTGATGAAGATACAGCAAAACAATATATACAAGCCGGCTGTTATTATTGGAACAGCGGTATGTTCTGCGCAAAAGCCTCTGTTTGGGAACAGGAAATAAAACAGCATGCCACTAATATTTTTGACAATTTAAAGGAATTGGACTATTCGGAATCTTTATCAATTCCATACGGTATTTACGAAAAAATGCCAAATATTTCAATCGATTATGCAGTTATGGAAAAATCCGGCAAAACCGCTATGGTTGTTTTGGAATCTGATTGGAATGACCTTGGCAGCTGGAAATCACTTTATGATGTAAAAGAAAAAGATGAACAAGGCAATGTTATAGAAGGCAATGTTATAGCAAACAACGTAAAAAACTCTCTTATATACAGTGCCAAAAAGCTGGTTGCAGTATCAGGGCTTGAGGATGTTATTCTTGTTGAAACAGAAGACGCCGTAATGGCTTGTAAAAAAGAGGAATCTCAAGACGTCAAAAAGCTGTATGACAAACTTGCTGCTGACAACTTAAGTGCCAAAACAGTACACAAAACCGTATTCAGACCCTGGGGATATTATACCTGTCTTGCTGATGGCGAAGGATATCTCACAAAGGTAATATGTGTATCCCCCAAACAAAAACTTTCCATTCAATCACACAATCACCGTTCAGAACACTGGGTTGTGCTGGAAGGCAAGGCTCTTGTTGTATTAGACGGCAAAAACTATGATCTGGAAGCAGGGCAAAGCATTGATATTCCGCTAAAGGCAATCCACTCTCTTCAAAATCCTTATGACAAAGAGCTTAGGATTATAGAAGTACAAAAGGGCGATTATATTTCAGAAGACGATATTATAAGATACGAAGATGCTTACGGCAGGGTATAAAAATAGCCCCGTCCGACGATTGTTTTTAATTACATTTTTATTTAAAATTTGAACAAGAATTTAAACGGAGAGTTTAAGATGAAAAAAATATTTTTAATAAAACTTTTATGCATAAGTATATTAGCAGGCAGCTTTGCAGTGCCGGTTATTAATTTTTCTGCAGATAAAGTACAGGCTTATGAAGATGATGCACCGCAAAAAGTATATAGAACTGTAAGAGCAAAGCATATCCTTGTTAAAACACAGGAAGAAGCCATAGAAATAAAGAAAATGCTTGATAACGGAGCAGATTTTGATACACTTGCAAAGCAATATTCGTTATGCCCGTCAAAGGATAAAGGCGGTGATTTGGGCTACTTTAACAGAGGACAGATGGTGCCGGAATTTGAAAATGCAGCTTTTTCAACCCCGATTGGCGGTATATCAGAACCTGTACAAACCCGATTCGGGTGGCATATTATTAAAGTCACAAGAAAAATGTAGCGCAACAAACTTGACGGCTATATATGTTGTTGATAAACTTTAAGTACTGTTTTTAAAACAGCATTTGCACATTGAAAAAGAAGAATAAGTTGTTATTTTACGTACGTAGTCATATAAAGCACAATAAATTTGCGCAGAGAAAAAGTTTAATACCGTAGGTGCGCTACGGATTGACAACGTAACATCGGGATGTAGCAAGGACTCCATTGAGAGTTGACTTAATGTCAAGTCGAAATGGAGACACTGCCGAATAAAAGCAACTAAATGTTGCTTTTATGAGAGGGCTAAGACAGAAGCGAAGCTTCTGCGTGCTGTATAAAAATTAAATACCAAGCTGCGCCATAAAAGATTGACAACGTA
>CALUQO010000022.1 GCA_944322935.1 Candidatus Gastranaerophilales bacterium | reverse complement strand
GAGGAGATAAAAGAAGAAATACAAACTTCAACAAAAAAAGTAGAAACCGATGCCGCTGCAGCCGCAAAAACAGAAACAGCCGCTGCAAAAGCGGAAACTAAAACTGCAGAAGCCGCCAAAGATAAAGCTGAAACAGCTGCAAACGCAGAAGCAAAACCTGCAGAAGCCGCCAAAGAAAAAGCAGAAACAGCTGCAAACGCAGAAGCAAAACCTGCAGAAGCCGCCAAAGATAAAGCGGAAACCGCTGCAAACGCAGAAGCAAAACCTGCAGAAGCTGCCAAAGATAAAGCGGAAACAGCTGCAAACGCAGAAGCAAAACCTGCTGAAATCGCTAAAGACAAAGCGGAAGCTCCCAAAGATAAGACGGAAAAAACAGCAAAGTCAAAATCTAAAACTTCTAAAGCTTCAAAAACAGATGCAGCAAAGGCAGAAAACAAACCGGCCGAGGCTGCTAAACAGAATGCTAAAGCAGAGCAGGCTTCTGTAGAAGAGATAAAAAAATCTATAAATCTTACAAATAAAGAAACTTTAGATAAAGTTAACAAAATTAACGCTGACAGCTCGCAAGAAGTGAATAAAATTATTGGTGAAAATTCAAGAGACGGACACGTTGACCTTGACCAGATGAGAGATTCCGCAGGTCAGTTCTGTGCGGACAAAGACAGAGGCGATAATCGTTTTCATCAAGCGGCCAATCTTCTTGAACAATCTTATATAAGAGAGGCTATTAAAACAGAGGGCAAAGAAAAAACGGGAATTTCTTATTTACATGGCATAATAACGGGTGATAAAGATTTGTATACAATATACACACACATGCCGCTTGAAGAAGCTGCTGTTCGTGTAAATAATATCCGTACCAAAGAGCTTGCTAACTGCAAAGTGGAGAATAACATAACTCCTGATAAATTGTTCGACGATGTGTTGACAAAAATTATAGAAAATGCAGAGAAAAAAGCATAGAAATTTTGTCAGTTAATAATGAATTAACATTGAATAAAACCTTCTGCACAAAAGCGGAAGGTTTTATTTTTGCAAATTTAAACAGTTAATGCGTTTTTATTTCCACAAAGTGAGCTTTGTTGTTTCGTCTAATTCTCTTATTAAATCTTCACCGAGAATTTCTTGTATAACAACTTCAGCAGCAAATACCGACGTTCCTGCAGCAAGATGACCGCCTATGCATTTGCCTTTTTTGTCGGAGGCAATTATATGTATATGGCAGAATGGTTTTTCGTCTTTTAAAGATACATTGCCGCTGCATGATACTATTTCCAGTGACTCATCATAGGCATATGTTGTGTATGTATATTCTTTTGTGCTCTGGTCATAGAATCCGTATTTTAAACTTGAAACAGCGCCAATTACCTGAATATATCCCGCTTTAATATATTCCTGCCTGCAAATTTTGTTTAATTCTTCAAGCAAGTCTGAACCGTAATTCAGCTTTGCAACAAATGTTCTTCCTCTTTCGTATTGTTTTAAAAACATATTTTTTCCTGTCTAATTTAAAATATTTTTTATTTAAAGTGCTTTAAATGCCGTATTTTCATTATCGCTAAAATAATATATAATAAACCACGTTATAGCTTTTTTATAAACTTTTGTAAAGTTTTTTCGAAAAACTATAAAGTTTTGACCCGATTTGGTCGAAATAAAACATGTATTATGGTGTATTTATGGACAATTTTGCATTATTAAAAGAAGATTCCTTTGAGGAAAGTTTAAGCGAAATTCTTCAATTGAATCAGAAAAACGAAAAACATACTATACTTTTGGTAGACGATGAAATCAACAACCTGCAACTGCTGCGCAGGACGCTTCGTCACGATTACAATATCCTCACCGCCTCAAACGGAAGAGAAGCTTTAGAAATCGTTGAAGGAAAGGGAGACGAAATTGCGCTGATTGTAAGCGACCAAAAAATGCCTGAGATGGAAGGCACGGAGTTTTTAAAACGTGTGGCGGGCGAGTATCCCGATATTGTAAAAATTCTTTTAACGGGTCATTTGGATGTGGATGCAATTGTTGATTCTATCAATGATTGTCATTTGTACCAGTACATTGTAAAACCTTTTGACCCTGAAGAACTTAAAATGACAATAGATGCGGGCATAAGAAAATTTGACCTTGTTAATAATAAAACGGTTATTTTAAAAGATTTGAGGGAATTGTTTTATAAGACAATAAAACTTATTGCCTCGGCTCTGGATGCAAAAGACCCTTACACGCACGGACATTCACTGCGCGTTACAATGTATTCGTTGATTCTGGCTAAAAACCTAAACCTTGATGATACAACGCTGGAAGAGATTGAAACTGCCGGGTTACTGCATGACATAGGTAAAATCGGTATTCCTCAAAAGATTTTATGCAAGCCTGATAAACTTACGGATGAAGAATATGAACTTATGAAATCTCATCCTGCCCGAGCAGAAAAAATGCTTATGGGTATTAAAAAGCTGACGGTAGTGTCAAACTGGCTTAGGGCCCATCATGAACGTTGGGACGGTAAAGGTTATCCTTACGGTCTAAAAGGCGAAGAAATCCCTATTTCCGGCCGTATAATTGCTCTTGCCGACACTTATGACGCAATGACATCTACCCGCTCATACCGCAAGGCACTGTCTCACGAAACAGCTATTGAAGAAATCAAAAGATGCGCGGGCACTCAATTTGACCCTGTTCTTGCAGACCTTTTTGTGAAATGTTCTGATGAAATTAAGGCCGCTAAAGAAGACCCCGAAACTTATTACCCCAAATACAGTTATCTGCAAAAACAGATTTATGAAACAAAATAAGTTTTGTATTCTTATCATTTAAGCTTTTAGCGCTTTTTAATTACGAGACTATAGCAACACCGGAGCTGGTTCCCAGTCTGTCTGCTCCGGCTTCTATCAAAGCGATGGCTTTTTCCTTATCTCTTATTCCGCCCGAGGCTTTTACTCCGAGTCCGTAAGGTTTTACTGTTTCGGCCATAAGTTTTACGTCCTCAACCTTTGCCCCGATGCCGTTTTTTACAAAGCCCGTAGATGTTTTGACAAAATCTGCTTTTGCCTCAACGCAAAGCTCACACGCTTTTTTAATTTCTTCTTTCGTAAGCAAATCTGTTTCTAAAATAACTTTTAAAATTTTTCCTTCACAGGCTGCTTTAACAGTTTCTATATCTTGTTTTATATAGTCATAGTCCTTATCTTTAAGCTTTGAGACATTTATAACCATATCAATTTCATCCGCTCCGTCTTGAACAGCCCTTTGTGCTTCAAAAGCTTTAACCTCAGAAACGCTTGCCCCAAGAGGGAATCCGACAACAGTGACGACTTTTACATCGGTATCTTTCAGATACTTTTTAGCCGACGCAACGTTAAACGGGTTTACGCACACACCTTTAAAATCATATTCCTTAGCTTCTTGCAATAGTTTTTCAAAATCCTGTTTTGCTGCATCCTGCTTTAAAAGCGTATGTTCAATATATTTATTCAAATTCATTTTAATTTCCTTTTTATTTAATTATTTCAAGCATTTGTGAAGATTTTATTTTTTTGGGGGCAAACTGCTCTACATGTTTGCTCATTAAAGAAAAACAAAAATCACATATTTTTTCGGTTGCCAGCTCGTCATACTTTGTTTTGGCGTCAAAGTCCATTTGCAAAAGAGTATTTAAAAAATCTCTGAGCTTGTAATGCAGTTTGACTGATTTTATGGAATGTTTTTTGCATTCTTCACAGATTGTGCCTCCGTTTTGCGCCGAAAACCAGATGTTTTCTTTGTCCAGCATACCGCCGCAGCATGCGCAGGTCTCAAGCTCAAGCGAATATCCGGCGATGTGTGTAATTTTAAGCTGGAATTTTAACACAGCCAGAAGCAGTGCAACCTTATCTTTAGATTTTGATATTGCGTCTAAAGTTTTGTAAAAAAGCTCATAGATTTCTTCGCTGTTGGGGTCATTTTCTATGCCGAAACTGTGAACAATTTCGCTGCAATATATTGAATAAAACAGTTTGTTCATGTCGTTTCTTGTATTTTTAAAGGTGTTAATGGCCTCTGCCTGGCAGATTGTGTCGAGATTTTTACCTTTGTGCAAAAGCAGCCTGTTAGCTATTAACAAATCCATCCTGCCGCCGAGTTTGCTTGTTGTTTTCTTTGCCCCTTTGGCCACCCCTCTTATGATGCCTTTGTCTTTTGAATACATGACAACTATCCTGTCCGTTTCGGACAGGTTATAGGATTTCAAATTTATTGCATTTGTCGTAAAGTTTTGCATGGTGAACGGTTAGAACTGGATATCGAATTTATCCACAGTTCCGTGGTAAGCCCCTCTAAGCATTTGTTCAATCTCAACTTTGTTATCACTGGCTTCAATAGCTGTATCTTTTGAGATTAAATCCTCTTTGATAAGCTGGAACAAGGACATATTCATTGTAATCATGTCGTTGTAAGAACCTTTTTTAACAAGGTCGTAAATTTGTTCAAGCTCATCTTTAATAATGAAGTCTTTGATAGTCGGCGTAACAACCATAATTTCACATGCCGGAATACGTCCGTGTCCCGCTTTGAGCGGTATAAGTTTTTGTGCAACACAGGCCTTAAGAGTTTCGGCAAGCTGTTTTCTTACGCCTTCTCTGTCTTTAGGTTCAAACATGCCGACTATTCTGTTTACTGTTTGAATAGCGTCGTTTGTGTGCAGTGAAGCAATAACAAGGTGGCCTGTTTCTGCCGCTTTCATTGCACTGGAGAGTGTTTCTAAGTCTCTGATTTCACCGATAAGTATAACATCGGGGTCCTGTCTTAGTGCGTATTTTACACCGTCAGGGAAAGACATTGTATCGATTTCTACCTGTCTTTGGGTAATAATACAGTTTTTGTTTGAGTAGATAAACTCTATAGGGTCTTCAATTGTGATAATGTGTTTGCGTTCGTTTTTGTTAATGAGGTCAATTAAAGACGCAATTGTAGTTGATTTACCGCTGCCTGTTGGCCCTGTTATAAGAACAATACCGCTGTTGAATTTTGAAAACAGATTTAAAGCGGGCGGCAGTCTTAACTGTTGGAAGGTGGGGATATCGTAGGGAATGATTCTAAATACAAGTGATGTATTCCCCATCTGGCGGGCAAGGTTAATTCTGAATCTTGAAATACCCTTAATTTCATAAGAAAAGTCAAGGTCAAAAGCAGATTGAACCTTTGTTCTGAGGTATTTTGGCAATACTATATTCAAAACATGGGATATGTCTTTTTCCTTGATAACGGGATAGTTGGTTTTTACAATTTTTCCGTCTTTTCTTACAACTGGCACCTCGCCAATGCGCAGGTGTACGTCTGAAACTTCTTCTGCTACGGCTTTTTTTAAAAATCCGTTTATATCAAAAATTATTTCCGGTTTGTCCACAATAGTCTCCTCGTCTCCTCATTTTAATATTGTATTATCTTTTGTAAAGAAAAGAAACAATTTTATAATTTTTTACATAAAATTCCTAAAGTTTTTGAAAAAAATGCCGTAATACAATATATGAACCCGAAGGGATAGAAAACGAAGGTTCATAGTTTATTACATAACTGGAGGCGTATTCGTGATTTCAAAGAACATGTACCTGGAAATGGACGCAGACTTAGCTTTAGAAGAACTCCAAGAAGAATTGGAAGGAATCAAGCTAATGTTCAATGAAAAAAAATGTATCAAAGTAAGAAGGAAGGAGAAAAAATTTAAAAATAAAGTCTGCTGGGAATAACCCAAGCTTTTAATAAAACTGAATAGCATAATACATCAAACCGGCTTATTCCAAGCCGGTTTTTACAATTTTAACATTGACAAAACTTAAAAAAAAAACGACAATACAATAAAGATATTTAACATGTTTACCTTGGTAACAAATTGTTAAGAGTGCGCTTTAAAAGAGTAAATTTAATTTTTTAGCAAACTTTATATCTGTGTGATGTGTTAAATTAAAAAAAATATTAATAGGGCGGAATAGATTATGTTTAATTTAAAAAATTTGAAAATAGTAAAACATCTTAAGTCAATAAAACCGCGTTTAAAATGGCTTATGTTTTCTCAAATGCAAGACTATAAAGTCAATTCAAAATATATTGACATGATCTGCTCGGATAATGATACGGAAACCGCTAACGACAAGCTCGAAGAAATTGTCAGAGCATCTTTAATCAGAGAGTTTACACCTGAAATTACAAAAATGAAATCATATGAATTTTTGGTAGATGCGGTTGTGCACAATTTAAAGAAAAAACAATTGGAAGCTTATGATGCATTAATCGAAGAGGAAGCTGAATAGCTGACCACCTTATTTTTAATTAATCGTAGCAGTCGTTTTATTGGTTTTTAGATTGGGTATTTTTCTCTTTGCCCAGCATAAAGTTTTCTTTAAACACAACTTGCAATTCAACACGTCTGCTTTTGGCGTAATCCTCTTTGCCGTTCACAATAACGGGGTTTGACGGCCCTTTGCCCTCTACCGAAATTATTTTAAATAAATCATTTTGATATTCTTTTTTCCCTTCAAAATCAGAAAAGATAATATATTGTGCAACGCTTGCCGCACGTTTTAAGCTTAAATCCATATTTCTGTAATACTTTTCTTCCTCTGATTTAGCACCGGCAAAGGTCTGAGAATCAGTATGCCCCTCAATAACAATTTGAGTAATATTTTTTCTTACTTTTGGATCTTTTAGTACAGCGTTCAAATATACCGGCACGAATTTTGACATGTACTCTTTACCCTTTGGTGAAAGTTCCCAGCTGTTTAATTCAAACAGTTCAAGGTCGGAAATTTTTATCCTGCCCGAAAATTTATCCGCATCAACGTTAATGTTGTTCTTTTTAAGTTCTTCGGCTATTTTTTCCGTAACTTCATAGCGTTTTTCCTGCTCAGCTACTTTTGACTGGGTGTATCCCGTTATTGCGAACACAAATAATACAAGGAATACAACCACAAGACCGAGCAGCAGGTCACTCATTGTAACCCAGAAAACGTTATCATCGCCTCCGCTTTGTGAATCTGTTTTGTACTTAATATATTTCATAAAAATTACTCATCATCATTGTTGCCGAACAAATCGTCTAATATCCCTTTAGAACCCGAGTTTTTAATATTATCCTGCAGTTTGTTTACAGAGAATATAAGGTTATCAAGGTATGGTACAAGTGTTTCTTTAAAACTTTTATCAAATGCTGCTTTCATTTGCAGGGGCATTGTTGTAAAGGTTTGATTCATAACACTGTTTTGCAGTTTTGATTCTCTTAACAGTTCAACGAGGAATTTTTCGGAGGTTATTGTATCAAAAAGCTTGTTCATCTCCAGTTGGAAAGCGCTTAATGGAGTTTTGCACATGTTTTTGTATAAAATTCTTTCAATCACCATAAACAAAATAGACGTACCTACTGCGACTACTGAAATCATTGCGGCCACTTTCATTGAAGCCAGAAGCGATGAAACAGAAGCTATAGTAGCCTCTTGTGTGGCAAAATTTACTTTTGAAAAGGCAATCGCAATATGCATAAAGGTAAATAAAGGGCCTAAGCCTGTTAGGATTGTAGGTACCGCTGATATAAATTTGTAGTTGAGTTTGCTGTTAATAAGTGTTTCTTCATTAAAAAAGTAAGATGAATCAACAGTACACTGGATAGAAGAGTTTTCTACAGGCGAGCCTTTGAGTGAAATGCCCTCGTTAAAAACAAGTGTGTTTTTGAATTCTACCCAGTAGTTTGAGATAAAAGGATTTTTTAAAAACATGTCATCCAGTTCTTTGAACCTGTAAACGATATTCCCCTTTCTAAAGCTCTTTAATATGTTAGTAAGTCCGTTTAAAGACATATTGATATATTGAACTTTAGTAATAAAATAGACCACAACACCTATAAAACACACGATTATTGCCAGTATAATCGGGTTAAAAAGAATAGATAAATCAAACATTTTACTTCCTTATATTTAGCTTGTTTTATTATATTTATACCATTTTTAACCGATTAAGTACAATATTCCGTAAAATATAGCGGATAATCTGTCTAAAATTTGTTAAAAATGGCTTAAAGTTGCCAGCTGCGCATTTTAAAGCTATAATATTATAACCTAGGACAAACAAAAAATGGGGTTAGATATGAACAAACCTGATTTAATAGAGAAAACTCAGGCAAAAAATAACAAAAGAAAGAATAAAATACGTTTTTACTATTCTTTTCTTACAATAGTGCTGCTTGTTTGTCTTGTGCAAATTGGTTTTAGTGCTTTTAATAATATTACTAAAAGCATAAGTTATCACGGTAAAATAAAGAAAATGAAAGCCTTAAATGAACAGGCTTATGTGGAAAATCAGCGGTTAAAAGAGGAGCTTGAAGATTTCAGTTCTACAAAAAGCCTTGAAGCTATTGCAAGAAACAACCTGAAAATGGCCGGAGAGGACGAAGTTCTTGTTATAATTAACAAACCCCAGGAGCCTGTTCAATCGGATAAACAAAAAAAGAAAAATCCTTTAATCAAAAGTAAAACAGAAAAAACCGGAAAAACCAATAAAGGTTAAGACAAACAAAAAAGCCTCTTTGCATACACTGCTAAAGAGACTTTTGGTTTATTAATGTTCGTTCGTTCAGTAAAAACCTCACATCGCCTTTTTTCTTTAATAAACTACTTTATTGCAACAAGTCTTGAAGAAATACCGATATCGGAATTAATCATCTTTGCACTTGCTATTGCCATAGAGCGTCTTTTTTTTGCTCCTCTAAGCAAAAATGCTACTCCGTCGCTTACGTTGCTTGTTGGTTTTGCCAATTTTTTTAACATAAATTATTTCCCTTTAGACTCACTTGTTTTCATTTACATTTTAGTTATCGGTATTTTTTTTATTTTCTTTAGAGTTTTGTTTAAATTCTTTACATAAATTTACATTGCTGTTGTAAAACGGCAAAATAAAACGGGCCGCCTGTTAAGATGTTAAGATGGGCCCGTTTTTATTTGCGTATATTAAAAACTACTTATTTAAAACAGCTTTAATCTGTTCAACAATTTTCTTTGTTGCATCGGTTTTAACAAGCGCCTTTGCGTTGTTTTGAAGCTCTATCATTTTTTGAGTATCGTTTATCAATTCTTCAAGCTTTTCCGTAAATGATTCTACAGTGCATTGAGAGTCATCAAGGTATAAAGCAGCACCGAGTTCTTCCATCTCTTTGGCGTTCTTTCTCTGGTGATCTGCTGCTGCATACGGATACGGGATTAATATAGAAGCCAGACCTGATACACAGATTTCTGAAATACTTAAAGAGCCTGCTCTTGATACTGCAATATCAGATGCAATCATCGGCAGATACATCTTTTTAAAGTATGGTCTTATGATGTACTGTGAGTTTTCTGTATATTCAGGATAAATTTTCTTTAATTCTTTAACTGTTTCGTCGTAATTTTTAAGGCCTGTCTGGTGGATAATCTGTATATCATATTTTTTAAACAGGTTCTTTATGCTGTTTACAAGCACTGAATTAAGTTTTTTAGCCCCCTGAGAACCGCCCATAACCATAATCGTCAGTTTGTCTTTAAGATTCCATTTTTGTCTTGCATGGTATCTGTCAACTGTAGAGAATTCTTCTCTTACAGGGTTGCCGTTATAGTGGATTTTATCAGATTTAATATCATCTTTTGCGCTTTCAAAAGCAACGGAAACAGAACTTGCATAGGGGGCAATAACTTTTGTAACTTTGCCGGCAATAGCATCGCACTCATGGATTAATATAGGAGTTCTTGTCAAAATACCGGCAAAAAGCATAGGTGCACTGACATATCCGCCTGTACCAAATATCAAAGCCGGTTTGTATTTAAAGATATAACCCATTGATTTTGCGGTTGCACCCAATAATTTAAAGCCCCATTTTATAAAATCAAGGCTCATTGTTTTTGGCATTGCGGTTATGGAAACGGGTAAAAAGTCAAAAACTTTTTCGTCTGCAACCTTTTTTTCTAAATTGTCGGGATTGCCTACATAGTATACTTTTTCTGTATCATCTTCCTTTTGCAAAGCGTTGCCGACAGCAACGGCAGGATATATATGTCCGCCTGTGCCTCCGCCTGTTACAAAATAAACTTTTTTCTTGTTATCAATAGTTTCGCTCATAATTTTTTATCCTTTTTATTCTCTTTTTTGAAATATTTAACAAAATTCCTACCATACACAGTGAAACGACAAGAGATGTACCGCCGTAGCTTATAAAGGGAAGCGGAACGCCTGTTGCGGGTATGAGTGAACTTGATACACTCATGTTGATAAACGCCTGTAAACCTATAGATAATGTAATACCTACAGCCAGAAGTTTGCCGTACATGTCATTTGCTCTCGAGGCTATAATAATACCTCTGTGTATAAATGTCCAGAATAGACCTATAATTAAAAAACATCCCAAAAATCCTAATTCTTCGGCAATTACCGCAAAAATAAAGTCTGTATGTCCTTCAGGCAGCCATGCGAGTTTTTGTTTGGAGTTGCCGTACCCGACTCCCCAGAATCCGCCGGCAGCAAAAGCCAGTAAGGATTGAATAATGTTATATCCTGCCCCGTAAGGGTCAGAATTTGGGTTCAACCATATTTGAATACGCTGCATCTGATATCCGTGCAATAATTTATGTCCGAACATCATAAACCCGCCGGCAATTGTCCCTATCAGGGCTAATCCTGCGGCAATCATGTATTTTATTGAGCCTGCAATACTTAAATACATTACACACGAGGTTAAAAACAACAGAACTACCATAGAAAGGTTAGGCTGTTTAAAAACAAGAAATACCATTATCAAAATCGGTATAAAATATCTTGTCCACTTTGTTGTATCAAACAAATTTCCGTCACGATGAAAAGCGTTAGCAAGAAGCAAAATCACTGCAAGCTTTGTCATTTCCGAAGGCTGGAACTGTATAGGTCCAAGTATAATCCATCTTCTGGCTCCGTTGACTATAACCCCTAACGGTGTAAAGTCAACCAGAGCAAGCATAATTATAACAAACCAGGCAAAAGGTACAGCCCAATCTCTCAGTTTTTTATAATCTAATTTCATAAAATATTTAAGACCGAAAAAGCCGACAACAAGATATGCAAACTGCTTTAGCGCAAATGATGCAGGATTTTGCCCCAAATCCATGGCTTTTGGGGCACCGGCAGAAAAAATTGCCATAAGACCTATTACAACAAGAAATGCTACCACGACCATCAGGGTTCTGTCGGCCGAAGACAACACCACATCACTTGTGGGTGTCAGGTTGTCATAATCATTTATATTATTATTTGTATTTTGTCTATTTTTTCGATAAGGCATACTCTTTGAATACCCTTCCGCGTTCTTCGTAACCTGAGAACATATCGTAGCTTGAACATGCAGGTGATAACAAAATCACTTCATCAGGCAGTTCAAACGCTCTGTCAACTCCGTCTTGAAAACTTCCTTGTTCCATTATTATATTATCATAACCGTTTTTGCGAAGTTCTGATTCAAAACGTTCTTTTGCCGCTCCCAAAAGCACTACGTGATTTACATATTTTTTAACGGTTTCACAAAATTCCGTTAAGTCCGTATTTTTGTCTGTTCCGCCGGCAATCAATGTAACTGTTTTCCCTTCAAAAGATTTCAATGCAACTATTGCCGCCTCGGGATTTGTTGCTTTTGAGTCGTTGTATACATCTTTTCCGCAGATATTGTCAACAAATTCGCATCTATGTTCCGGGGCTTTAAATTCTTTTATTGCCTGAGTAATTTTATCCGTATCTAAGCCTACGATTTTTGCACAGATTAAAGATGCCATTATATTTTGATAATTATGGTTTCCGACAAGAGGAACATCAGATATATCAATAATTTTTTCTTCTTCACCCTTGCTGTTTTTAAAATATATGGCATTATCTTTAATATAAGAACAGTTTTTCTCCAGTTCTTTGTCAAAGAAGTATTTTTCTCCGTCGTAATTTTTGCCGAAGTCAAAAACTTTTTCATCTGCAGCATTAAAAACAGCAAAGCCGGGTTTTTTGTTTGATGCAAATAAAGATGCTTTTGCTTCAAAATACCCGTCAAGACCGCCGTGCCAGTCTATATGGTCAGGTGTAAAGTTCATCCACACTGCAATCTGCGGACGGAAACTCGGGCTGTAAGTAAGCTGAAAAGAGCTGACCTCGCACACAAGATAATCCATATCCTTGCTGTTGTCCAGCAGTGAGCATGGCGGAATGCCTATATTACCGCATTTTTCTGAGTGGTATTCTTTGTTTATTATAAAATTTGTAAGCTCTGTTGTTGTTGTTTTTCCGTTTGTGCCCGTTATTGCAATAAAAGGAATCTGGGTTTCAAGATAAGCAAGCTCAATCTCGCTTATGACCTGAATATTTTTTTCTTTCAATTTTTGCATAAGCTCTGATTTTGGAGGAATACCGGGGCTTGTGACAGCAAGATAAACATCACTCATAAATTCTTCGCTGTGTCCGCCGAATTCTGTTCTTATGCCTATTTCATTCAGCTCTTTAACGGTTTGTTCATCTTTTGGCTCAAGCGGTTTTTTTTCGGTAATAAAGCAGTCTGCGCCGTGTGAGTTAAGATATTTAGCTGCAGCTATGCCGCTTTTAGAGAGTCCTAATATTAATACTTTTTTATCAAACCATTTTCTTTTCATTTTTATACCTTACCTGTTTAAATACCAGAACAAAAGAACAGCACCGGTGCAAAAAATAAAGTTAACAAGCGTAAAGACTTTTACTATTGTTACCTCTTTCCAGCCGCAAAGTTCAAAATGATGATGTATCGGACTCATTTTGAAAATTCTTTTGCCCGTAAGTTTGTAGCTGGTTACCTGCAGCATTACGGACAACGTTTCGATTAAAAATATTATTCCTATCGGAATAAGCCAGAGTTCAAATTTGCCCATAACTGCAATTGTACCTAACACACCGCCCAAAGCAAGCGAGCCTGTGTCGCCCATAAACACTTTTGCGGGGTGTCTGTTGAAATATAAAAATCCAAGGCACGCGCCCATTACGGAAGCACATATAATAGCAATATCAATGTTTCCCATAATAAGATTTATTATTGCAAGCGCAAGCGTTGACACAACCATATTGGAAGCGGCCAGACCGTCTAATCCGTCAGTCAGGTTTACGGCGTTAGATACACCGGTTATAAGAAAAATTCCGAAAACCGGATACAAATAACCGAGATTCAGAGTATATTCTCCGAAGGTCAAAAATGTTCTGCCGCTTATTGTAACAAACATAACAGGCAGACAGGCAATGGCTATCTGCAAAATGAGTTTTCCTCTTGCGCTCAGACCTTTGTTTGCGTGGTGTTCAAATTTTTGCGAGTCATCCTGAAACCCTGCAAACATGTAAAAAATAAATGTTATCAAAAGCAAAAACGCTCCTGTTGAGGTTTTTTCAGCCATAAACAGAGATACAACAGCAGCAATAACAGCTGCTGTAACCAGAAAAACGCCGCCTGTTGTCGGTGTTCCGCCTTTTTGTGCGTGAGATTCAGGGGCTTCTTCTCTGATATATTGCCCGAGCATTTTTTTCTTTAAAAAATCTATATAAGGCACGCCCAGAAGCAAAGACAAAACAAATGCGACAAGTGCTGCTACTATTGCTAATATCATTATTGATTTAACTCCTTGATTATTTCTTCAAATTTCATTGAGCGTGATGCTTTAAAAAGTATTGTAGTGCCTTTTTCTATATTTTCAATGATATAAGACGCAACACCCTCATTGCCCGCAAAACTTACTGATTTATGTTTTGTACCCTGAGCAATATATTTTGCAAGTTCGCCTACCGTAATAAGTTTAACATCATCAAAGTTATTTAAAAATACACCGATTTCTCTATGGTATTCTTTTTCATTTTTGCCAAGTTCCCCCATATCGCCCAGTACAAGGAGTCTCGGTGGTTTTTTGGTGGTTAAAAATGTTGAAACAGCCGCTCTTAATGATTCCGGATTGGAATTATAACTGTCGTTAATGATTTTAAAACCGGCAGCATCAATAAGCTCCCATCTTTTTTCAATCGGGTGATATTCTTTTAAACCTTTTGCAATTTTATCTTCGCATATACCGAGTTTTAATGCTGCACTAATTACAAACAGGGCATTTTGTATATTATGCAGTCCTTCGATATTCAATTCGTAAGGGTAATTTTTGTAAGTAAAAGTGCTGGAGTTTTCGTTTAATTTTACATCTTTAAGCTCGGGTGAGTTCAAGCTTAAATATACAGTTTGCCCGTCAAAATTATTAACTTCTCTGATTAATTCCGTATCATGCGCAAACAGGCAGCCTTCTTTGTGCAGATATTTTGTGATTTCGCACTTTGCTATGGCGATATTTTTTTCAGACCCCAGCCGGCCGATATGAGTAGTGCCTGTATTTACAATAACTGCTATATCGGGTTTTGAATACCTGGATAACAGCTCAATTTCACCCAGACCCCGCATACCCATTTCAAGAATCAATACTTCCGTATCAACAGGCATGGAAAGCAAAGTCTGGCACAAACCTATTTCATTGTTGTGATTCAACGGTGATTTATGTGTTTTATACGCCTGAGAAACTACAGATGCCATCATTTCTTTTGTGGTTGTTTTGCCCGAGCTTCCCGTAATTGCTATAGTAATCGGATTTATTTTTTCTTTGTAATATAAAGCAAGTTTTAAATAAGCCTCAAGAGTATTTTTTACATAAAGAACAAATTTTGCCTGCGGGAATACAAGGGATTTATCACTTGTAAAATAGCCCCTTGCACCTTTATCTACGGCATCTTTAATAAAGTCATGCCCGTCAAATTTTTCTCCTTTTAAGGGCAAATAAACATTTGTGTCATTTATGTTGCGAGAATCTGTGGAAATACTCAATGCACCTGAAGTATTGCTGCAATGCAGCACCTGCGCTTCCGTGACCTTAACTAATTCCTCGTATGTAAACTTCATGAACTCACCGTACCCACACATCAGGAAAATCCATTTTCCCGTATTTACGATTTTCAATTAAAAATTTTACTAAAAAAGCGGTGTAAATACAAATTTCTGTTGATAATTTTATTATGATTTTATTGATGGATTTATTACGGCAAAAATGCCGCTTTCGGGCAATGAAAACGGTATTTTTTTTATGCAAAATATACGTAAAATTATTTAGTTTTTTAATTATTACAATAAAGGAGTCCGTATGAAATATTTGATAAGAAAACCTGATACTTTTATGAACACATTAAATGAGGAAATCAATTCCATACTGCGCCGCAGCTTTGATTCTGTTTTCCCCGAATATGTGCTTGAAAAAGAGACAAAGGGATTGACCATACCTGTTGATATAAAAGAGTTTGACAATGAATACAGAATCAGGGTCGAAGTCCCGGGTATAAAAAAAGAAGATATTGATGTTGAATTAAACAAATCATACATGACTATTTCTGCCAGAAAGCAGGAAGAAAAAGAGGAAAAAAACAAAAAATATCATAAAACAGAGTTTGCCTACGGTGATTATTGCAGAACTGTTTATTTCCCGCAAGAAATTAACACCTCCGAGGCTCAGGCTCATTTGGATAACGGTATATTGCGTCTTGACCTTCCAAAATTAAAATTATCAAACGAAGAAACTAAAAAACTGGAAATAAAATAAAACTTGATTTTGGGGCCGGTTCCCATACTGTTTGACTATTAGAACGGATTTTTTATATAAATACGGAGGAATTATGACCACAATTATCGGTATAAAAATTAATAACCGGCTTGATACGGCTGTTGCCGTACAGGAAATTTTAACCAAATACGGCTGTATCATAAAAACCAGAATAGGTTTACACGAGGAAATAAACGGCAAATGTTCACCCAAAGGCTTGATACTTCTTGAAATTATAAATGATGAAACAGGAATCGACATAGCAAATGAACTATGCGATATTTCAGATATTGAAATTCAACAAATGCGTTTTATTTAGTTTCCGAAACAGAAGCAGCATCCATCATGCTCAAAAGATTTTTAAAAGTCTTTTGAGCTGATGATCTGTGGAAACTCAATATACCTGAAGAAACTCTGAATACCGGTGATGTTCTTTGCATTCTTATATCAAAATCAGATTGAGAAATTTTTCCTTCATCAAGTTTTTTCTGGTATTTCTTTTTTGTTGTAATGATATTCAAATGCGGCAGGAAGTATCCGAGCGTTGCAGCCATAAACGCAATGCCGCCCAGTTTAACATAAGCATGCGCTTTTTTACCAAACTTGAGCAGATTGTTGTCGTTTGGCGTGGCTTTTAAGGCATTTTCAAGGTTTTTAAAGCCTTCATTGCCGTTAGCTTTTGCTTCTTTAATTGCTTCTAAAATACCCTTGTTGTCTTTTTTGTCGGTAACGGCTTTCAACATGTCGGTTAAACCTAATTTGTTGAAAACTTTCTCCAACTTACCGCCGTGTTTATCAACAGTTTCGCTAAAATTTACAAGGGCATTATCTAAATTGTCAAAACCGGAGTACCAGTCTATGATTTGTTTTTGAGAAGCAAATGAAGAGCTGAAAACCTTGCCCTGTTTGCCTAACGTAAATTTAGGTTTGCCTGCTTCATCTTTGCCCAAGGAAATTATCGGGTCATTCGGATTACCCATAACCGATATCGGTACACCTGATTTTTTAGTTACCGCGTAAGCTACCGCTTTGTTAATTATCGGTGCGCCGGCTACAGAAAGTGCTACCGCCGGTATATCACGCGTAACAACTTCTCTTTTTTCATCGTTGCTGCGTGATTCAAAAAATCTTCCGCCAAGCATGAACAGTGTGGCAACAATAAAGAACATGCTCCTTGTCAATGAGCCGTTTGAATCTATATTGCAAGCTTTGCCGAGTGTTTCAAATGCGCGGTTAGCTATATTATTTCCAAAAGACGGCTGAGTGTTATTTTGATTTTGTTTGTACGAAGCACGCGGTGCTGCCGATGAATATCCGTTAATTTTCATTTATGCAGCCCCCTTTACTTCAACCTTATCAGGTTGTTTTGCCGTTGTTGTATTGCCGGCATTTGTGTTTTCTCCGGTATTAAGTCCGTCCACACCCGGGAATTTGTCACCTGTTTGATATAATTTCGGAATTATGCATAAGAACGCTGAAAGTGCACCAACTGCAAGAATGTTGGTTGCATAGCGCAATTCTTTTGCTCTTTTGTGGAATTTATTTACAAAAGTTTCTTTATCATCGGAGGTTTTTTCTGCTTTTTTCGTGAAATCATCGAGATAGTTTCTCATATCCTTAAACAATGAATTAACATCATGGTCTTTTCCGCCGGCTTGAATAGTAGAAGCATTATCAAGGTATTTTCCGTTAGCCTTGTTGAGTTTTGTAATAACTTTTACTGCCTGCGCGCGAAGTTTTTTTGCGGGTTCTGTTTTTTCAACATTTTTAACCATTAAATCCGACAGTTCGCTAATCAAACCTTTTTCTTTGTCATAACCTTGGAAAGCTTCGTCTGTTAAAGTTTTAACAAAATTCTTTTTAATAGCTGCGGAATCTTTGAGTGAAGCCGTTGTTTTTTGCATGATAGGTTTGAAACTGTCAAGAACACCTGCTTGAACTTTGGCTACTTTGCCCCGTAACAGCCCTATGCCTGTCATTACCAAAAGCGGTACATAGAAAAATGCAGGGCCTGATAATACCTCTCTTACAAGTTCTTCTCTTCCGGCTTTGTAGTTTAAATGGCCTAATTCTTTACGGTTTCTCAAATATCCCTGGCCCGTTCTCGGTGCCATCATGCCGAATGTATCAATACTCAGAAATTCTCCCAAAAATCCGTTGTTTTCAATAAATGTCGCAAACGCAACAGCAGGATTTCCAAAAGAAGGATTTTTCTTCTTTGAATTAGCATGCTCCGTATTAACGTTTTGTTGTCTGGTGTAATTTAGTGATTGTAACTTCATTTAACCCTGCCAAAGTCTTCACACATGATTGTTTAATGCAAAACATAAAAATAAATTGCTATTTTGTATCGAATATATTAACATATATTTACAAATATGTGTACCCTTTACACTTATTTTTTTGCATTTTGTTAAGTAATGTTAAAAATGTAGCAGCAGCCGAACATGTTTCAAACTGCTATATATGTAGTGTTTTAGGTATAATAAAAAATTTTTTGAACTTTTATAAAAAATGCTTATTCTGAAAAAAATTTTTTTTGATTTATAATATATTCTGAATAGGATAAGTCACAGAAGGAAAATTAGATGTCCGAAACAATGCAAATAGGTATTCCGAGAGCTATGTCATACTACAATTATTTCCCGTTTTGGTATGGCTTTTTTGAAAAGCTGGGTATTAAAGTAATTATTTCCGACAAAACTACCAAACAGACCATGTCGGACGGTTCGGCACTTGTTGTATCGGAAACATGCCTGCCTATAAAGGTTTATGTAGGCCATATTTTGAACCTTTTAGACAAAGGTATAGATAAAATTTTTATTCCTTCAATTCAATCCATTGATCACAAAATATACAACTGTTCTAAAATCAGAGGGCTTCCCGATTTAATCAAAAACGTTGTTAAAAGAAAATTCACTATAATAGATGCAACACTGGATAAATCCGAAAAAAACAGGGGGTTGTACTCTTTCTTAAAAGAAGCTGTGGCACCTTTCGGTATAACTGATGAAAAAAGGATTAAGGAAGCTTCTAAAGAAGGCTGGAAAGTATTAAATAATTTCAAAATTATGCTCAATTCGGGTATTTCTTTTGAAAAAGCGTTGAATTACGCCAAAAAAGGGCAGGTAGTAATAGTTAACAACCAGAAGTCTTATCCGATTAGTGTTGCGGTGCTTGCGCACAGCTACAATTTATTTGATGACAGAATATCGATGAAAATTTTCGATAAACTCGAAAAACTGGATGTTAAATCATACACTGCAGAGCAGCTATCAATTGAACAGTTAAAAGAAGGAATTTCAGCAATGGATTCTAAACTTTACTGGGCAAATGAATATGAAATGACGGGTGCTGCCGGTCATTATTTGCAGGACAACAACATTGACGGAATTATTACGATAAATGCTTTCGGATGCGGGCCTGATTCAATAATGGTGGAAAGAATTTCGAGAGCGGCAAGAAAATTCAACAAACCGATTTTAAATCTTTCAGTTGATGAACAAACTGGCGAGGCCGGTTTTATTACAAGGATTGAGGCATTTACGGATATGCTTTTCCGTAAGAAAAGAGCAAGTATTGTCAACAAAATACATATCAATGATGTTGTAAAAGAAACAATTGCAAAGGAAGTTAAGTTTTCTAAAAAATAAAGAATAACTCACGATGAATTTTTTGCAAAACAAAAATCTCAACGAGAATAATAATATAACCAAAACAGGTTATAGGGCTTTATTTTTGCTTTCACAATTAATTAAACATCCGTTATCAAGAAATGAATTAATCGAAGTTCTTGAACAGGATGCTATTGTCGGAAAGGATCTTTCCAAAGACAGTATAACAAACACTATTAACACTTTAAGAAAATCCGGCTGTGTTATAAGCAGACCGTCACAGAAAACCGATAATAAATATGTCCTGAAATCTCACCCATTCGGCATTTATTTTGACAAAGCGCAAATAATGGCATTGCAAACATTTAGAGAAGGGATTATTGCACGTGAAAATTGGCAGGCGGTTTTTCTTTTAAACAGTTTGTTTGCAAAAATATCTTGTCTTGCACCGGATAGGGAATCTGTCGATATTTTAACAACAAAGCATCCTTTTAATGATATCAATATTGATATATTAAATACAGTAATACTTTTTATTAAAACACGTAAAATGGCAACATTTATTTATAAGTCACCTCACTATGGTCTTGAAGAACTGGAATTTTCGCCCGAGTATATTACCTTTGAGCATAATAAGCTTTATGTTTGGGGGTACAATTTAAAATATGACAGTTTCGGTTATTTGAGAATTGACAAAATTAAAGAAGTTATCTCACAAATATACAGTGCTCCCAATGCAGGTACTGACAACTTTTTGAAACCGGTTACTGATGTTGAATATTTGTTAAAAGGCAGCAGTGTACAAACTTTTACCTGCAATGAGTACGAAAAGATTTTGGAAAAAGATGAATCATCAATTAAAGTTTTGGCTAATGTAAGCAATAAATTTAATTTTTATCAGAGAGTTTTGTCTTTTGGCACGGATTGCAAACTGCTTTCGCCGAAATCCGTGCAAGAAGAGTTTTTAAGGATTTTGGCAGATATAAAAACGGGATATAAAAATGGTTGTCAGTAAAATAAATAATGCCGGTTACAGATTAATTGAACTGTTGAAAGAGCTTATAAAACATCCTCTTTCTATGGAAGAGTTGCTGGAAATTGTTGAAGACACTTCTGACAACAGCTATAGAAAAGAACTGATTAACAAATATTTAAACACCCTAAAACTTTTAAATCTGCCGGTTGTAAAGCAAAAAGATAACAAATATTACATACAAAGAAGCATTGACCCTATTGATTTTAATGAAAATGATTTGTCTTTAATTAAACTTATTGAAAGTTCTCTGCCGCATATACAAAGTAAAGAATTAAAAGAAAATTTAGTCAGTGCTTTAGATGTTATAGAAAAAAATTTTTCTGACAGTACACTTGATTTGATATCCCAAAAAACAATAAAACCGTATATTGAAGATTTTCAGCTGGGTTTGTATGATGAAAATATCAAAAAGTTCGAAAAATATTGCAAAGATAAGCTCAAATTGACTATAAGATATAAAAATGAGTCGACCGGAGAAACTGAGAAATATAATGTTGCGCCTATAAAAATTGTTTACAAAAGCAATAATGCGGCTATCATCTGTTATTATTACGAAACTAACTCGTACAAAGAATTTTTATTAAAAAATATTACAGAAGCACACCAGACACCACAGGTTTCTACAATAAATCTGGCCGGCTCTGTTACTTTTAAATTAAAAAACAGACTCGCTTCTTCATACAGGCTTAAAGAGGGGGAATGCGTAATAGAACAGGGTGTTGATTACATTATTGTTTCCAACAATCTTGAAGATAAAGATTTGATTTTAAAAAGGCTTATCAGATATTTTGATAATTGCGAAATTTTGTATCCCAAAACTATGAAAGATAAAATGCTCCGTCTTATAGAAGATATGGAGAGTATGTATGTTTAGATTTTTAAACAATAAAGTTATAGGAAATTCCGGCGAAGATATGGCATGCCAATTTTTGCAAAAACAGGGATACAAGATACTGGAGCGCAATTTCAGATATTCCAGACTTGCGGAAATAGATATAATTGCAAAAGACAAGGACACACTTGTCTTTGTTGAGGTTAAAACACGCACAAACGAAAACTGCGGACACCCTTTTGAAGCGGTAAATAACAAAAAACTTGAACACATTTTCAAAGCCGGATTGGCTTATATGCAGGTAACGGACGAGGACTACAAAAAATTCCGTATAGATATAATATCAGTTTTAGGACAGGATAATCCCAAAATTGAACATTTAAAAGATGTGAGCTTAAACTAAAAAACAAAACTTACTTAGCAACAGCTCTGTATTTAGCAGCAAGCTGGTTGTACTGCTGTGCCTGTGCACATGCAATGCGGCAAGCAAGATCGTATTTTGCGCTCAACTTATCGTATTCTTCTTTAGATACAGTATTATTGGAAGAAGCAAACGCAGGGTTCGCCTGAGGATTTTTTTGAGGCTGTTCAGCTTTTCCAAAACTTCTCAAAGGTTGACATGACATGTGGTTTGTAGCTAAGCTGACGCGCATTTTAATCTCCTTTCTCATTCCCATAATACTTTCTTCGGCTCAATTATTATACCTCTATATTTTGATTATTTCAATATGTAAAGTTTGTAAAATTCGGTATTAATTTTTATACTTTAAATTATACTTTCTGTCATAGCATACCGGCTATACAAAAACCGGCCAGTTAAACAAAAAAAAGCAAAACCCGAAACCGGATTTTGCTGAAATAGCGTCACTAAGGAGTTTAAGATGTCCAAAGAAGACTGTATAATTCCTGTTGAGAAATTATAAGTATCCTTTGAAAGTTGTTGTTACCCTCGCACTTCTGATTTTTAGTTTAAATATTCTTTAAGGTGTGAAATTTCCTGTTTGGCTTTTAGTTTTTGCAGGGCAATGTTTTCAATCTGGCGTATTCTCTCTTTTGAAAAACCCATTATTCTGCCTATTTCCTCCAGTGTATGTTTGCTGTTGCCATTAAGCCCGAAACGGTTTATCAATATTGTTTTTTCACGCTGGCTTAAGAAGTTCAACATGGACATAACGTCCTTGTATAAAAACATTGATTGCGTAGATGCGTCCGGAGAACGATAGCTGTCATCTGCCACATAATCCTCAAGCACCAAATCTTCGGCTATTGGCGTATCAAGGCTCACAGGATCTTTAAAAATTGCATTTTTTATATTTTCCAGCTTCTTTTCTGATATCCCGAGCTTTGCACTCATTTCCGCATCGCTGGGTTCTCTTCCGAGTTTGCTTGTCAAAGCTGCCGAAACTTTTTTGTAAAGCCTGATTTTATCTGTCATATGCACTGGGATTCTTATTGTACGCGAATGATTAGATATTGCCCTCACAATGGATTGCTTTATCCACCATGTTGCGTAAGTACTGAATTTGAAACCCTTTTTGTAATCAAATTTTTCAGCGGCCTTAATCAGTCCTAAAGACCCTTCCTGTACCAGATCCATAAACAACACACCCTGACCTATATATTTTTTTGCAATGCTGACAACGAGTCTTAAATTTGCTTGAATAAGTTTCTTCTTGGCAAGTTCAGCCTCTTTTGCACTTCCCTCTCTAATTTGCCTGCCGAGTTCCCTCTCGTCTTGCGCTTTTAAA
Organism: Candidatus Gastranaerophilales bacterium; assembly: GCA_944322935.1. Classification (GTDB taxonomy): domain Bacteria; phylum Cyanobacteriota; class Vampirovibrionia; order Gastranaerophilales; family Gastranaerophilaceae; genus Limenecus. Next base: position 20,278 of record CALUQO010000022.1, on the reverse strand, counting down.
AGTTTTATCCGGCCTATATCTTTAAGATAGTTTTGCAGGATATCATTTTTTTTCACAATAGTGCTGAAGGTTTCGACTGTTTCAATCTCAGCATCTTGAGCGGAATCTTGTAAATCCTGATTTTCTTCTTTTTCCAAAAAATTTTCCTCAAAATTTTGTACGTCAAAATCTTCGACAGCAAAATTTTGTGTCAGATTATTTAACATTTCCAAATTCCTCATCCAAAAAATTTATATTTGGTAAATCTCTCTATTTAATCCGGTGTCGTCTTTTCAATATGTCACTCGCCTACACTTAACTTCGTTAAGTTTCGGTGACAGGCTCACAAGTATCGCTTACGCTCTACTGTTCGCTTTGTCAAAAAATTCGTTCACGTCACTTTGTTACTTATCACGAATTTTTCTCGAACATATTAATTTTCATGACGACGGGTGAAAAAAAAAGTTTCCTCAAATGTTTACAATGTATTTTCTTTTTGTTCAAAATATATTATCATTTATATACATTCAGGTTGTTGAGGTCTTGATGTTTAATAAAGAAAAAATTATTGAAATCTTAAACAGTGAAGATTTGTTCATAGACAATTTTATTTTGGATGCTTTTATCAAAAATTGGAAAATCGAACCGATTTACGAAGATGCAAACGGGATAGAATTTTTTGACGAAATGGCCGTGGAAAAAATCCGTAACGGGATAAAACAAAAAGAGCCTAAAAATGAAATTAATATAATGAACAAAGATGACATTACTCCTGTTGATATGACTGTAGAAATACCTGAAACTCCGCAAGAAGAAGGTAAAGAATTTGTACGGGAAATTGCCGAAACACAAATTATACCTCCGCAGGAAAATGGCGAACAAACACAAAATATTCAAGACCCGCAAGAACTTCCGGTTGCAGTATTGAATGAAGTTAACAGAGAAGTTGAAAATGAATTAAAAAATGTAACTCTTGATATTTCCAATCAAACTCTTGCGGTGCTGGCAGAATCCATTGCAAGAAAAATTACGAGTGATGTTGCGGATTACATAAAACAGACAGATTTTATTGAAGATGCGGTGCAGCTTGGCGAATACAAAAAAGATAATCAAATACTTGTAAACAAGCTGGAAGAGATTTTATCCGATAACAAAATTTTGATAAAAAGAATTGAAGAACTTGAAAAAGAACGTAATTCTTTTGTAAAATTATTCGGTAATATATACGTAAAAAATCGTTAAAAAAATATGCCTTTAAATATAGAAAAACAAATGAAAGCACAGCTTTCTGACGAAATATTGAATGCTCTTAAATTGTGCTCACAAACGGCGGATGAACACAATTTTAAAATTTATTTAATAGGCGGTATTGTAAGAGATTTGTTATTAAAAAGAAAATCTCTTGATATTGATGTAACGGTAGAAGGCGATGCTATAAAATTTTGTCACCTTCTTGCGGAAAAAAAATATTGCAAAATACTTCAGGTGCAAAACGAACTTAAAACGGCCAAGGCCGTTTTTGACGGAGAAGTAGAGATTGACTTTGCTTCAACCAGACAGGAGTTTTACCCGCATAGAGGACATTTGCCTGTTGTTGTTAAAATAGGCTGTTCCCTGCAGGAAGATGTTTACAGACGTGATTTTACCATCAATTCTCTTGCAATGTCATTGAATAAAAAAAATTACGGCGATGTTATCGATTATGTCGGGGGAATAAAGGATTTAAACAATAAAAAGATTAGAGTATTGCACGACAACAGCTTTAACGAAGATCCCTCAAGAATCTTGCGTGCATTAAAATTTGCGGCAAGATTTAACTTCCACAGAGATGCTCACACTAAGGCTTTGCAGGAAAAATATATAAATACGCAGATGCATGAAGATATATCATGGGCAAGGATAAAATCTGAACTTAAGCAGTGCTTTTCTCTAAACAGTGCAAAAGTATATGACATGTTTATAGTGAATGAAAACTATAAATTAATATACGGGCAAAAGCCCGAACTTAAAGGGTTAGAAATTAAAACGCTTGTAGATAAGTACAATCCGTATCACGTTTGGCTGGTATATTTGGGAACGGTTTTAACAAACCCGAAAATTATAGAACAGTTTTGTTTTACACGAAGTGAAAAGAAAATATTTAGCGATATTGAATATTTGATGAATAATTATCTTAGCGTGATGAATACAAATTTTGATATCTATAAGTTTTTTGTAAAGCGTACAACAGAGTCGATTATTGTATATTATCTGCTTACGCAGAGAAAAGAAGCTCTAAAATATCTTGAAAATTTGTCTTTGATACGTGTTGAGTTAAAGGGCGATGAGTTAAAAGAAATGGGAATAACAAACGGCAGGGAAATAGGAGAAATTTTAGAAGAAATTTTGAAAAGAAAACTTAACGGAAGTATTGTTAAAAAGAGTGATGAAATAGAATTTGTAAAGAACAAAATAAAATAGTTGAAAAATAAAATTTGCCATGTATAATAATAATTACCGAATGCGAGAGTAGTTCAGTGGTAGAACACTTCCTTGCCAAGGAAGGGGTCGCGAGTTCGAGCCTCGTCTCTCGCTCCATTTTCAAGTTAACACCCGATAGGGTGTTTTTTAGTATATAGAGAGACAGAGGCGAGAACTCAAGTAGAGTTCGAGCGGATTTGCGGACGGACGATGCACGAAGTGCAAGTCCGGATAGCGAGGAAATTGAGCGGAGTTGAGCCGAAGGCTCAAAAGCGAAACTTTCCGAGCGTGGAGCAAATCCAAGAGAGCCTCGTCTCTCGCTCCATTTTCAAGTTAACACCCGATAGGGTGCTGTTTTTTTATAGTTAGAATGGGTTTAAGAACTCGCACAAAACGAAGCTTTGTCGCGAAGTTCGAACGCGAGCGAGCAGAGGCTGAAGTGGCGAAAACGTTGAGTTTTCGACACGTAATGCCGTTTATTGCGAGCGAGCAAGACAGCCTCGTTGACCTCAGCTCTAGGCGAAGAATGAGCCGTAGAGATGAAGTCCCTACTTGGCTCTCACTCCATAAAAACGCACCTTTTCGGTGCTTTATTATTGCATTTTGGCCATATTGCACTTGAATAAGAAATAGCCGCTTGGGTCCCAAAAGGGACTGTTTAAGGGACTGCTGGATTTTCGGTAGAGTGAGCAACGAAGTTGCGAAACTCGTAAGAACATATAGTCCGATTGAACGGCAATTTTGCGACAGCAAAATTTTAGTGAAATTAAGGACTATGCGTACCCGAATAATCCAATTTGATAAATGTTGATATTACTGTGTTTCAGAAATAGCAGTCAGTATTTGTTGCATTAAATCAATTTGAGCCTGTTTATTTAATAATTTCCCTATCGTATATGCGGGATATCCCATTTGCCTTGTATAATGATGTTTTTTAGAAGTGTTTTTATTGAACTTGAGGTAAACGCCAAAAGAGCAGGTATTTTTTATACCTGCTCTTTTAGTTGAAATTAATCCTCTATAAATACATGATTGCCGTTAATAGTTACCCACCTGCCTTTACCTGATGAACTTTTTGCTGGGGAACTCCCCTTTCTAAAGACAGGATATCGTCTTTTTCTTTCTTCCTGCATTAGTAGGTATTTTGTTCTGATTTCATCATCAAACTTTTGAGCGGGTGTTCTTTTGTCTGCTGTAATTTGAGCAGGTTTCGAGTTAATAGGGTTTGAAACCGGTATATTTGTTTTAGGAGTTTGAATTTTTGTTTTAAAGTTTTTATACTCCTGTACATTTGCTTTGGCATTAAAATTTGAAGGAATGGTTTTCCAACTAGAAGCATCTAATCTTTTAATAACTTTTGATTGTTCGTAAGGTGTAAGTGTAATTTCATTGACATCTAATTTTTTATAAAGTTTTTCACTAAATATACCGTTGTTTTTTAAGTACTTTTCTGAATATGTAGGCAATCCTACATGTGTATATATAGGACTTTTTTCTAACTCTCCCATAAGAGTTTTATCAAAATGTTCATACACTGATAATGGTTTTACTCCATCAACAATAAAATCCAAGGCTAATCCTTCCATGTGCAACGATGTTTCTGAAGGTCTGCCGACAGGTTTATTTTGTGCCTTCTTTTCCTTATATGCGTTTATTAAAGCTTTTTGCTCTGTAGGTGTTCTCCAGCTTGATGTTATTGTTATTGCTTTACCAACTTTGTTTCTGTAATTCTGTAATACATTTGCACTTGTCTTTAAATTTTCCAACACTTGTCTTGACGGCATATCTATATTTCTTGCATCAGTTCTTAATACTTCATTCCATGTAAAATTTTCTGTGACATATACATTATTTGGCAATCTTCGTTTTGAACCTGATTTTAGACTTTGTAAATATTTTTCTACCTGTTCCGGTGTCCATATTTCTTTTTGATTTGTCATTTTGTTTTCTCCTTAAATTTTTGTACGACAATAACGCTAATTGATGATTCAATTAGCGTGTAAGATTAATTAAAATCTAAATTAATCAGTTAGATAAGGGTAACGTTTTAAATCTTTTTCATAATCTTTTATTATAGATTTTATAGAATCATTTAATACAAAATTAGGGTATTTCTTATCAAAGTTTTTATAAAAATTTATTATTTTTACAAGTTCGTCTTTTGATATTACATAAACCGAATCCCAAAAGATTCTTTTTGTATCTTGTTTTGACAAAAACTTTAATAACTCACACCAATCCGCATTTAAATAAGAACAGAAATTTTTGTATAAGTATTTATTATTTTCGGTTATATAAAACTCTCCATTAAAATCCACTCTTAATCCTTTGTCGGCGTATTCTTTTGTATATTTTCTTGCTTGCCAGTAATATGAGTTTCTATATAGTTTTACCGGTTCCTTTAGTTTAATTCTTATATCCTGTTTTTCTACAGCTTCATAATAAAAATCCCTGAATTTCAAAAACTCAATTTCTGCTTCTTTTGTGCCTTTTTTATCTTTAAATTCATTTTGATAAGCTTTTGTTGCTTCTCTGATTGCATTTATATCAGACAGATTGTACTTTGAATAATCTAAAGCAAAAGCACTGTTTGACAGCAGAAAAGATATAATAAATATAGCAAACAATTTTTTCATAGATTTAATTGTACCCTATTTTTTATTATTTACATAACAATTCACCTCCTAAATTTTGCATGACAAATAGACAACTGTAAATATCACTGTCATCTAAATGAACACAGCTATGCCTAAATTTTGATAACGTGGGCATGTTCCAAATTGAACAAACCTGTTAAAAGACATTGCCGTTGAATACATTATGCACTATTTCGGCAGAACAATCAAGTGCTATAAGAAATTGGCCCCGTGACATGCCGGCAGAATTTATATTTAGACAAGTCAAACAGACAAACTGCAATTTATTACAATTATTATTTTAAAATAAAGCAATAAATAAAAAATAAGTTACAATAAGTTTATGAAAAAACTAATTGTTTTATTATCATTAATATTGATTTCTTCCGGTTGTACCAAAGTACAGGAAAATCACTCTGCTACTGTTGAACAACAGTGTCCTTCTTGTGAGGAATACTGCAAAGAACATGCTGTTGCAAAAGAACCAGAAACACCTGAGCCTGCAAAACATCCTATTGATATTGAAGAAGAAAAATGTATAAAAATCGCAGATACATCTGATATAGGAATGGGTAATTGTGCACTTAAAGCAACAGAGGATTGGTTTAAAAAAATTGATAAAAACTTAATGACTTTAAAACAAATTTTACCAGCTGACAAATATGAAAAAATAGCTGATTCGCAGAAAAAATGGGAAAGTTATATAAAATCCGAATTCGATGTAAACGAAAATATAATTTATAATAAAGCAGGAACAATTTATTACACCCTGAACGCCGGACAAAAAAGAGAAACGATTAAAGAACGGGCTTTACAGCTGCAGCATTATATATACGAACTAAACGAATTGTAATATTTGATAACACTACTTCTGCGGCTAAAAAATACAAAAAAGAACAACGGATTTTGCAAGACTTAAAAATACAATAAAAACTGTATTGTAGCTTTAATTGATATAATATATACTGCTAGTCAAAGAATAATAACCGGATATTTTTTAAATTAAAATGTTAAAAGTTTATGCTGGCATAGTAATTTTTATAGCGATTGTGACGACTATAGTGATAGCTGCAAACCCGCAGCTGACTAAAAGTATCAATTTTTTGTCGTCCTCAAATAATATTGAATTAACGGAATCAAAAAATATACAAAATAAAGACATTAAGGTTGAATCAAAAAATGTATCAACTCCAAAGGAAACTGTCGCAATCAAACCCGTTGAAAATCTGAAAAATACTCTGAATACTGCATCAGAGTCTGTTGAAAATATAACAACAGTCAGCAGAGATGAATACATGGCCCAAATGAAAGAACGGGCAAAACAAAAATATGCTCAATATTTAGAAGCAAAACAGCAGGAAGAAGCACAAAGAGCGGCACAAGAGGCAAAAGCTTTAGCCGAAGTTGAAAAGCAAAATGTATCATATACTCCGCCCAAACAAACCGTACAAACGGTACAGCCTCAAAAAACCGTTAAACAAAAAACAGTGACCAAAACAGCTGCCAAAAAGACTACTACCGTAAAAAAGGCAGCAACAACCGCTCCTAAAGTTACAAAGACCACCCAGACAGCAAAAACAACTCAAACAACAAAAACACAATCCGCTCCAAAAGTTCAACAAACAAAAACAGCAACTGCAGCACAGCAATCTATTTCGCTTGAAAGATGGCGTAACAACATTAATACAAAAATAATAAGTTCGGCTACACCCAAAATGTCCAAGACAATCCCGACGGGAACAAAATATTCTTACAGTTTTTATGTTGATGCAAACAGGAATATATCGGACATTCAGGTAACTGTTGTTAAAAACTCCAACAATGCCGCGGCCAAAAGCGGAATAAACACAATAAAAAGCTGTATACAACAATACCAAAAAAATTCTATACTGCAATTTCCGTCAGATGTTTCTATAGAAAGAGCAAAGGTCGCGGCATATATCACAATAACAAGATAACACGAGGAAAAGATGAAAAAGACAATATATACTTTTTTAATAGCGGCAGCAACGGTATTTTGCAGTTTTAATACTGGTTTATGCGCAGTTAACGTTACGGATGCGGAGGATTTTGAAATCCCGGAATACACAATATCCTTGCCTACCTTCTTTCAGAATACAAAAGAAGAACCTGAAGAAGAATGGCTTTCTATCCAGTGGAACCAGTGGCATGCAGATGTTAATAACGAAATTGATAAACGCAATTGTGTATTATACTCCTTATGGACCGGTAATTCATACGCCTATAGTCTTATTGTAGATAATCAGCGTAAGTTGTCGGAGATAGTTGTGTATTTTATACCGGTTTCAACGTATGATGTAGTACGTGCCGATAAAACCGGTGACGCTGTATATAAAGCAAATACGCCTTTTTATGCATACTGTATTGATAATAATACGTTCTACAAGTTAAAACTGTCCGAGGATGTTAAAACTTTGGGCGGCTCCAAGTTTCGGGAAAATTTAAGCAAAGCAAAAATCAGTGTTGTTTCGGAAAAATATGTTCCAAGGTCCGTATATCTTCGGCAATCTGCGGAAAATATAAAAAACACATCAGGCAACATGGTCTACACTTACCCTTACGGCTCTCAGCGTAAAAAGGTTTTTGTATCTGCGGTATTGCGCAGCACTACAACCTCAAAATGGAAAGGCTTTGATGCATCAGACTATGACGATATTGAACGTGTAAAACAATAAAAAAGAAAGATAGAATATGAAAAAGATTGATTTGCAAAAAACAATAGCTATATTTTTACTGTTGACTTTTTTGGTAAGCCCAAATTGCAGTTTTGCGGCAAAATTAAAAATAGGGCCCAACGGTTCTTATGTAGTGAATGATGAAAATACCGGTTCAAATAATACCGCTGCTACTACCCCGTCGGCAAATTCCTTTCAGAACAATGAGCCCAGCTATGCCGAAACCTATAAAGAAACAAAACTCCCGACTTTAGATGATTACGTTGACGGTACATACTCCGATACAACGTACGAAACCGTAAAGTCCGTAGAAGTGGACGATTTTGCCAATACAACTTCCAGCGAAGCGGAGGATATGGCTGATTATCAGGCTGTACAGCAGGCAACACAGGAAGCTGAACAGGAAAAAGCCGGCCAGGACAAGAAAAAAAATATTATTATTGCTGTAGTATTAACACTGCTGGTAGTCGGCGGCATTGTTCTCGGCATTATATTCGGCAGTGATAGCAATGACAACGATGATGATGACGATTACGATGACGACGATGATGACGATGATGATGATGACTATTATTACTACTATTACTAAAGATTAGAAAGAGTTTTTATCAAGATTTTTTCATCTGCTTTCTGGTGATAATTAAAATTACGCCGGACAAAATCAACGCTACACCAATACATATTTTTAAAGTCAATTGTTCGTGAAAGAAAATGACTCCGAAAAATATTGCGGTTAAAGGTTCCAACGCACCGAGAATGGCTGTTGTGGTCGAGCCGATAAGCTTTATTGCAATAGTAATTGTCTCAAGCGAAATAATTGTTGGAAAAAGTGCCAGACCGAATGTACACAGCCACAAAAACGGTGTGTGTATTATTTGCAGCTGCGTGCAAAATTTTAAATTAACAATATAAACCAGAAGCCCGAATAACATTACATAAAAACTCAACTTGTCCGGCTTTATGTGCCTAAGTGCTTTTACGTTTTTTACCCCGACAATATAAAGTGCGTACAAAAGCGCTGAAAGCAGCACCATGATAACACCATGCAGGTTAAGAGTCGTTCCGGGTTTTCCGTTATACAAAAGGAAAATCCCGCTGAATGTTAATATTATTGAAAAAATAACAGTTTTGGTTAATTTTTCGTGAAAAAACATCGTCATTATTATCGCAACCAGCAGAGGATATATAAAAAGTATCGTGCAGGCAATGCCCGCTTCTATGTAATTAAATGCGTCAAAAAGCGTTAACGAGGACAACGAAAAAAATAACCCGAAAATTGAAAGCAACACACCCTCTTTTAAGGTAATTTTTAAAGAGGTTTTTTTTACAAACTTGAGCCATAAAAAATAAATCGCAACGGCAATAGCGTATCTGTAGAATAAAACGGAATTTACACCGATTCCCCCCGCATACATCGGCAGCGCAAAAAGCGGGTTCGTCCCGTAACTTGCCGCGGCTATTGCTCCGTTTAATATACCTATTGTTTGTCTTTTCATGGCAGTGTTATCCTTGCATAATTTATGCAAAAAAATGCTTGAAAATCAATCGGATTAGATTTCATCATGTATGAATAAACAACAATTTTTTATTATTTTACTTTGTCAGCCAATCCAAAGCATAAATTTGTTTAATTCCGTTATGGGACACATTGGGTACGTTATCCATTGTTATCAGATATTTAGCATTATGATTTTTTATTTTGTAAAGCGGTTCCAATTCTCTGTCTAAAGTATCTTTGGGCATAACAGTTTGGGCTACCTGATAGTATTCTGTTTCTCCGTTTTTTTCCGCAACAAAATCTATTTCCAGTTGTCCTATCCTGCCTATAAAAACTTTATAACCGCGGCGTAAAAGCTCTAAATAAACAATATTTTCCAATATGTGTCCCATATCAACGTATTTTGAACCCAAAAGGAAATATCTCAAACCCGTATCAGCAATATAATATTTTTCCATCGTTTCCAGATATTGCTTGCCTTTAATATCATATCTGCCTGCTTTGTACAGAACAAAACAATCGACAAGTGCAGAAATATAATTTTCGACAGTATGATTTGATATTTTTCTTCCTTTTGAGGTCATTGTGTCGCTGATTTTTTTGGGAGTTGTTATATTTCCTATGTTGTCAAACAGAAATTTAACAATACTCTCTAATGCGGGAACATCCGGTATTTTTTTGCGGGCAACCACATCTTTTAATATAACCGTATTATAAATACCGCTTAAATAATCCCTTATTTGCTCTTTGTTGTCATCCAGTTTTGTTATATACGGAAAAGAACCGTTTTCTATATATTGTCTGTATAATGCGGACAAATCCTGTTGTTGAGAAAACGCTGATATATATTCTTTAAACGATAAAGGCAGCATTTCAATTTCTATATAACGTCCGGATAGTAAAGTAGCCAGTTCTCCCGACATAAAATAAGCGTTAGAGCCCGTAATATACAAATCGACGTTGTCCATTATGTATAATCCGTCAATTGCCTTTTGATATTCCGCTACGTTTTGTATTTCATCCAAAAATATATAATTCTTAGTATTTTTTGCCAATTTATTTTTTAAAAATTTATAAAGCTCTTTGTAATCTCTTAAATTATCGTAATCGGGATTTTCAAAATTTATTGTTATAATTTGTCTTTGTTTAACCCCGTTTTCCAATAAGTAATTTTGAAAAATTTTTAGCAAAGTTGATTTTCCGCATCTGCGGATTCCCGTTATCACTTTAATGAGTTGTTTGTCTTTAAATCCGATAAGTTTCTTTAAATATATATTACGTTCAATCATTTTAAGCCTCTATATTTTATTATACAAAATAATTTTGATAAATTCAAGTTTTTTGGAAACACACTTCCAAAAAACACCAATTATTAACACTTATGGAATCATAATTCCAAAACTCTTTATTTTGTACGCATAAAATAATAAAAACCAAAATTTATATAACTGTGCCAAAACCGCAAAACATAATATTATTTAACGTACTCTTTAAAACTTTTTACTATTTTATAAATAAATTCAAGTTCTTTATTTGCAGCTTTATTCAAAAAATCCATTATCTCAGATATAAGTTTTTCTCTTTGCAAAAAATGTCCATAATCAAAAAGATCTTTTACTTCAATATCAAGCACTTTGACTATTTTATACAAATTTTTTGTCTGTGGAAAATGCGAGCCGTTTTCCATCTTACAGAGATTTTGCGTATCCATCCCTATTTTTTCCGCAAGCTGTTCTTGAGTCAATCCCTGACTTTTTCTTAACTCTTTAAGCCTTTTGCCAAAATCCTTTTTGAGTTCTTCCATTACTTGCCTCCATAAATAGGATAGCGGTTAAATCGGCAAACTATAAGGACAAATAATGACAATTTTGATTGACAAAATAGATATATTATGACATGTATTAAGAAATAATTTGTCATATTTTACCAATAAAAACCATAAAAAATGTCACGGAATCAGAAATAGTGAATAATATAAACTATAAAAACTTCAACAATAAATTTTTCAAAACTTTCCTGATATTAATTTTTAGCATTGCTTGTCTTAATTATTTTATTAACCCGTACAATATATTCGATAACTCATATATCCCATTTGAACTTTTAAAACCCGAAGCAACAATACAAGAACGTTACACAAAATTTATTGCTCTAAAATTAAACAGAAAAGAGCTCGATACAGTTTTTCTTGGCACTTCACGTGTTGATTATGCGATACAAAAAAAACACTATGCGGGAATAACCGGTCAAACAGCCGAAAACCTTGGCGTTGGCGGGCTTTTTATTAATGAATACACAGACATTTTGGATGAAATATTGTTAATACATCCAGAAATTAAAAACGTATATCTCGGGTTAGATTTTGCAACATTCAGCAAAAACAGAGAAGACAACAATCAAAAAACAAGATACCAAATATCAAAAACACCAAATATCACCACAAATGAACTGGGTTTTTCGATTCTTTCTCTAAAATCAACAGGCGACAGCATCTGGACTATTATAAAAAACTTGCTTGGTATTGAGTCCAGAATGTTTAATACAGACGGCACCAAGCATGTGTATTACAACAAAGATATAGAAAAAAGTTTTAACAAATCATTTAAAGAATACAAAAAATATTATCAAGATTACGAACTTAATCCGCAAGCTTTTAACACGATACAAAAACTTGTCAAAAGCTGCCAAAACAGAAATATAAACATTGTTATATTTATAATGCCCTCACACATTACCGATCAATATCTGATTTACAAAATGGGACTCTGGGAAGATTTTGTTCAATGGAAAAAAACACTGACACAAATAGCACCAATATACGATTTTCAGTACCCGCATGTTTATAATAACGAAGATATGACCCCAAATATAATTTATTTTTTTGAATCATCTCACCCAACTCATATCTTAGGGGACAAAATAACAGACTATCTACTGGGAAAAGACACATCATACGGACGTATTTTAACAAAAAACAATGTTGATTTTTTGCTTGAAAAAGACAAAGCAAATCTTTTGGAATATATAAACAAAAAACAAGGTTTAAAAGAATGGGTAGACGAAAAAATACAATAAAATTTTATAATTCTTCTATTATTCTTATCTGTATTGTATTTGTTGTAATGAGTGCAGCAATCAATTTTACTGTAGACCCGTATAACATATTCAAAACATTCAAAATAAAAAGATTTAATATAATAAAACCCTGTGCAACAAAACAGGAGCGTATTACAAAAATCCCCCAGCTAAAACTGTATAAAAACAACATAGATATACTTTATGTAGGAAGTTCCAAAACGGACTGGTGGCTTAATACAGACTATCACTCAAAACTTTCCGGCAAAAATGTTTACTCAATGGCTCTAAGCTCTTCAAGCATGCAGGAAAGTATTATCATGGCCAAAAACAGTATATTCCTGCATCCTGAAATCCAAAAAATTTATTTTGGAATAGATTTTTTCTCTTTTACCGAGGGTTATTATGACACTGCTGTTGATGTGGAATCCATCAGAGAAAAAAATCTGACGAAAAATGAGCTGCTTCCGCTGCTTATATCATTAGATACACTCAACTATAGTTTGCAGACAGTAATAAATAATTTAAAACAAAAAGACATATCCCCTGACTCCAACGGCAATATATGTAATATTAACAACCCAAAAGCCGAATATTATTTTAAGCAGACAATAAAAAAATATAAAAAAGAATATTATTCTAACTACAAATTAAACCAAAAAGCATTTCTTGCGCTCAAAGAATTTAACGACTTTGCCAAACAAAACAATGTAGAGGTCGTTTTCTTTGTTACGCCTTCACATATCGCCGATTTAATAAATATTTACCATAACAATCTCTGGGCTGATTATAAAACTTTTAAGAAAAAACTCGCTGATATGTTTAATTACTATGACCTTGCGTCAATCAACAAATACAATACAGAACCAGTAAATTCAAAGATTAAATATTTCAGAGATGCGGTGCACGCAACATGCCTGCTGGGTGAAAAAATTGCGCTTAATTTTTATACAACACCAAATGACAGCGCCGTTTTTATCACAAGAAAAAATGTTAATGATTACTTACAAAAAGAAGATTTGAAGTTGAAAAACTACTTACAAGACAATCCGCAAACAGTGAAACAAATTGAGGAGTACTCGGATAATGCTTTTTAATTCTTTAGAATTTCTATTTATTTTCTTACCCGTGACATTTTTTGTATATTTTTATTTAAATAAAAAAAAATTAATTATGATAGCAACAGGCTGGCTGGTTCTGGCTTCACTTGCTTTTTATTCTTACTGGAATATAAATTATTTGCCGCTGATATTAACCTCAATGGTATTCAACTACTGCGTTGGCTATACGCTATCACACAGAACAAATTTAAGACTGAATCGCAAAGCTGTTTTAATATTCGGTCTGGCAGGAAATCTCACATTACTTTGTTATTTTAAATATTTCGATTTTTTGATAAATAACATAAACCTTGTGCTGCATACAGGCTTTGACACCTTAAAAATAGCACTGCCTCTTGGCATAAGCTTTTTTACCTTTACACAAATTGCATATCTTGTTGATGCATACAAAAGAGAAGTAAAGGAATATGATTTTTTAAACTACTCTTTATTTGTCACATTTTTCCCGCACCTGATAGCCGGCCCTATCCTGCATCACAGTGAAATGATGCCGCAATTTAAAAACCTGAGAAAAAGAGTTATAAACCACAAAAATATCTCCATCGGACTGTTTTTGCTGGCAATAGGATTATTTAAAAAAGTAATTATTGCTGACAATCTCTCACCCGTCGTGCAGGATTTATTTGACGTGATACCTGTACTTGATTTTTGGGAAGCATGGATAGGAAGCCTGTCCTATACATTTCAATTGTATTTTGATTTTTCCGGATATTGTGATATGGCGCTGGGCATCGCATATTTGTTTAATATAGCACTGCCGGTAAACTTCAATTCCCCATACAAAGCTGACAGCATACAGGATTTTTGGAGAAGATGGCACATTACACTATCTCGTTTTCTAAAAAATTACATTTATATCCCATTGGGCGGAAACAGAGCAGGAGAATGGAAGACCTACCGCAATCTGTTTTTAACATTTTTAATCGGCGGAATCTGGCACGGAGCCAACTGGACATTTATTATATGGGGAGTTTTACATGGATGCGGAATTTGTTTACACAGATTCTGGCAAAAATTCAATATAAAAATTAACAAATTTGCAGCAATAGCTATAACATTTTTGTTTGTAAATATTAGCTGGGTATTCTTCAGGTCATTATCAATACATAGAGCCATTGATATTTTAAAATCAATGGTTGGTTTGCATGGAATTAACCCACTTGTAATAAACAAACTCAGATTTTCTTTTGAATCCGGCAGCATAAAATTAAGTATGATTCTCTTTTGCGCCTGCCTTATCCTTGTTTTCTTTTCCAAAAATTCAATGGAATGGGTAAAGTCTTTTAAACCAGATAAAATACACTTTTTGATAACGCTGACATTATTAATAATATCAATACTTTCAATAAATAAAGTTTCTGAATTTTTATATTTTCAATTTTAAAAAAGTTAACATCTGATATTTTTGGTGGATTACATTATTGAAAAAAAAGCTAATATTAATATATTAGGTAAAATGGAGATTTATACAATCATGGTAAAATTTATTGTTTTAGTTATTGCAATTGCAGCATTGTGGATAGGTTACACAAACTGGGGCAAACCTCTTAATGTTGATAATGTCGTAAAAAGCGGAACATCTTCAATTAAAACTGAAAAAAGCATAGACCGTGTAATCAATTCAAGAGAAAACACCGCTGAAGATAACAAAAAAATGCTGGATAATATGTAATATTAGTTACTTTGTCCCGCTCTGTAGCCGCACCATGCAAAAATTGCCGGCATAAGTTTATCTAAATGCAAATGTTCTACTAAAGGAATTTTTGCTACAATAAGTGCGCCAAGAGCATCATCCATGTTGATAACAGAGTCTTTCAGAGTTAATTTTCTGTCAGGCTCTTTATCTTTGGGGTCATTAATTATGTTTGATATGAAAGCTGCCAAAGGCATACCTGCAATAAGACTTGTGACAATAGCAGCCACTTTAACCTTTTTGGAATCTTTATATTTTACGTTGTCTTCAATAAGTTTCATTGCACCGCCGACAAGAAGTGTGGGGATAGTAGCATTCATAAACTGGAACACACCCTCTTGAACTTTACGCTTTTTGTTTGATTTATGGTCGGCTGCAATACCTGTTACAACACCGCCTAAAATACTTGCAGTGCTTAGCCCTATTACCTGCGGAAGTTCGTATTTAACTTTCACAAGGTCTGTTATTTTTTTCAGCCCGTTTTGCTTTTTGGCAAAGTATATCATAGGCAAAAGTGTAGCCGCAACGGAACCTGACGCAACTATAACTTTTTTCTTAAAATCAGGCTCTTCTATACGGTGATTTCTTTTATATTTTAAAGTTGAATATACATTTCCGGTGTGTGACACTTCCTGAAATGAACTGAATACGCTATGTTTCGGTTTATTACTTACTGATGTTATCATAATTTTCTATCGCAACTTCGTAGACTAATCATACCACATAAAAACCCTAAATAAAAAAATTTGCTATAATCTTAATAAATAATAACAATGGGAATAACAAGGGGGAGTATAAAATGATTGCAGATACTATTGAAAATGCGCTAATGTATTATAATCTCGGGGAAAATTTTCAAAAAGGTTTTGAATTTTTAAAAAATACCGATTTAAAAAATCTTGCAAACGGCAAATACGAAATCGACGGAGATAACATATTTGTCTCGGTTCAGGATTACCATACAAAACCGGAATCAGAAGGCAAATTCGAAGCACATAAAAAATATGCCGATATCCAATTTATAATCAAAGGTGAAGAAAAAATCGGCTGCACCAATATACAAAACTGTGCACCGACAACTTTTTATGACGATAAAAACGATATAGTTTTTCTTGAGGGTAAGGGTGATTTTATAACCGCACAAGAAAATACGTTTTTAATTTTTATGCCGCAGGATGCACATATGCCCTGTATTGCAATTAACGATTCCGTATATGTGAAAAAGGCTGTTGTTAAGGTTAAGATATCCTAATGCGGCTTGTTAATTTCTTGTAAAAGATAAATTTTGCATGTAAAATGTTATTGTTAATCATTATGGATAAATAACAAATGGAATTTTTCAGAAAGAATCAAAAAGTTATTATAGGAATAATATTTGTTGCATTTATATTGTTTACGCTTGCGCCTATATTGATTGCACTCGTATCAAAATAAATTGCAAGAACAGTTGGAAGCCATTTGCCGCGAAATAAAAGCGTTAAATGTTCAGGATAAACAACAAATGTCGCATAAAGCACATTCAATCATAAAAAAAGGCTTTGCTCTTAACATAGTAAAAGCTTTTCTTATATTCATAATAGTATTCTCTTTTGTACCGGAGGCGTTTTGTAATCAAAACCACATCGAAAAAAAGAGAAAAGAAACCCATGCAAAAGTTGTTAAACTCAAACGTCTTGAAAGTATTGAAACAAATAAACTGTATAAAAACCAGCAGCGTCTTGAAAATGCAACTAAAAAACTGAAATCAACAAAACAGGAATACAAAGACGCCGAGCAGCAGCTTGCCGAAGCGGAAAAAAATCTCAATGCAACACTCAGCGACTTTTCCGCAACTGAAATCCTTGCTAAAAAACGTATAAGACAAATTTTTAAAAAACAAAGACGCGGTATGTTCCAGCTTTTGCTTGCAACAACGGATATAAATACCTTTTTGGACAGAATATATTACCAGAACGTGATAACCAAAAAAGATAAGAAAAAACTTGCTTATCTTAAAGAAAAATCCCGTAGAATAGCCCTTTTGCGCAGCCAGATTGAACAGCAAAAAACCATTATTGCATACTCAATCAAAAGCATAAATGCGCAACAGCAATATATTCAAGGTGCCATCAGTCAGAATGAATCATCTATACAGCGCTACAGAACCGACCGTGCTTATTATGAAAAAGCGGAAAGAGAACTCGCCAAACAATCCGAAGCTCTCGGCAGAATGATTAACAAAAATACAAAAGGTTCTACTGTAAAAGTTGTTTCCGGTTTTATGAAACCTATTGCAGGGCCGATTACATCGCCTTTCGGTTACAGAACACACCCTATATTTAAAAGAACAATTTTCCATTCCGGCATAGATATAGGCGGTATAAACGGCGGAAAAATCAGGGCTGCAAACTCGGGCAAAGTGTTATATTCCGGCTGGTACGGCGGATACGGAAAAGTTGTCATATTAGACCACGGTCTGGTTAACGGCAAGCCGACAACAACTTTATATGCACATATGTCCAGCTATGTTGTAAGCCCCGGTCAAAACGTATTAAAAGGTCAGGTTATAGGCTATGAAGGTTCAACAGGATACTCTACAGGCCCTCATTGCCACTTTGAAGTAAGGGTTAACGGACGCCCTCAAAATCCGTTAAATTACATTTAACAAAATAAAGGTGCACTTTAGTGAAGAAAAAAATACTTACAATTCTTTTATCAATAGTCTTAATGTCAACGGCGGCTGCGGCTAATGCCGGTGAAACCCTTGATGTTCCGCAGGATACATCGGATGTGCAAAGCGAAAGTGTTTCGCCTGAGGATAATACATCTGCGCAAGATACGGCTCCTAAAAGAAAATGGTTTAACTTTTTCGGGAAAAAATCAAAGGCTGATGATACGGAATCAGTCAATGAAAATTCCTCGCAGGAGCCTCAACAGCTAAAACATGAGGCAGCGGACGAACTGTTGAATGATTCTGCCGGAGACAAAACAACCGCAGAAGAAACCAAAGAGGGAAAAAATCGCAAATTTTTCTCAGGAGCGCAAAAGGCTGCTGATTTGACAGAAGAAGAAAATACGGAAGCTGCACAACAGGGGCCGACAACTGATGTTCTTGTCGACAGCGATACAATAGAATATTTCCCTGAAAGACACGAGTTTGAAGCAATCGGCGATGCCAAGGTCACATTCCCGAGCGAAAACTCTATACTTTATGCGGATAAAATAATTTTTAACCACGACACAAATTACATAAAAGGTTTTGGTAATGTTGTGCTTGTAAAAGATGACCAGAAGGTTAACGGTGACTTTATACAGGTTGATTTAAACGAAGATAACGCTCTAATGACTCATCCTGTTTTAAACCACATGGCCATTAAAATACGAGCCAAAACAGGTATAGTAAACGATGCCCAGACAGAAGCACTGGACGGTATAGTAACTTTTAACGATAAATCTCAATTCAAATTTACCTCCCGTCCTATTATGGGCTTTGACAATCCGATGATGGATGATGCTATACCCAAAAATTTTTACTTTAAAGAAAAGTACGACAACAAATGGCGTTTAAAAGCTAAAACTATCGTTATAGACAGCTATAAAGACCACGATGTGGCAACTCTTAAAAATGCCGATATTTATATTAAAAATACAAAACTCGGGTCGGCAGGGAATCTCAGACTGTTCACAAACAAAGAGCAACAGTATATAGAAACAAATATGCTGGAACTCGGCTCTTTAAGAAATATCGGTGCATTTGTTTCGCCCGGCTGGGTATTTAAAGCGCCGTTTGGTTCAACTTTAAAAGTCGGCCCTGCTTTAACATACGGTGACAGTGAATTAGGCGTGGGTGCTCTGGCAAGATTTTTAAACGGAAATAACAGAACAGATTTTGGCTGGGCCAGTTCGAATGACAAATTTGTAGTGAGAGGCCGTCACAGATTTACCGATAATTTAAGTTTGCAATACGGTATAAATTCTTATATGAACAACGGTTTTATGGGCGGCAGAATGCCTGAATACGGCTTCCAGTTTGACCATAGAAAAACCTACCAGATTGAAGATTTGGGCGCAACATTTACAAACAGATTTATGGCCGGTTTTATGGAAGACTGGGGTGATCGTGATTTTTCCACAACAAAATTTGCATGGCAGACACAGACTTCTAAATCGTTTTTTAAATACCAGAATACCGACCAAAAATTTGCCATGGATTTTGGCTTGAATGTTCAATCTCACGTAGCGGCTTATGGTACCGGTGATACCATGGGTGTTTTAAGAGCAGGCCCGTATTTAAGAACACAGTACCGTTCATGGCAGCAATATGTTGCATATTTCCAGGGCGGTCAGGCCGGTGATTCTCCGTTCTATTTCGATAAAAACTTCTATGGTAAATCAAACATTGTACTCGGTGAATCTTTAAGAATCTGTAAGTATCTGACCCTAATGTACACTGCAACAATTGCACTTGCTGACACACCTAACGATAAAATGTTACAGGAAAACAGATTCTGGGCAGCAATCGGCCCTGATGATTTAAAATTCTTAATAGGATATGACGCATACAGACAAAATGCTTCTATGGGCTTAATGATGAACGTCGGAGCAGAAAATGCGGATATCGAATTCAGACGTCTTGTGCTGAACGACCCTCAGGCAATAGCGCAACACGATAAAAAAGAAAAGCAAAAACGTGAAGCCCAGAAGAAAAAAGAAGAAGCTAAAAAAGAAAAAGAATCCGACCCGATGAATCGTTCGGTAAAAGATTATGATGATTACAACCCTCAGTTTAATATGATGCCGGGCGGGGCAATATTGCAGCCCTCGCTCATCAGACCACCGGGAATGTAATTTAAATATTACCCACAACGGTCTGATGTTTGACATCAGGTAATGCAATAATAAAAGCCGTAAGGTGTTTTTTAAATTTGTAGTATAATAGTAAAAAATTAGACTCTATAAAGGAAATAATCATAAATGACTCTAAAAGATTGGTTTGAAACCAGAAAAGAAGAACAAATCGCAGCACGTCCGGTTGATCCGAAAATTGATGATTATATTGGAAAATTATGGGTAAAATGTTTTAACTGTAATGCACAGCTGCCAAGAAAAGAACTTGAACACCATATGATGGTTTGCCCTGA
>CALUQO010000021.1 GCA_944322935.1 Candidatus Gastranaerophilales bacterium | reverse complement strand
AGCTTAAAGAAAAAATCCACACCCGTGCGGCAAAGGCTGTGTATAACTTTTTTAATCCGAATGTGCAGATTGGTTAATCCGGCAATTATGCCCTCTCCGTCGGGAGCGAATTTGCCATCTTTTGCCGATGAGCAGGACAAAATTAAGCGAAGCGTGCAAAATGGCTTCACGAAACTGTTATCTAAGTTGTAAAAATAAACAGATATCAGTAAATAGTGAACGGACGGACACAGTCCGGTAAGCGAGGGACAGAAGCACAACGAACGACAGTACCGAGCGAAAAGAAAATTCAAGACAGAGGACAGCAGATGTGCGAACGATAGTGAGCTACATATGCAGGTGAGGGTTGAATAAATAATAAAATTGTCATCCTGAGGAGCGAGTGAAACGAGCGAGCTCAGGATCTTACCAATAGTAAAAGACAACCAAACATCGCCGGTCAGATTCTGAACCCACAAGACTGATAAAAGCTTCAAACACTTGACGCTTCAGATCACTCCCTCGTAATGACAGCTTTTTTATGTTCTTATTTTACAGACCCTCACCCCTAACCCCTCTCCCATCGGAGAGGGGGGCATTGTGTCCGCTCCGATAGGAGTGGACAAACAAGCGAGATTCCACTCAAATAACAATTCTTAATATTTGCAACCTAAAATAGCAAAATAATTTATTTTCATGCGTTAATCTGGTATAATTAATGCATTGATACTCCAAGAAGAATTTTTTATGGCTAAGGTTGCAGGCATACCTAATTTTAAAGCATCTGTTTCTCAAACAAAAAACGGTAATGATTATAAAAAAACAAGACTCTGTACAACAGTCGGAACTTTGGCAGGGGCTGCTGCCGCAGGCACTGATATTTTTATTGCCGCAAGCAAAAATAACGGTTTTTCTCTTGTGAGAAAAGTTAAAAGCGTGTTACCGCAGGCAGGTGTGCTTTTAGGCACAGGTATTGCAACAGGCTTGGTTTTTGATTATGTTCTTAACAAATTAAGCGCCAAAAAAGCAGACAAAAACCCGATGCCTGTTGAGCTGAAATTTGCAAGAGATTTAAAATCAAATGATTATTCTCCAAGATATGATGTGGAATTAGATGAAGTTATTTTAGTACATAAAATAGATAAAAAACTGAATTATTCGCCAAAACACAATGTTTACAGATTACAAAACGACGGTTCGGCTGCTCTTATCGGCGGACCGGATTTTGTTCCGCCGGAAAACACCCACATAGACAACGGTGACGGTACCGGCAAATTTGTTACGCATACGGAAAAACCTTTTATCGAAAACAGCAAAACGGTTAAAAAATACATAAATGAAGTCAGAAAGGAAATGTTCCGTAAGGCTGAGTATGATAAAAACTACTCTTTTAAATATGACAAAGAAAACGATATGGTTGTACTAAGCCGTATGCCTGCAATGACAATAGACGGGCCCGTACCTTTTGTATCTTTTAACATCAGACCTGACGGAAGTATGTCGGTAGTCAGTGCCGACGGAAAATACGAACGAAAAATTGAAGGTACAAGCGCTGTACCCATTTTTGACGAATTTGCCGATGAAAAGACATCGGTAAGAAAATTCAAAGCAGCATTAAAAGACGCTCTTGGAGAAAAAGAAAACTACTCTCTTTCTTACGATGATGATCAAGAAAGATGGATTCTAAGCACAAAAGATTCCGCTGAAAAAGCCAAAGATGGTAAATTTACCCCGTATTACTTAATAAAAAAAGAAGGGCTCAGCGGCGGAGCAGAAGCTTGGCATATTGTTTACCCAAGCGGTGATTCGTTATTCTCGCCAAATGCAGACTTACTCATTGCCGATTCAAAAGAACTGCTCGAATTGCTCAACGCTTATAATGAGCAGCAGGATGCCGAAGAATAGTATTTTTTATCAATATATTGAATTGATAAAACTCATCAGGGTAAATAAAAGCTTCTTTGCGGCAGATATCTTTTAAAATCCGCTAATGTGTCTGTGCACCGATTTTTTTAATAACGTTTGTAGTGGATTTGCCTTCAACAAAACTGATGAACTCGACTCTGCCGCCGTTTTGCATAACGGGTTTGGCCTCGGGAAGCGTTTCTATTGTATAATCAGCACCTTTTGTATAAACATCGGGCTTTATTTCACACAACAGGTCAACCGGCGAGGATTCGTCAAACAACACAACATAATCCACACACTCGAGTGCGCATAAAATTTCCGCACGGTCATTTTCATTGTTAATGGGTCTGTCAGGACCTTTGATTTTTTTTACGGAAACATCAGAATTCAGGCACACAATCATAACATCCGCAAAAGCTTTTGTTGCTTGCAAATAGCGAACATGTCCGACATGGAGTATATCAAAGCAGCCGTTTGTGGTAACAATTGTTTTGCCCTGCGATTTTAAATCCGCAACAAGTTTTGTTATATCTTCTCTTTTAACTACCTGTCCCATTATTTTGCCGCCTTTTTGTTTTTTGAGCCTTTGACAGAGTTATTGTAGGCAACTTCTATAATCTCTTTAAGCTGAACGGGTTTTACCGCATAAGTACCAACCTTGCGCACGGCAGCAGCAGCAGCGTAATTTGCCATTTCCACGGATTCTGCATAATCAAAGCCGGAAGCCGCAAGAGTCAATCCGAGCATTGCCACAAAAGACCCGCCAGCCCCTGTTGCGTCAATAACCTCTACGCTGAAGGAGTCAAGGTTAATCTCATCAGCACCGTCATAATAATAAACTCCGTTGGCACTGCGGGTGATTATTACTTTGTCTGCAATTTTGCGCAGAGCTGTTGCAATTTTTTTAACGGGTTTATCGGGTGAAGATTTTGTTGCTATCAAAGCTTCTTCCATGTTGGGAACGAGCACATCAACACCGGAATATTTTGCAAAATCCTGACCTTTCGGATCCATAAGAACTGTTTTATCGTGTCTGTTTGCAAGTTTAACAATATCTTTTATGAGCTTTGCGCTTAAAACACTGATTATGTAATCTGATAAAATAATCAAATCCACATCATCAATAACTTTTTCGATATTTTCATAAATGGTTTTTGTAAGTTCATCACTTATCGGTTCTAATGACTCGCTGTCCACACGTGCAAGATGTTTGTTGTTTTGTGCAATAAGTCTTGTTTTAACTGTTGTGGGGCGAGTTTTGTCTTTCAGTACAAATTGAGAGTCAACATGGCTTTTTTTTAGCATATCAAGCACAACGCTGCTATAGGGGTCTTCTCCAATTACACCTGCGAGTATTGCTTTGGCGCCCATTGCCGCAATATTATTGGCAACGTTAGCAGCCCCGCCTAAAAGATATGTTTTTCGCTTTACCTGCAAAACAGGTACGGGAGCTTCCGGTGAACGGCGGTTGGCCATTCCCCACAAATACTCGTCAAGAATTATATCCCCGACTACGAGTATTTTAGATTCTTTAAATTTGTCGATGTGCGCAATCAGTTTGTTTTTTAAGGTTTTGTTCATAAAAAAACTCCCGTTATGTTTGTATAAAAGCGAAATAAGGGGTGCGCCGTCAGCGTGCACCCCTTATCTTATTATTCTTTAGCAGATTTTTGTGATTCTGGAACAAGTGCCGCAGGGTTTGTTTTGGACTGTTCCTTCAACTGTTTTTGAATTGTTTTGGGATCGAAGCTCGGGTCATTAAATTCAATTTTTGCGTTGTTTTTCAAAGTATCAACGTATTTTTGAAGAGCTTCAATTTTGCCCTGATTTGTCAAATAATCTTTAATTTCTTCTTTTACGTTTTTGAAAGGTTCAACACCCGCTTTTTTACGGTCGGTAACATAAATAATGTGGTAACCGTAAGGTGTTTGAACGATGCCGCTCAAGGTATTTGGTTTAAGAGCAAATGCAGCTTTGGAGAACGGTTCTACCATTTCTTCCTTGCCAAAGAATCCTAAATCACCGCCTTGTTTTGCACTTTGTGTGTCGTCAGACTCGTCTTTTGCAATTTTTGCAAAAGATTTGGGATCTTTTTTAACTTCTGCAAGAATTTTTTCAGCTTTAGCTTTATTTTCAGCCATCTGTTTTTCTACAGCAGCTTTTAAATCAGCTTCGGACATTTTTTCGTTTCCGTCTTTAGACTGGATATTTGCTTTGATTTCTTCGGGGTTTGAGCTTACAAGTATGTGAGAAGCTCTTACCTGATCCGGAGTTTTGAATTTGTCCTGATTTTCTTTATAGAATTTTTCTGCCTGTTTGTCTGTTACAGAAACTGTTGCTATAGTATCAACAAGTTTTTGGATTTTAACTTCGTCAGTTAAATCTTTTTTGAACTGTACAGGCGAAATTCCATTTTCTTTAAGAAGCTGGTTGAACTTTTCTTTTGAACCTACTTTGTCGATAATCAATTTAATTTGTTTATCCAAATCTTCTTTGGAAACTTTTATGTGTTTCTTTTCGATGTCCTGATCAAGAAGTTCTTTAATGATAAGTTCATTTATGACTCTGTCTTTAATCATCAAATGCATAAAACTGTTCGGGTCTTTTTTTACATCTATACCCATCTGTGTGAACATAGAGTTGTTTGCAATAGCATCAAAAGCTTTTTCATACTGAGCTTTTGTAATTGCCTCTCCGTTAACCGTAACAACGGCGTTATGATTTACACAACCGCATAACAGCAGTGTCGCAGATGCGGCGAGTGTTGTTGCCAATAATTTCAGCTTACTCATCTTTATACTCCTTATTCTATTTGTTGATGTATTCAAAACTGATTTTATTAATATAATAAAATAAATCGGACAATATGTTAAATACTTCTTTAAAGCTAAGTACGGAGTTGTTGAAAAGCAGTATGGAATTGCCGTCCTGGCACGACTTGGGGGCAATGGTATATTTTATATATTTTGTAATATTTCTGTCCAAACGTGAAGCTATAATTGACCATTCAGCCTTGTTGTACGGCATATAAATTCTTATGTTATCGCTGGTTTCACGGATAAGAGAAATTTTTGCACCGGTTGCAAGCAGACGCAAATGTATAAGTTTTATTAAGTTTTCCACAGGCTCGGGTATCTTGGAGAATCTGTCTATCCACTCATGGTGGATTGCATCGAGTTCTTCAAGCGTTTTAACATCCGCAAGACGTTTGTACTCTATCATTTTTTGTTCTTTAGAGCCTACCCAGTCATCGGGGATAAATGCCGTAACGTTTATATCAACAATAGCTGGCGGCTGCGGTTTTTCACCCCCGTTAGAATCAGTCTGTAGTTCGTTTATTGTTTCTTCCAAAAGCTGGCAATAAGTATCAAATCCCACGCTGGTCATATGCCCGTGCTGTTTTGTTCCGAGGATATTACCTACACCTCTGATTTCAATATCTCTGAGTGCAATCTGGTACCCGCCGCCAAGTGTTGAAAATTCTTTTATTGCGTTCAGCCTTTGCAGTGCATCTGCGGTTAATTTTTTTCTGTCACGGTAGAAACAATAGCAGTAAGCCTGTCTGTCGGAACGCCCCACACGGCCTCTAAGCTGATAAAGCTGTGCAAGTCCGAATCTGTCAGCATCATAAACTATCATTGTGTTTGCGTTAGGTATATCCAGACCGGATTCAATAATAGTTGTACAAAGCAGGATATCATATTTGTGCTCGGCGTATTCAAGCATAATATTTTCCAGAACTTTTGCGTCCATTTGTCCGTGAGCAACGGCAATCCTTGCGTTAGGTACAATTTTTTGCACCTCTGCCGCAAATTCATAAATTGTTTCCACCCTGTTGTAAAGGAAGAATACCTGCCCGTCACGGTCAAGCTCGTGATTGATTGCGTTTTTGACAAAAGTTTCGTTATATTGGCCGACATAAGTTTTTACGGGAAGTCTGTTCATTGGGGCGGTATTAATAACGGACATGTTTTTAATGCCGGATAAGGACATATAAAGCGTTCTCGGTATCGGTGTGGCAGACATGCTCAAAATATCTATGTTTTTGCGCATCATTTTGAGCTTTTCTTTATGTTTAACGCCGAACCTGTGCTCCTCGTCGATAACAAGTAATCCTAAGTCTTTAAAAATAATATCATCCTGCAAAAGCCTGTGTGTACCTATTACAACATCGACCTCGCCGGTTAAAAGTTTTTTTACGATTTCTTTTTGTTCTTTTGCACTTCTGAAACGTGACAGCAATTCAACCTTCACGGGGAAGGGTTTAAACCTTTCGGAAATCGTCTGATAATGCTGCATTGCAAGAATTGTTGTCGGAACAATTATAGCCGCCTGCTTACCCGACATTACCGCTTTAAACACTGCACGGATTGCAACCTCTGTTTTACCAAACCCAACATCGGCACATATAAGCCTGTCCATGGGTTTGGAATCTTCCATATCCGCTTTTGTTTCCTGAATGGCTTTCATCTGGTCAGGAGTTTCCGTATATTCAAAAGCTTCTTCCATTTCACACTGCCATACGGTATCGGGTTCAAAAGCAATGCCCTGTGCGGCTGCACGTTTTGCATAAAGATGCAGCAGATCTTTTGCGATATCTTCAATAGCTTTTTTGGCACGGGTTTTAGTTATATTCCAGTCGTTGCCGCCCATGCGCGAAAGTTTTGGCGCTGTGGCACCAGCACCTCTGTATCTGACAAGAAGGTTAATCTGTTCGGCAGGCATGTGCAGTTTGTCGCCGTGTGCGTATTCTATAGTCAGGTAATCTTTAAGCTGTCCGTCTATCTCCTGTTTGGACAATCCTTTATACAGTCCCACGCCGTGAATCTGGTGAACGACATATTCGCCCTCTTTGATGTCGTTTACGGATTCGATATATTCGGCGCTTTCTTTGTGGTATGTCTGCTTTTTAGCTGTAATATCCTTGGATTTTTTGTTAAAAAGTTCTCTGTCCGTTAAAACAACAAGTTTTAAATCCTCTATCAAAGACCCGCCCAGAGCCAGATTTTCTGTTATGTAGACCTCATTTTGGTTTTCAAAATTGTCTGATATTGCAAGTTCAAAATCCGCAAAAACCTCTTCTATACGGTTTTTATAATCTGTTGCTATAACAACTTTGTAGCCCTCTTTTATTTTTTGTTCGCAAAAGGTCAGGATATCTTCCATTTTGGAAGAAAAACTCGGGATAAGAGAACTGTCAAATTCTATTGTGTAATCCGAAACCGTATCAAGAAAGTTATCCAGAAAAACTTTTTGCAGCTTTGCAACGCTGGTTCTAAAGTCTTCAAATTCAAGATGAGCCGTGCTTTTTAAAGGCAGTGCCAGCGCCTTTTGAGTATTTTCTTCTATTTGCTTTTTATAGTTGTCATCAATTTGACCAAACTTTGAAAAAATCTCAGAGGACTCATCAAACACTATAACGGGCTGTTCTTCTTCATCCGCCAGCAGCTGTGTCAGATTTTTCATCTTTTTATTCAGATAGGATTGAAAATAATCTATGCCGTCAAAGTATTTTTCTTCATCGATTTTTTCCAGCGTTTCACCGAGCATTTCTCTTATTACGTCGGCATTTTCCCCTACTTCTGTTTGCACGGTTGCCTGAGTTAATTCGTTTTTAAAAGTTTCCGTATTATCTTTATCAAGAATAAATTTATAAACGGGTGATATTGTGGTTTCTTTAGTTTTTTTAACGCTTCTCTGGTTTTTGTTATCAAAATATCTTATATCCGTGACAGTATCACCCCATAGCTCTATACGTGAAGCGTATTTGTTGAGAGAAAATACATCTATAATATCGCCTCTTATGGAAAACTCTCCGATATCAGACACCATTGTCACACGTTTATAGCCCATATCAACAAGGGTCTGGGCAATTTTAGAGGTATCAATTTCATCATCAATTTTTATATTAATGCTGTGTTTTTTATAAAAATTTCTGTCCGGAAATTTTTCAAGCAGAGCTTTAACGGGAACTAGCAAAAGTTTGATATTTTCAAGGTTTGATAAAATTTCCGTTTGCCGTGCGTATTTATAAAGGTTAGGCTCAACGCCGTCATATATGGAGATATCCTGATAAGGAAATATGGTTGATTCTATTTCAAAAAACTTTTCAAGGTCGTGTTTATACTTTAGTGCGTTTTGTTCGGTATTGGTAATAAAAACCGTACGTTTTTCGCTGCTTATTTGTGCAAGCAAAAGCAGACGAAGAAATGAAGTCAGGCCGCTTACGGAAAACGAGCAGTTCTTTTTAAGGAACGCAAAGAGTTTTTCGTCATTTAAGATTCTTTTATTTTTAATTTTTTGAAGTATTTCGTTCATACAAAGATGATAGCACGAAATTTAGTTGATATATCACGGCATACGTGTTTTTATGCAGCCAAAATACCTTATTTTTAAAATAACTTGAACGGTTCTTCATAATAAATGTAATTTTTTATAACATTATTTTTTGGTAAATATTGTTCTGTCATAACAGGCCTATACATATTCTTTTTAATATATTCTCTCTGCTTTTTTTCAAACTCGTCAAAAGAATAAATGTGCATATTTTCACCCTCTCTTTGTAAACATTTCACTTTAGCGCATTAACAACTACACTTTATATATGCTATATTTATTGATAAATAGCTTTGCTCTCTTATACCAATCAGAGGGATACTTAAAACTTTTTTTTAAATTTAAATAATCAAGGGAACGGAACAAATTGGATTGGAAAAAGAAACTAAAATTCATACTGATAGCCTCAGCTTTTGCAGTAGTGATTTTAATAGTGCTGACAAATGTTTTTAAGATGACACGTGTATCTGAAAAGGATTTGAAAGCGTACAATCAGGGGCTGCAATACGTAAGGCAGGGCGATTTTGAAAACGCTTATTTTAACTTTTCTAACGTGTCAAAGACTTCGGGGATATATGAAATTGCACTTTTGCGTCAGGCAATGAGCGCAGATAAGCTGAATGATGCCCAGACTGCCTCAAAAAAATACAGAATGTTTATAGAAAAATATCCCGAGTCTGTGTTTATTGAAAAAGCCTACTATTCGCTTGCGCAAAACTGCTTTAAAGAAAAGGACTACAATAGAGCAGAGAAAACTTTTAATGATATAAGAAAACTCTTTAAAGACAGCGATTATGCTAAAGCCTCGGATTATTACCTCGGGTTGATTCAAAAAGAAAAAATAAAAGAAAATGATAACGAAAAAGATATCCTGCAAAAAAAACTTAAGGCAAAAGCGTTTTTTGTCCAGTACCTTGCGACCACGCCGGACGGGCGTTTTGCAACGGATTGTATAAACGAAATAGCCGCTTTAGGGCTGCCCATTACGCCCTATGAATACTTTTTGATAGGCCAGACATGCTTTAAAACAGCACAGTATCAGCGTGCGTTTAACAATTTTAATTTGTCGGATATGAGGCTGGCATGGGGGTATTTGAGCATACTTTATACAAAAAGAGGCGAGTATCTTAAAGCCAGAGAAATTTTTGAAACCAACTATATAAAATATTCCGATAATATTGCCGCAGATGAGCTTCCGGCGGTGCTTGAGAACTACGCTTCTTTGAGCCCAGTGGGGATGAAAGACGGCTGGTACAAGGCTCTGTCGCTTGCTCAGAATTATCGTGCACAGGGAGAGGATTATATCCTGTACAGACTGGCAAAACTCGTTAGCGGCGAGGAAAGAAACAGATTGAACAGGCTTATTTTTACACAGTACAGCAGTGGGAAATACGCCGGTGATGCTGTCGCTAACCTGTTCTGGGAAGCATATAAAAGAGGCGATTTTCAAGAAGCAAAAATGCTCGGCAATATCCATACAAGAGATTACCCGAATACAAACTCCGCCCCCAGAGTCCTTTTCTGGAGTGCAAAAATTGCTGCAAAAGAAGGACATAAAAGCGAGGCAAAAGCTCTGTATCAGCGGGTTGTATCAAAATATCCCGACAGCTATTACGCTTATAGAGCCTCAAAACTTGCAGGACACGGACAGAACGCCGATTGGAAAACAAGAGCCTCGCACAGGCTGCCTGAAAAATCCGTGTATATTGAATTCCCTGCTAAATATACAAATATTACAGACGACAATTTAAGCGTTGTTGATACAATCTTAAAGCTTAACGACTTCAAACTTATACAGGAAATCGATGAAAATAACAAAGCTCTGTTAAGCTGGATTAAGTATAAAGAGGGCGAATACTATGCATCTGCTGTGCTTGCACGTGATTTTATAGACTCGCTTGAACAAAAGCCTGATTTTGACGATAGCTTGTACAAGCTTGCTTACCAGCTTCATTATCAGGATACTATTAATAATACCGCAAGGAGATATAAACTCGACCCGTATCTTGTCACTTCAATAATCAGAGAAGAAAGCTATTTTAACAAAAATGCAAAAAGTATTGCTGGCGCGGCCGGTCTGATGCAGATTATGCCTTCAACAGCTCGCTATATTACGAACAAAAACGCTATTCCCTACAGCGGGGTCAGCGAGCTATACAATCCACAGGCAAATATAAACATCGGGTGTTCTTATCTTCACTATGTTAAAACAACTTTGCACAACGATGATTTGCTTGTTGTTGCGTCATATAACGGCGGGCCTAATGCAGTACAAAGCTGGAAGGAAAATCTCAGCTACACAAACTTTGATGAATTTGTGGAGAATATTCCCTATCCCGAGACCGCAGAATATATCAAGAAGGTTTTCAGAAGCTACTGGGTTTACATTAATGTTTATTAGGCAGCTGCCGGGAGAATTATTTTGCAGCAATATTGTTCTGCAGGCGGATTTCGGAATGTTTGCAGGTAATACAATCAAACATTGCATTAATATCACCCGCTTTCTTTAGCCAGCATAAAAAATATTTTAATGCGGGTACTTTTATAAAAATTCTGCTTGCGTTATTATAAAATAACAAACAGATAGGGAATACGCACACTATGAAAGATATGTTGGATAAAATTCTTCAAATAGAAGAAAAATATGTTGAACTGGGCAAAATTTTGTCAGATCCGGATGTCATTGCCGATTATGAAAAATTCAGAGATTTATCAAAACAAAGAAAAGCAATGGAAGAAACCGTTGATGTATATCATCAGTGGAAAGATAACATGGATGCCATTGACGACGCAAAAGAGCTTTTAAAATCTGAAAATGACCCTGAGATGAAACAATATCTCCACGGAGAAATTGATGCTAATGAAGAAAAAAATAAAGAACTTGAAGAAAGAATGAAGGTTCTTCTGCTTCCGCGCGACCCGATGGATGACAAAGATATTATGCTCGAAATCAGAGGCGGAGCCGGCGGCGATGAGGCTAACATATTTGCGGGCGACCTTATGAGAATGTATCTGCGTTACGCGGATAAGCAGGGCTGGCAATCACAAATTTTGAGCAAAACCGATTGCGAGGCCGGCGGTGTTTCTGAAGTTATCATCTCTATCAAGGGTGACAGCATTTATTCTAAGTTAAAATATGAATCCGGAGTTCACCGTGTACAGCGTGTTCCCCAGACAGAATCTCAGGGCAGAGTACATACATCAACAGCAACAGTTGCCGTTATGCCAGAAGTTGACGATGTTGAAATAGAATTGAACCCCAATGACCTTGAAATTTCAACAGCACGTTCAGGCGGTGCAGGCGGACAAAATGTTAACAAGGTAGAAACCGCCGTAAGAGTATTTCACAAACCGTCAGGAATTATGATTTTCTGTACAGAAGAACGTTCTCAGCTTCAAAACAAAGAACGTGCGCTGCAAATATTAAAAGCAAAATTATACGATATAGAAACCCAAAAACAAATGCAGGAAATAACTGACCTCAGACGTTCTCAGGTAGGTACAGGAGACCGCTCCGAACGTATCAGGACTTATAATTTCCCTCAGGGCCGTCTTACAGACCATAGAATCGGTCAAAACCTTAACGTATGGACTGTTATTGACGGTGATCTTGACGAGTTGATTAATCTGCTTATGGAACACGATCAGAAGCTTAAGCTTGAAAAATTGGCCGAAATCAATTAGCGGGTGGCCTTATGAAAAATATTAGCTTATGAAAGATTTTAGCTTATGAAAGATTTTAAATCCGGTTTTGTAGCAGTTATTGGCAGGCCTAATGTAGGCAAATCAACGCTGCTCAATACGGTTATAGGTCAAAAAATTGTTATTGCTACAGACAAAGCACAAACAACACGCAAAAGAATAAAAGGCATCTACACAAATGAAGAAGGCCAAATTGTCTTTATAGATACTCCGGGGATTCACAAGCCTGTTGACAAACTCGGTGAATTTCTTATGGACGAAGCAAAATGCTCTATACCCGATGCTGATTTGATTTTGTTTATTGTTGATGCGTCAGAACCTGCCGGTGCAGGCGACAAATGGATTGTTGAAAATCTGCTCAAAAAAACGAATATACCTGTAATCATTGTTCTTAATAAGGTCGATAAACTAAAAGACCCGATAAAAAAAGAACAGAATATACTTACATACAAAATGCTTTTTGATACAAATCTTCCGACTGCGAGGATTTCTGCCCAAACCGGAAGAAATATAGATACGCTTATTTCTACAATAATGCGCAAACTTCCGCAAGGCGTGCCAATCTATGATGAAGATGACCTTACGGATGAGAGCATGCGCTCTATTGCACAGGAAATCATAAGAGAGAAGATTTTGTTAAACACTAAAGACGAAATACCTCACAGTGTTGCAGTTATTATTGAAAAATATGAAGAAAAAGATGACATAGACAGAATTTCCGCTGTTATACATGTGGAACACGAGAGCCAGAAAGGCATTATGATAGGCAAAAAGGGGCAAATGCTCAAAAAAATCGGAACTCAGGCAAGGATAGAGCTTGAAAAAATGTTGGATAAAAGGGTTTTTCTTGAGCTCAATGTAAAAGTGTCCAAAGACTGGAGAAAAAAGACTCCGGATTTAGAAAACTGGGTTTAAAAAACATAACTGCCGCCGGAATTAAATACAGCAGCAGTTATATTTTAACAAAGATTTTTGTTGTTACGCTTCAACAGAAACAGAAGAAGTCACATCTGTTTCGGGAACATCAGAAGACGAGGAAACATCAACTGAAGAAACAGATACATTAACGGCTTCTTCATTCTTTTGTTCTGATTGGTTTTCTTCATTGCGTTTTTCTTCCGCTTTTTTAAGAGCATCTTCTTGCATTTTTTCAATCTGCTCTACTGAACTTGTAAGCAAATCTGTTTGCAGTTGTTGTGTGCTTTTCTTGCCCTCTTGAAGTTTGGACACCCAAGCACTTAAGCTTACGCCGGAAGATTGTTCTTCGGCAGATACGGAACTTAAACTAATCATACAATTACACTTTCTTTCTTGATAACAACAATAATTATATAATTTTTAAAAATTAATAAATCAGCCGGTTAAATTATTTTTCATTAAACCGGCTGATTTTTATTGTTATTAAATAAAAATTTTTTAAATATTTTTACCAGTTTCAAAAGCCTGCTCCAGAAGCTGCGGTTGATTATTTATTTCAGCAGCATTTGTAACATTGCCCCCGCTTACACAAGCGCAGAATTTTACACCGTCAAAGCAGGCTATCCAGCCTCTTAACCCGTTAATAACAGGTTCTGCTGCAGTTTTTGCATCGTCGGCCGCCGTTGTAATCAAATAGACTTCTTTAAATTTGTAATCAGCTGTAAACAGTGAATTTGCTCTGTCTATCAGTGTTTTCATTTGACCGCTCATCTCGTAATAATAAACAGGCGTTGCCCATACAATAACGTCTGAATTTTTTATTTTTTCGGTAATCGCAATTGCATCGTCTTTTATTACACAGCTGCCTGTTTTTTGACAAGCCAGACAGCCCTTGCAGAATTTTATTTCTTTATCTTTTAAAGTAACAAATTCTACCTCATGGCCGGCCTGTTCGGCACCTTTTGCAAATTCTTTTGCAAGAATTTCAGAGTTGCTGTTGTTTCTTAAACTTGTGGAAATAATTAAAACTTTTTTAGACATTTTTTCTACCCTTTAGCATAAATCTGTTTTGTATTTATTTTAAATCTTTATTGAAAAATAACAAATACTTATAATGAATAACAAAGTATTGTCAAAATGCATATTTTACAATGTTTTTTAATTTATAACGGCAAATTTTATTGTTTACCGGTTTTATAGCAGGTATGAAACCTATAACAAGTACAGAAATAAACAACTTAAAAACAGCAATCCAGTATTTTCAAGACTGTTATCTTGTTTCGTCGGTCAGTGCACTGGCCAGAAGCAGCAACGGCAGAAAATTTCTTGCGGAAAATATTGCTCACACCAAAGACGGGTATTGTATAAAATTTAACAATATAAACGGGAAAGCAAAGGATTTTTTTGTGAGCCAAAAGGAGACGGATGACCTTGTATATCTGGATAAATATATGAACCCTATGCCATTAACCCAGCCTCACAATCCTGTTATAAAAGCAATAGAAGTTGCAATGAACAAACTTTTAACACAATTCCCGTCCAAAAAACCTTGGATTTGCAGATTTCCGGATTGCAATGAAAAATTTGAATTCAATAAACCGTCAAACTTTCTTGAGCTGTTTACCGGCAAAAAACCAATGATTTTAAACGAAAGCAGTTTTAGAACAAGTTTAAAATCCAAACAAAAAGAAAGTATTGAGATTTTTGATAAAATCGCACAACAACCGGATAACAGCTTTGTCACAGGAACTGCAATCGGGTTTCATAAAGGATTAAGCGACAACCATTGCTACACAGTAATAAAAGCGGACAAACAGTCTGAGACAATAGAGTTTTTCGACCACAGATTTTTGGATACAATTACTTTTACATATGATGAAGCAATAAAAAAATTAAAATTTATAGTCGGATATTTTAATAAAGACTTAATATAAAAGTATTCGGCAGGTATGATCTGTCCCCCAAAAAACGTAATCAATCAGTAGGACGTATTTAAAATAAAAACATTATTATTTATGTATGTAGATCATAGCCGACCTTTGTAAGAACTCTGTGTAAAAGGTGCCAGTGGCACGTTTTACATAGAGGCAGGCTAAGCCAGATACGAAGTATCTGCGTGCCGTATAACAATTAAGAAACGAGTCTTGGAATACGAACGCTCCGGCGGAGTAACGTCCGCCTGCGCATGGGGCAAAGCCCCGTTCGATTCCGCCAAACAACTACGAGCGAGGTTTGTTTGAGGGCTATGTAATTATAACAATCACTTTAATTTATCTAAGAAAAGCAATTTTTATAGCCCGAGTTGCCGAGCTTAAGTTTGTGTTACTTTCTGTATGAACGGAGCATCAGGTCGGGAGGTTGCCTTCTTTTTCGGCTGAGCTGTGGCGAAGCCTGAAAAATGGCTTCACGATAACTCAAGGATAATACAAATATACCATTGTCTTTTAATAGTGAACTTGGGGGCACAATTACTATACGGCACGCAAAAGCTGCGCTTTTGACTTAGCCTGCCTCTATTCAAAATGATACTCAATCATTTTGAACAGAGTTCTTTTCAAAGAATGGGGTGCAAAGAATGCATAAATCTTTATTTTTTTATCTAACATTTTTTATAAATTAATTAATTGTCCTACTCATCAATTACGTTTTTAAGGGTACACTTCAAAGTAAAATGTGATAGTATCAAAAATTAATACGTTCATACACTGACAAAAATTTTTTTTAGAGGTTTTGATTCCTATATAATGAAAATCACAGCAAAATATAACAATCATAGTTTTTATACACAAAAAGCTCAACACAACAGCGCGCCAAGCTTCGGTATAAGATTTAAGGCACCAAAATTACTGACCGATATTTTTGTAAAAAGCCGACCCAATCCGGCTGTAGGAATAACGGAAATAAAAAAAGTACGCGGCGGAGAATTCGGCACCGAGTGTAAAAATTCTATCCCTTTGGAAAATTTTGAAGAACAATTTGAATCATCCAAACTTGCAAAATTAAAAGAAAAAGGGTTATCAACAAATACTGAAGGCTGGTCGGATAGTTTTCTTAAATCAAGTGCGGACAATCCTATTTCCACATCGTCAGTGTACGACTGTTCCGTTATGTATTTGTTCAACAAAGACACAAACACTCATTTTTTGTATCACTCTTATTTCGACAATAAACAGGATAAGTTTAATGAGTTGATAAAAACGTTTATGCCCGAAGGCTTTAGCAATGCAGATATTTTACCGGGTTCTCCCAACTGGTATAAAAGACATGCCGTCACTATGCGGGAAATGTTAAAGGCGATAAAAGAAAATAACGATAAAGCCGTTGTCAATATTCGCAATTACAACTCTGTAATGCCGGAGATTGTGGGATACAAAGGTCAATTGTACGAAATAATAAACTACAAAGTAGCCCTGGGGTTTAGAGACAAGGGACAGGCAAGCTTTAAAATTTGTGATTTAAAAGCTCAAAATTTGATGGAGGAAATTGAAGACAATGCAACAACGCCGAGAAGAATTGCTATAATACGCTACATTTATGAACAAATGGGGCTGGACAAGGAGGTTTTAAAAATCATAGACACGAAATTAGAGCAAATACTGGAAAAACTATTACTGCAAAACAGCAAATAGTTATTATCAGCGGGCAAAATTAATACGTTTTATGCTAATATGTTTATGGATAGGGATAGTGATTAAATTATGGATAAAAACAATCAGATTGTCGGACATATTTTAGCGCTTTTTACATCTTTTATCTGGGGCACAACTTTTATTTCCACAAAAATTTTGTTAAAAGAATTTCACCCCGTTGAAATATTGTTTATTAGATTTGTACTCGCAATTTGTATTCTGTGGCTTATGTGCCCGAAAGAACAAAAAAAGACCACAAAAAAACATGAGCTTTTGTTTGCTCTGGCAGGGTTAACGGGTATTTGTCTTTATTATCTTCTTGAAAACACCGCTTTAACATATACTCTGGCGGCTAATGTGGGGGTAATAGGCTGCATCTCGCCTTTGTTTACGGCAATTATCGTTTATCTTTTCTATAAAGACAGAGAAAAAATAAGCGTAAACTTTTTGATAGGCTTTGTTCTGTCCATTGCTGGGATTTCTTTTATTATGTTTAACGGTATAAGCATACACTTGAATCCGCTTGGTGATGCGTTGGCAATTATTGCCGCATTAACGTGGTCTTTGTATTCTGTTTTGATAAAAAAGCTTACAAATTGCGGTTTTTCCACGTTTTATATTACAAAAAGGACATTTTTGTACGGAATTGTTTTTATGATTCCTTTTTTGTTTTTTTCGGATTGCCATTTGGGGGCAACAAGATTTTTAAATCCCGTTAATACGCTAAATTTAATATTTTTAGGCTGCTGCGCTTCTGCAATGTGTTTTGCCTCCTGGTCGGAGTCCATAAAAATCCTCGGAACCATTAAATCAAGTGCGTATATTTATTTAATCCCCTTTATAACGATTGTATCGGCAACTTTGATTTTAAAAGAACCGGTAACAACTTTTTTAATCCTCGGTACCGTCCTGACATTGGTCGGATTGGTTATTTCGGAGATTGACAAAAAAACGAACAAAGATAATGCAAAATAAAAAGCACCGTAGCAATACACAGTGCTTTTTTATTTTTATAATTACTGTTTAATATACATAAGGTATGTTGTTTTGCGAAACTTCCGATATTTCAGGCTTTTTACCTGAGCCTTTGGGATAAACGGTCTTGGCCTGATAAGTTCCGGTATAGAAACCAAACTCATCTTTTAGAGCTTTGTATGTTGTTGTTGCACCATCCTTTGTTAATTTGGCTTTAACAACCACACGGCTGTTTGTATTTGGGTCATATACCGTTTCATTATATGTTACGTACTCATAACCTTTTTCATTGCAGTTTTCTTTGGCGATTATTTTATTTTCTTTGTATATATGTTCACGTGTGCTTTTAGAGTCCAGCCAGTCAATTTTGTCATAAACTCTGTTGCCGTTTGCGTCGAATCTTTCAAGCTCGGTTCTAACAGGTTGACGGTTACTATCACTTGTAAATCTTTTGATTGTTTCTTTTGAACCGTCGGAATATATTCTGTCAAAAGTCTGACCGTTTTCACCCGACCATTGAGATTTTACGTATTCCGGTCTTGTCTGTGATACAAGGGTTGGTTTTTGCGGTTTTACTTTTTTGTTATTTACCTGAGAAACCTTGTGTTGTCCGTATGCCTTATATTCAATCAACATATCTTTTCCGGATGTATTAGTGAAGGTTTTTAAAGGTTCGCCTGTAACAGGGTTGTATGAAGTACGTCTGATAGAACCGTCAAGTGTTGTTACGTTTGCTCTTAAAAGCTGACCTGCTTCGTTATATTCTTTTACCATAACTGCGCCGTTTTTGTTGACGGAACGGACTTCTTTATGACCGTTTGGAAGAATTTTTTCCGCACTTTTGGTAGCTTTAGCCTGTTTTACGGCTTCGGCAGCTTTTTGCTGTGCCTGCTCTACCTGTTTTACAGCTTCGGCAGCTTTTTGCTGTGCTTGCTCTACCTGTTTTGCGGCATCTTGTCTTGCCTGCAATACAAAAGCATCTTTTTGAGATGTAATATCAGCAATTTCCTGTGCTGTTTTACCTCTTAGAGCCTGCATTTCCTGCTGGACTCTGCCGACTGCTTCTTCGCCCAATCTTACCGCTTTGTTTACAGCTTCCGATATTGCGTTTTGAGCACTTTCTTTTGAAACACCGCCAAGAGCTTTGCCTTTTAGTGATGAGATTGCATCTATTGTTATATTTCTGACATTTTCGGGGTTAATTGCCATTGTCCATTCCTTTCCTACTTACACCTTATGTATCTATAAAGTCCGCCTGTCGTCCCAAATTGCTATTGAAAAAATTAATTATTAATTTTTCGTAACAAACAAAAAAGAAGGTTTTGAAATTAAAACCCTCTTTTTTGAATTTTTTAAGATAACCGGAACTATTTTTGTTCGTATCTTTTTTTGAATCTTTCAACTCTGCCTTCAGTATCCATGATTTTCTGGTTGCCTGTATAGAACGGATGGCATTTGTTGCAGATTTCAACGGTGATGTTTTCTTCAACGGAACCTGTTTCGATTTCGTTGCCGCAAACGCATTTGATTTTCATTTTTTTATATTCCGGATGAATATCTTTTTTCATTTTTGGTCATTCCCTTCTGTCAAATTTGCTTAGTAGTTAAATTTTAGACTGCTGAAAAAATATTATCAAGACTTTTGTGGTAACATTAAAGAAAATGTAATATAAAAAGGGTTTACATATTATGAAAATGTCGAAATTGTTTGTACAAACACTTAGAGAATTCCCCTCGGACGCCGAGGTTATAAGCCACAAACTGCTTGTCAGAGCAGGATATATAAGAAAACTGGCTCAAGGCGTTTATAACTATATGCCTTTGATGTGGCGAGTTTTAAAAAAAGTTGAAAACAT
The DNA here is from genome assembly GCA_944322935.1 of Candidatus Gastranaerophilales bacterium. Classification (GTDB taxonomy): domain Bacteria; phylum Cyanobacteriota; class Vampirovibrionia; order Gastranaerophilales; family Gastranaerophilaceae; genus Limenecus. The sequence continues at coordinate 25,413 of CALUQO010000021.1, read as the reverse complement.
TGTAAGAGAAGAAATGGATGCTGCAGGTGCTCAAGAAATGCTGATGCCGTTTGTTCAGCCGGAAGAACTCTGGCAGGAATCAGGCAGATGGAACGTTTACGGCAAAGAACTCATGCGTCTTAAAGACCGCCACGGACGCGGCATGTGTCTTGGACCTACACACGAAGAGGTTATAACAGCTGTTGCAAGAGAAGGGATAAAATCCTACAAACAGCTGCCTGTTAACCTGTATCAAATCCAGTCTAAATTTCGCGATGAGGTTCGTCCGCGCTACGGTCTTTTAAGAGGACGTGAATTTATTATGAAAGACGCATACAGCTTTGATTCTTCTCAGGAAGGACTTGAAAAATCGTACGCTGATATGGCAAAAGCCTATTACAAAATTTTTGAGCGCTGCGGTTTGGAAACCAAAGCTGTACAATCCGATTCCGGAGCAATCGGCGGTGCTGTATCGCATGAATATATGGTTTTAATTGACGACAACGAAAACAACGCGGGCGAAAACGACGTATTCTTCTGTAAAAACAAAAACTGCGGCTATGCAGCTAACGCAAACCACGCAGTTTCAGTGCTTGAGGCTGCAGAAGTTGACGGGGCAAAATTCGGTTTTAATGAATTTAAAAAAGTTGATACCCCGAATACAACTACTATCGAAGAACTTGCAGCATTTTTAAAAATCCCCTCAACGGTTATTCTAAAATCTATGATTTATGTTGCGGATAACAGAATCGTTATGGCTTTAATCAGAGCAGATAAGACTTTTGAAGAAACAAAAGTTATGAACGCTGTAGGCGCAAACGAAATCAGAAGCGCTGCACCTGCTGAGCTTGAGGCAATTTTTGGCGCAAGCAAGGGCTTTGTCGGGCCGAAAGATATTGAACAGGTAAAAATTCCTGAAGAATATGAGGGCGAAAAAATTACGGTTGTTGCTGATTTAACGGCTCAAGAAATGAAGAACTTTGTCATAGGTGCAAACGAAACAGACAAACACTTTACCGGTGTTAACTGGTCTGATTTGAATACACCGGTATTTGCCGATATCAGACTTGTTGAAGCGGGTGAAAAATGTCCTGATTGCGGTGAGCCTCTTTATGTAACTAAAGGGATTGAAGTGGGTAATATCTTCCAACTCGGAACAAAATATTCCAAAGCAATGAACGCTGTATATCTCGATGAAAACGGCAAAACACAGCCTTTTATAATGGGTTGTTACGGCATAGGTATTTCAAGAACTGCGGCCGCTGCGGTTGAACGCCACCATGATGAATGGGGCATTAAATGGCCTATTGCGATTGCGCCTTATCATGTTGATATTGTGCCTGTAAATATTCAGGACGAATTGCAGATGAAGGTTGCTGATGAAATCTATGAAAAACTTCTTGCTGCAAAAGTGGAAGCTGTGCTTGATGACAGAGATGAAAGAGCCGGTGTAAAATTCAAAGATGCTGATTTAATCGGTTTTCCGTTCAGAATCACCGTCGGAAAAACAATTAACGAAGGTTTTGTCGAATTTAAGGTAAGAGAAAAAGGCGAAGTATTCAAGGTTAAACCAGAAGAAGCTGTCGAAAAAATCCTTGAATACGTAAAACCTTATATAAAATAATCTTTTTTAAAAAGCTTTGTTGAAAGAAATCTTACATTATTAAAAATAGAGAGGTGTTGAAGATGAATAAAACAGTAATGGCAGCTATTGCAGTTATCTTATTAGTAGTTGTTCTAATTATGTTTTCAGGAAAGAACAATCCCACTGAAATATCTAAGCTTCCTAAAATGAAGCCTGTAGAAAAGCTTACTATGATGGGAAGTTCCTCTTCCTCTTCTTCTGTAATGATTAACGGCAAAGAAGTTACCGGCTCTCCTTTTTCAAACAAGTTACTTGAAAAGATGGAAAAGTGTCAAAAGTTTCAACAGTCAGCTTTAGATGGTTATATGTTTTATCAAATATGGGGCTGGCAAAATGGCAAATGTGTGTATAAAGAATTGATTAATACCGGTTTAATGGGAAGTGAAAAAACATCTTGGAAGACATTAAAAGAGTGTAACTTTGATACAAAACAATTAGAAGAATTCGTTGAAGCAATGAAAGATCCAAATGGCAAACAAGAAATGCGCACTATAAAAAATGGAAATTCAAGATATATGCTTTATTCTTCATATTACAATTACTTGTTGAAAAAATATGAAATTGAAGGTGTTTGTAAAGAGCTCCTATAACTTGCATAAATAATCTATAAGGCATATTAAAATAATCAGGGGGTCGGAGTATGAAATATTTAAGTAAAATTTTACTGTTGGCAGTTTTTTTATCCTTGTTCAACTGCTCTTTTGCGACTGCTAAAGACGAATTGCCTATAGCTGCCGATGCAAAACCGATAGACATTATTTATATCCACGGTGCTTACGAAACCAGAGATGCTTTTAACAATTCTGTGCGCAATGTACACGATGACATGGTTAAACAATTTCAAAATGACCCTTTTATGTATAAAAATCTGTTAGATAACGGCAACAAAAAAATAGGCGAAAAAGAAATAATATTCTTCTGGGCCGACCAGACGGAAGAAAACCAGAAAATATTGGATAAAGCTCTTGCTTATGTGAAAAATGTAGGCTCTTTTATTTCAAGATTCGGCAGAGAAACTTTGTCGCACCTGCTGCATGACGCAATATGGATAAGCAAACCCGTTAATTACACACCGCTTTTGAATGATTTGCTTAAAGTTGTTAAAGAGGAATACTCAAAAGGTAATGAGGTTATTTTATACGGCTACAGTGCAGGCAGCCTGCTGGCTTCGGAATATCTTACACAAAAAATGCCTATAATTGATTTAAACGAAATTAAAAATGCGGCTGATGATGATTCTTATATGAATAGATATTTTGCACAAACAGTCAAAAAACATAAATTTAAACCAACATGTCTGGACGCTCTAAAAGAAAGCAAACTGGTTTTTTATACGGATAACGACGAGTTTGTCGCAAATCCTGACATATCTTTTTTGAAGCGTGAATTTCCTAACCTGGATACATATACTGACAAATACTGCTCTCCGCAGGGTGCACTAAAGGGTATTGTCGTTTTTGGAGCACCATTAACCATATTTGATTCTTCAGCGCCTAAAGAAGGCTCCTCCAGCAACCAGCTGATGCAGCTTGCAATGAAATATCTTGTTGAAAATAACGTTTTCTTTCTCGTAGTAAATTATGAAAACGATTTTATAGGTATGCCTCTTGCCGGAAAACCGACTTTAAACGATTTGCAATATTCGCAAAGTCTGGGTGATATAACTCCAAACGGCGGATTTTTGTATGATGCTACCGGAGTAAAATGCCGTACTAATATTTTTTCTTCTCACATGGCATACTGGTCAAACGGAAAAAGATTTGCTAAAAGCATTGTGAAGGCCTACAACGACGGGTATAAATATTTTTATTCAATCGTTGATAACAAAACAGAAGAGTAAAAATCATCTTTTTGCTTTTATAATTCTTCTTTGCGTTTTTCAACAAGCGTTCCCTGAGCGTCAATATCTGCAACAAGTTTTATAATCGCATGAATAATTATCAAGAGCTGTGGTGTGACCTTTGAATTTTTGGAGAAGCTGACATCGGTTTCACTCTTCTTTTGCTCTTCATCTGTATTTTTTCTAACAGTATAGGTTGGTGGGTTTTTGAGTACAAACTTGGTATCAGCTTTAACGGATTCATTGAATTTTTCTTTAGGAAAATCCTCACTGCAGTTTACGTCCATGTCATAGCCGTCGTTTTCCTTATACAAAAAGATTTTAACTATGCCGTAGTTTTTTGTTGTTATATAAATAGTTATTGTGTCTTCGGCGGAAGATTTCTGGCCGTTATCGTCGGCCATTGCACCGAAGTTGAAGCCAGTGCTTTCATTAAGCGGAAGCCAGGGCAGATACATTATCATAAAACTTTTTAAAATTTGCGCCTGCGAAGCGTCATTTGCCGGGATGCAGGCATTTATCAAAGCTGATATTTCTTTTAGCTGCTGAGTGTTATAGATTCCAGACTGATTCATTGTCGCAATCATTTTAGCTATTTTTTCAAGCGCGGTTTTCCCGTTTGTTTGCAGCAGAACAAGGAGTTTTGACAGGTCGAGTTCTTTATTCATCAGAGCCATAAGTTCCTGAGCGGAGACCTTTTTTCCGTCGGTGACAACTGTTTCCAGAAGTTGAGCAATATTTTCGGGAAAATCAAACAGATGCCGCATAAGCCACGATTGCTGCGTGAGGGTTAATTCTTTAAGCATCATTTGTGTTTGGAGAATATTTTGCTGCTGGACGAGGTTTTGGGTAATATTTTGAGCGGTTTGTTGAACCATTTTCATGGCTTCTTGTTGTGCGCGCTGAAAATTCTCGTTAGCAACTTTCCCGGGCTGCTGCTGGACGGGTTTTCCTGTGCTGTAGTCGAACACATTTTTTAGAAACTGGCCGAGGCTTAAATCGCTCATGTTATGCTTTCATTGTTTAACTAATCTAGTGTCGCAGTTGCTGCCGGCTGACCGCAGCCAGCACCTGCTCACCTTTTCAATGTGTCACTCAAAAAATTCGTTCACGTCGCTTGGCTCCTTATCACGAATTTTTCTCGAACATATTTATATAGAGTATAATAGTTTTTTATAATAAATCCAGAGTTTTAGAATTTATTTTGCTGGCTTTTTTCAAAGACTTCTCTGCTTTTTGCCAGTGCTTTATGTTTAAAAGAGCACATGCCGTTATCTCTGTCAAAGACCCCGATACTCGTAAGTCTGTTAGAAACAAACTCATTTATATCTGCCGGTGCAATAAATAAAGCGCAATCAGGTGTGCAGGCATCGTTGTTAAAAGGGCATTTTTTCATAATCAAATTTCTCCTGTGCCGTAAATATTTTCTCACTTTTAGGCGGCATGTGCATACGCATTTCGGGTGATTTTTCAAAAACACGTCTTAACAAAATTTAATAATGTATTATAATAATCATGACAACCCCTAAAAAATCCGTATATATTTGTTGTTAATAAATTAGGTGTGAGAAAGGACTGTTATGATACAAAATCTATTAGGTTTAATTTCCCAGACATTGACTCCCCGCCAGACAACGGCCGTTAGTACCGTTCGCCCCGCGTCAACAAATCCGTTTGCTGCTCAAGCGACCAATAATCCTTTTATGCAAAACTCTGCGGTATCATCAAATTTTTACGGAAAAAATCAGCCTGTAAGGGGCGGCTATTTTGCGGGGTATTATAACGGAAAACCCAATATAGTCGGAAGAAAACTTTTTGTTGAAGTGTAGTTGATGGTGTTAGATGACTAAAACATAAAAACAAACAAAACCCGTAAAGTTGCTTTTATGTTCAATGAAGAGCTCTGGCAGTTGTTCAAGCAAACATGTGAAACCAATAAAACAAAGCCGACATGGGAGCTTGAAAAGTGGATTTTAAATTATTTAGATAAAAACAATGTTCTTGGGGAATAATTAATTTCATTATTTTAAATGGGCAGCAACGCAAATTCAGCCCTTATGTCGGGTAATGTTGAAGTGTACCCATAAAAACGTAATTGATGAGTAGACCATATCAATTAAGTATCGCAGTATCGTATGGCAGACTTTAGTCTGCCGTTGCGCCATCAACAAAATTAGAGTATGTAGGGTGATTTCAGTCTACCGTTACACCCTCTCCGGCAGGAGAGTGGTTAAATGTAGGCTAAAGTTTACCATGCGGCTGCAAACATTTTTTGATGAGCTAAACCCACGAATTTAGCACATAATACTTCTCTGATTATAATGGCATACGTTGCAAGCCGTATTTATTATTAATTAAAATCATTTCTGCAATATTGTGCTCAAGACAATTGACAAATAAAATAACATGCAACCAATTTTAGAGTTAATGTTATAATATGAAAAAATCTTTTAGAATTTGAGAGGAAGTTATATGAAAATCTACATCGAAGACATTGCAAAGTACGAAGGACAAACAATAACACTGCAGGCCTGGCTTTATAACAAGCGTTCAAGCGGCAAACTGCATTTTTTGCAGCTGCGTGACGGTACGGGTGAGATTCAGGCAGTTGTTTTTAAGGGCAATGTATCTGATGAGGTTTTTGAACTTTCCGATAAAATTACACAGGAATCCAGTGTTGAAGTAACAGGTACAGTCAAAAAACATGAACGCTCGAAAATCGGTTATGAAATTGATGCAACGGATGTTAAAGTTATAGGTGAATCCATTGACTACCCGATTACACCGAAGGAACACGGCACACACTTTTTGATGGAACACAGACATTTGTGGCTGCGTTCTTTAAGACAAAAAGCTATTTTAAGAGTCCGCCACAGAATTATTAAATCAGTACGTGATTTCTTTGATAACAAAGGCTTTACTCTTGTTGACGCTCCTATTTTTACCCCTAATGCCTGCGAAGGTACAACAAACCTGTTCAAGGTAGATTACTTTGACGAAAATGCATACCTTACACAAAGCGGACAATTGTATATGGAAGCAGCTGCTATGGCTGTTGGTAAGGCTTATTGCTTCGGCCCCACATTCCGTGCTGAAAAATCCAAAACAAGACGCCACTTAACGGAATTCTGGATGGTTGAGCCGGAAGTCGCTTTTTTTGATATTTATGATGATATGGATTTGGCGGAAGAGTTTGTTGAATATATTGTTCAAGAGGTTGTAAAACATAACAGAGCTGATTTGGAGGTTCTTGAAAGGGATATTTCAAAACTCGAAAACATCAAACGTCCGTTCCCGAGAATTTCTTATGACGAAGCAATCGAAATTCTTAAGAAAAAAGGCAACGATACGCAATGGGGTGCTGATTTTGGTGGAGATGAAGAAACTTTGATTTCGGAAGAATTTGACAAACCTGTTATGATTCACCACTATCCTATGGCTATCAAAGCCTTCTATATGAAACAGGAAGGCGACAAAGCAGCCTGTGTTGATATGATTGCTCCTGAAGGCTACGGCGAAATCATCGGCGGCGGTCAAAGAGAAGAAGATATTGAAAAATTGAAAGCCAAAATTAAAGAACAGGGCTTGCCGGAAGAAGTATTCAACTGGTATCTTGATGTAAGAAGATACGGAAGCTGCAAACACGCCGGATTCGGGCTGGGTATTGAAAGAACTGTTGCTTGGATTTGCGGTTTGCACCACGTAAGAGAAACAATTCCGTTCCCGAGATTAATGGACAGATTGAAACCGTAATTTATTTAAATATACGATTTTTAACTTGATTATAGGCACCGGCTTTCATTGCCGGTGTTTTTTCTATTTGTTGTTTTAATAATAAAAAATTTTTCTTAACATTTTTTAATTTCTTTACTATTATGCTTGTAATATTTCTAAAATAGTATACAATCATGCTTAGAATACTGTATCAAAAAAGAAAGAAGTTTTTATGAAAATTCTTAATGTTTCAACATTCTCTCCCAAAGCATTAAATTTTGTACATGCAACACAGCCTGACACAATAGCAACCAATCCGGTTGAATCAAAAGCTCCGACAAAAGATACTGTTTCTTTTAGAGGTAAGGACGAAAGCATTTGCAATAATTTCGGACTTTTGAGAGAAGATTATGAAAATGGTATCACAAATCTTTTTGGTACAAGCGTTAAAGAAAATCAAAATGATGAATCAGTATTAGACAAATTTTTCTGGAATGCAAAAGACAAACAAATCGGTTTCTTCGGTGATGAAATGGATTTTGCAAAAGCGTTAAATGACAAGGCAATTCGTCCGGATAACTTTGATGCAAGTTCCAATGCAAAATTTAGTATGATTTCTTATGATAATGACGGTATCCGTTACAATTTAAAATATGATAAAAAAACTCACATGCTTGTATCGGCATCTGCAGAAATTGCCAAACAAACTCCGGATGATCCTATTGAACGCATTGCAATAAAACCTTCAAAAAATAACGAAGGCGAGTATATTGCTCACTATCAGTTTATAGATAGTCATAACGGTGAAAGAGCGGTCGAGGACACTTATGTTTTGTTTGACAAAAACCTTCAGGCAAAAGCAAGCCATACCCAAAAAAGTTTCCGTTACTCAGACGGAGAACAGGAAGTACAAAAATTTGCCAGAACTTATGATGTAGATGGCATGCCTGAAATGGTTGACGCAGAAGAATGCATACCTTATATCTGGTAAATAAAAAATTTGTTTGCATCCATTAGAATATAAACACTGCAAGTACCGCAAAGATAATCAGCGGTACGTTGTAGTGTACAAATGTCGGAATGCAGGTGTCTAAGATATGATTGTGCTGCCCGTCAGCGTTTAACCCAGCAGTCGGCCCCAGTGTTGTGTCGGAAGCCGGAGAACCCGCATCGCCCAAAGCAGCCGCAGCCGACATGATAATAATCGTTGCTGGAACACTGAACCCCATTTTTGCGCAGATTGGTACAAACAATACCGCCAGAATAGGGATTGTACCGAAAGAGGTGCCTATCCCCATTGTGATAAAAAGCCCTATGGCAAGCATTATCGTTGCCGCAAGCATTTTGCTTCCGCACATTACTGCAGCTGCGCCGTGTACAAGTGTTTCAACTCCGCCGGTTTGTTTTAAAACCATAGAAAACCCTGCTGCAACAAGCATTACAAAAGCGACATAGCCCATAAGCCCTATGCCCTCATTCATAAGCTTATCCATTTTTTTGTGGTCAATTGCTCCGGTGCCGAAAATTACCGACAACCCCACAAGCGCCCCTAAAGGCAGAGAGTTTGTCCATAACTGCACCCCTAAAGTTGCAAAAGCGGCAAGCAAAGTAAGATAGTGGTTTTTGTTAAATTTTAAACTCTCCGTGTTTTCCGCCATAACGGAATCCGTTGCGATTTCCACATCCTTGTATTCTCTTGGCTTTCTGTAAGAAATAAACAAAGCGTACAAAAGCCCGCAAAACATTGCCAGACCCAAAAACCAGTTGGCTTTCCATACCTCGCCAACGGCAACCTGCATACCGTTCTGGGTTAAATTGTCCGCAATAAGCCCCTGAAATATCAAGCCAAAACCCGCAGGAATCGTAATATAAGGAGCTTTTAAACCGAACGCAAGCGCACATGCGACCGCTCTTCTGTCTATTTTAAGTTTGTTCATAACATGCAGCAAAGGCGGGATTAATATAGGTATAAAGGCAATATGCACGGGGATAAGGTTTTGTGACAGTATTGCCATAACCGTAATGATTAAAATCAGCAAAAATGCCCTTCCGCAAATAATATTGGCTATTTTTTTAGCAAGTATCGGAGCCAGCCCCGTGTGCGTCATCGCTGCTGCAAAAGCCCCGAGCAAAATATAGCTTAAAGCGGTTTCGGAGTTGTCGCCCATGCCTGATATAAAAACATGCATAACTTCTGATAAACTCATATGAGCACAAATTCCGGCGGCAATTGCGGAAAAAATGATTGCAAGCAAAACGTTTATCCTGCACACGCAAAGCACGCATAACACAACTACAGACACAATAACAGGGTTTAACAATAATTCCATAAACTTTCCGATTTCTTATTTCAATTACTTAGCTTTTAAAATCATATAAACAGGGTTGTATGTCAATGTTACTTTACTGTTTATGCCAAAACTTTCCCTGTAATATTTATCGAACTCTTTTAATTTTTTAACGCTCCAATTTAAAGATTTAAGACCGTTTGTGCCGGAATATTTTATATGTTTTAAAACCTCAAGCGGAGTATTAAAATACAGGGTCTGCATATTTTCTTCAAAGCACAAAATTTCAAAATCTGATTCACACTTTTCTTTTAACGTTTCTGATTTTAAATAATTTAAGCCCACTCCGGTGGTTTCTTTTATTTCTTTGTAATTTTGCTCGCCAAAAGTCGTAAACGCAAAATATCCGTCGTCATTAAGATTTTTTCTGATTTTAATCAACAGTTCATCAATGTCCGTAATCCATTGCATAACGGCATTTGCAACAATTAAATCAAAATTGTTATTCAACTCGATTTTTTCTATGTCACCCGCAACAAAGTTCACGTTATCTATAATATTTTTTATGCAAAACTCCGATTCCTCTATAATGTCGTTAGCGTAATACTCTTTGAAGGTAATTTTATTCAATATATTTTTTGACAAGAAACCTGTTCCTGCGCCGAATTCAAATACCTTGTCAAAAGAATCGCCGCAGTTTGAGAGAATTTTGTCTATGAGAGAGTGCGCCATTTCCTTTTGGATTACGGCGGAGTCGTCGTATGTAGAAATACTTTTTTGAAATCTGAATTTTACAAGATTCTTGTTAATCATAATAAATCTTCAAGCTTTTCATAATTGTAAAACGGGAAATGCCCTGTTTCCAGCTCTATTATATTATTAACACCGACCTTTTGCCAGAAATTAAGCTGATTGCGTGTCGGAACACAGCGGTCGTGTTTTGCAACATAGATTTTGTCAAAAGTTTTTTGAGGTGTGGGTATTTGAGGCACATATTTTTTCATTCCCAACAGCTCATCCGTGCAGCTTTGCGCACTTCTTTGAGGAAGATGAGATTCGAATATCTCAAAATGCTTTTGTGCCATCTCACCGCCAAAAAGCCTTTGACGGAATTTTACAACCGTTTGAGAGTCCATTTTCTCCGTAAGTTCAAATTGTCTGACAGGCACGCCGTATTTGTCGTCAACCGGCATGAGTGTTCCGTTGATTGCAACCCTTGTGTCCAATTTTAAATCATCGGGCAGTTTGGCTATTGCACCGGCGTAAACCCCGTAGGAAAACGACAAAAGTTTTACGCTTTTGTATTTTGAAAAATCAAACTCAGGAAAGTCAGGGGTTACGTAATCGTAAACATACAAAACATCACAGCTGCTTTTTAAGACGGAGAACGGATTTTCATCCATTCCCCATCCGCAAAAGAATAAAATCAAATTATCGCTGCCGTTGTTTTGTAAATGAACTTTCATTACTTAACTGCTGCTTTAATTCTGTGAACTACTCTGTCTTTGCCGAGAAGAACAAGTGTTGCCACCATGTCTGCGCCGTGAGTTCTGCCTGTAACAGCAGCTCTTATTGCCCACATGGTTTCTTTCGGTTTGATACCGTGCTGTTCTTTAAAGTAGGTTCTTAAATCGGCAAGCTGCTCGTGAAGTTTTTCTTCATCTTCAAAATCCCATTTGTCGAGTTCGTTTTCAATAACATACGGAATAACCTTTTTGGCGACCTCGCCGTCAAGAATTTTTTCCTGAACCTCGGGTTCTATTTCAACATCTTTACCGAAGAAATATTTTGTATCGTTAGTAAGCTCGGAAAGTATCGTGATAGGTTCTCTTGTTACTTCAACTATTCTTTCAAGTTGTTTTTCGCTGTATTCGCTCAGGTCATAGCAGGAAAGGTAAGGTTTAACAAGCTGTGTTAGTTTTGCCAAATCCATTTTCTTTATGTACTGACCGTTCATCCAGTTCAATTTGTCGTATTCAAAAATTGAGTTAGAGGAAGAAACTTCGTTAATTCTGAAATCAGCAGCAATTTCATCAAGAGTTTTGATTTCATGTCCGTCAGAAGGTGACCAGCCCAGAAGTGCAACAAAGTTAACGAGAGCTTCCGTTAAATAACCTTTTTCAACGAATTCCGAAACCGCAGTTGCGCCGTGTCTTTTTGATAATTTGCTTCTGTCGGGAGCAAGAATCATACCGAGGTGTCCGAATTTAGGAACTTCCGCTCCGAGTGCATTGTAAATCATGATTTGTTTTGCTGTGTTAGAGATGTGGTCTTCACCTCTGATGATATGAGAAATTTTCATCTCCATATCATCGATTACAACCGCAAAATTGTATGTCGGTGTTCCGTTTGATTTCATAATTACGAAGTCACCGATTAAAGAGTTGTCAAAATGCAAATGACCTTTAACCATGTCGTCGTAAGAGGTTTCGCCTTCGGGAACATGGAAGCGGATAGAGGGTTTTCTGCCTTCGGCTCTTAATTTTTCTTTTTCTGCTTCACTCAAATTGCGGCATTTGCCTGAATATTTGTGCGGCTTTTTATTTTTTATTGATTCTTCTTTTTCTGCGTCCAATTCTTCCTGAGTACAGAAGCATTCGTAAGCGTATCCCATATCAATAAGTTTTTGAGCATATTTCGGATAAATATCGAATCTTTCCGACTGCTGATAAGGACCGTAAGGGCCGCCTACATCCGGACCTTCGTCCCAGTTTAAGCCTAATGCTTTTAAACTGTCATAAATATTATCAATATATGCTTGAGAAGAACGCTCAAGATCAGTATCTTCTATTCTTAAAACATATTTACCATGATTTTTTTTTGCAAAAAGGTAGTTGAATAAAGCTGTTCTCGCAGTACCTATATGCAAATTTCCGCTCGGTGAAGGAGCGATTCTGACTCTAATTTCATTATTAGCTTCCATATTATTCTCCGTTTCTTTTTATTCTTATGTTAATTTTACATCAAACAATAAAAAGGAATAAGTAATATGGATAATAAATAATATTAATTAAAATAATTTTTAAGGCCGATAGTGAGATTATTATTTTTGCACAGCTTTTTGAGCTTGCTTATTGCACGGTTTTCGATTTGTCTGATACGTTCTCTGGAAACACCGTATCTGGAACCGATTTCTTCGAGTGTTTTTCTGTTTCCGTCATCATTCAGCCCGTAGCGCATAATTAATACATCGCGTTCTTTGGGGCTTAGCTGGTTAAGCATTTTTTGTATGTCTTCAAACAAGTTTTCCTGCGACACTCTTGTGTCAGGGGAAACTGTTGATTCATCAACAATAAAATCGCCCAGTTTAGAAGATTCATCTTTTGCTGTTGCAGGTGTTTCTATACTGATTGTTGACTGAGCTGCTTTTATCAGGCTTGTCAGTTTACTTACGGGAATCCCGACTTTGTAGGCTATTTCTTCTTTTGACGGAGCCTTGCCTGTTTCCGTTGTCAAATCCACAGTCACTTTTTTGATTTTACTGAGGGTTTCAATCATGTGAACGGGAAGTCTGATAATTCTTGATTTGTCTGCAATTGCTCTTGTTATTGATTGTTGAATCCACCATGTTGCATAGGTAGAAAATTTATATCCTTTTGCGTAGTCAAATTTTTCGGCTGCTTTCATCAGTCCCATGTTTCCCTCCTGTATCAAGTCCAGAAAGGAAAGTCCACGGCCTATGTATTTTTTTGCAATACTTACGACAAGCCGTAAATTTGCATTGACAAGAACTTCTTTTGCCTTGTCATCGTTTGATTCTTTAATTTTTTTTGCAACTTCAAGCTCCTGTTCAGCGGTTAACAACGGTATTTTACCTATTTGCTGCAGGTATATTTTGACAGAATCATCGGCATTTATCGTTGAAACATTTTCGGCAGTTTTTGGCTCTTCCACCGACATAATCAAATCTTCGTCGTCGTCAGATTCTTCGTTTAATTTATCTATTGAAATTTCCTCGTTATCTTCAGCTGAATCCAAGTCCTCAGATGAAAATTTTTCAATTTTATTTGTCATTTTTCACCTTTATTTTAAAATTTAATATTATTATACACTATGTTTAATATCTATTGTAAATAATTCTGTTGAATTATATTTTTTGTAATTTTTGTAAAGGAATTTTTATTTTTTGGGGGCGATGACGTTATTTACGGGAAGCACACATATCCTGTCTTAATGATTCATATATAATTGCGCATGCCGCATTAGAAACATTAAGCGAGTTAAAATTTCTTAACATTGGAATTTTTACAACAAAGTCTGATTTTTTCATATTATTTTGGGATACACCGGTTTCTTCACCACCCATTATAAGGGCGAAATTCATATCGGTATAGTTAATGTCAAAATAATTATCTTTTCCATGTGCATCCGCCGCAATTATCCAATAGTCGTTATCTTTTAGTTTATCAATTGTATTTGAAAGGCTATTAACCTGAATAATGGGAATATGGTTTACAGCCCCTGCCGATGTTTTTTCTACGGTTGCATTCACTTGAGCATTTCTTCTTGACGGAATTATCACCGCATCATAACCGGCGCATGCCGCTGTTCTTATTATTGCCCCCAGATTATGCGGGTCTTCCACTCCGTCAAGAATTATTACCCTCGAATAACCTTCTTTCGGCGTATTTAAAAACTCGTACAAATCCGTATATGAAACCGGTGATACAAATGCAATAACACCTTGATTAGGCGAGTTACCGTATTGCGAAAAACGTTCTTTGGGCACAATTTGAAAAACCACGGAATGTTGTTTGGCAAGGTCAATAATTTCATTAACTTTGGCCTCGGTCGATACATTTTTTGAAATCAAGATTTTGTTAATTCTGGAAGGATTTTTTAACAATGCCTCGGTAACAGCGTTTTTTCCGTAAATATAATTGTTGGTTTTTTGATTTTTCATATACACCTTTTGGATGGTTTTTGATTTTTTGTTGCCTTAATAATTATACTATACTATAATTGTATAGGTTTATTAAAATCTAGTGTTAAGAATTTGGAATATTGGAATTAGTAAATGAATAACTTTTTATCAAAATTTAAACCGGATACCAAAGTTACAGTAGGTATATCTGTATCACCAAACGTTGGTTTGGAAATTATTCAAATCGATCCTTCGAACAACAAAATAATGAAATATGCGAGAAGAGATTTGCCTTATAATCCATCAATCAGGGAAATTGAGGACTATGCGGAATTTAAACAAAATTTGCAGGATTTGTTTAATGAGGTTAAAATACTGCCGCAAAACGCTAAAGCTGTATTGAACTTGCCGAGTGTTTGTTTCGGGCATGAGTTTTTACCTACGGTTTTGGATGATGAAGGTGTTACTACAGCTCTTGTATCTAAGGTTGAAGAAAATTACCTGTTTAAGAAAAATGCACCTGTTGTCAGCTGGGTTGATATAAAAGAAAACAACAGAACCGAAAAAAGATGCGTTTTATATGCAGCCATTCAGGAAGAAGTTCTTAATGTAATTCAACAGATATTTACGGATTTAGGTATAACATTAATAGCTGTTGAAAATACATATTCTTCTTTAATAAAGACATTACAATACACAAAAATCGGAGATGATTTTGCTACTGCACACGGCGGCTGGAACATTCTTTTGGTTTCACAAAACAGTTATGCGGTATTTTCAATGTTAAAATACAGTATAATTGATTACTTTGAAGAACCTCTCGCTATTAAATCATTTAATAATGACGAGGTATATGTTGCAATTTCACAATCAGCGAGAGAAGTTCTTGATAAATTCCCGACTGACAAGCTTTTAATAGTCAGTGAATCTAATGATGTAAGTGCAGAAATTCTTGCCATGCAGCTTAACCAGCCGGGTGATGTCAAGTTTTTGGAATGCAATCAGTATGCAAAAGATTCTATTATAACTGTAGATTTGAATATCTTACCCCATTATGTAAAAGCAATTACGCCGGAGGCTATCGGTGCTGCAATATACAGTTACGGTGATTTTGGTATAAAGCTGAACTTTATACAGAAAACTGATTATAAAGCCCCCGATATGATAAGGATAGGCGGTTTTGATGTTACGCAATCACAGTTATATGCTTATGTTGCAGTGATATCCGTTGCGATTTTGCTGGTATGTTTTGGCGTAAGTAAAGCAGTTGAGGCATATCTTGGCGGATTGCAGTCGCAAAACTCGGAGCTTGATTCGCAGCAGCAATCGCTTGACGCTGAATTACGGGAACTGCAAGCTAAAAAGACCGGCATGGATATTTACACTGCAGCTAAAAAGATTGATGCGGGATTGCAGGCTAAAGTTAAGTACTATTACGCAATAGGTGCTGATATACCGGCGCAAGTTTGGTTGACCTCTTTTTATGCGGATTCTCGCGGAGCATATGGCATAAAAGGTTCAACAACTGCTGTTGATGATGTATATTTATTCTTTAGAAATATAAAATCTCAAGTACCGGAATCTGATTTGATACTTTCAAGTTTGAGTGTTGATGATGAAGGCGGTATTCTTGATATCGATGTGGCACAAAATCTCATTTATTCCTTTGAACTTACAAATAACGGCTTTAAAGGTGTAAAAATGACGGATCCTAACGAGGCTGCAAAACCAAAATTAGACAAAGACGGTAAGCCGATAAAAGATGCAAAGGTTCCTGCTTTGCCGGCTAATTTACCTTCAACCTAATAGTTTAACATAATTAATGTTATGAAAGGGCTTTTTAAAAGTGAACGATAATCAAAAATTGGTGTGTATATTAATAATTCTGATTGCTTTGGCTTTTGGTTTATATTTAATTATTCCGAAAGTTCAAGAGTCATATACAACATATAAACAGGTACAGGAAAAACAGGCTAAAGTGCAAAGTACTCAAAAACAAATTGATGACTTGAGAGCGCAAAAACAAGCTTATGAAAGAGAAGAAAAGATTGCGACAAAACCTGTTTATAAATCGGATATAGCTTCTTTAGACGCAATGGCATCTTTTGGTATTATGTTTGAAGATGTTATACAGGCAGCTAAATATAACGGTTTAAAACTTCGTTCAATTGAATATACACAAAATCCGCCGGATGATGTTGTTTCACAAAACGTTTTGAGTGATTACAATGTTTGTGCGGTTAAAATGCAATTAATCGGTACTTATGCCCAATTCAGGTCATATTTTGAAGATATTGCAAATTATCCTTACTTAATAAATTTAGATAAAATAAGCATTTTCCCTTATGAAGGGAATAAAAAAATATTAATAGCGGATGTTCAGGTTAACCTTTACGCTGAAAAGAATGCTGAACAAAAAGCGGCCTATGAAGCAGCAAGAGCAGCTGAAAATCAGGGCGATGAGGCAGTAGAAGGTACAGCGGCAGCAGGTGCTATTCAAGGTGCTGCGGCAGAAGGCCAATAGAGGACTGAATAAGTATGTCAGAGAGTAGACTTGGCCCTTTCTTGCAGAGAAACTGGATTGGTTCTCTCGACAATTATACTGATGCAGCTATAGTCATGGTCGGTTTACCGTTCGACGGAACATGCTCTTACAGACCAGGCAGCAGATTTGCGCCGGAAAGACTAAGACCGTCAAGCTGGGGGCTAGAGGATTATTCACCGGTGTATGACAGGCACCTTGATGATGTAAAGTTTTATGATGCCGGTGAGTTGGAATTTCCTCTGGGTAATACTGTCAAGTCTCTGGATCTGATAGAGCAAAATGCGCGTATTATCTTTAATGATGATAAAAAATTTCTTGGCATTGGCGGAGAACACCTTGTTACTTTGCCTGCGCTAAAAGCGTGCAAAGAAAAATATAATGATTTAGCTGTTATTCACTTTGATGCGCATACTGACTTGCGCGAAGATTACCTTGGCGAAAAACTTTCGCATGCATCGGTAATGAGAAGAATCGGCGAGATAGTCGGGTTTGAAAATATAAAACAAATCGGAATACGCTCGGGATTAAAAGAAGAATTTGAGCTGATGAAAAAATATAATACATTGGCCAAAAATTTTTCTGATATTGATATATTAAAAAATAAAAAAATATTTTTAACTATCGATGTTGATGTTTTGGATCCTTCGGTTTTGCCGGGAACCGGCACACCTGAACCTGACGGGCTTTTGTACAGGGAACTGGCACAGTGGATACATTATTTAAAAGACTTTGATATAGCCGGCGCTGATGTTGTTGAACTGGCTCCGGATTATGATAACAGCGGAGTTTCAACTGCTGTTGTCTCAAAAATTATACGTGATGTTTTAATGATTTTATAAATAATAATTGGTAAAATAAAAGCAGCACGCTAAAATCTGCGGAGCTGCTTGTTACAGGTTAAACAAAGAAGTTATTTATACTTTTTTAATTTTTAATCTGCCTGTTTTTTTAAGGTATTTGGTTATTCCCCAAACAAGCATTACACCGGCAAATGTGTATACCCAAAGCGGTATTAAAAAGAAGGTGTGAACCTCATAAAATCCTCTTATAACTTCTATACCGACAAATGCAATTATTGTAGTAATCCATGTGTCATGTTCATTTCTAAAAACTTTTTTGATTGAAAATTTTCTGTCCGGTTTTTCATAGTTTTTAAAAGAAGGTATAAAGCAGTTGACTTTTGGGGCCCAATTTTTATATGTATCTTCGAATTTGTTAAGCAAAAACTCTTCTTCTCTTAAAACGATTAGAGTGTATATAATAAGCATCAAAAGTGAATTGGCCACTATAATTTCCCAGCTTTGGGTCATTAATGTTATACCGAGAAAAATAAAGAAATTGCCAACGTACAACGGGTTTCTTACAACGGAATACATTCCTTTTGTATTAAGCGTATCTGCTATTTGTTTACCTCTGTTTCTGCCTGAGGTGTTTTCCGGTACATAACCGATTGTTAAAATTCTTATAATAATACCCGTCAGTGTTACGGCAAAGCAGGCTATTTCAAAAGGAATGCTTTCCGTTACATTTCTAAAATCTTCAAGCTCTATAAGAATAACCAGCAGATAGGGCAAAAATTGCAGCCCTCTGTTGTCAAAGCAATAATCCCCCATGTCTTTTATAATGTCTTTTAACAGCATAAAACTCTCCCTGTAAATCTGTCATCCAAATTGTTAACATACTAACAATTAGTACATTAACAATTACTTGTCAATAATTTTTGTAATATATATATTTGGAGGTTGAGCATATTTGTATTAAGATTTTACAATAACTAAAGGATAAAATTATGAGCAATAAACCCATTGTCGCCGTTGTAGGAAGACCAAACGTTGGAAAATCCACATTTGTAAACAGGATTGTAGGCTCCCGTCAATCTATTGTTGATGACCAGCCGGGAGTAACACGCGACAGAATATATTTTGATGTTGAATGGCAAAACAAACAGTTTACCCTTATTGATACCGGAGGCATTATTCCGGGTGATGAAGATGAAATTATGCTCAACATATTCACACAGGCAAAAGTTGCCTGTGATGAATCGGACAAAATAATTTTTCTGGTTGACGGAAAAGAAGGCATAAATCCTATAGATTATGACATTGCTAATGTTTTAAGAAGAAGCAAAAAGCCTGTGTATCTTGCTGTAAACAAAATTGATGCACCGGAACATTTTAACAATATTGCTGATTTCTATGCGCTTGCTGTTGGTGAGCCTCATCCCATATCTGCCTTGCATGGTTCCGGCGGAGTCGGCGACCTTTTGGAAGCAATTACCGAAGATTTTACCATAGATGAAAATGCAACAGATTCTGATATTATAAAATTGGCCATTGTAGGTAAACCTAATGCAGGAAAATCTTCTATAGTTAATGCTCTTTTGGGGGAAGAAAGAGTTATTGTCAGCGACATATCCGGTACAACGCGTGACAGTATTGACTCTAAAGTAAAATATGAGGGTGAAGAATTCATACTGGTAGATACTGCCGGAATAAGAAAAAAATCAAAAGTTGACTGGGGAGTGGAAAAATTTGCAGTCGACAGAGCAATAAGAGCAATAAAAGATTGTGATATAGCAGTACTTGTTATAGATGCTGTTGACGGGCTTACCGATCAGGATAAAAAGATTTCACAGATTGTTGTTGAGGCAGGTAAAGGGTTGATTGTCGCTGTGAATAAATGGGATTTGGTTGAAAACAAAGACAAGTCCGACCCTACGGCAAAATACACACAAAAACTTATGCATGATGCACCGTTTTTGGATTTTGCACCAAAAATATTTATCAGTGCAAAAACAAAACAACGTCTTGTTAACATTTACAAACAGGCAAAAGAAGTGTATATGCAATGCACAAAACGTGTATCCACAAGCATTTTAAATAAAGTGCTGTTAGAAGCAATGGCAATGAACCCTCCGACTACCAAAAAGGGTAAAAAGCTCAGAGTATATTATGCAACTCAGGTTCGCACGGCGCCGCCTACTTTTATTTTGTTTGTTAATGATGAAGATTTAGTACAGGACAGCTACAAAAGATACCTTGAAAATAAAATGAGAGAGGCTTTCGGTTTTGGCGGAACGCCTATTCGCTTATCTTTTAGAGAACGCAAGGAAAAAAATTAAAAAAATAAAATAACCTGTCTGTTAAACAAATTGTTATTTTATATGATTCAAGATATTGACCAGATGGTCAATATCTTTTTGTTAAATCTTAAACCCCGTGATTGATGTTTTTCACGTGCCGAATACGTATGATTTATATGTAAACAATGTTGAGTAACTCTTGGGAGTATTGGGAAATAATGAGAGGTATCGTAAAATTTACTACTAAGTTGTCAATCGCGGGACTGGCTGTTTTAATGGGAATGTCAGCCGGATTTGCCAATACGCTTTCCGAAATTCAAATTAATGCACAAGATTCGGGGTATGGCATAGTTTTAAAAACCGATGAAACAACTCAGATGAAAAAAACTGTTTCTGCCGACAATAACAGATTAACTGTTCAACTAAAAGATGTTGAAGTGTCGGAGGATTTGAATACCGTATATAATAACGTTGAAAATCTTGAAAATGTAACGGTTGCTCCGGCTGGCAAAAGTGATATAAAAATCATTTTTACGGGCGAAGGCATTGCAGAGAGCAAAGTCTATTTTGAAAATGTAAAATCAGCACCGGTTGTGCCGCAGACACCGGCAAGCGGAGAGTCCATACAGCTTGGTGCTCCTGTTTCAAGTTATACTCCCGTATACAATCAAAATGTTGAAGAAGTTCAAGACGACCAAACTGCAAACCCGCAGGTGAATGAAGTTTTGACACAAATGAATATATCAAGAGAAATGCTTGTAAATACCAAAAGTCTTGTAAAAAAAGCAATAAACAAAGCAGCATCAGGGGATATTAATCTTATTACAATTCTTGGCGTAATCTTTATTATTGCTTCAATGATGTTCAGACCTAAGAAAAAAGCTCAGTCTCAAAGAACACAGAGTTTGAGCGAGTTGCTGGCTAAACCGAAACAATCCGACCGAATGGAACGCGAAATTGCACTAAATCGCAGAATGGCAGATAATATGGCTTTAACTAGACCGGACGGACTCGGGGCTGTTAATCCTGTAAATGCGGGTTACGGACTTAAAGCTTATCAAAATAGCCAGAAAAATCCTTATACAACAAATGTTGAACCTTCAGGTATTTCAGGTATACCAAGACGCAAACCTCTGCCGGTAAGCGGTGCTGCACCTAAAACACAGCATCAACAGATTATAAGACAGTCGGTATCTCCGATAAAAACACAACCTGTTATCAATCAGCCGGTGTCTGTCTCACCTGTGGCAACAAAACCGCAGACTTTACACAACACCAAGATACCGTCAGTGAAGTCAACTCCTTCCGATTTAGACAGTGTAAAATTTTTGGAATCAATTACAAAAATATACGAAAAAAACGGAAGAGCGGATTTGGCTAAGGGGTTAAAAGAAAATTTAAGAAAGGCACAGGCGCACACACAAAGAAGAACTTTTTAATTTAACAACCATGAGAGAGTGAAATTTAAATAGACGATACTCAACAATATACATGAGGCTTTTATGCCTCTTTTTTTTGATTAAATAAAACATCTGTTTTGTATACTCCTATATCCTCCAACAGAGGGATATTTATATGTGAGTATATTTTTGTTAAATAATTTGTGTTTTAATAAAAATTAAGACAGCGAAGGAGCTTTTTTGAGCGAAATAGGGTCAAAACAGTATTTGTGTATCTTTGGCGGCGGAGCAATAAGAGGGCTTGCTTATCTTGGCGCGCTCAGAGCAATGAAAGAAACTGGCATCAACATAAAATCTTTTGCCGGTTCGTCGGTCGGCGCAGTTTTTGCCGCTTATGCTTCTTTAAATTATACTTATGAAGAATTTGAAGAAATATTTAAAGAAGTCAATTTTGATCTTTTTAGGGATGTTCGTCTGGATTTGACCAAAAAGTTTGCAATAAGCAAAGGGGAACATTTTTTAGATTGGATTCGTACGGGTATTGAAAAAAAGTTTTATGCTGACAAATACGAAAAGGGTAAAAATAAACCCGTAACATTCAAAGACATAGACAAAGATTTTTTTGTAATAACCACCAACATAAACGGATGCACACCTTATATTTTTTCAAAATACACAACTCCTGATTTTGAAATAGCGCAGGCCGTGCTGATTTCCACATCTTTGCCAGGGCTTTTGGAACCGTGTGAATTTGAAAACAATGTTTTAATTGACGGTGATATTATGAAAAGCTGGCCTATGTGGCGTATCTGCGACATCCTGTGTCCGAAAGACTGCCGTGTTATCGAATTCAGGCTGGAAGGCGCAAAGTGCTGGCCGAATGTAAAAAATTCCGTTGAATATTTGAATGCTGTTTTTGCAACAATGTCCAATTTTGCCACGGAATATATTATGCAAACATACCAGCCGAAAGATAAATTTGACTATATAAAAATAGATACAGACCATATCTTGCCTGTGCAGTTTACGCTGCCTCAATCAGAACGAGACAAGCTGGTCGAAATCGGTTATAATACCACTTTGGAATATTTCAAAAAGACGCTCCCTCAAAAGAAAAAAGAGTTACTCCCAAGGTATAACGTAATTTTAGACCATTTAATAAAGATAAAAAATGCGCTTGCTCTAAATAGAATCTTGAGCGCAAAATCTCAGATTTGTGATTTGTTTATCTACCTTTGTGAGGCCAAAAGATATATAGATTCTTCAATCTATGACTCTTCCGTAAAGTTTAAAGATTACTTTTTCTCTCATATTACAGAAAGCTTTTTCTGGAAAACAACTCAACTTAAGGATAAAAGAGAGGTTGAATTTTATTTAAACAATCTATATAATGATGTGCTCGAAAGATGCATTGAGCTTGAAGAATATATTAAAGAATACAATATGTAGTCCTGTGCAAGACATTTTGGACGTTTAGCCAAAAGCAAGAACTGCAGCGCCAATCATGCCTGCATTATTTCCCGTTGTCGCACGTAAGACCTTTACATCCGTTACTACGGATTCTGCATTAATTTTTTGCTCAAGCATTTCGGTATCAACAAAAGAGCACATTCCGCCGGAAATCACAATGCAATCGGGGTTAAAAATATCCGTCAGCGAAACAAGCCCGACATACATATATTCCATCCATTGATTAAAAACTTTTATTGAATAAGCGTCACCTTTTTGTATTCCGTCTGTTATGTCATATGTTGTAATTTCATCAGGCTGCTTATCCTTATAAATACTTTCCCTAAACTCAGGATACTCTTTTGCTCCTTTTGTGGCACAGTTTTTTAAACCTGTTCCCGATGCATAAGATTCCCAGCAGTCATATCTTCCGCAGGTACATTTTTGTCTTTTATCAGCAAATATTTTCATGCTTCCGACTTCAAGAGCGTTCCCTTTGGCGCCTCTAAACAATTTTCCGTCAGAAATAACTCCGCCGCCTATACCGGTACCTATTGTAATCATCAAAACGGTGTTGAAACCTTTGCCTGCCCCGTTTTTATATTCCGCAGCACAAGCACAATTTGCGTCATTTTCAACATAAACTTTTTTATCACACAAAGCGGAAAAATCTATCTGATTATATCCGTCAGGCAAATTTGGGGTAGAGCTCAACACCTTTGTGTTTTCTAAATTTACCGCTCCTGCAGAAGACAAACCTACAACTTCAATTTCTGTATAATGTTCATCAATTATCGTTTTTAGTGTAGAAAAAATCGCATCGGCTGTTTTGGGGGTAAATGTTTTTTTTACCTCAGATACAATTTCTCCGTTTTCATTCACAATACCGTATAGAATCTTTGTTCCGCCAATATCAATACCAAGAGCCTTTTTCATCTAAATCGCCTTTTCTCTGTTCACGAATCTTTTTGTTATCAGCTGGGGTCTTGTTATGGCAGAGCCTATAACAACAGCATGTGCACCGATGGAAAAAGCCTTATCAACCTGTTCAGGTGTCCAGATACGCCCCTCTAATATAACCGGACAATCAACGGCTTCAACAAGTTTTTCCAGCAATCCGAAATCCGGCTGATCTGATACTTCAGGAGATTCCAATGTATAGCCGGATAAAGTTGTTGAAACTATATCAGCGCCGAGTATTCTTGCGGCAACGCCCTCTTGCAGAGTCGATACATCAGCCATTGCAATCTTTTTATTAATTTTTATAAATCTTATTAGCTGGGTCAGGTTATTTTCCCCTCTGGGTCGCGAAGTACCGTCAAATGCTATAACATCTGCTCCTGCCTGTATCAAATCCTTTGCATCTTTTATCGTTGGAGTTATATAAACTATTTCGCGCCAGTTTGGAGGAATAACTTCAGGTTTTGTTATACCTATTACAGGGATTTTAAAAAGCTTTTTGGCATTTATTACATCTCTTACCCCGGCAACCCTTAATGCAGCAGCCCCGCCTTTTACAACGGACTGCATCATTGCGACCATGCAATCTTCCTTGTACAACGGTTCGGATGGCATCGCCTGAACAGATACAATTACTTTATTCTTAATTTGTGCAAGTATATCCATAACAGTTTAATTATAAATCATTATTTACGCTAAGTGCAAACTGTTTTGTTTGTGTAATATTGTGTAAATATTTGTTAACAAATAACTCTTATCTCTAAAGATTTGATTAATAAATGCCGATAAGTATATTGTAAGTAGATTGTTTAAATTGTTTAAATAGGGAGTATTTCAAAATGTACAGTTTTCAAAAATTCAAAAATGCATTAAAAGAATCCGAAGAGCAAAGACATGACATATTACAAAAAGACATAAAAAAAGTTCGTGCCGCGGTAGAAAAATTTTTAACAATGGCTATGGAAAATACAGCCAACGTTGCAAGAACTCAATATAGTGGCCTTGAAATGTTTTAAGCTTTTTATTTTAGATTGTTCGAGAAAAATTCGTGATAAGGCTCTGCCGAACAAAAGCAGCCAGTGGCTGGTTTTGTGAGAGGTAAGCGACGTGAACGAATTTTTTGACAAAGCGAACAGTAGAGCGTAAGCGATACTTGTGAGCCTGTCAGGGAAACTTAACGAAGTTAAGTGTAGGCGAGTGACACATTGTTCACATAGTGAAGCCCCCATTTTTACAATTTTCACAAAATCAAAGCCTCTCATAAAAATAAAGCCTGACATTTAGTCAGCTTTTATTCGGCAGAGTGGAAAAAGAAGGCAAAAGAATGCAAGGGGGAGCAGGTGCTGGCTGCGGTCAGCCGGCAGCAACTGCGACACTAGATTAGATTCTTTATGTTTTGCAAAACAAAAAATTTGGGTCTGTACTTAATCTTCTTAGGTACAGACCTTACGGTGTCTTTTTAATTTGTGCCGGGGGGGAATTGAACCCCCGACCTGCAGCTTCGGAGACTGCCGCTCTATCCGACTGAGCTACCGACACAGGGTTATGAATAAACTAATTATATCATACAAGCTCAGTCGGATAAAAAAAATAAATATAGTTGAACTTTAACTTCGTTAAAGATTCAACGGTGAGCTACCGACACAA
>CALUQO010000020.1 GCA_944322935.1 Candidatus Gastranaerophilales bacterium | reverse complement strand
ATAGGTAACAAAACAGGCTATAACTTCGAATTCTGGGACGGAAAAATGATTCTGCAGCCCAACTTCCTCATAAGTTATACCTTTGTAAATACATTTGACTACAACAACGCAGCAGGTGTAAGAATAGAAAGTGACCCACTCCATGCAATCCAACTTTCCCCCGGGTTAAAACTCATCGGTAATACAAAGAACGGCTGGCAGCCATACATAGGAGTAAACATGGTCTGGAACCTTCTTGATGACAGCAGAGTCACAGCCAATGATGTGAGATTACCCGAAATGAGCATAAGACCATACGTACAATACGGCGTAGGTGTCCAAAAACGATTCAAGGATAAATTCCTTGCTTTTGGTCAGGCAATGATACACAACGGAGGCAGAAACGGCGTCTCTCTCACAGTCGGCTTACGCTGGAAAGTCGGCAGGGAGTAGTGTTTCTTGTAAAGGCAGACTAAAGTCTGCCCTGCGACATTAAAAAGTGTAAAATAAATACGTTTTATTTTTTTTAGATACTTTTCTTTCTTTGTATTGCGCAGGCAAAGAAAGAAAAGTATCGCAAAAGAAAGAACACCGGCGCTAATCAAAAAACACTGTAAATTTTTAGAATAAATTTTGCATCCACTTCACTACGTTGCGGTCTGTCAAAATTTACTCTAAAAACTAACAGTGTTTAGCCGCATTCCAGCGGCAAAGCCGCTAACACCGCTTACGCGGTAAAAAAGGTTGATTAAAACCCAAAAAAAATTTATGTCTTTATTTTTTATGTTCATTTCTTTTTAATTTTTATACGGCACGCAGATACTTCGTATCTGGCTTGCCTCTCTCATAAAAGCAACATTTAGTTGCTTTTATTTGGCAGAGTCTCCACTACGCACGATACTCAATAGTGCTTGTGGAGTCCTTACAAAGGTCGGTTTTTAAGGTGCGTTTTCGTTTGAATAGAAATACGCTGATTACAACGGCTCACGATGTGAGCCGTAGGGGGTTCGGGGCGTAGCCCTGATGGAATACAGTTAGAGATTTTTAAACGAAGGAATGAAAATTTACCGTACCGAATTTTGTATTTTGAGAGTGGACGGAAATTTTCGTTTCTGAGTTTTAAAAGCTCTTTTGAATAGCGCCGGTATTCTTTCTTTTGTGATACTTTTCTTTCTTTGCCTGCGCAACACAAAGAAAGAAAAGTATCTAAGAAAAGAAAAAATATCAAAGAAAGCGAAAAATGCCGGAAAGATTCTGAACACAAACGATTGATATGTTACCGCAAAACCTGATGCTTCAGAATGACAGCAGGATTTTGCGTTGGGCAGGTATGCCCAAGCGACCTTCCATCATTGTTTTTGTCGCTCCTCACCTCCGGCCCTCCACAATTAAAAACCAAGTCTTGCATTATTTGCCACCCGTTCTTACCAAAGATGGATGGCAATTCCATTATCGATAAGATTCTGAACACAAACGATTGGTGTTTAAATCAAAAGCCTGATGCTTCGCAAATGACAGCGGGATTTTTGCAGACATGCGGCGATGTCGTTAATTGCAGGCTATAGACAACTCTGCAACTTAAAAAAAAGCAAATTCATGCCGGGTCAGGGGAGGAAGCCAGCCGTACTGACGTCAGAGATAACGCAAATTACTGCCGTTTACCCAAAAAGCTTGTTAATAAAGTTAGCTAAAACACCCTGATTTTTACTGTCATATTGTTTCAAACTTTCCATAACATCAGTTTCCGCATCATAATTATCTGAATAAATACTTGCGGATTTCTCTGCATTTTCAGAGGGTTTAACCAGCGGTTCAGTATTTCTGGGAATATAGACGCCTCTGGTTTTGCTTACATAATTGTATTTGGCAAACGGATTGTAATAGTTTGCTGGATTTATCATATTACTGTTACTCATATTTTGTATTTAATAATTCTTTTTTTATTGTCAACAAATATTTTTTGAAAAACGATTATATTTACAAAACTTAAAAATTTTTTTATAATTGTTATATAACTATTTATAAAGATAAGTATTAGGTCAGTTTAGGAACGTTATAATGGAAGAATTAAATTTAAAATGTTATGCACACTTAGGCGACGCTGTTTATGAACTTTTTATCAGGGAAAAAATAATTTATCTTACATCTAATATGGCTCGCATGCACAAAATTAACACTATGCTTGTCCGGGCTTCGTTTCAGTGTCAGCTGTTAAATGTTCTTGAACCGTACCTTAGTGAGCACGAAGCTGACCTTGTAAGACGCGGAAGAAATCTGCCTACGACATCAAAGAGAAAGACCAATCAGGCTCTTCATCGTATTGCTACGGGTTTTGAAGTTTTGATAGGCTATCTTCATATACACGACAAAGAACGTCTGTTGAAACTATTAAAAGTTGTTTCCGAATACATTGACACTAAAGACCATATTGTTGGAGATTCTTTCTAGTCTTTATTATCTTCTCTTAAAAAATTTGATTTCGGGAATTTCCTTTATATCGGAATTAGTTTTTATTGCAATCTCTGTTATCGTTTCGTTTAGCAGCCATGATGGGTAGTTGTCAAACGGTATAAGCATTTCACCTGTTTTGGTTTCAAAAAACAACATGGCTTGACTGCTATTAATCTGCATAACCCAGCTGCTTTTCGTCTTATTCTTAATATCAAAATTTATCAAATCAATATCTGAACCTTTTATCGGAGTTTGGAAACGAATGATAAAGATAGTCCCCTGAGGAATTACAATTTTTTCCAACATATAGTTCAATTGTATTTGCTGTGTTTTAAACTGGGGTTTGTTTCCCCAAACATCCGGAAGATACCCAAGGTTTTTCATCGAGAAACAATCATCAAGAAACTGATAGTCAAACTCGCTGAATTTTTGTCCGTCTCTATCTGTTTTTATTAACAGCCCGACAGATTTTGTGTCATCAACAACAAGTTTATATTTTCCGCTCAAAAGCAGATGTCTGTATATCGGGTTAATTCTTAACGACGGGTATACATGGTCAAGCGGAAAATCAGCCCTTGATATTAAAATTTTATCAGGGTAAGTGGGGTTCAGAATGTTTAAAGTATAGTGTGCCTGTTTGTCTGAAACAATATTATAAAAAGATGTGTAGGGCATAGGTAGTTTTTTGTTAAACACATAATAAAGTATGCCGTTATTTGTTAAATCCAGAAATGTATCTTCTTTTTTTAGATACTTGTTCAGAAATCTTAAAGTCCTGTGCATTGAATCATTGGCAGAATTTTGGCTGTCGAGCATATAATTTACATTTAATGATTTTTCCTTATGAGGAGATATTCTCTTAAACAATAATGCATAATGTGTCTTTGTTAACACTGTTATTGAAAGAAATACTGTTGCAACAAGAAGAATATATTTAATCAAATCTGAGTAATTGTCTTTACATTTTTGATAAACAAGAAACGGTACTATTACAAATAATGTATTAACTGATATGATAAAAACTCTGGTAAACTGGCTTCCGTCAATGCGTCCTATTGAATAATTCAATGATAGTAAAATTAACAACACGGATGACAAAAGTACAAAAAGATATTTAGTATTTTTAGACTCACTCAAAAATTCTTTTACCAAAAGGAATATAAAAGACGGTACGGCCAGTATTGAGGCCAGTTTTAGATAAATATTCCATTTCTTTATGTTTAAGACCATTGCCGTGCCGAATCCATATATATTTCCTGCTGTATAAAAACCGGCCTGCTGCGCAAAGTAATACAGGTCTTTGGCAAATACAAGCAGACAGACAAACAAAACGATTGTCGGTGTAATTAGCTGTTTAAAATCTTTTTCTTTAAGGGTGATTATTATTCTATACAGAACCACCGGGAGCAACGCTGCAGCCCACAATATTCCCAATGTTGTCCAAAACATGAAAAACAATATTGCTGATACTATGTATAAAGATAAAAATATTGATGTTTTATTAAAGATTTTATCCTTTAATAATGCAAAGTATACAAGCAAATAAATCCCCAGCAGTCCTGTAGGTTCATCATTCCTGTATAGGCTTACAAGCGGAAGCAGGACAATAGGATTCTTTCCGAAGACAAACAATGCCAAAAAACTAAAAATAATAATGATTATATTAAAGAATAAAGCTTTGCCAAGCAAATATGTGTACAGATTATTACTGCCGAAGAAATGAGCGGCAAGCCAGCTTTCAGCCAAATCTCTTCCGCCATGCACCAGCATTACATCTTTGTAATAAGTCATTTTATGCACAGTATGCATATAATAGGCGCTAAAGTGCTCTGCATCGTGGTGTGTATCTATGTAAAAATGCTGCGCGCTGTAAAAGCGTCCAAAGCACAACAGTGCAATTGCCGTTATAGAAAACACTGAAAAATGTATTAGCCCGTCTTGTCTGCTTAATTTTTGCAATCTTTGTATATCATATATCCCAGCTGCTATAAGCAATAGTGCTAAAACAAACAGACCTTTATAAAAATGTCCGTCAAAAGGGTAGATTATAAAATATGAAAGTAAAGATATATATTGAAGAGGATAAAATATTCTGCCTGTAAGTTTAGTTTGAGTAATATTTTGTTCAAAAACTATTGTTTTAAATTTTTTATATACAAAAAGTGTGAGAAAGAATAAAATTATGAATATGAAAACAAAATAAATATCATAAAATTTATTGTAATTTGAATAAATTGTTTCTCCAACGAAGAAATCTTTTAGGTTACTATACCCATTGTTCGGGAAAAATATATAAAATAAAAAAACTGAAATACAAAAGCTCAATATTGAATTTAATATTAAATCAATTGTATTCAGTTTATTAAAAAATTCTTTAAAATATCCCTTGCCCAGATTCATTTCTGTATTATAGAAATAATTCCGTTTAAAATCAAGTTATGCAATATAATTGGTTCCGAATCTTGTTGCACCTAAGAAAACACATTCCTGGAGCATTGCATCCATTGTTCTGTAAAGTTTTCTTGCCGGCTTTTTCTCAGCTTCTTGTAAACCTTTTCTTGTTTCTTGATATTGTGTTGCTATAGATAATGTATAATTTGCAAAAGGGTTAGTGTTTACGCTCATTTTTGTTCTCTCTCTTATTAGTCTAGTAGTGCCGTGTTAGTTTTCAATTTATTGGTTAATTAAATTAGTTGCCGTATTTGAAGGTTTTTTCGATATTGGATTGTGTGCTCTTATCCCAGCTTTCATTCTGAGTTGAGTACATTTTTTGTTTTGTTTCTATTTGTTGTTTCTGCATATCCAATACTTGTTCTTTAGCTTGAATTTCTTTTAATTTCTGGTTGAATACAGCATTGAATGCAGTGCTGTTTACCCATTCAATAGCTTCATCAGTAGGTTCGCCTTCTTCATCAGTATGAGCAGCCATATAAGCTTGACCTGCTGCTGTTTGTTGTTCAATTATTGCTTGTTCTTCCATTGCCATTCTGGAAAGTGTATTGGTAATTCTTGTTAATAAATACTCACAATCTGACTGTACGTTCATTGTAGTTTGTGCTGCTAATGCTGATACTGCGTAGCCCATCTCTGTGTCCTCTTTTCTTACTTTACTTATCTCTCGTATATATATAAAGTAAAAAAGTATATAAAAATTGCTTTTTTGTATATACTTTGCTTAATAAATCTTAACAATAGAAAGACGAATATACCTCAACGTCAAATATAGCCTGATAATATTTTTGTACAATGAGTATATACTCATACTTTTTTAATTTGTTTTATAATTATTTATGTACATAACTGAGGGGTATGAAAATGGAAAATACAGTCGTAATCGGTGCACAATGGGGCGATGAGGGGAAGGCCAAAATTACTGATTTGCTGGCTCAAAATGCTGATATTATAATACGTTACCAAGGAGGCTGCAACGCCGGTCATACTGTAGTAAATGGCGGAAAAACTTTTAAATTCCATCTCATTCCATCAGGCATATTGTACAAAAATAAACTCTGTTTTATCGGAGCGGGCACCGTTATATATCCCGAGGTTTTGAATGAAGAAATAGAAAATCTTAAAAAAGAAAATATTGATTTGTCGGGATTAAAAATATCTCCGCTTGCTTCAATTACAATGCCGTATCATATAGATATTGATGGTTACAGCGAAGATACGGCAAAAGGTTCAGCAAAAATAGGAACTACCAAAAAAGGAATTGGGCCTACTTATACGGACAAAGTTTCACGCCACGGCATAAAAGTTCAGGATTTATTTGATTTGGACGGGTTGTCTAAAAAGCTTGATAATATTTTGCCTCTTAAAAACAAAGAGCTGACCCTTGTTTACGGATTAAAACCTTATTCAAAAGAAGATATTATTGCGTTATGTAATAAGTATGCCGAAATATTAAAACCTTATGTCTGCTTTGACTGGCAAAAAGTATTTCACGAAGCAATTAAACAAAACAAATCAATTCTTTTTGAAGGTGCTCAAGGGGTTATGCTTGATGTTGACTGGGGTACTTATCCTTATGTTACAAGTTCAAATCCTGTAGCAGGCGGAGCATGCACGGGAAGCGGGTTCGGGCCTAATATGATACAAGAGGTGATTGGTGTTTCTAAAGCATATATAACAAGAGTCGGCGAAGGTCCTTTTGCAACGGAACTCAATGATGAAACCGGTGACAAAATAAGAAACATCGGGCATGAATTCGGAACAACAACCGGCCGCCCGAGACGCACCGGCTGGTTTGATGCTGTTGTTGCAAAGTATGGAGTTCTTGTCAGCGGTTTAACATCTATGGCTGTTACAAAACTGGATGTCTTTGATACTTTTGAGGAAATAAAGGTTTGTACAGCATACAAAGATACCAGAACAGGTGAAATATTGGACTATTATCCGACAAATGTTAATATTCATAAATTTTTAGAACCCGTATACGAAACCCATGCCGGATGGAAAACAGATATTTCCAACGCAAAAACATATGATGAGCTTCCTGTAAACGCAAAAAAATATTTGCAAAGGCTTGAAGAGCTTATGGGGGTTAGAATATCAATAATCAGCGTTGGACCGGACAGACATCAAACTATTTTTAGATAATAAGAAAAAATATGTTGACGTGAAAATATGTTCTTGTTATGTTATATAAGCAGTCGGAATTAAAAGGTTTTTCCGGTTGTATTGAAAAATAAATAGTCATGCAAATGCGTCACTAGCTCAGTAGGTAGAGCACTCCCCTTTTAAGGGATAGGTCCCGCGTTCGAATCGCGGGTGACGCATTTTTTATTTTTATGATTATTTATTGCCGCGATTCAAACGCAATTGTTACTTCGTAACAATCCGCGCCATGTCCTTATTACATATACCCTGCGGGCATACCGGTATGCATGGCGACAAACTTGCCTGCTTATCTATTGCAGATAACTTTTTAAATACTTACCCGTATATGACTGCGGACAGTTAATTATCTCTTCCGGTGTGCCGCTGAACACTATGTTGCCGCCCCCGTCACCGCCTTCAGGCCCGAGGTCGATAATATGGTCGGCAATTTTAATTAAATCCATATTATGCTCGATGATTAGTATTGTGTTACCGGCGTCGGCAAGTTTGTTTATAATTTTTATAAGCTTGTCCAAATCATACCAGTGCAGACCGACAGACGGTTCATCCAACAGATATAATGTCTTTCCTGTTGCCTTTTTGTTGAGTTCGGAAGCAAGCTTGATTCTTTGAGCTTCGCCGCCAGAAAGCGTTGTTGCACTCTGTCCGAGTTTTATGTACCCGAGGCCTACATCGTACAATGTTTTAAGCCTGCTTTTTATCTTTGGAATATTCTCAAAAAATACATAAGCTTCCGCAACAGTCATGTTGAGAACATCTGCGATTGTTGCCCCTTTGTATTTAACCTCAAGTGTTTCTCTGTTGTAGCGTTGCCCTTTGCACACATCGCATTTTACATATACATCGGAAAGAAAGTTCATTTCGATTCTTAACAAGCCGTCGCCCTTACAGGCTTCACATCGTCCGCCTTTGACGTTAAAACTGAACCTGCCGGGTTTGTAGCCTCTGACTTTTGATTCGTTTGTCATAGCATACAAATCTCTGATGTGCGAGAATACGTCTGTATATGTTGCAGGGTTGGAACGAGGCGTTCTTCCTATCGGCGACTGGTCTATGTCAATGATTTTGTCTATGTGTTCGAATCCTGAAATTTCGTCAACGC
The DNA here is from genome assembly GCA_944322935.1 of Candidatus Gastranaerophilales bacterium. Lineage (GTDB taxonomy): Bacteria > Cyanobacteriota > Vampirovibrionia > Gastranaerophilales > Gastranaerophilaceae > Limenecus. Next base: position 36,648 of record CALUQO010000020.1, on the reverse strand, counting down.
CAATCGGCTTGGGCTTGTTGCCTCTGAGTTTGTGTATTGCATATTCGTGGATTAAATCCTGCATAAGAGTCGATTTTCCTGAGCCTGATACGCCTGTAATAGCGACAATTTTTCCCAACGGTATGTCAACATCTATGTTTTTAAGGTTGTTAAGATGTGCATTTTTAACATGCAAAAATTCGCCGTTGCCTTCCCTTCTTTTGCTCGGAACGGGGATTTTTTTTGCACCGCTGAGATACTGACCGGTTATTGACTCTTTAACTGCTTTAATTTCTTCAAGAGTGCCTTTGGCAACTATTTTTCCGCCGTGAACGCCAGCTCTTGGCCCTATGTCCACTATATAATCTGCATTTTTCATTGTGTCTTCGTCGTGTTCAACAACAATGAGTGTATTGCCAAGGTTTCTAAGCCTTAAAAGGGTTTTGATAAGCATGTCGTTGTCACGTTGATGAAGCCCGATGGACGGTTCATCAAGAACGTATAAAACCCCTGAAAGACCGCTGCCTATCTGTGTAGCCAGTCTTATACGCTGTGCTTCTCCGCCCGAAAGAGTCAAAGACATACGGCTGAGACTGAGATATCCAAGGCCCACATCCAACATAAATTTTAGTCTTGCTCTGACTTCTTCAAGCACTTGTTTTGCTATTTTCATCTGATAGTCTGACAGCTCAAGGAATAAATCCGAGAAGAATTTAAAGCTTTCAGTAATCGGCATGTTACAGATTTCAAAAATATTTTTTCCGTTTATTGTAACTGCAAGTATATATGGCTTGAGCCTTGCACCGTGACAGTCTTTGCACGGAGTCATTTTCATATATTTCTGGATTTCTTCTCTCCAGTATTCGCCGTTTGATTCATTGTAACGCTTTTCAAGGAACGGAATGACACCCCAGAATTTCATCTTGTGGTTTTCATAACGGTTTGTGCCAAATCGCTTAACCCGTATTGTAATGACGTCATTGCCGCCATAGAGTATTATATCCTGATGTGCTTTTGGCAAATCTTCAAACGGCTTGTTTAAGTCAATACCATAGTGTTCAGATACCGAAGCAAGGACATCGTCGTAATATGAAGTTGAAGTTTTGCTCCAGGGGTATATAGCTCCTTCTTTGATGGATTTTTTTCTGTCCGGAATTACCAAATCAGGGTCAATAACAAAATCATATCCCAACCCCGAACATGTCGGGCAAGCACCGTAAGGATTATTAAAACTGAAACTTCTTGGCGAAAGTTCTTCAAAACTCAAACCGCAGGTAGGGCAGGCAAGTTTTTCAGAGAAGATAAGTTCCTTACCTCCTATTACATCCACAGACATAAGTCCGTCGGCTTTTTGCAGGGCAATTTGTGCACTGTCGGCTATTCTTGATTTTGCGCTTTCCTTTACTACAATTCTATCAACAACAACATCAATATCGTGTTTTTTCGTTTTTTCCAGTTTTATGTCTGAAATCTCGTCTTCATCAAGGTTGTATAGATTTCCGTCTACTTTCAACCTGATAAAACCATCCTGCTTTAATTCGTTTAAAAGTGAAATATATTCACCCTTCTTTCCTCTTACAACAGGAGCAATAATTTGTATTTTGGTTCCTTCAGGCAGTTTTAAAATTTTGTCTACAATTTCGTCTATGCTCTGAGGTTTGATTTCTGCACCGCACTCCGGACAGTGTGGTACACCTATGCGGGCAAATAAAAGCCTTAAGTAATCATAAATTTCCGTAACTGTACCTACTGTTGAACGAGGGTTGTTCGAGGTGGACTTCTGGTCAATGGAAATAGCTGGTGAAAGTCCTTCGATACTTTCGACATCAGGTTTGTCCATTTGCCCCAAAAACTGGCGAGCATATGTTGAAAGGCTTTCGACATAGCGTCTTTGACCTTCAGCAAAAATTGTATCAAAAGCCAGAGAACTTTTTCCTGAACCTGAAACACCCGTAAATACAATAAGTTCGTTTTTCGGCAGTTCTAAATCAACATTGCGTAAATTATGTTGATTTACTCCTTTTATGATTATCTTGTCGTTCATAATTTTAATCCCTGACGATATTATTTCACAAGTGAATTATGGTTTCAATTTTTTGTTAATAATAAAACTATATTTGTCATCTCGTTCTTTAATGATAACAATTTTGCGTGTATATAAAAACAGACAATCTATTTATTATAAAAACAGATTGTCTGAATTCCGTACAAAAATTATTTATTTAATTATTTGTCTGTTCAGCTTCTTTTGTTTGTTTTTTGTCTTCAACAAAGAATCTTTTGCTTTCTATTAACACGGGCAGACCTCTCAATACACAGAACACAACTGCCGCATAAACACAGAAATGAGCAAACGGACATATTCCTATACATATATTATGAAAATGACTCCAAGCGGAAATTGCTTGCTCTGACAATACAGGATCTTCTCCTTGAAGAAACAGAGTCATTGTTGCAAACGGAAAGTTGCACAGAATCATCAATGCAAATGCCAGTGCCTTTGTTACAGCATATGAACCTCTCGAAAAATTAGATGCAACAAGAAAATGTCCCAGTTTTGTCTGCATCATTGTTGTTTTTCCAAATGCAGTAAAGCCATGCTCCAGTGCAATGCTCCTTACACCGTCAGTTAAAATACCTCTTGTAACAACAATCAACGGAATCCATACCGGAATCCAGCCAAGTACTGCAAAAACTATCCAGTAAATGTTTTCAACAACCCTGTCACCGAGAATATCCAGCACAGCACCGAATTTTGAACTTTCTTTCAAAAGTCTGGCGACAAAACCGTCCAAACCGTCAAACCATATTGCAATTATTGTCAGTATAAAGGCTGTTATGTAACTTGCCGGTGTTTGGTAAAATAATAGCCCAATTGCAATAAAGGCTATTATCATTCTTAAAATTGTTATTATATTTGCCATCTTATATACTCCTCTGTTATAACCCCTTACTGTTTGCTTCTGGATGAGGCAAAATTATGCTGATTCAAAAGTTTGAGTTTGTCACCCAGCATCATTTTTTCTGCATCTTCAAGAATTTTTACTACAAAATAACCGTTTTCTCCGTCGCTTCTGGCTTTTTTTCCGTTTTCAATACATTTTACAAAATGTTCACACTCCAGTTTCAGCGGTTCAATTTCAATATAATCAAGTGCAACATTACTTCCGGAGTTTGGTTTATCGTTTTTAAATACCTGCAATTTATTTTCTTTTAAGGTATCATCAAAAATTGCAGAACCTTTTGTTCCCCTAAGCATAAGATTAACCCTTTTTTGCGGATGTATCCAGCTGTCCGAGATATGGGCTATACAGCCTGATTCGTACTCGATTTCAATATGGGTAATATCCATAATCTCATTACCCTCTGAACTTACGCCCATAGCAGATATCACCTGCGCAGGTTCTTCTCCGAGAATATAGCTCACCATTGAAACATCGTGCGGGGCTAAATCCCACATAACACTTCTGTCATTTTTAAAGTAGTTGATATTTAATCTGTCGGATTGAACGTATTTTATATCCCCGAGTTCACCTGATTCTACAATCATTTTTAATCTGTTAACAGCAGGGTGATACAAAAGCAAATGGCCGACCATCAACACAAGATTTTTGGATTCGGCAAGTTCTTTTAAAATCAATGCTTCTTTGCTTGCTGTAGCAATTGGTTTTTCAACATAAACATGTTTGCCTGCTTCCAGTGCCTGCTTAACAAGCTTAAAGTGTGTATGACTCGGAGTTGCAACAACCACTGCTTTGATTTCATTGTTATTTAAAACTTCGTTAAAGTCCGGCGTTGTGTATATTTCTGGATAATCCAAATTTACTCTTTTTCTGTTTTCCTCATCCATATCGCACACAGTGTGCAGGTAGTTTAGGTTATAAAAATTTCTTACAAGATTTTTTCCCCATATACCAGCACCAAGTACCGCTACTTTTGTGGTTGGTTTTGCTGAACTCATTTATAATCCCCTGTCAAACTATTCTTTTAATTACCCAATTATATCAACGCGAAAAATAAAAAATCAAATTAATATTGTATAAAGGTAATATTTATTTAACAATTTAACAAAAATCCTTATAACAAAATGCGCTAATTCTATCTACTTCAGTGTTGGATCTTCATGTTTTAAATAATCCTGAAATTTTTTCTTATGCACTTTGTACCCGCAGCCGTCATGAAGCTTTGCCGGATATCGTATTTTAGGAACAGGGTAGCGTTTGCACATAGCAAGTCTTTTGTCATAAACAGAGCACAATCCGTCTTTTGTAACGTACTTACAGGCAAAAATCAGGTTTCCAAACTCGTCTTTTCCTTTTATGTAAAACCGTTTGTAAGCAGGAAACAAAAATTGCATAATTTGAAATTCTTTCGGGGTGTATGTGTCATAGCTGTACATATATCTGCAGCATTTTCCGCATTTTTTGCATGAACCTGTTATTTCGTACTCCATTTTTTCCGGTACGAAATATGAAAGTATTTCCCAGTAAACTGATTTTATCAAATCAAACATTTTTATTGCATATCGTATTTTGCCCTGCACTGCTGCATTACATATGAGCAAAGTTCTTTTGAGGGCTTTTCCAGAATTTTTTTGCTTTTTTCGAGGTTTGTCTGGTGTGCAATCGGCGCTTCTGGTGTTGTCCAGTCCTTATACAGCTTGTATGAGCCTGCAATTATTATCATCAAAAGCAGTGCTACAACACCGTATTCTATAGCTGATTGTGCTGATGTCGGTAAGTCTTTCATTCTATGAGTATATCTCAATATTTTATTACAATCAAATATTTGTAAACTAAATATCTCTGGGATCCGTTATGTAACCGTTTATTGCACTGCAAGCGGCAACGGCCGGAGATGACAAATATATAAATCCTTTTGTATTTCCCATCCTGCCCTGAAAATTTCTGTTTTGGGTTGCAAGGCATACCTCACCGTCACCGAGAACCCCGGCATGAACCCCTACACATGGCCCGCACCCTGGTGCCAGTATCGAAGCACCGGCATCTACAAAAACAGAAAGCAGATTCTCATCAATAGCTTGTTTGTATACTGTTTTTGAAGCAGGTACAACAATAAGTCGCACATCAGGGTTAATCTGTTTGCCTTTTAAAATTTTGGCAGCTACTCTCAAATCTTCAATACGTCCGTTTGTACAGGTTCCTATAAATACCTGATTAACCTTAACATTCTTTAAATCTTTTGCCGGTTTTGTGTTGTCAACCGTGTGGGGACAAGCTACAGTTGGCTCAAGTTTTGAGGCATCTATTTCAATAATTCTTTCGTAAACAGCATCATCATCTGGTTTTATTTGAACAAACTTATCTTCCCTGCCCATTTCTTTTAAATAGGCCTTTGTCTTTTCATCCGTAACAAACAAGCCTGCTTTTGCGCCAGCTTCTACTGCCATATTTGCAAGAGTAAATCTGTCAGCCATTGTCATATTTTTTATGGTTGAGCCATGAAACTCAAGCGCTTTATACGTTGCACCGTCTGCGCCTATCATTCCTATCAGATGAAGAATAAGGTCTTTTGCATAAACGCCTTTTTGAAACTCACCGTTTACTAGAATTTTAAAAGTTTGCGGAACTTTCATCCAGGTTTTTCCAAAGGCCATTGCTACAGCAATATCGGTAGAACCCATTCCTGTTGCGAAGGCGCCTAAAGCACCAGATGTACACGTATGGGAATCAGCACCAACTAGAATTTCTCCGGGGTTTACAAAGGATTCCACAAGCCTTTGATGACAAACCCCGCAGCCTGTTTCCGACAATACAGCACCCGTTTCTTTAGCGAACTCTCTTAAAACCATATGAGTGTTAGATAACTCTTTTCTGGGGCTTGGGGATGCATGGTCAATAAACAAAATACAACGCGACGGATTTGCCGGCGATTTTTTACCGAGTTTTTTAAATTCCTGCACCATTAACGGCCCTGTACCATCTTGCACTGCCGCTACATCCACTTTGGCAATACAAAGTTCTCCGGCTTTAACATTGTGTCCTGCATGTTGTGACAAGATTTTTTCTGCGATTGTTTGACCCATTTTTATACTCTCTTTTTGTGCAAATTACATATTAATATTATCACATGCCGTAACAATTAAAGAAGAAAAATTTAGAAATAATACATAAAGCTTAGACTATAGTCTTCCTACTATTTGATTGATTGCAACGGCATTTCAATTTTAGCCTGCAGACGGGGATTGGAGATGTTTTATTTAACGGGTATTTCTATTTTCATAACACATTTTTTGCAGTCAAAATTCAGAGGATACTTTACTCCATGTGTATCAACAAGATACAGTTTGCGTTTATCAGGATTCTTTTTAAGACATATTCCTGCGTAATCTCTTAAGCAGTGTTTTGTTTTCATAAGATCAATGGAATGGGTGCATTTGGCGTATTCCGGAGCGTATCCCGCAACAACGCAGCCGTGCCTTTCATAAAAAGATTTTGCTTTGTTATTGGAAATATTAAACGAGTAATCAAGCTGTTTATAAGGGTATAAATCAGCTGTAACATCTGTATCACGCTTGTTATAAAAATAATTGTTTTTTGATGTTTCTTGAAGCTTTGCAACTAAATTACGTCTTATATCATTGATTTTTGATATTGGAATGAAAATATTAAAGTCATTGCCTACTGTAATTTGCTCTGCAACAAACTCGCTTTCCCCCAGCTTTGCAAGCTGTTTAATCAAATTGTCTTTAGCTTTTTGAATGTTATTTGCGATTTCGAATTTTTCATCAATTTTATATTCAACAATATTGTTTGCAAAAGACTTGAATACAATTTGTTTATTATCCGCATATATCTTTAAGGGAATTTTACGCTCGAAAATCGCGTTATTTAGTGATTTATAAAAAGATGAATCATAATTTCTGTATAAAACCAAACCCTGTTTTACTTCTTTACTGTTGAGCACTTCTATTGACGTATTACCCAAAACTTTTGTGACGGTAGTTCCGGTAAGTTCAAAGTTGTCATTAAAAAATGCTACTTTGTCGGAAACATTAAACTTAAAACCTTTTTCTAAAACAATTGTATTGCCCTTAACTGACTTAACTTTTCCTGCTTTTTCGCCGATAAATTTTGGTGTAAGCGGATTTATAAAAGTTTTTCTTTTTCCGTCAAAATAAAAATCAGTGTAACCGCGGTTGAAGGTCTTATTTACATCCGGAATAAAATTAGTAAAAAGTCTACCAAAAGACGGAGATAAATCGTTTGAAATCGCATCAATTAAACTTCTGTAATGAGATACAACATTTGTTACATACTCTTTGTCTTTCAGGCGCCCCTCTATTTTTAAAGATGTTACACCTGCATCAATAAGCTCTTTTATATGCGCAGAAAGGTTGTTGTCTTTCATAGAGAGCAAATACCCTTTGTCTATAACAACATTACCTTTATCATCGACAACTGTATACATTTTCCTGCAGGGCTGTGCGCAATCACCCCGATTGGCACTGCGTTTCCCTATATAATTGCTGAAATAGCATTGACCGCTGTAGCTAACACAAAGTGCCCCGTGAATAAAGACTTCCGTATCTATGCCAATATTCTTGGTAACTTTTTTAATCTCATCTATTGAAAACTCTCGCGGCAGCACAACACGCTCAACATTCATTGATTTTAAAAATTTAATTTTTTCAATTGTGTCATTGTTGCATTGTGTACTGGCGTGCAGAGCTATCGGAGGCAAATTCATTTCAAAAAAAGCGAAATCCTGAAAAATTATTGCATCAACACCAATTTCATATAATTCCCATATCAGTTTTTCTACTTCTTTTAACTCATTGTCAAATAATATTGTATTGACCGTAACATATACCCTTACCAGAAATTTGTGTGCATAATCAACAATTTCTGCAATATCTGATAAAGAGTTGCCGGCTTTTTTACGGGCACCAAAACTGTCAGCACCTATATAAACGGCATCTGCACCTGCGTTTATTGCTGCGATTGCACACTCTTTGTTTTTTGCTGGAGCAAGTAATTCAATTTTTTTATTTTCAACAATCATTACAAAAATTATACAATAATAAAAAAAATCTCGTAAAACAGGTGACATTTGAATATGTTTCTATTACGATTATTAATGTCGCATATTATATTAGTATGTGATTGTTTTTAAACTTATAAATCACCGAAAATAATTATTAAAGGAGAATAAAAAATGCAAGTTATTTTAAGAAAAGACGTACAAAACGTTGGCGAAGCCGGCGATGTAGTTAATGTTAAAGACGGTTACGCAAGAAACTTTTTACTTCCGCAAAACTTTGCAGAAGTTGCCACAGAAGGTGCTTTGAAAAACAGAGAACAAAACCTTGCCAGAATTAAGGCTAAACAGGAAAAACTTCATCAGGAAGCTCTTGAATTGGCAAAGAAAATTGAAGAACTGGAAAAACTTGAACTTTCAGCCAGAGCCGGTGAAACAGGCAAATTATTCGGTACAATTACTACAAAAAAATTGGCTGAAGAATTGAATGCTAAATTAGGCACATCAATCGACAGAAAAGTTATCTCTTTGGATGCTGCTATTAACAAAGTTGGCGAATTTAAAATGCTTATAAAATTAACATCTAAAGTTAAAACTGAGTTACCTGTTATTGTTACTGCTTCTGAAGTTATTCAATCTGAAATTGAAGAGGCTCCGGAAAAAGAAGAATCCGCTGAATAGTTTTTTAGAAAATTTATTATAAAAAAATCCGGTTTTAGAGACCGGATTTTTTTGCAATAAATCTTTACATTTACAAAAATTCTAACAAGATTTTGTAATCCAAAGTTTTTATTATAATAAGTGTAGGCAAAAACAGGTTAGAAATGTCTCAGAATATTTCATCATACAATCCGATTCAATATCAACAATTACAGCAGCTGCAGCAAGCGCAAACCCAACAGACACAAAATTTTGCAGCTACTCCCAGTGCTGCTTCGAATATATCGGATAAAGGTGTTGTACAAAACAATCCTCTTTTAAATGCCGCAACCAGTACCCCCGATAATCCATTGTATTTTGTAGGTGCAGCAGGTATAAGCTCCGCCGCCTTGATGGCAATTAATAATGTAATTAACAATCCGCTACAAACAAAGCAATATGATGATACTTTCTTTAAAAAGGTAGAGACCTTTGTCGATAAATATGCTTCAAAACCTAAAGCCAAAAACGTTATTGATAAAATTAACGATTTTGGAAACAGTGTAAAAAATACTGCTAATAAATCGGAAATTCTTCGTACTTTACTTAACAAACCGGGCTTAGGCGGTTCCCAGGTGCAATCTCAAGCAGCAGGTGCCAAAGGTCACCTTGCTAACCGTGCAATTGAAACAATGAAAAAGTACAAAGAACATTATCTGAAAACAACGGGTAACGAATTTAAAGAATTTGACGCAATTCTCAATAAAGCAAGCAAGGAATCCTATAAGCATTATGACGATATTATGAATGCCATAAGAAATTCCTCTGCCGATTTAAAAACTGTTATGGGTAAACGTCCGTGGTGGGGCTTGGGACTAGTCAAAAATAAAGTTTCATTGCAAGAAATTCTCAACAAGGATATTTTAATTAAAAACTACAAAACTGCAGGTACTTCACTCGGACAAAAAGCTGCCGGATACCTTATGAGAAGTATTGAATGTTTGACGAACGGTATGTTTTCAGGTAAAGGTCAGGTGCTTATACAGGCATTAATGATTGCTCAATCCGTTAATGAAGCATCTAAAGCAGAAAAGGGAGAAAAATTCTCCACATTTATGGCTTCGTTTGCGGAACTTATGGCATTCCTTGCAACTATGGGTATACAAATGCGCATAGTAAACCACCTTGCCGGTTTAAAACATATAGGTATGTCAAAAGATAATGTTAATAAATTGCATGATGCTATTGCAAAAGCGAATCAGGCCGCCAAAGCAGGAAACCACAGTGAATATGCCAAACAATTAAATATAATCGATAAATTAAAAGATGTATCTAAAAAGACTGCTACAGCCGGTAATACCTCTATAAAATGGTACCAAAAACCTGTTAAATGGATTGGCAAACTTATGAGCTTCGGCCGTGTTAAAGAAACAATTAAACCTCTTAAAACAACGAAATTTGCAACTAACTTGGCTAAGATACCTTACGGATTAAAGGTTGGCTTGGGTTATGCCGGAAGGGTAGCATTTATCATGGCTGCAATTATTCCTGTCTTCTCAGGCATAGCTAAAAAAGCTTCTTACGCAATATTTGGTAAACCGACAAAAACCCTTGAAAAACAGAAACAGATGGAAGAAGCTGAAAAGAATAGCGCAGACAATATTCAAAACGGTCAGCCCCTTGAGCCGCTGCAACAACCATCTCAGGTTGTTCAACAGCCTTCTGCCGCTCCTCAGGTTCAAAACAGTCAACAGCCGCAACAACAGCCGGGCAGCTTGTATCAACAGTTTACAAATCAATATCATAATCCAGCAGGTGCGCAATCCATGAGCCCGCAGACTCCTGCAGCAGCGTCCGTAAGAACACCGGAGCAAAATGCCGGGATTGTAAGAACATACATACCCAGCCCGATTCTTGGAGTTGAAAACACAATAGCACCTCCAATGAGTCATACGGCAGCAATCGATGCAGTTTTAAGACAGGCCGATTTAGCGGAAGCTCAAGCGCAAAAATATCTATAAAATATATACTAAACCCAAAACTAAGCACTACAAAGACGTTTGTAGTGCTTAACACTTTGTTACAATTGGCCAAAATATGGCAATTATTTTAGGCAATATAACTTTATTTATATAAGAACTAGACTTTTACAAGTATTGAGGACGTTTACATGAGCTACGAAATAGATAGTTCAAAATATCAAATAAGACAAACAGATAAAGGTGTACAACAAGCAAACGACACTCAATCTTCGGCTGTTGAATCAACAGTGAATAGTCTGCAAATTTTTCAAAAAACTTTACCAAATGTTCAGGAATCAATTAACAAACTTGCTGATATAGACGTAGACGAATTGGTTAAAAAATACAAAAAGAATCCTATCGGGGTACTTAATGAACTTGGTATAGATTTTTCCGACAAAGAAGTTGAAGAATTAAAATCAATATTAACAAATAAAAAAGAGTTAAAGTCGTTCTTAAAATTGATTGAAGCAAATCAATCACTTAAACCCGGTGACATTCTTGGGGCAATGAGAAATGTTAAAGAATATGCACCCAAAAATTTATTCGGCAGAATCGGTAACTTCTTCAAAACTTTAGTAAACGAAGGTATTGATGATGCTATTGAAGTAGCTAAAAGCGAAACTGTTTATTATGCTGACAAATTAGGCGAAAATATGAATTCTGTCAGAACTGAAAGACAAGACTTTTCTTCTGATACCGTAGTTGATGTTTCAGACACAATGACCAGACAGCCTGAAACCAAAGAAAATGTTATGCACTTTGTTGTCAAAGAAAACAAAGACGGCTCTAAACTTTACACCGAACAAGATGTTCTTCAGGCAAGAAATATAATTGTTGAAAATATTGATGATGCAAATGAATTTACGGCTAATGCTGCTGAATTGGAATCCATTCAGGACAATCAAGGCAACATAAGATACAAAGGTTCAACAATCATCAATGTTGACGAAAAAATGATTAAAAACAAAGAAGTTAAATCAACTATGTTGACTGTAGCTAAAAAATCCGATATGACGGATGAATATTTAATCAACACAACATCTAACCTGGCTAAAAATCACAACATGGCCGATGCAATTGAGTTTTTGGCAACAGCAAAAGATAAAAACGGAAAAGACAAATTTTCTGCATTTAATGTTTCAAGTGAATCAACCTACTTAAAAGAAAAGGCAAAAGAATTTTGCGACCAATATACAGCTGATATAAAAGATATTGTAAAATGCAGCAATATTAACGGCAATGATGCAATAAAAATAACGCATAACACTGCAGAACATCCTGAAATCAAACCTCAGGTTATTGAAGCATTAAGAAATAAGAAAAATACAAGCGAACAGGTTGTAAATTATGCACAGCAGCTTGCAAAAAAAGCAAAAAATAATAATTCCGAAAATAAAACTATAACAAACACAACCAAAACATCATTGCAGGACAACATAAAAAGTTCTTCAGTACAAAATAATGTTACAACAACTGAAAACAATTCTGCAGAAAACAAATCAGTAACTGCACCAATCCAAAATACATTCACAGCAGCAAAATCTTTCAATAATGTAATAGTTAATCCTTCTAATGCTTTTGCTACTAATTCAGTTGATTCATCAACACAAATTGAAAAAGCAACTGTAATTAACGGACAGGTTTATGAAAGAAGCGATGTTTTAAACGCCTTAACAAAAAAATACGGCGCATCTGCAGAAAAAGTACTTAGTGCTATAGAAAAAGACCCCGGTTTTATTGATTTGATGAAACAATATAACGGAAACCAGGTTATCATAAATGCACTTGTTGAAGACCCATATCTTATAACAAAAATTAAAAAAGCAGGCGGTTCTTTAAGTATTAACGAAATAGCAGATATTGTAAAATTGTGTACTGATGCAACAAGTACAGATGTTATGCTTGAAGCTTTGCAGAACTACTCACCGGCTGAAGCTATGAAGATAACAAGACAAAGCAAAATCTTTAATATGAAAGATGACGCCTTGAGCATTCTTTCCAAAAGCGGTTCAAGTGTAACAAGCAAGAAAAATCAAATTGAAGAATTATGTTTTTCAGGCGGCAGAAGAACTGAAATAATCGGATAAGCAACAAAAAGCATATCCGATTATTTATAATAAGTTATCTTAAATCAAAAAAAACAGCATTGGCAAAATCTTCGCCATATGCATCTTTCATACTTTTATAGCTTTCAGTATTTTTTATTCTTTCTATTTCTTCATTTGTTAAACTGTCTTTTTTATATGAATCTTTTAACGCAGTTTTCTTACCTTTTGTTATATCAGATGTTTGTTTAATAATTTCTTTATTAAAGTCTGATGATTCTTCGTTTATTGATTCTAATGCAGTATTATCCGCATTTGTATCATGTAATTTTTCTTTTTCAGGCGGAGTAAAACGTCTTTCATAGCGCCTTTGTTCTTTCATTTCACGTGACATTTTTTTCATCTTTTTGCCCTTTTGGTTATAGTCACGTGTGTCAAGTTTTTCTTTTATAAATAAATCAAGATTTTCCTTAGAAATATCATGCCCGTCAAATTTTTGAAAAACCTTATAACCAATGCCTTTAAGTCGACTCTCAAAAGTATTGTCAGCTTCTTCCGGTACCGATACTCTGGCATAACCGGTCTTGCTTTTACCAATCAAACCGTTGGGATATGACTCAACGAGATTTCTTAATTTTTCTTTTTTAGAGTTATTAGCCCCCGGCTGGGTTATGGGGATTCTGTATGTTGAACCAAAGCTTAAATTAAACATTAATTTCTCCCTTCGTTAATAATTGCTTTAAGTACCAACATAAAATAATTTGCTGACCAAAATTTTTAAATTAACAAAAAGTTACAAGAACACAAGAAGAAAGGGGCTCGTCGCCCCTTTCCATTCTAAATGAACATTAAGTCAGTATTTTTAACTGTTGTATATATAAAGTCATTTATAACGATAAAATTTCAGAAAACAAACATATTGTAATAAATGTTTACAACACTATTTGCTAAAATTCCTCGGATTTACCCCGTGTATCCAGTTGGATTCAATCTGCTCAAGTGATATGCCTTTGGTTTCCGGTACAAAGAAATATACAAATAAAATGCACAGGAACGATACAACAGCAAATCCCCAGAAGGTGTAAGCACCGCCTATATTATGAATAAGCAGCGGGAAACTGCCGACAACAAAAAAATTGAAAGCAAAGTTTGCAACCGTGCATATGCTCATGGCTATCCCTCTTATTTTTAAAGGGAATACCTCTGAAACAATAATCCAGCCTATCGGCCCCAGACTCATTGCAAAACATATTATATAAGTTACAAGGCTCCCGACTGCAACATATTTCAGATTTGCCCCGAGTGCACCCTCAAAAGCAAACGCACACCCTAAAGCCGCCAGACTGAGCATAACACCAGTTAAGCCGAAATAAAGAAGCGGCTTTCGACCTAATCTGTCCGTAAAGAATATGGCAACAATCGTCATAAGGAAATTTACAACGCCTATTCCAGTAGTTGCATATATTGCATTCAGGTTGGAATCAAAGCCGGCTACTTTAAATATTGTGGGAGCATAATAGATGATTGTATTTATGCCGGTACAAATTTGCGCAAACATAATACCTATACCGACTACAAACGGCATAATCATCCATTTTTCAAAACGAAATTTCTGACCTGAAATTTTTTCATTCAATTTTAAAGTCTTTTTTATTTCTTTTACTTCTGACTCAACATCAACATCCGGTTCAATTTTTTTTAGCACGCTTTGTGCTTCATCATCTCTGCTTTTGCTGATTAGCCATCTGGGGGTATCGCTCATAAAGCACATACCTATAAGCAGTACAAGCCCCGGAAGAACACCTGCAAGCAGCATCCATCTCCAGTTGAATATAGCCTGTGCAAAAGCTGCGTTTATAAAATAAGAGAACAATATACCTGCGGTAATTGCCCACTGGTAGAGAGAAACAAGGGTTCCCCTTACTGCTTTTGGTGAAATTTCCGACAAATATAAAGGAATAACAAAATTCACTATACCGACGGCAAGCCCGACAAAGATTCTTGAAATTATTAAAACGTAAACATTAGGAGCAAATCCGCATAAAATTGATCCAAGTATAAAAATTATTGCAGTAGCGATAATAACCTTTTTTCTGCCGAAAATATCGGCCAGAATTCCGTTTGTTGCAGCACCGATAACAGCACCGATTAATACTGAGCTTACAACTATCCCCTGCAGGGAATCAGACAAATCCCATGTTTCGTTAATAAACAAAAGTGCTCCGGAGATAACACCTGTGTCATATCCTGACAACAAACCGCCAAGCGAAGCTATAATTGCAACTATATACAACCAGATAAATTTGAATCTGTCCATATGTAAACTCCTTAATAACTATATCTATAGTTTAAAGTATTTTTTGATTTAATTCTATATATTTAAGATAAATTGTTTTAATATGGTAAAAATTTTTTTACACGTTTATTATATAAATATGAAAATTGCCAAAACCACATATACAACTAAAAAAGGACATCAATCGTTTAAAGCGATTCCGCTTGCCAAATACAATACTGAACCTAATATTTTTGTTACTATATATCAACTTGAAAAAAGAGATTTGCCTTTTGTCACCAATTTTTTAAAAAATATAAATCAATATTTTAAAGAAAAGAAAATCCAAGATTTTGCACACAAACAGGTTATGGAAGAAGCTTTCGGCGCAGTAAAAGCGATTCTTTCATCAGACAGGCAGGAAAAGAAGGCAAAGAGCCTGCTTGCAATATCAAACATGGAACCGTGCGGAATATTAGTAGGAAATGTAGTAAAAAGACGAACAGCCGACAATAAACTTGTTTACAGCAGCAGAAAAAACAATGCCCGCAAAGAAACAGAGCTGGACTGGTTGACGACCTGGAACCCCAACCCCGAACAAAAAATGAAAAACATAGGCAAAGCCATTGCCTCGGAGTATTACAATACGGTTCTTAATGACGGCTTTAGAGATATATATGTGCGCTCCGAAGTTCCGGAGAAGTCTTATGCCGTATATTTTTACAAATCAATCGGCTTTGAAGAGCTTTTTAAAGAAAGAAAAAAGATTACAAAATATCAGACTAACAGGTACTTAATAGGCAATTACGATAACCCCAAGGACGAAGTGATTCCGATGATTGTTACCCGTGGTACAATTGTAAAAACCAAAGAAAAATTATTCGAGACTTTAAATCGCTTTAAAATAGAAAGCAGTTCTATTGATATTAATACCGTTATAAAATGAATTTTTTCTATGAACGTCGTTTGTGCATACTTGCCTAAGCAATAAACCCGTGTGTAAACGAAATCAATGAACTCTGTGAGAATGATAAGCAGACTTTAGTCTACCTTTAACACAATCGTTAACAGGTGAGCAAAAACCCGCTGTCATTCTGAAGCATCAAGCTTTTAGAGTCTTTATCAGCCGTTTATGTTCAGAATCTGAACAGTGGCGGAATCCGACTTAATTGTTGATGTAAAATTTTTTATTCACTAAAATGTGTGCATTATTATACGATTTATTTTCTTTAGATACTTTTCTTTCTTTCCAAAGAATGGGGTGCAAATAATGCATCAATCCTTGGTTTTATTTACTTTAGTACCGCAGGGCAGACTAAAGTCTGCCGGTACTCTCTCCCGGCGGGAGAGGAGAATTTTTTATAATATCATTATCTCTGTGACATTTGAGGTGATGTTTCTTCATTATCAGCCATAAACATGTTCATATAAAGAATTTTGTTTGCAGTGGCTTTGTCAAGATTAATGAATTTCAAGCCGGCTTTGTCGTTCACAACACGGACGACCTCTACCTCGGGCGATGCTTTGATGTTGTGGTAATCTATATCAATTACAAAGCGTTCGCCTTTTCTTAACGAGCCGTCATGAACTACAGCCAAACCGCCTCTTGAGATGTTTTCAATTGCAATAATACGAGGTGTTTTCTCTTTTTTCTTCTTTTTATCGGAAATATTTACGTATCCGTCACCTTGCTTAACAGTAAATCTGATGGAATCACGTTTTGTAGGTTTGTAAGTAGATTTATCGATATCCGCAAAATCCGGCGTTGTCGTAGTTTTTTGTATTTTATCATCTTTATAGGTTAAGCGATAAAAACTGTTTTCCGTTCTCGGAAGCAGAATTACCTCATACGGGTTGTAATGAACAACCGGTGCTTTGGTCTCAAGCGCAATCACATTCCCCATATTCAAACCGAAAGAGCCCGTCAGTTTTGTATACAGCTGCGACGTTACAGGAATATCGTAAAGGTTTGTGATGTTTCTGAAATAATCGTTATCCACAATAGTCAGCCATCTGTAATCATCGCTGATGTAGTGGCCGCCGCCGGCTCCGCCTCTGTTACCGTTTCTGAATTCACCGTAATTAGTAACATATGCATCACTGATATGCATATTCAAATCTTTTGTATCCACATATGCGTTATCTGTATAGATTTTAGAAATTTCCATACCTCTGTTGTCTGTAGGTGAAGTCGAAGCGGAATTTAAAGACAGAGTAACATCTTTTGCTTTGTATACCGTATCTTTAAAACCTATCGGGTTGTTAAAGATTTCCCAGGTTTCAACTACTTCTTGCGGTTTATAGTTTCTGTCACCCTGCTGTGCTCCTGCGTTAACGACATCGTCAGGAGAAACGCCCTGTATATCAAATACCAGTTTGCTTCCGCTGCCTACCGTATTAAAGCCGGTTGCTTTAAGGTTTTTCTCTGCATCAGAATCGGTGTAATCGTTTGCATATAATCTGCCCTCAGTGGCATCAAAGCCGCTTGGTCTTGACGCATTGCCGACAGGAGAACTTGCTGCATCATAAGCGTGAGCAATAATATTATCTGCACGCAGCGTCACATCCGGTGTTCCGTTGCTTTGACCTTTTACATAAGCGTTATAGATATTAAGAGTAGAATTTGCAGCATTTTGGTTTACTCTTGTATCAGGGTTTACATCCAGCACTCTTATATCAAGCGTTTCAGGTGAAACAGATGACATCAAAATACCGTCGTGAGGGAAGAGTATATCATCGTTATCCTCAAGGTTTGTTGTTTTGCCAAGGTCATATATAGTCAGGTTAGCACCTTTAGAAACAATCTTAAGGTCTTTACCGGCAGTGAGCTCTCTTATTACGGCATCGCCGTTAAATTCAAGCCCCATGTTGCCGCGTTTTGTAATAAGCTGCCAGATATTATCATTTAATCCCATACCTTTAATGTAAAGGTCATTTTCTGCCATAGCGCTTATTGAGCCGCCTTCAAGCTGATTATAGGTGAAGGAGTTTCCGTTTGTACCTATGTTATCGCTTGAAATCACGGAAATGTTTCTGCCAGTAACATTAGCTTTGGACTTATCTGTTGCACTGTTTACTACGGAATATCCGTGATAATAGCTTTCATCAGACGGAGCCGGTACCATATCAGCCTGTTTCCAATCAACAGCCGTAAGCATAACGTTTCCGTCAGAAGTTATGTTGTTTACATTAAGGTTGGAATCTTTGGCACGCAGATTGATAAGCGCATTGCCGTTGTTTGAAGCATTTGCGTTGACAACACCTGCAACATTAACGTTTATTGACTCCGTGTAATCACGGGTTGATGCGTTGATACCAAAGCCTGATTCTTTGCCGTCAAGAGCGTGGGTATCAGAGCCGATATTACCACCCTCTACGTTCATTGTTAAGTTTCCGCTTGTTGAAAGCAGAGTTTTATAGGCTTTGTCCTTATTGCCCAAATCGTGATTTTGATTTTTATTTTCAGTATCGGTATCAACTATTCCGTTTAAGATATCGCCGTTTGTCTGGCTGATTATGATATTTCCGTTTTGAGCGTTTACGTAGAAATCATTAGAGCTGTCATATTCGCCGATTTCAATGTCGGAATTTTCATTGATAATTTCTATATTTTGTTTTATTGCGTTGACAATACCTTCAATATCAAGACCGACATCTTTTGTGCCGAAGTTTTTGATGGTGATTGTACCGTCGTTGTTTGTAACACGTCCAGTTGTAGCAATTTTTATTGCAGAGGTGTCAGATGTATTGTTGTTAACAATATTTGATGCACCTTTAATGTTGTTAACAGTACCCGCAACGGAGATACCGTTTGCGCCTTCGTTGGTTATATTCAAAACGCCGTTTGTGTTTTGAATCAATGAGCCTGCGGCGGTGGTTATCGCTGAGGAATTTGCATTGTTATTTACAACCTTCAGGTTACCTTGATTTGTATTAACAACTTTACCGGCAATACTGATTCCGCCGTCACCACTATTTTGGACAAGAAGATTGTCTTCATTTGTATTGGAAGTATTTGTAACACTGCCCGTATTTGTTATTGTAATACCGCCTACGGTGTTATCTATAGTAAGTTTGCCCGCATTGCCGGTATTTGAAACAGTACCGGAAATCAATGCACCATTCTCACCGTTATTGGTAATTTGGGTGTTACCGTTTTGGTTTTCTGTTGTGCCAGCTATTGTAAGTTTATTATTGTTGTTTGTAATTAAGATATCTCCGGCATTATTTGAAACAACTCCAGACTGAGAAATTATCGCACCACCGTCACCGCTGTTTGTAATTTTCGTATTACCTTGAGAATTTGTCATATTTCCGGATAGTTCAAAAGCTCCAGCTGTGTTATCAACAATCGTATTACCAAGCAGATTGCTAACAGTTCCGGATATCAACGCCCCACCGTCACCATCATTTGTGATAACAAGATTGTCTTCATTAGTTTGAGAAACGTTAGACACAGCACCTGAAATAGTTACGTTACCTTTGGTATTATCTATTGTGACTGTTCCTGCATTACCGGTATTTAAAATCTTACCAGAAATCAGTGCACCTTCCTCACCGTTATTGGTAATTTGGGTATCACCGTTTTGGTTTTGCGTTTTACCTGCAATTGTGAGTTTGCTGTTTTCATTTGTGACAATTATATTGCCGATATTGTTTGAAACAACAGCTGTTTGCGCAATTGTTGCGGCACCCGTACCCTTGTTATGTATATCAATATTGCCGTTTCCGTAGTTGTTAACAGCACCGGCAATAGTCATAGAGGCTGATGTTTCGGAATTTAAGATGTTTATGTTGTTTAATTGGTTTGTATAACCGTCGTTAAGGCTTATTAAAGAATCCTCGCCAAGCAACATATCTCCTTTTTTGTTGGTAATATTGATATCACCTTTTGTTGCTAGGATATTACCCTGTGCATTAATTCCAAGAGCGCCATTGTTTGTAACGGTAACTTTGCCGTTGTGATTTTTAATTTCACTGTCCGCATCTGTAATTATACCGCCTGCGTCAGAATTATTGGTAATAACAACGTCTTTTTCGCCCGCAAAATCGTTTTCTGTAGTATTGTTGATTTTGCCTGAAATTTGTATATTTCCGTTGTTATTATTTATGTTTACTTTTCCGTTTTCATTATCAATAAAGCCCATAGCAGCCAGCGTAATACCGTCTGCTCCTGCATTATTTACAGTTGTGTTGCCTGAATTTTGTATCAGACCTTGAATTAATACGCCGCCGTTGTCAGTAAGTTTGTTAAGTACAATATCGCCTTTTGTATCAATAGTCGGTACCTGATAATTGGAATCCTCCGAAGCCGTTCTGTTATTAATAACGAGATTTCCGTTAGTCTGTAACAGCAGACCGGCTTCATCTTCGGTTAAGTTACCGGAAGAAATAAGTCCGTTAACGATAAGGTCGCCTGTTGTTGAATTTTTCGAGGTATCAACTGTAGTCTTTCCGTTTGTCAGTGTTGTATCAGCAGTATTTTGAGGTTTAGCACCAAAACCCGCCTGTTTTTCAACTGTTACGGTATATTCTCCATATGCAAAGAACGGGAATCCATCTATTTGATGCAAGCCGTATCTTGTTTCTTCAACCTGAACTGTTGAAAACTCAGGAAGATTTGTACTGCCGTTAACCGTTACGGCACCTGCAATCTTGTTATTTTCAAGTCCGTTAACAACAAGGTGCGCATTGGTTTGGTTATCGATATTTATCTCACCGTACCCGTTTGCATATTTTATTGACGATTTATCTGAAACATATACCGCATCAGCGTCAGAGCTTGTCGCTGTAAGGTTAATGTTAGCCTCATCAGTAACTTTTACGCCGAAGAGTTCAACAGTATTTGTTTTCGGATCATAAAGTGCCTTGATGTTATTTGTATTATACATATAGTCAGACTGCTTGGAACCTTCTGAGCCGTCCCTGCCAAGTGCAAGATTTACAAGCAGTCTGCCTGTTTCAACTTCTTTATACTGAACATTGCCGTTTGCATCTTTAATTGGGTTTCCGGATGCATCAGTAACTACCTGTTTTACAGTTTCTTTAACGGCATGTTCAAGCATATCCTGTGTAATTGTTATATTTTTGTCGGCTATGCCTGTCTGCATATTGCCTTCAACTTTAATTTTTGAAGCGATAATATTTATGTTTTTACCGGCAAACAGTGTATCACCTGAGTTAAGCACGTATTCTTTACCCTTTGTATCCTGTGTAAAGCTGCCCTGAGCAACATTGACAGTTAATTTATTAGAGGTAACATCGTTGTTAATTGTGACATCGCCGCTTTCGTTGTAGATATTCACATTGCCGACACCCGTATTGATAATGCCGTTAAATATCATATTGCTGGAAAGAACGCCAAGAGCAGTATTATTATCAGGATCGTTTGGATCATACCAGTTATTAATAGTAATACCGCCTTTATTATCAGCCGAACCTATTGTACTGATTGTGATTCCATTATACGGATTATCCGTTACGGTTTTTCCATCCACAACAAAGCTGCCCACACCGCCGGCAACAGTGATATCGCTGAATATCAGGTTGTAGTTTGAGTAGTTGTTAATCAACACATCGGCAAGACTCATAATAATTTCACCCGTGCCGGAAACTTCACTCTTGCCTTTGTTGGCTTGAATATTAATCGTACCGCTTGTTGCGTTGATATCTTTAAATATGTAAGAACCGTTCTCAGCTTTGAATTCTCCGAGTCCGTTCTGGGCAATGTTGTCTTTTCTTGCCTCGTTTTCTTTTATTTGATTTTTTATATCGTTCAAATCATCGGCGATTGATGAAATTGTTTCATTTAATGTATTAGCACTATTTTCAGCCGCCGTAATTTCAGAAGAAACAGACTGCATATTATCGACATATTGACTGTCATATATAATTTTTCCGCCTGTTGTAAGGAATGTTACTGTTTTGGTGCCTGAATCAGTCGTTATAGTAGCGGTTTGAGAATCAATTTTCATACCGTCTAATGAAGTTTTTATAGAGTTTAGAGCATCTTCACCGATACCAAGCCCTGCTAAATAATCATCAAATGTAAGTGTTCCAACGCTTATTACGGAAGCTGAGTTATCAGGTGTAACACTCACGGGAATATTGTTTTCATAATTTATCGTATAGCCTTCAAGATCGGCCAACTTGTAGTGTCCATTTTCTATAATATAGCTACCGTTTTCATCCACAGCATATTTCAGAATAATATTATTTCCGTCAGATGTATTGAAGCTGTAGATAGGCAGATTAGTTTTATCATCCGCAGCCATTGTGTAGTAATCCAAAAGCTGATTAGCTACTGTTTCTGCATTTGCAACATTGTTGTTTTCAAGCATTGTAACGATACTGTTTTTAAAATCGTTTTGCGAAATTTTTCCGGAATCAGCAACGCCCTGAATATACTCTGCCATTGCAAGCTGCAATTTAAGCGCATCGATTTGCTCAAGCAGAGATTCGTAATTAGCAGTATTTGTTTCGTTAATATTTTCCAGGCGTTCTTTTTCCGAATTTAACTCGCTAAGCGCCTGTTCAATTTTGGCGATTTCATCTTTCGCTGCCTGAGAATCTTTACCGGCCTCAATAAGAGTGCTGTCTTGTTTCTCGTATAAGTTGTCCTGTATTGTACCGGTTGCATTGCCGTCTTTATCGATTGTAAGATGCATAGAGTTGTTCTTGCCGGCAATAAGTTTTCCGTCAACTTTTACGTTATTTGAGGATTCATTTTTTACGGAAGTATAACTGCCGTCATCATGTATTTTTATCCCAAAAAGGAGTCTGCTTACTCTGTCGTAAACAATTTTTGAAGAAAGTTTTTCTTCCCCTCTGTCAAACACAACGTTAATATCTTTTTGAGAGCTTATTACCCCATTATTTTTAACATTCACATTATTATTTGTAGTGAAGTTAATACCACCATCCGCATCACCGGTAGCAATTGCAGCTTCTACATACAAATCAGCAAGCTGGTTTAGGTCTTGTTTTGAATTACCCATAAAATTAATGTTGACGCTGGTATCATCATTAACACCTGCTGTTTCGGATTGAGCAAACAATTCGCCGGCAACGTTCAAAGTGTTGTTGATTGTAAGGTTAACTTCGCTATTAACAGACGGATTGCCGGCAAAGTGGTGTGTGTCAACTTCAGCAATAGAACTCAGCTCGTTAGATGAGTTCATATTGATATCAACGTATTTGCCGCTGAGCAAACCGTCGTTTATGTTTATATTATTATTAACTACTGCTGTTACAATAGAACTTGCGTTATTATTTGCGGTAAAGCCGCTTCCGTCAGAGGTAACTTTCTGCTTAAAGCCTGTTGTACCGCTGGTTATATCCAGTTCGAGTTTGTTACCGGCATTGATTTCGGTATTGCCGTTAACATTGATACCGGCACCGATATTAAGCGTGTTGGAAAGTTTTGCACCACCTGATACAACAAACCCGCCGGCATCATCAGTAACCTGCATTTCGCTTGGTGTATGGGCGTTATTCACAACAGTGAACAGAGCGTCGCCTTTTGTATTAATTTTGGCGTTATTTAAGTTTAATTCGGAAGTTGCTTTAAGTGTATTTGACAACTCGCCGCCTTTGACCACAAACAATCCGTAATTACCGCTTTCTTTAAACAGATATGCATTAGACAGAGTGTTTATATCAGCATCGAGTAAATCTGCATTGATAGTACCGTTAAAATTAACAATATTTTTTGATGTATCGTTAACTTTGTTTCTGGTTGCGCCGTGAGCAAGTGCCACAAGACCTGCTGAAAAGTCATGTACATAGGATTCCACTGTGCTTGTCATTGTGGAATCGACATCAACGTTTTCTGCCTCGATTGCTGCTGAGATTGTTGTTGTATTAGCATTGCCTATCTGGCTTGTTAAGTTCATTACACCGATATTGGCTAGCCCTGCATCTTTTGACGCAGCATTTGATACAGCTGTTCTGTTAAGCGTAGAATCGATATCAAGAGTTTGCGTCTTGATTGTACCGCCTATAACATTAGATATTAAAGAATCAGATGTTGTTTCTATATTCAATACAGATCCTTCAATAAAACCTATGCTTGTTTCGGCAGATTCGTTTTGCGCAACCGAATTGTCTACAGTGTTAATAACAACTTTTTGTGCCTGTCCGTTTGCGGCTTTATTTTGTATTATACCGTGTGTATTTATGCCAGAAGTGCCTGTTGTTTTAGCTTTTAAATCAGTTACTTTCAAACCTACAAGAGATGCTGCCTTTTCGTTCTTTGTAATCGTTGCATTTCTTTTTATATCAACTTTTAAATTTGTATTATCAGCATTTATGTTGCCTGTCTCGATTTTTGCATTGCCGCCTGAAATAGCCTCAACCACGGTACCATCACCGCCGATGAGAGAGACCTTACCGCTTACCATAGAAGCAGAGGTTCTATTTGTACTTGAGGCAAGCATATCAACGTTATAAGCTGTCAATGTTGAGCCGTTTGTGTTGATATTTGTGTCACCGCCGGTTGAATTTGATACAACGAGAGCATTTATTTCCAAGCCACTTATGGAAAAGCTTTCTGAATCTGTTTTTGCTGTTCTGTTAAGCTTTGATTTTATATCGATTTTATTTTTTGCCGTAACGTTTCCACCTGTAATCTGTGCGTTTGCGTTACCGTTAGCTCTTGCGTCAACAACGGTTGTACCAAAAGAATAAAGAGCACCGGTTGCCTCTTTTGTGTTAACTGTTGCTGTTATGTTTCCGCCTTCATCGGAATCCTTTGCTGTACCTGCATTGATTTTTACGTTGTTTGCATTAATTTTTCCACCGGCAATTCCCGAGTTAAACGTTGCGTTTGATTCCGCCTTCTGGTAGTTGCCATCTGCAGAATACACACCGACTGAACCAACAACAACGTTGTTTATTGTGTTGATTCCTCCGGTTTGAGAGATGATGTTTAAATCATTTAACACGTCAACTGTTGAGTTGTTGTTAAGTGAAATCAAAGCATCCGAAACAGCCTTTGATACGGCTGTGTTTACGACAACGGAAACATCAACTCCGGCTATACTTGCACCGTACAACTCGGATTCAAGTCTGCTTGTATTTGTTGCTTTCACGTTTAAGTTGTCAGCATCAATATCGACATTGTTGCCTGAAATTAAAGATTGTATTGTATTTTCCGTATTTGCAACCGCAATATTAAGGTTAACACTTACACCGCCGACGCTTGCGGAAATTGCTTTGGAAACAATACTGTCCGATGACTCTGCCAGCACGTTTATGTCATTGGCAGAATTGACATTGGCATTTATAATTTGAGCAGTGGTGTTTGCTTTGTTATCAAAATATGCAACGCTGCCTGCAACACCAACAAGAGCTGTTAATGTTGTTGCAACAGCATCGGTATTTGCTTTAACATTGGAATCTGCTTTTACAGTAACATCGCCGTTATTTTGGGCAACGACATTTCCGCCCGATATGGAAGCCGAGGTGTTGTATTTCATATCCGTAACAAGCACGCCTACTGCCGCAGCACCTGTTCCGCCGGCTGCAGTTGCGTTAGTAATGCTCATTGTATCGGAATCATAGCCTTTTAACGTGTTTTGGGCACTTACTTTAACTCCGTCAGCACCGGTTGTTGTCACGTTGGCGTTAATTTCAGCCTGTGTTCCGGCTTTGGCTTCACCTGATGTAAGATTATATGATCCGGCTAAAGTCTGATTTTGACCGTCTTTTTCATAGGTTATACCTTCTACAATACTGTTAAAATTATTGTTTGCCTGTGTGATTGATTCGTCTATTCCCGCATCTTTAAGGTTAGCATTCGTTGAATAGTCGGATACCTTTCCTCCGATTGAATTAACAAAGACTGTACCTGCAATTGCGCCAAATCCTGCCGCAGCCGCTGTAATACCGCCTTCGTCAAGACCAATAATTGAGTTTGAATTAACCTCTACGCTGTTGGCATTAATTTGACCTTGCGAAGTGCTTAACAATTGAGCTAAAACAGCATTGTTAATTACGTTTACGTTAACATTTGCACCGACAGCCCCAATGCCGGAACCACTGACAAGTCCCAGGTTATTTTGCATTAATATTTCGTCTTTAGCGGCAACGCTTACATTTCCAGAGACATTCATTGTATTGTCTTCGGCATCAATGTATGCTTTTGCGGTATTTTCAAGAACATTAACAGTTGTATTCACACCTGCAGCATCTGTGCCCGAAGCACCAATACCAATATTATTATTTGAAATATCCTGTTTGTTATTTGCATTAACCGTTAATGAATCAACATCAGTCGACGTCTTTGTTATATTTGCATTCAAATTATTGGTCAAAACAGACACAAGTGTATTGGCAGAAACTGCGGCCCCCACACCATTTGCTGCAATTGAAGCGGTTGTGTTGTCAATATCAGAGTTTTGTATTGCCGATACGGACACACTTCCCCCTGAGATTGATGAATTCGCAATATATGCATTTACATTATTTTTGATAACGTTTACTATACCGTTTACAAGTACTGACGCACCTACACCGTTTATCCCGATTGCTCCAATAATGCCATCCAAATTAAGGTTAGCTGTTGAAGAAACCGAGGTTGATTGTGCATTTGTAAAGCTTACGTCAGAGATATAAGAATTCAATTCGTTATCAAAAACATTTACTCCTGCAAATCCGGAAACACTAGCTCCCACGCCGCTGCCTGATACACCTAAAATAGCAGAGATAACATTAATATCCGATTGTGCATCTACTGTAGTTTGTGCATTATCAACAGAACCGCCTTGAATATAAGCGTTTGTGCTGTTAGTAAACACATTCACAATAGGAGCAAGGCTGACACCGGCACCTGTTCCTGCTACCGCACCTGCAGCAAGAACATCTGTTGCTGTAACTGTATTTTTAGCTGTAACCTTAACTGTTTGCGCATCATTAATATCAGTATTTTCAACTTTTGCAGTTACTTCATTTGAAATAGTATTTACGTTTGTAATAGCCGTAACAGCTGCAGTACCAGACGCAGCGGTTGTAAATATAATTGTATTTAAATTAAAAGCATCATCAGCCGTAACATTTAGAGAACCATTGACTGTCGAATCAGTTACAGATGCGATAGTAGTGCCAGAATAAATATTTGTTACTCCGTTCACACCGACTCCGGCAACACCTGCAGCAGCAACGCTTAACGCTGCATCATAAGTTGTCATTGAAGAATCGGCATCAACATTTAAGCCTTTAAGTGTTGATATTGTTGAATTATCGACATATGCATTAACAGCAGTAGTTACAGAATTTGCAATGAGCGTAGCACTAACACCTGCACTACCTGCTGCACCTATAGTTATAACACCTACCAGAGGAATAAGTTTTGATATATCGTCAGAAGAAACAGAACCTTTGTTTATTAGTGACTGCAGTCCTGTATTTTGATCTTTATGAGCCCCGTTAAAACTGTTGTTTGCTGTTATTGTTACACTATCATTTGAGGTTACAGTTGTGTTTTCAATACCGGCATTCACTTCCGATGCCATAATATTGGCTACAGCTACTGCGCCTACACCCGCCGCACCTGCTGCAGAGGTAACAATCACATTAGCTTGGAAGTTCTGATCATCATTCGCAGAAACTTTCACGTCACCGGTTGTATTAATATTTCCGGCTTTTTGTCCGTCAGTGCCGTTTTTACCGACAATTGAATTTACTTTATTAGCAAGTACATTTGTAAAAATAGCCCCGCCAACAGCTGCAGAACCGGCTGCAGATACTGCAACATTTAATGCTTCAGTATCCATAGAATCAGCGGCAGCAACATTTAATCTGTCAGCAAATATATTTACGCCGTTTCCTACATATGCATTTGTTTCGTTTACAATTATATTGGAATTGATGGAACCTTTAACTGCAGCGGCACCTGCGCCGCCAACTATAGCCATCATTGATTTATAAATCTGTTCGGAGTTTGCATTAACATTAACATAACCAACTCTTGAAGAGTCAGAACCGACTTGTGCACCGTTTTTGATACCTGCATCAACCGTGCTTACATTTACATTAGAAAATATAGAACCGCCAACTGCTGCGGTACCGCCGGCAGTGATACTGCCAACAATTACATCAGCAACTGTTTTGTTAGAAGCAAGAACGTCAATGTTTCCTGCCTCTTGAATTGCAACGTTAGAACCAATATAAGCATCCACATCATTTATAACATTTTTAGATATCAAAGATCCGGAAACGCCTGCTGTGCTTGCACCGGCGACATCAAAGGTCATATCCCAGTTCTGGTAATCAGTATCTTTTTTCATATCATAATCAGGATTGGACAACTTTTCTGCCAGAGCGGCAGCTGTAATTGAGCCGGGCGTTTCTTCCCCAAAAATATTTTTAGCAGAAGCATCAACTTTTATATCTCCGCCTTTTGTTATTGTTGCATTATCTATATGTGCGTCAACGTTTTTTAAATAAACATCAGTAAGTATAGAACCGCCGACAGCTGCAGTTCCGCCGGAAGCAGCAAGCACTCCGCCTCTGCTTCTTGATTGGGTGTTATCAGAAGCTGCTACTTCAACACCGTTTGCGGATACATTGGATTTTTTGCCGTTTTCAGCGTCAATTTTTGCAGTTGTGGAATTTTGTACCACATTAACCCCGACATTTGCAGCAGCTGCAAGACTTCCGGATGAGCTAATTGCTGCAGCAGCAGGAATGGTATCAATATTTCCGTCTGTAGTGGCTTTTACTGTCAATTTTCCACTTGAAGTCGTGTCAGAGTTTATTAATTGAGCAGTATTGCTGCTCAATAACGTGTTGGACAATACGTTAGCACCTGCAGCGAGTCCGCTTCCTGCAGCTATTGAGGCAGCAACAGTAATGCATTCGATTGAATTGTCGTAGTCTGAAATAATATCTAAAGAACCGCTATTTGTAATAGAAGAATCAAGAACAGAGGCTGCAATATTATTTTGAATTACATTAACAATACCGTTTGCGGTAACAGGTATTCCGTTTCCTGTTTGTATTCCCATATTAGCCGCAAGGAATTTTAAATTCTCGTTATTGTATGCGTTAACGTTAACGTCACCGCCGGTTATGTTTGAATTATTTGTAACGGAAGCATTTATGTCGTTGTTAATAACGCTTACAATAGCTCCAACACCGACACCGACGCCCTTGGAAGCCGTTGAAAACCCCAAAGCACCTGCAATATTTCCGTTAGAGAAATTATTGTTTGCTGCAACGTTAACATTATTCGCCGCAGCGATGGTTGAATTGTCAATGTTGGCATTAATTGTATTATTGATTACATCGGTAGCCATTGCACCGGAGAAAGAATATCCGCTTTGAGCACCTGTTATAACGGTACCGCCTACACCTACGGATATTAAATCTTCTGTCTTTTGTGTTTTATCCTTATTTGCCACAACCTCAACAGATTTGGCATTTTGAATGTTTGAATTTGTTATTTTAGCATTGGTTTCTTTCGTTATAAGGTTTAAATTTCCACCCATGCCGGCACCGACAGAAGTATTACCTGACTGAGCCTTTGTTGAACCAGTCGAGCCAGAAGAACCACCTGTTCCTGTTCCGCTGCTGCTTGTATTAACTGAAAGACCTCCGGCACCTTTATACGAGGTTGAGTGGTTTTCTGCATCAATATTAACAGCAATATTATTTGATTTATTCTGATGTTTTACAGTTGCACCGTCAATCTGTGAAACAACTTTATTTTCGAGTATATCCGTGTTGAAAGACCCGCCTGCGGAGACCTGCGTTGTTGCATCATCCTGACTTGCTTTTGAAACACCAACACCTATAGCCACCTGTATATTATCATTATTTTCCTCTGCTTTAACATTGAGCTTGTTATCAGATGTGCCTGTATAAGTAATTTGGCTGCCTTTTAGCGAAGCAGTTGTTTGGTTTGTATTTTCAATTAAATTAACAGCGGCTCCGGCTCCGACTGTTGCTGCTTTTGCAACACCGCCGCCAACATTAAGAACTTTTGTTGCTTGATTAGCTTCTACGTTAACATCATTACCGACTTTTATATCAGCATTACCAATTTCTGCTTTTACTTCCGTATTATTAAATTGGACATTTACAGAACCGGCTGCAGCAGCTGACATATTTTTGGAATGCCCTTTTTCCGAATCCAAATTGTCAAGGTTAGAGGCTTCTTTACCTGTTGAGCCGTCATATTTAACTTCATTGCCGTTTTTATCTTTTAAAACATTACCGTCTTTGTCGCAATATTGACCTTTATCATTAGTAGTATATTCTTTGCCTTCAACATTTATTATCGGGTTTCCGTTTTTATCAAGTTTTGCAGATGAAGATTTTGAAGTATTAGCATTTGCTAATAAATTATCAGCTTTTGTTGCTGCATTATCAGTTTTGTCCTGCCAAGAGTTAAGTAAATTTGTTTTACCTGTGGCCGAATTAGCTGCAACATTATTTTTATCTGTATCTTTTTTCTCTTTCTTAAGTTTGACACCGCCGGCAAATGCACCCGCAATTGCAATATTTAACTCTTGGTTTAAAGTATCGGCTTTAACATTTAAACTTTCTGTTAGTTCAATAGTTGTATTATCAGCAATATAAGCTTGAACCCCACGGGATATATCAGACACAACAACTGATGCACCTACCGCAACACCGCTTGAACTTTGCGGATTATTTTGAGAAGAGGTACCTGTATTGCCACCCTCAGATGGTACTGTAACTTGTCCTGTTTGGTTTGCAAGAGCACCTGTTATTGTTATATTGGAAACGCCGTCAGTTATTGTTGATGGAGCATCAACGCTAATCAAACCTGTATCTTCATTCAAATCAAGGAACTGACGTACCTGAGGCGTAGACAAATCGATGTCATCCGTTATTAATACATCATCTCTATCAGCAAACGGATCAGAAATCAATTGGTCTTTAGCTCTTGTTGCTGTAGCTATGGATGCACTTCCTGCAATAACATCAAGATTTTTTGCCTTTATGCTTGTACCTTTGCCAACGGAAGATTCGGTAGTACCATTTATCTCCTGTACAACAGTGCTGCCTGAAAATGCAAGTCCGTTCTGCGTCGAGCTGCCGGTAATAGCCGTATTGATATATGATTGCAGGCTTGCAGAATTGAGTTTTACATCTCCTGTTGAATCAATAATTACATTTTCACCAATTTGAGCTTTTGCATTATTAGTAACATAAGTTACAATACCACTGCCGCCAACACCGCTTGATTCACCGGAAGAACCGCTTATTTTCCATAGTTTAGACAAATCACCGGCTGCATTATTTTGCACAATTTTATTTGCCGCATTTACTATAACATTGCCAGTGTCTGTGATTTGTGTACCATTCCCGATTCTTGCAACAGTATCATTTACAACTTCGGAATACACAAATGAACCGGCAAGACCTACACCACCGTCTTTAACTTTTGATGTACTTTGCGCCCAGTTATTAGTAAAACCTTTTAAGCCGAGATGAGATGTAGCCCCCGATTGTTTTAAACCGAGTCTAATATCTTTTATATCCGCAAGTATTTCACCTGACTCATTAGTAAATAATGTAGTCAAGCCGGAAAAATCCCAAGGTGTATTTGTATTTATATCAAAAGAGCTTACTCCGTCAACAATATTACCGCTACCATCAACCAAATCATTACCGAGTTGAGCCAGACTCAATAAAAATTCGAAGGTTGCTTCGTTCATCGGCTGTTCTGTTGTTGCACTGACATTAAGCCCGTTTTTAGCCTTAATTTTTGCAGAATTTGTTCCGTCTGAATCTTCAATTTGAGCATGAGCAGCATTATTCTGTTCATTAACAATTACAGCCACACCGGGGGCCGGAACATAACTGGCTGTTTTATCATCACCGGTTTTAGCAGTAGAACTGTTAACGCTCAAGTCTACTATATTGGCATTAACATTAACTTTGTTTGCAGTAATATCCGCTTTATTACCAATAGTTGCAGAAGCACTGTTGTTGACAGTATTAACTACTACCGATCCGCTGGCATTTGGAGCTACATCAGCAATAAATGTACCGAGAAGCCCGCTGATTTTTTGCTGTATTTGTTCAACGGCTTTCTGGGCTTTGCCTAAATTTCCCGGAAGCGGAAGTTTGCTTCCTTTATCTTCTGCAACAGAAGCAGTAGAACTGAGGGAAGCAACATGTAAATTCTGCGCATTGACATTAACATCTTCTGCGGCATTTATGTTTCCATTAACCTTTGCTTCAGTATCAATATCAGCATTTCTTACTATTACACCTGCGGAAAACGAGGGTAAACTGTCGCTTTTATACATAGTAGTTTTAGCGGCTATATTAACAAAATCATTTGTTACATTAACAGCTTGCACATCAACATTTTTGGCCTTAACAGTTGCTCCGCTGTCAATAACAGCACTTGTGTCAGCATCTGTTGTTGAATTAAGCACAACAACCTGCCAGTTAGGCAAAATAGCCTGATCCAGCCATGTTGTAGTATTTTTAATTTTTGCCCACAGAGTATTTTTAGATGTTGCATTGGCAACAAAATTTTCACCTGCTTCTATTTTAGCACCGTCTTGAACGTGCACGCTTGATTCTGTTTGTGTGCCGACTGCATAGTACATTTCCGCAATATCTGCTATTTGAACTTTTTTAGTTATTTTTAATGGTTTTACTTTTATATTTGAAGTAGCAATAGCCAGTGAGTTCAGCAAAACATCACCGGATGCAATAAGCTCCGCACCGCTGCCGATTGTAACAGTTGCCTTAGCCCTTGCACCTTCCCAGTTTACATAACCATTTGTTAGCAGCTGTGACAATGTTGTTGCATCAGGATTTGTAATGTAATTTAAAGACGGTGCACCTTTTTTAGCGTTGTATTCTACTTTTGTGGTTGCGGAAACATCAATATCATGAGCCTTTAGAATTGCATCTTGAATTAATACCGAAGATGAATTATTTTCAAATGAATCCGGATTCACAAAATCATCACTGGGTTTAGGAAATAAAGAAGCAATTAAAGAAGAATCTTCCACTTCTGTAACATTAGAGGGAACATCCTCATTTGTTATTTGTTTTATTGATTGAGCCTTTATGACAATCTTGCCGTTTTGGTTTTCAAAACCGGCACCGTTTTGCACATCATTGTTAACAAGGGCATTGAATAATTTTCCGGCAGCTTCGGTTGTTTCAAGCTTTGCGTTAACCTTCATATTGGAATTTGTTTCTGCATTATTATTTACACCCGCAAGAATCCCGGCTTTGTCAGCATTTGGATTGTTAGGATCTTTTTGCACTTTTATATGTTTGCCGACAAGTTCAACATCGTCTCTGGCAATGATTTTACCGTTAACATCAATGTTACCCTCTTGGTCGGATATTTTTAAAGTATTTAAATCAAAAGCAACCTGTTCATTATCGGTTCTTTGTGCGGTAGAGTAATCATCTTTAACATATGTATCATTAACAATATTCAAAACAGGATCGGCAGGTGTTTGATGATTTTGGAAATTCGGGGTATATTTATTTTTCATTGTGTCGTACACATTTTGAGTAGGCGCAATTGTAGTTAATGCTCCCACATTCAATACACCGGAAGCGCCGATAACCATACCCTGCGGAGAAACAAAAATTGCATGCCCGCCGATATCACCGTTTCTTAATACGCCGTTTAAAACACCGTTAATTATAATTCTGCTGTCAACAAGGTTAACAAATTTGTTTACGTCAATTTGACCGTTTTGCAATGCAAAAATAAGGTTGGCGATATCGCCTTTGCTTAAATTAAAATTATCATAGTGTCTAAAACCTGTATCGCCGTGGACAAAATCGGGGAGAATATTATACTGTCCGTCCGCCCCGGCTTGAACACCGGTAATTTCCGTTGCAATTGCCGGCAATATCATGGTCTGCTGCATAAAAAACAAAGATGTTAATACAAATGCAACAAGTTTTTTTACACTCAAATTAAATTTTAAAAACATACAAATTCCCTATTCTTACGGTATTTTACCAGTTTAAAATAAGGTTATTAGTTTTTCATTAAATTGTGACACTTTGTCACAATTTTTTATAAAATCGTTACATAGGATACAAATTATTTTATTTCATGTAAAAATAACATTTATATAAGTTTTATAAATTTTATAAGAAGCGGGTTGAAAAAGATTTAATGAAAAAAACTAAAGCGAGGCAAATACTACTTTTAGCAGCCGTAATATTGCTTGCTCAAAGCAGCTGTTTTGCCGACCCGATTGGCGGTTTTAATCCGTCGGATATTCCGACAAACATGAATTACGGCGGTATTATTAACAGCCATGACATGATGATGCTGAAAGAAAAACAAAGGCTCAAAGAACAGGCTGAAGATTTTCAAAACTATCAGGACAGAAAAGAAGGAAAAGACCAACCCGAAGAAATAATAAAAGACGAAACCGGCAGCGGCGAAAAAATTTACGATGCCGAAACCTCGCAAAAAATCAAAGAACAGCAAGAGCTTTTAAAGCAGCAGCAAAAAAAGAAAAAAAGATTTTCACTATTTAAAAAGAAAAAACAAGAAGACCAGCAGGAACAAGCAGACGGCGAAGCTGCCGAGGATTCTGCAGCACAGCCTGATGATAAAAAAAAAATTATAGAAAAGACGGATACAACTACTACTATTAAAGCCCAAACCGAAAAAACAACTCTGCAAGACGGAAGGGTTTTTATCAGAGCGGTAGGCGTAACAAATTCCAAAATCCTTTCCGATACAGAGATTCAAAATATAACGGATTCCGTCATCGGTCAATTTGTAACCTTTGAAGATTTGGAACAACTTGTTCAGGATTTCAACTATGCTTATGCAACAAAAGGTTACGTCACAGCCCGTGCTTTTTTGCCGCCGCAAACCATTGAAGACGGACTTGTAAGAATAAACCTTGTCGAAGGGCTGGTAGGCGAAGTAACAGTTGACAACAACAAATGGACTTCTGACAACTACGTAAAAAAAAGAATTAAAGCAAAAAAAGGTGATATTTTCCAGATTGTTGAACTCGAACAGGACATATTAAAGTTCAACAAATACAATAACGGAATAAAACTTAAAGCC
Source organism: Candidatus Gastranaerophilales bacterium (assembly GCA_944322935.1). Taxonomy (GTDB): domain Bacteria; phylum Cyanobacteriota; class Vampirovibrionia; order Gastranaerophilales; family Gastranaerophilaceae; genus Limenecus. Next base: position 1,629 of record CALUQO010000020.1, on the reverse strand, counting down.
AACCTTGTCAAAGGTGAACAAATAGGTACTACGGATATAAAGCTGCAAGCTGACGAAAAATTCCCGTTCCATGTCACAGCATTAATGGATAATGCCGGCAGAAAAACAATCGGCGAATTAAGAGGCGGCTTAATGCTTCAGGCGGACAGTCTTTTTAAACAGCGTGACAGACTTACGCTTGGTTCATACGTAAGCAGACACTCGGTCACTCCGTTTGCGGATTACAACATCCCCGTTAACAAATACGACGGCAGAGTCGGGTTCTTGTTCTCCTCAAGCTACGCACAAATCGGAGAAGGTCCTTACAAAATCTTCGATATCGAAAGCCGTTCGTACAACTATTCGCTTTACTACACACATCCTTTAATAAGAAAGCCGAACTTTGAATTAAATGCCTATGTTGGTGCAAACTACAAACAGGCTGCAACCTCGTTCAGCGGATATACACTCAATACGGACAGAATTGCCAGTGCCGAAGCCGCATTAAATGCAAGATTAGATACCAAAAAAGGTATCTGGTACTTAAATCAGGGTGTTTATCAAGCATTTCCAATGTTTGACAAAGATTTAAAATACTTTAAATACACCGGCAGCTTAATCAGACTGCACGACTTCGGACACGGTATTGTAGGTCAGTTAAGAGGTATGTATCAGTTCTCGCCGCAGGATGTAATCCCTTACATCGACCAGTTTCAGGCAGGGGGTCTTGCCACGGTCAGAGGCTACTCGGAAGGTCTTTTAATCGGACGTTCTGGCTACATTATCAGCACGGAGCTTATGTTCCCGATTGCGCCTCAAAAAATAACAATCAAACGTAAAAAAGAAAAAAGACAGATACCGTTTATCGGCAGTTATGTCAAAGGTATTGCGTTTGTTGACCATGCCGGTATTTATCCATTTAAGGGAGAAGGTCCGGGAGCAAGAAGTTACACTCAGGCGGATTACATGCTGAGCATGGGGCTTGGTTTAAGAATTTCCCTGCCGGGTGATGCCAGCGCAAGGCTATACTGGGGCTGCCCGCTTATGCACAACCCGAACGAAGTCTATTACAGGAACCCGAGATTCAGCTTTGAAATATCGCTTGCGCCGGACATAGACAAAATATTGAAATACAGAAAAACAGTAAAAAACAGAGAAGCTCTGTAGTCAATTTTCGGTCAGAACAGCGGGTTTTACTTTTTAAAGACAATTTTGTAAAAATTCACCCCGAATTTTCGAAGAAAATTTGCGGTTCGAATCCCATGAAAAAAAAAACTTCCCGAAGGAAGTCTTTTAATAATTGGGCCCGGAGACTCTGCCGAAAAAAATATGACTAAATGTCATATTTTTTGAGAGGAAAGAACCCCGAATTTTCGAAGAAAATTTGCGGTTCGAATCCCATGAAAAAAAAACTTCCCGAAGGAAGTCTTTTAATAATTGGGCCCGGAGACTCTGCCGAAAAAAATATGACTAAATGTCATATTTTTTGAGAGGAAAGAACCCAGAATTTTCGAAGAAAATTTGCGGTTCGAATCCCATGAAAAAAAAACTTCCCGAAGGAAGTCTTTTAAATTTGGGCCCGGAGACTCTGCCGAAAAAAATATGACTAAATGTCATATTTTTTGAGAGGAAAGAACCCCGAATTTTCGA
>CALUQO010000019.1 GCA_944322935.1 Candidatus Gastranaerophilales bacterium | reverse complement strand
GTGAAATTTGCGAAAGCAAATTAAAACGGAGTGCAAGAACTTTGAACTGCCAATAATCCAAGAGCGGATTTTGGCAAGTGCGCCGTGTCACGGAGTGACCCAGCACGTCCCGTGTAAAAGTTCGGCGGAGTGAAATTTGCGAAAGCAAATTAAAACGGAGTGCAAGAACTTTGAACTGCCAATAATCCAAGAGCGGATTTTGGCAATTTTCAGAGACCAAGACAATCCCCCCTGCTCCGATTTTAGACCCCAAGGGGGCTTTTTTATATTAGGAATATGAACAAAAGAAATCCATTCTTTATTAAGTTCACGTATAATTATCATGCAGATTCAATTGATTATACAAAATAAAAACTTGATTTTTTAAATAAGAATATGTATAATAATTTTATTAGGAATTATTCTTAATAATAAACTTAAGAAAATCCCGTTAGTTAATAGTAAGGTATGAAAAAAGAAAGAAGGAAATTATGGCAAAATTTGTATGCTCAGTATGCGGATATGTTCACGAAGGCGATTCTGCACCGGAAAAATGTCCTTTGTGCGGTGCAACTGCAGATAAATTTAATAAAGTAGAAGAAGGTGCGGGTGCTATAGGTTGGGCTGATGAGCACAGAATCGGTGTTGGTGCTGATGTTGATGCTGAAGTTAAACAGGGCCTGAAAGACCACTTTATGGGCGAATGCACAGAAGTCGGTATGTACCTTGCAATGAGCAGACAGGCTGACAGAGAAGGCTATCCGGAAGTTGCTGAAGCTTATAAAAGAATCGCATTTGAAGAAGCAGAACATGCTGCTAAATTTGCGGAATTGCTAGGTGAAGTTGTTACTAACTCTACTAAAAAGAATCTTGAAATGCGTGTTGAAGCTGAATCTGGCGCTTGTGCAGCTAAAAAAGCTATTGCTGCAAGAGCTAAACAGCTTAACCTTGATGCAATCCATGATACAGTTCATGAAATGTGTAAAGACGAGGCCCGTCACGGCCAAGCATTCCAGGGGCTGTTGAAAAGATATTTTGGTTAATTAATATTTTAAAACCGGAAACAAAAAACGTCTTTCCTTGAGGAAAGACGTTTTTTGTTATATTAATAAACACTTATGACATGTTTGCATGTTTTGATTTCAGTGATTTGTTTAAACAAACCCCGCAGGCAGCCACCGCAGCAACGCCTAAAGCAATAAATATATTCTTTTTGTTAAACAAAGCTGCTTTGCTCATGGGCTGCTCTGCCTTTTTGGTTGTCATTTCAACTATTTTTTCTGTTTTTTCTTCAATTTTTTGTGTAATTTTGTCAAAGACTTTTTTTACAACATCGTCTTTTTCTTCTAATACATCACCCTGATATTTTGAATCTTTCAGCATTTCAGTAAAAGAATCAAGTCGTTTTGCCACCAGTTCAAAATAATCTTTCTCCATTCCTTCTGCATTTTGGGCATATTCCCGTGTTTGATTAATCAGTTTGTTGAAATAATCAAACGCTTTTGTGTGGGCGCCTTGATAATCGTTTATCAACCATTTTAACTGAATTTTACCCAATTCTGTTTTTGCCACATTTTCGCTTGGTGCTGCGAATACATTTTTAAATACCCTTTCGGCATCTAGAGCCTTTTGCTTTTGTGAAGACTGAGCAATATCGTTAAGCGACATATCCATTTTTTCTAAAAATTCAACCATTGGTGTATGGTAATCAACTGATTTTACTTTTAAATAATCCGCGAAAAACTGTTTAGGATTTTCGGCCCTGTCATGTTTTATATAGTCATAAATTGTTCTGAATTCAAAATTGGAGGCATTTGATTTTATATTCAAATGAGGATTATCAGAATGATTTTTTATATCCAAAACAGGTGAATTGTTGTAAAATACGGCTCTGAATTTATCTATTAGCGGAGAATTTGTATTCACACTGTGTTTAATATGGTTTCCGTCAATACAATCTGATGAAATATAGCTTCCGTTATTTTGCAAAATACTAAAAGAACCGAAATCTATAAATTTTGCTTTGTTATCCGCCGCAAGAATTATATTCCCGCTTTGCAGGTCACTGTGGACAATCCCGTTTATATCCATTTTGAATGTTTTTTTCATAATATCGGACAAGTTATCCTGATTAAGTTTTGAATCAAACGGGTGTGCGCCTGACAAATGTTCCATAACCAGATAATGTTTGCCGTATTTGTTAATCAAATCAACGGGTTTGACTGCAATATCCGGATCTATGCCCTGCATTCTTTTTAGAATTTCGTATTCCTTAATGTTGTTTACTCCGTTTATATCGGCAAATATACCTTTAACTTGCGGATTAGGCGCTTTTAAGCCGAATTCTTCATTTATTTTGTAATATTCGCTTTGAAAGCCCTTGCCGTTTGACTCAGCCTGCTTGCCGTTTATTCTGTCAATAAGATTTTCGGCATCCTGCCGGTTGTAAGTACCTTTGAAAGAAACAGATTTTGCCTTAAAGTAATCAGGCTGTGATTTTACAAAAACATCTTGTTGTAAATTTGCATTTTTTCCCAAGAAAGAAGTATTCCATGCCGATGATTGATAATGCCTTGTGACTCTGGCATTACCGTAGCATTGCCCCGGCAATACGGATATTGATGCAGCTCTCATATGTCCAAGTCCCCTTTTGTTGTTTTAATTATAAAACAAAATTTTATTTTTGTGTATTACTCTTGTAACATTTTGTAAATCAAAATGAATTAATTCTTTTAATCCGTTATTTTTTTTTTTATTATCAGAAAAAGTATTGAGGTTTATTGTGTTTATTAATCCAGTAAAATTTAATATATCCCCTAAAGCATCTATATCATTTAAATCCGGTCAAACCAGTGTTTTTACGGATTTTGACAAGACTTATACACCGTTTTCTCATATGGAAATGTGTAATGATAATATGCTACAAGACGGTAGTGAAAGAAGATTTTTGTTCAATGATTATTTCGGAAAAATGAAAGACTTTTTTGACCTTGCAAAAGGTAAAGTTTTGTTAACAATTACAACAGGAAGAAATTTGTCGGAATACAAATATGTCGAGCAAAAACTTAAAGATAAGCACCTGAATTACTATTCTCCCGATGTTGTTATAACAAAAGACGGCGGAGACAGATTTGTAAAAAAAGATAATTTGTGGCAAAAGGACACACAAAAATCAAAAGATGTACAAAGTGCAGCTAACGGCTGGGATTCTTTAAGACTCAAAATTGCAATAAAGGACATGATAAGACAGGAGTTTAAAAATCCTGTTTTTATAGAATCTTCGGTAAATAGAACAAAAGACGATTACGGCGATATTTCGCTGGAATCTCAGTTTGATAAAATGTCTGCAGAGGACGCCCAAAATTATGTTTCTTTTACAAAAGATGAAGATAATGCAATAGAGATTGCGTTTTCCAATAATATACCGACCGAACGTATTAAGGAAAAAATAGAAGAATATTTACACAAAAACAATATTAATGCCGTTGTAAAACACTATCCTGAGGATTACAACGGTTATTGTCCTCAGATAGTGAACGGACACAAGGAAATCGTCCCGGGCAATAAAATGTTTATAAAACCTGCTCCGGATAACAGCCAGATTTCAAAACTTTATGATGTAAAAAAAGCACTGAATGATATTATTGTTAACAATACAAATGACCTGATTATTGCTGCTGGAGACGAAGGCAATGATGAAAAAATGTTGAATCCGCTTAATTATCTTGATATTTACGGGCTTCAGTTTGACAAAACAATACCGCCTCAGGTGCTTTTAAATAATAATAAAATTCTTTCCGCAATCAAAGAAATGCCTTTTTATTCAATAATTGTCGGCAGCAGCCCAAAACTCGATAACTTAAGAGAAATGAATCGTATTCTAAGAGAAAACGGTATAAATAAAATTATCTGCATACCGGATTCAACGGACAAAGACAACGGACTGTTAAAGGCAATAAAAACCGCAATGTATGACTATGCAGAGCAAAACCCGGAATACTCTTTTGACATGGGTATGGATTTATATACTTCACTTATGGACGGAGGTTCAATATGGTCTTAGAACTCCCGTTTGAAATGGAATTTATTTTAAGTCTTACGTACAGATGTAATCTTAATTGTTCAATGTGTACTCAATATGGTGACGGATTTAAGCAAAACGCACCAGCAGACATGTCTGTCAAACAATGGGCAAATTTTTTTGAGTCTGTTAGTGATGTAAACCCAAAGCCAAAAATGCTTTTGATGGGTGGAGAACCATTGTTATACAGGGATTTTGCAAAGCTTTTTGAGCTGACACAAAAATACGGCTTTAATGTTCAAATTGTTACAAACGGGGTTTTGCTTGATAAATACTTAGAACAAATAGCCAAAACAGATACAACAATAACAATCAGCATTGACGGATTGGAAGACACACACGATGCTATCCGTAACAAAAAAGGTACTTTTAAAAAGGTTATGGAAAACATTGAAAAAATTGAAGCGTACCAGAAAACCGGAAGCAAAATAAAATTGTGTATAAACTGTGTTATGCTGCCTGACAATATTGATGAACTGACCAATTTTTTGATGTTTATTCAGCAAAAAAATATTAAAACGCTTACATTTCAGCATCTGCAATTTTCTACGGAAGAATTAAACAAACACACAAATATACAGTGGAGAGAAAGACTAAATAAAAATTATTCGGGCGGACTTATTCCTCCCAAATTTTATAAAACGGATAAAGATTACATAAAAAAACTTATTAAAACTATTGATAGCTTTAAAGATGTTTGCAAGACCACGACATTTGTTTTTCCTGCACTGGAAGATGAAGAGATTGAAAATTATTATCTTGATAATAACCTTGATGAAATCAGAGCCGGCAGAATTTGCACCACTCCGTGGGTTAACCCCACAATACATTCGAACGGGGATGTCTCAAACTGTATCGGTAACATTATAGGCAATATCAATAACGAAGATTTTTGGACAATATGGAACAATGACAAAGCTAACAGATTAAGAAATTCTCTTTGTAAAAATGGTAAATTTACAATTTGCGCAAAATGCTGTAATTTTTATAAGGGCAATTTTATATATGCAAAAGATTCCGTTTTAAAAGTTAACGGCAAGCTGCTTAGTCTTCCTGATGAAATAAACTACATAAATTCATCTAAAAACGGTGTATTCATCTTGGACAAATACAGAGATAAAACCATAAAAAATGTGACTCCGGTTATACCAATAGAAACTTTTACCCCTGCATCTGTGAAAGATCTGCAAAAAACCGAAACAATTGTCGCAAAATTCAGCGAACTAAAAGGAGCGTAATATGAAAATAAGTAAAATTTCTCCATTAAACGTAAAAAGAACCAGAACAAATACTCAACAAAAAGAACAGGATTTAACAAGCTTTGGAGCAAATGATAATAAAACTTTTGTGGAGACAGCTAAGGCCTCTGACGCAATAAAAAGCAATTTCTTATCGGGAATTTCTTTTAAAGGCCAAACGCAAAATATTATACGAAGACAAATCGGTACAGCCGGCGTTGTTGCCGTTGGGCGCGAACCGACATCTTCTTACAGTGATTCAAATTATATGCCCATAGAACAAAAAATTGGTGAAAATCCATTGAGTCACGCAAATTCATCAATTGAAAAAACACACAATGACTATACAACCGATAGGGTATATTATGCCGATCCGGAGGAATATGTATCGGAGCAGACAAAACGAGATCACGATTATATCGTTTATGACAACAGACCTAAATATCCGACCCCGGATGAAATCAGAGAAAATTATTTCAACGTAAATCGCAATGCTAATAATTACGGACAAAACTTTAAAACACTTGCGGAATACTATTACAGGCTGGAACAGGCTGACAAAAAAGAACTGCAAAAACTATTGGAAGAAAGAAATAACTTTCAGCATGAATATGACGTCTCTGCGGGATATAAACAGGATTACGATGAAAAAACACAGGAATACCCTTGGGAGGTAGAGGATATTAAAAATGGAAAAGAAAAGGCTGATTATTTCTTTAGTATTAACGCTCAAAAATATGACAAACTAAATGAAAAAATCGGATATTATCAAGACAGGATAAACCATTCAAAAATGCAGCAGAAAAAAGCAATACAGGCCTTTAAGATATTTGATGAGGTCGGGTTGATGTTTATGGACAGAGATAATGCAAGAAACAAAATTGAATACCAAAAAAGAGGTATACAAAATTCCAGTGATTCAATTGCAAGAAATAACAGGCTGTTGAATGATTTCAAAAAACAAAAAGCTGATATTGAAAAACAGATACAAAGAGCCAGGGAGTGGAAAGAAGTAAACGACGAAAAGGTAAATGCTCCGTATAGCGACTACAGCCAATATGACAGAATGACTGCTGAATATAAAAAATCAGAAGAAATAAAAGAAAAAGACGAAGCAAAAGCGGAAAGTATCAGATTGTCTCAGAAGCTGAGTGTTTTGCAAGACAGATTGAATAAGATAAACCTGAATATTATGCAGGGAGAAAAAGCAAATCACGAGCATCAGCTTTTAATTGACAGATACAGAAAGAGCATGCCTGAACTGGAGGCACATTTTAAATGCAAAGCAGAAGAAATTAAAACCTTCTATCCGAAAATGGAAGAATTTTACCGGAACAACATTGAAGAATGGCAATATTAAATAAATTCAACTTTTATCCTATAAAACCAAAAGATTGTTTGGACAAGTCGTTCAAACAATCTTTTGCAATGCTAAAAAAAATTATCGGAAAAGAAACACTGGCAAAAGCTATGGATATAACAACGCCGTATCCGTCTCCGGTTGCGGACATAAAAGATACTCAATGGTGCAAAACTATAAAAATTATAGGTATTAATCCTCGCATAACAAAAACTTTTTGGGGGATTGTAAAATATGCCCTGACTTTCCCTGAAAATGCAATACACATTATGCCACTTTGGACTACGGGTGATAAGGGAAGTCTTTATGTACAAACTTCTTGGCGTTTAAATGAGGAGTTTTTGGATAAGGATTTATCTTCTCTGGGGTATGACACTCCCGAAAAACAATTAAAGTTTGTTGTAAATATTCTGCATGCTGCCGGCAAGGTTGTTGGTTTTGACGCATTGCCGCATGTTGATAATTTTTCTGAAATAACAATGATGAATCCGGCGTTTTTTGAGTGGGCAAAGCTAAACAAACAAAAGACAGCTCAATTGTTTCCTCCACAAATTGATTACAATACAATTTACAAAGATGTTGAAGATATCATTGTAAAAGAAACAAACGCTCCGGCTAATTTGTTTGAGTTGAGTGAATGTGAAAGGGAAGGTTTTATATTTCCCAAAAACTCTGACAGAACTTCAATAAGAATAAATTTGATGAAAAAGATAAGAGCTGCCGGGCTAGAGCCTCTTCCGGTAACGGAACATTCGCCTATGCGCCCCGTAGTTTTTAAAAGAATTGAGCGAAACGAAGATTCGGACTGGGCGGTATTTGATGTTGATAATCGTTCACAGTCAGCCAAAGTAATCGGCTGCATTACACCATACAAGTGGTATAAAACAGACAGCGACGGATATCCTGTAAAAAACGGGATAAACCAAATTGTGTGGGATTATTTCAGTGATAAAATATTGAAATTTCAAAAAGAATATAATTTTGATTTTTTAAGAGCTGATATGGCACATAACCAGATTGCACACTCTCACGCTGAATCCGAAAAAAACGTGCATGAATCGCGGGAAATGTGGGCATATGTAAAAGATAAAATACATACTACTGCACCCTATTTTGCTGTTCTTGCTGAGGCTTTTTATAACACGTATTATATCAACGGTATTTCTGACATGATTAACAAAAAAGTTGATATAGTTCTTGGTAACTTAAATTTTCAATATCTCAACAAAGAGTTTGTTAATACTGTAGACGACTTTTTAAATCCGTTCAGAAAAAATTTTCCGTTTTTTCCTTGCCTGTGCACATTCTCAAATGACGGGGATTTAAAGGAACATTCTCAGTATTTTCAATCAGAAGAAGCAAATGAGCTAAGGTATTTTATCTCTATGTTTTTGAATTTGCCTTCTTATACGGGAATGGGCTATGAAACCAAATGTTTAAAGCCTCAAAATGAAAATGAATTTTCTAATGAATACGTTAAAAAACAGACACTGCCTTATAAATGGGGTGATAATGACACACTCTTTGAACAGATTTCTGCTATGCGTAAGCTGTATGTTATTTATAAACAAATCATAGATAATTCTGCCATGGAGTTGTTACAATCAGACAACGACAGCTCTCTTGTCTGGTTGTATTCAAAAGACAACAAACCCTGTCTTTTGTTTGCAGCTAATTTAAATCCCCAAAAACAGGAGATAACAATAAGTCTAAAATCCCAAATTAATAATGCAGCTATGGTTTACACAAACTCACGTTACGACGAAATTTGTGCGGATATAAACAACCTGATTTTTCATATTGAAAATATTTATATAGGCGAATGTGTTGTATTTGATATTTCATATAGTTAATGCTACTCGAATAACAGCTCTCGTGCACGCAAAAACGCTGCTTCATTACGATAAGAGCCCGAATAGCGGTCGTGTTAAATGTAACAGTGAGGGGAATTTGTTCCGCTAAAGTCTGGTATGCAAGACTTTAAACGTGTTCTCACTATTATTCATAACGCAAAGCTTCAATCGGATTCAACAAAGATGCCTTATAAGCCGGATAATATCCGAACACGATACCGACAATTCCGGCAAACCCGAAGGATATCAAAACAGGAATCGGAGAAATTATTACCGTCATATCAGAAAACAGCCCGACAATCTTGCTGCCGAGTATGCCTATAATAACGCCAAGGAACCCGCCGGCAAGCGACAGAAGCAGCGCCTCAAACAAAAACTGAATCCTTATATCCATAGCCGTAGCGCCTATTGCCATACGTATACCTATTTCTTTTGTACGTTCCGTAACGGACACTAGCATTATGTTCATAATCCCGATACCGCCTACAAGCAGCGATACGGAAGCAATCGACCCGAGCAGAATCGCCATGGTATTAGACGCCTGTTTTGCGGTTTCGAGCATCTGGGTAAAGTTTCTTATCGTGAAGTCATCTTCTTTTGTTTTTCCGAGATTGTGGCGTTCTCTCAAAAGCTCTGTTATCTCTTCCTGGGCAGACTCAAGACTGTTTTCGTCTTTTGCCTGCACGCTTATATGCTTAACCATGCCTGGAAAATCCGTGCCGAACAGCTTTTTTTGCGCGGTTGTAATCGGTATCAAAACAGTGTCGTCCTGATCCTGTCCCATACCGTTCTGGCCTTTTGACTTTAAAATACCTATTACTTTAAACGGCATACCGCCTATGCGCACGGTTTTGTTAAGCGGATCCATATCCCCGAACAGGTTCTCCGTAACCGTTGTACCGAGCAGAGCAACCTTGGTGGTATTTTTCAAGTCATCTTGAGTTATTCCTCTTCCGGATTCAACCTCCCACATTCTGATGGGCATATACCCCGGAGTGATGCCGTTCACTGTCGTTGACCAGTTCTGGTTTGAATAAACAAGCTGCTGAACCTGACTGACGGTAGGCGCAACCTCAAGAACGGACGGACAGTGTTTTAACATTGCTTCGGAATCTTTTATGGTAAGGGTAGGCTGGGTTCCGCTCCCCATTCTCACGCCGCTTGAGGTGGTGGAGCCAGACATTACCATAAGAAGGTTTGAACCCATGGACGCTATGTCTTTATTAATCCTTTGTTTTGCGCCTTCACCTATGGAAAGCATTATGATTACGGCGCTTACGCCGATGATAATACCCAGACTCGTCAAAATCGAGCGCATTTTGTTGACTTTTAACGAACGAAGCGAGATTTTTAACGTGGATTCAAAATCTATCATGCGCCTTTGACCTCCGTTCTGTTCGTGTTTATCTCGTCGCTGATTATGTTTCCGTCTTTAAAACGGACAATCCTTTTGCAATACTGGGCAATATCAGGTTCGTGCGTTACGAGAATTATTGTCTTACCTGTGTCGTTGAGTTTTACAAAAAACTCCATAACCTCTATAGATGTCTTTGTATCAAGGTTTCCGGTGGGTTCGTCCGCAAGAATAATCGGAGCGTCGTTAACTATTGCACGGGCTATCGCAACTCTTTGCTGCTGACCGCCTGACATCTGGTTGGGCAGGTGGTTTTCCCGATATTCGAGTCCGACTATTTTTAAAGCTGCTTTGGCTCTTTTGATTCTTTCTTCGGGAGGGATTCCTTTATAAATCATAGGCATTTCAACGTTTTCGATAGCCGAGGTTCTCGGGATAAGGTTAAACCCCTGAAAAACGAAGCCGAGTTTTCTGTTTCTTATAGTAGAAAGCTCGTTCATTGACATTTTGCTCACGTCAATCCCGTCAAGGAAATAGCTGCCCGAGGTCGGTTTGTCCAGACATCCGAGTATGTTCATACAGGTGGATTTTCCGGAGCCCGACGCGCCCATAATCGCCACAAACTCACCCGTGTCCACGCTCAGGGACACATCGTTCAGTGCGTTGAACGACGTATCGCCTGTTTCGTAAGTTTTTATGAGGTTTTTAATTTCAATAAGCTGCATTAGAACATTCTCATAGGCGGTTTTCTACCCTGTGCGGTTTTTTCGTTATCGCCTCTTTTTCTGAGTATTACTCTGTCTTTTTCTTTAAGCTGGTCTGAAATAATTTCCGTTCTGTCAGAGTCTTTTGCACCTGTTTTAATGGAAATTCTTACGGGTTTGTTATCCTTTATGACCCAGAGTCCCTGATCTTTGTATTTTTTGCCGCCGGTCAGGGCTTTGTCCGTAAACTTGAGCGCTTCTGTCGGAACAGAGATTACGTTTTCACGTTTGTTTGTTATGATTGAAACGTTCGCCGTCATCCCCGGAATCATCTTCTGGTCTTTGTTGTCGACGTCAACGATTACCGTATAAGTAACAACGTTGGACACGGTGGTCGGAGCTATACGCACCTCTGTAACCTTGCCGTGAAAAACTTCATCCGCGTAGCCGTCGAGTGTGTATTCAACCTCCTGCTCTTTCTGGATTTTACCGATATCAGCTTCTGACACGTTAACTTCTATCTGCATGTTGGTTAAGTCCTGCGCAACCTGAAACAATGTCGGTGTCTGGAAGCTTGCTGCAACGGTCTGACCTACGTCAACAGCACGGGAAACAACCGTGCCATCGCAGGGAGAAACGATTTTTGTATATTTTAAATTAGTCAAGTTGTTCTGCAAAGTTGCACGCGCCTGATTAATTGTGCCCTGTGCCGCGGCGAGCTGTGCAAGGTCTGATTTGTATGTGGCTTCCGCAAGGTCAAGGTCGCTTTTGGCAACATAGTTTTTTGTATAAAGTTTTTTGTATCTTTCGTAGTTCTTTTTGTCGTAGACAAGCATTGCTTCTACTTTGGCTTTGTTTGATATTGCCGCATCGAGGTCGCCCTTTGCTTTATCAACCTGAGCCTGAAACAGTGAGGGGTCGATTTGAGCCAGCAGCTGGCCTTTTTTAACTTTTGAGTTGTAGTCAACATAGATTTCTTTAATCATACCCGACACCTGAGAACCTATATCGACCGTGTTCACGGGGTTAACCGTGCCAGAGGCTTCTACAGCTTCGATAATGGTTTTTCTTTTAGCGGGTACTGTCACGTAATCCGAGGCGGGGTTCTTTTTAAACCACAGCGCAAACCCGCTTACAAAAAATATTGCGGCGATAATGCCAGTTATTATAATTATTCTTTTTTTCATCTGACCCCCATGGATTTCTGGAATTGTTCTTTTGCAACGTTATAGTTAAACACTGCTTGAACAAAGTCCAACTGAGCGTTGTTATAATTTGTCTGAGCCTGCTGCAGTTCTATAAAGTTGCCAAGCCCGACCGTGTATCTTCCGTCCGCTAGTTCAAAGTTTTCGAGTGTCTGCTGAACTTTTTGCGCCATCAACGGAATTTTTTTCTGTAATACGACCATGTTAATATAATTGTTTTTTACTTCAAAGTGGATATTCTTTTTCGATAGGTCAATGTTTTCTGCCGCCATTTGAAGATACGAATTGCCCTGCGCAACGCTGTATTTTATATCCATAAAGTTCAAAGTCGGGAAGTTGAGCGTAACACCTACGTTAAAGCCTGTGTTAGACACATCGCTGTTTTTTCTGTAGTTATAGCCTGCATTTGCGCCAAGAACAGGAAGATACGAGCGTTTTATTGCCTTAAGGGATTCTTTTTGCGCTCTTTCGACCATAAGCAGTGATTTTAAATCGGGTCTGTTTTCATAGGCCTTTTGTATTGCATCATTAACAGGCATAATCAAGGGCTGGAATTTGTAATTTTGCAGTATATCCTGTTTTTCTATGCCCGAGGTAAGGATTGCGGTCTGCTCGTACTCTTTGCTGCCGCTTTTTTTGATTGTGCTGACATTAACCTCTGTTTTTTGAGGCTGTTTATTTCTTTGAAAATTAAAGCTTTCCGTGTTTTTCAGGGTGTATTCGGGGGCATCGGGGTAATACATTGCGTTATTCAGCTCAACTATTGCGTTTTCGTACTGCCCCTGTGCGTCAATAAGTGAGATTTGCGCATCCGTTAAATAGACCTGAGCGTTAACAACGTCAATTTTGGATTTCAAGCCCTCTTGAAACAGAGCGTTTGTTCTGTCGTAGTTAAGCTGGTTGATTCTAACAGAGCGTTCGTAGACGTCTTGATTCGCTAGTGCCGCGAGTGCTCTGAAATAAGCGAGTTTTACGCTGTAAACAGTGTTAAGGATTGTGTTTTCAAGGTCATAGCCAACGGATTCTCTGTTATATTTTTGCATGTTGATTCTGGCGACGGTTGAGCCAAAATCCCATATAAGCTGGTTTACGCCGAGGTTCAACTGGTAGTAGTTGTTATCTGAAGTTGTACTTCCGCCCTGATTGTAGAAACCTCCGCCGCGTCCGGAGTTTTTGTTATGCTGCGAGGTAAAGCCGTTGCCTATAGTAAGGCTCGGGAAGTAATCCGCTTTTGCAAGCCCGACCTGAGAGTTTGCGATATCTTTCTGGGTTTTGGCGACTTTAATATTCGGGTCGTTTGCCAGCGCAATATTTATGCAGTCCTCAAGCGAGTATTCCACGGTTTTATTAACCTCGGCTTTCATCTGGACAGCGGGTTTTGTTGTAGTATTTTTTGGTTTGTTCTTTTTAAACGGGATAGAAAAGCCATACGCACACGAAAACAGCTGGCATCCTGCAAATGACAGCAAAACAATTGCCGGTATGATTTTTTTTCGGAGAAATGATATGTACTTCAACTCTGATTTAACCTTGTAACAAATTGTGTTATTAATATTTTATAAGAATTCATTGGCTATTAAATCATCCTATCATCTTATATTTTAAACAATTAGCCCTAAAGAGCCATTTTGTCTTAAATCCGTATTAATACCATTATACATACATAAACGATTTATCGAATAATTTGTTCAAAAATATTATACATTTTATTTAAACATTTATATAAGCTTTATACCCGAGAAAGGTGTATGAGTGATAGAACAATTTAATCTGCCCATCCTGTATTATCATATAATGCAATTTTTTTTTGTTTAATATAACATTATAATATTATGTTCAAAAAAATAGACAAAAAATATACGGTTAGTTTTTTATCGTTTCTGGTAAAGTGGTTCTATGCTTTTGAGAGCCTTTTTTACAACTGCAAAAATATTAACTATCCTAAGGATAAACCTGTGATATTTGCACTTTGGCATGCTCATCAGTGTGCGCTTTATGCAAATGAGGACAGAGGAAGTCTCAATGTAATGATTTCAAAATCAAATGACGGAGACATTATTGCTGCTGCAACAGAACATATGGGAATCCGTGTAGTGCGCGGCTCTTATAAAAGGGCTGGAGCTTCCGCTTCTTTAGCCATGATAGAAAAGCTTGAACAGGGTGAAAATGCAGCTATTACTATAGACGGCCCAAGAGGGCCTCAGAAAAAGGTGAAAGACGGGGTTATTAATATTGCAAAGCTTACGCAAATACCTATTGTACCTATGACATGGTATTCACCTTCAAAATGGCTTTTAAAATTTAATACGTGGGACGAGTTTCGATTTCCGTTTTTGGGTGTAAAAACTATAGCGGTATACGGGGAACCTATCTATGTACCTGCTGATTGCTCAAAAGAAGAAACAGAATTGTACCGTCAGAAACTTGAAACAGCTCTTAACGATTTATACAAATATGCTCAGGAAAATTTTGACGACCTTGTTAAATAAAACAGCATGGCCGTTTTTCTTTTCTGCAGCAAATAACAGGATGTGAACAATGAAAAAAGTTCTTATTACATTTCCGAACAGTATTGCCGGAACTCTTATAATGAGAGGTTTTAAGCAGGGATTTAAATCAAACGGCTGTTTTGTCATGGCTAAAGATTTAAGAGAACTGTCCATTGAAGACATACAACGTTTTAAGCCTGATATTATAATCGGTTATGACTACGGTTTTATGTTTTGTGATAACGAAGAACTGAAAAATTATATTTTCCAAAACCAAAACAAATACAAACTTGTTCATTATTTTGCGGATGAACCGCGGGGCAAATATGCATGTGTGAACAAACCATGGTTGTATGAAGAATTTAAAAAATTAAAAGCGTATTCTTTTATGTGGGACAAAGGTTTTGTAAATGACCTGCCTCACTGTTTGTATCTCCCTCTTGCCGTTAATGCAAAGGCATACAGATTGGATGAATTCGATGATAATGCTCCTTTATACGAAATTTCGTTTGTAGGACGTCCACTTGGAGAAAAGCGTCAAAAGATACTTGCTGCATTGATTAAAAATTTTGGCAAAAAATTAAATATATTTTCATACGAAAAACATTTCTTACAAAGCCTTGACGACATGAAAGAAAAACAGTTTCTTTCATATAAAGAATTGGATACTTATAAAAGTGCTTATCGCGGATTTTTGACAACGGAAAAAGATCTTGCCAAAGTTTATGCCAACAGTTTTGTTAACATAAACATAACATTGCAGGGCGAATCCGGTCTGAACTACCGCGTTTTTGAAGTTCTTGCTTCTCGCGGTTTTCTGCTTACGGATAACATGGCTGATATAGAAAGAAATTTCATAGTTTCAAAAGAGCTCGAGACATACAAAGATATTCCCGATCTCATTGACAAAACGGACTTCTATCTAAAAAATGTGAATATTGCTCAAAAAATTGCGACAATAGGATACAGTGATGTCTGCAAACGCCACAGCTACACGGCAAGAGCACGCACAATACTGGAAAAAATATCTTTATCCGGCTGAATTCAGTATGTTTTATTGAGATTGAATTGATTTTGCACTGTATATAACTATAACTTTTATAAAGCCGGAAACAGTTCTTGTTATGTAAGCTTTTGCGGGACAATAGAAAAATGACTGAATCGTTCTGACCTTGAATAATTTATTGAACCGTTGTAAAGTGAGGCTGTGTCTGTTGAGCACATATAAAAACGGTTCTATCTTTTAAGTATAGCTTTTATTATTTCATTTTTTTCTGACAGGATTTTAAAAATTGTTTCCGGAGCCTTTTTAACAAGCTGCAGTTTTGCCATTGTTTCATATTGCTGTTTTAAACCGGCAAAATACTCTCTACCCACAAGTATAATTTGCTTAAATTTATTTTCTTCGCTGTGCACATTGTAGCGAATTATTGTAGCAGCTTCTTGCAAAGTAGTTGTACCTCCTGGGAAAATAACAAAGTTGTCGGCAACTTTAGTAAATTTTATAATTCTTTCAGATTCTGATGAAGCTTTACCGATAATTACACAATCGTTTAGATTTTCATCACCCCACAGTGGTTTTACAACTATGGCAAGATTTTGCAGCGGTTTTCCTTCGAGATTTACAACAGATGCATCTTTTGCAGCATTATATGCTGCTCCCATAATCCCTTTTGTACCGCAGCCTGTTACTATATTATATCCGTTTTGCACAAGCTCCTTTGTTGTTTGAGAACACAGCTCCATATACTCCATAAGCGGCTCTGTTGTTTTGGAACTTCCGAGCACTACCACTGCTTTTTGGGTCTGTTCCGGTTTTGTGTACTTGTTATCTAAAGAAGGGATATCTTTAAATAAATCAACGGCTAAATTATTCATATATTTATTAAATCACGAATATATTAACCGGTATAAAACATTAATAATTTAAAACAATAAGAACATCTTCGCCGAATCGTTTTACCTCTTTGAGGCTAAAAACATGACCTTGAGCAATTTTTTGAATATCAAACCCTTCAACAAAACTTTTAGCAGAGCTGTCGCCGAGAAGTTTCGGTGCAACAAACTGATACAACTTATCAACAAGCCCCTCTTTTAAAAACGCTCCGTTTAAAGCTCCGCCCGCTTCAATTAAGATACTCATTATGCCTTTATCAAAAAGTTTTTCCATTAAAATATTTAAGTCTATTTTTCCGGATTTCGGATTCAGCGGGCATTTTAAAATCTCAACATTTTCGGGATATTTTTCTGTTTTTTGCCGCTCAATATTTTCACGCACAACAAGAATAACCCGCGTACCGTCGTTATTATACACTTTTGCATCGGGGGGTGTTATTGCGTTTGAATCGATTATTACCCTTAGCGGGTTCACTCCGTTTTTCATACGGCAGGTTAAAGACGGATTGTCGGCAATAACGGTGCCTGAGCCCGTGAGAATTGCGTCATATTTGTTTCTCAATTTTTGAACATAAGCACGTGATTTTCCCGAGGTAATCCATTTTGAATTTCCCGTTTTGGTTGCTATTTTTGCGTCTAGCGTTACCGCTGTTTTTATTGCGACAAAAGGCTTCTTTTGAAGTTGATTTTTTATAAAAATTTCATTTAATTCCTTGCATTCGTTTTCCAAAACTCCGCTTACAACTTCAATTCTCGCATTTTTAAGTTTTTCAAGCCCTCTGCCCGCTACTTTGGGGTTGGGGTCAACACACCCCGCAACAACTTTTTTTAAACCTTTTTCTATTATCAAATCCGCACAGGGCGGTGTTTTTCCGTAATGAGAACAAGGCTCCAGACTGACAAAAATTGTTCCGCCTTTTATATCCGCACCGTTTTCTTCAGCCATTTTTATTGCGTTAACCTCTGCGTGCGCCTGTCCGTATTTTTTATGCCAGCCGTATCCCGCAACTGCTCCGTTTTTATCCAGCACAACTGCACCGACAAGCGGATTCGGAGATACATTGCCCGCGCCCTTTTTTGCCAGAGCAATACATTTTTTCATATACTTTTCATAAATTTTATTTGTCATTTTTTTCTGTTTTTATTTTATCTTGAGCAATATCTTTTGCTTTTTGTGCTGCTTCTTCGAGTTTTTGTTTGGTTTGAGCTACTGCTTTATCTTTTAATGTATCCTCTGCTGAGGCTTTTTCTTTTTCTGTATCTTTATTTTTACTCTTTTCTTTTGTTGAAGTTGAATTTTCGCTTAATTTAACCTTTTTAAAAAACTGTTCGGCGATTATTTGTGAATACTTTCCCTGCTCGTTAGCGGACACGAGTATTTTGCTCTTGCCTTCATTATCCTGTGCAACAGCTATTATACCGCGCAACGTTTTGACGGGGAGGTTTGTCACGTCAGCCTGAAACTGAGCATAGGGGACAGTCTGCCCCATTGCTTTCATATTGCCCTGTTTTAAAATTTTAAAATTTTCAACATGGATATATTGATACTCGAGTTTTTTGTTTACACCATCGATTTTTTTTTTGAGCGAGCCGTCTTTAAAATCCTGCTTTGTAATTTTCAGCCCCTTGTTCTCGTTTACGACTGCAAACTTTTGCCCCGTAGCATCATGTTCGGCAATTACTGCTCTGTAGCCCAGTATGTTTGCGGATTTTGCGATTTCATATTCGTCCGGAATAGCCGAAAAATCGGCAACATCTCGGCTTTTTTCTATCATAGACTCTTGAGACGGTTTTTCGTTAAGGTGAAAAGTTTTAACACACCAATCCCAGCAGCCCGTTGCTCTAAAGCCGATTATCGCAAATATAATTATGACAATTTTTATCAATAACTTTAAACAGCCCATTAATTACCTCAAGCCCTTGTCCATACCTCACTTATACACCGAATTTTTCGTATATTTCACAGACATTTCTCAAATAATACGCCGAATCAAAACAATTTTCAATTTCTTCTTCGCTCAAGGTCGACGTAACTTCTCGGTCATTCAAAAGGTTCTGTTTAAAGTTGCCGTCTGGTTTGTTAAAAGCGTCAAGAGCATTACGCTGAACTATAGCATAAGCCTGTTCTCGAGTCAGCCCCTTTTCCGTTAATGCAAGCAAAACTCTTTGAGAATAGACAATACCACCGTAAAGCGAGGTATTCTTGAGCATATTGTCTTTGTGCACGACAAGCCCTTCAACAACCCTGTTAAAGCGATTGAGCATATAATCAATCAGTATGCACGAATCAGGGAAAATAACTCTTTCAACGGAGCTGTGAGAGATATCTCTTTCGTGCCACAGGGCTATATTATCCAGAGCAGCAACAGAGTTGCTCTTTACTATCCTTGCCAGACCCGAAAGATTTTCGGAGGATATGGGATTCTTTTTGTGAGGCATTGCGGAAGAGCCTTTTTGTCCTTTTTTGAAGGCTTCTTCAACCTCTAAAACCTCTGTTCGCTGCAGATGTCTTATTTCAACGGCGCACTGCTCAATTGCACAGGCAATAAGCGCCAGAGCCTGCATAAAATACGCATGCCTGTCGCGAGATATAACCTGCGTTGAAATTTTAGCAGGAGCCAGTCCGAGTTTTTTGCAGGTAATTTCTTCAATCTCGGGAGAAATATTGCTGTAAGTACCGACAGGGCCTGAGATTTGTCCTACGGAGATATCATAAAGCGCAGTTTCAAAACGTTTCTTTGCCCGCTGCAAGTTATCCAGCCAGCTGCAGAGTTTGACGCCGAAGGTCATAGGTTCTGCATGAACACCGTGTGACCTGCCTATACATACGGTGTCCCTATGCTCTGAGGCTTTGTCTTTTATTGTTTGTATAACCTTGTCCAAATCCTTTAAAATAATTTCCGAGGATTTTTTGATTTGAAGCGCAAAAGCCGTATCAATAACATCGGAGCTTGTCATCCCCATATGTATAAACCTTGAAGCCTCCCCGACATTTTCGTTTACGTTTGTTAAAAATGCGATAACGTCGTGTCCGACCTCTTTTTCGATTTCATCAATACGCTCAAGACTGAAAGACGCTTTCTTTTTTATTGTCTCCAAATCTTCATCGCTGATTTTGCCTATTTCGTTATAAGCCTCACAAACTGCGAGCTCCACTTGCAAATAGAAATTGAACTTTGATTCCAATTCCCATATATCTTTCATTTCTTTTAAACTATAGCGTTCTATCATATTCAACCCTCAAATTATTGCGGATACCTTGATGTAGCGTGAATCAGCATTTTAGCCAATTTATCGGAGCCGTCAAAACCTCTTGAAAGAAGTTTTTTTGAAGCCGTATCAACATCATAGGCAATATGTTTGTGTCTGACGGAAACACATCCCATACCGATATCGAGCACTGCATAGCAGGCCTTTGGTTCTTCGCTGAAAGGTCTTCCGACACTTCCGTCGTTAACGATTGTTTTTCTGCTTTCCGTCTGATACCCGCAGGGTACGTGCGTGTGCCCGCAAAGTATAATATCGGCGTCAGTATCTTTTACCATTTCTTCAATTTCAGACATAGGCATTTCGGGGAAAATATTTTCGTCATTTTTCCTCGGAGAGCCGTGCACCATAAGAATTTTTGTATTTAAATAACTGAACTCATGATTCACGGGTAAATTTTTAAGAAAGTCTTTTTGCTCGTCGTTTAAGGCTTTAACATCAGCCTGCAGAGCATTTGCCATAATTTCGTTTTTGGATTGCAAATTTTTTAAAATATCATCGTTAAAATCTGCAATCATTTTATCCGTGTTTCCTTGAATACAAACAACTTTGCCTGCTTTAACAAGCTCCATTACTCTATCCACTGCCGCTGCGGGTTCAGGTCCCGCCATGGCAAGGTCGCCAAGGCAAAGTATTTTATCTGCCTGCTCTGCTGTTTCAATATCTTTCAAAACAGCTTCCAGCGCCTCCATATTACCGTGGATATCAGAAATTACAGCATACTTCATAAAAACACCTCATTATATACAAATCTATAAATAAATTTTATCATGATTTATTTTTTGAGATAAAATTTAAGTTACGAATACGCAAAACTTTTTACGGAGCAGTTGTGAAAAAATTCAACAGAACATCTTTTCTTAACACACACCGCGACGCCTGGGTCGAGGTTAATCTGGATTGTATAGAACACAATATTCTCGAATTTAAAAAATATTTAAAACCGAATACAAAGCTCTTTGCCGTAGTAAAGGCAGACGCATACGGACACGGAGCGGTAATGATTGCACCAGTATTGCTGGCTTCGGGCGTTGACTTCCTCGGGGTATCCTCCATAGACGAAGGGCTGCAGCTTAGAGAAGCGGAAATTAACGCCCCTATTCTTGTTCTTGGTGCAGTGCCCGTATGGTCTTTTGACAGAGCAGCAAAAAATAACATATCAATTTCAGTTTTCTCGGACGAACACATAGAAGCCTGCAAACAAACTTATGACAAGCTGAAAATAAAACCTAAAGTCCACGTAAAAATAGACACTGGAATGAATAGAATAGGCGTACGACCTGAAAATGCAGTTGATTTTATAAAGAAAATCCAAAATTGTGATTTTATACAGCTTGAAGGGATATTCACTCACTTTGCAACCGCAGAGGTTGAATCATACGCAAACAAGCAGTATGAAAAATTCAAAAGCGTTATAGATTCTGTTGACACGACAGGACTGCTTGTTCACTGCAATAACACAGCGGGAACTGTTTGCTACCAGGCTTTTGACAACACTATGGTGCGTGTGGGAATCGGTATATACGGGCTTCAGCCTGATTTAACGCCCAAAACGCCCAAACCTGATTTAAAACCAGCAATGTCTTTAAAGGGAAGAATTACAAATATACATACGGCCCAAAAAGATGAGGGTGTAAGTTATTGCCACACCTTTGAAACAACAAAAGAAACCAAAATTGCAACAATCCCGATAGGCTATGCCGACGGTGTATTTAGAGGTCTATCCAACAAAATATACGGCATAATTAACGGCAAAAAGGTAAAACAAATCGGCAACATAACTATGGATCAGATGATGTTTGATATAACGGATTGTGATGCTCAAGAGGGTGATATTATAACCCTTATCGGAAATGACGAAAATGAAAGCATTGCCATTGATGAATGGGCTCAAATTTTAGGCACAATCCACTATGAGCTTACCTGTGCACTAAGAGTACGGCTGCCGAGAGTTTATACAAGGTAAACAACGGCAGTTCTCAGAATACCAATACCCGTTTTGGGAGAGTTCTGTTTTTATGTTTTAATAATTATTATGATTCCTAAAAAATACAGATTAAAGAGCCGCAAAGCTTTTGATGCAACATACAAAAACAAAACCATAACGTCGGATTCTATGCTTATTATTTATGCGGGAAAGTGCAAAAAAGATGAAAATCAGCCGACAAGATACGGTTTTGTCGTAAGTAAAAAATATCACAAACGTTCTGTGAAAAGAAACAGAATAAAACGTTTAATGCGTGAATGCGTGAGACTGGCAATAAAGCAGAATAAACTAGCAAACTGCGAAAAATATATGTCAATTATACTTATTCCAAAGGAAAAAACAATCGGCTGCCAACTTTGTGATATTGAAAAATCTTTCTTTAAACTGATTGCCAGATTAAAATGATTTTATATTATAATTTAGATGTACAAATAAAATAGACAAAAGGCGGGATAATTAAATGAATAAACCAAACATCGCAGTATTGGGCGCAACAGGTGTAGTTGGAAGAGAAATCTTAAAAATTCTCGTTGAACAAAATGTTCCGTATAATGAAATCAAATTTTTGGCAAGCGCAAAAAGCGCAGGCAAAAAAATCACTTTTAAAGGTGCAGAATATACTATTATTGAAGCCACACCCGAGGCTTTTGACGGAGTAAATATTGTTCTGGCATCGGCAGGCGCTTCAACTTCAAAAGTTTTGGCTCCCGAAGCAGTAAAAAGAGGCTGCGTCTTTATAGATAATTCAAGTGCATACAGAATGGATAAGGACTGCCCGCTTGTTATTGTCGGGGTTAATGATGAGGATTTGAAAAATCATAAAGGCATTATCCCTAACCCTAACTGTTCAACATCACAGCTTATGCTTGTTTTAAAACCTCTTCACGATTATGCAAAGATAAAAAGACTTATCGTAAGCACATATCAGGCTGTATCTGGGGCGGGACTTGCCGCTATAAACGAGCTTAAGGAAAATACTGTTGCCGCAAACGAAGGTAAGGATTTTGAAAACGTAAAATTCAAAAAGCCTATTGCTTATAACGTTATTCCGCAAATTGACGTGTTCTGCGAAAACGGATATACAAAAGAAGAAATGAAAGTTACTAACGAAACAAGAAAAATTCTTCACCTTGGCGAAGATGTTCCTATATCCTGTACTGCTGTTAGGGTTCCTGTTTTTCATGGTCACTCCGAGGCTGTTACAATAGAATTTGAAAAAGAAATTACCGCTCAAAAAGCAAAAGAACTTTTGGAAAACGCCTGGGGGGTTGAGGTTATGGACGATATCGAAAATTACGTTTATCCTACTCCAGTCGATGCTGCCGGTAAAGATCCAGTATATGTCGGCAGAATAAGAAAAAATATTGCTTTTGATAACGCAATAGACCTGTGGTGCGTCGCAGACAACATAAGAATAGGCGCAGCTCTTAACACTGTAAGAATTGCACAAAAAGTTATTGAAATGAAATTATATTAAATATAAAAAGGCTTTGACAATATTGAAATTGCAAAGTCTTTTTTAAAGAAGATGCAAATGAACATGACTCAAGATAAATATTCGATTGAAAATTACAACTACGATCTGCCAAAGGAATTGATTGCACAGGTACCGTCGCAAAAACGTGAAAACTGTCGCATGATGGTGCTTGATAGAGCTGCTCAATCAATTGAACACAAACATTTTTACGATATAACGGATTACTTTGACGAGAACGATGTTATAGTCTTGAATAACACCAAAGTTATACCTGCCAGATTGTTCGGACGCAAAGATACCGGTGCTCATATTGAGGTTTTTCTATTGAAGCAAATAAGCGATAAAGTGTGGGAGGTTTTGATTAATCCGTCCAAAAGGGTTAAGGAAGAAACTTTGATTGATATATCGCCAGACCTTTACGTAAAAGTTTTGACACGCCAAAACGAAGGCAAATGGCTTGTTGAGTTGCATTATGACGGTGATTTTTATTCCATCCTTGATAAGGTGGGGAATATTCCGCTGCCACCTTATATTGAAAGAACAATGACGGATGAACAGCTAAAACATCTGGATTACGACAGATACCAGACTGTTTATGCTCAAAAAGAAGGTTCTGTTGCTGCACCAACGGCAGGTTTGCATTTTACGCAAGAAATCCTTGAAAAACTCAAAAACAAAGGGGTACAAATCTGCAACGTTACTTTAAATGTGGGGCTTGGAACCTTCAGACCCGTAAAGGTTGAAAATATTCTTGAGCATAAAATGGATTCCGAAGAATTTGAAATATGCGCTAAAACAGCAAAAATTATTACGGAGGCCAAAAAGCAGGGCAAAAAAATCACTGCTGTCGGCACGACTTCCGTCAGAACTTTGGAAACCTGTATGCAAAAATACGGTGAGATTATCGAAACCATAGATGACTCTACTTTGTTTATTTATCCCGGGTTTGAGTTTAAGGTTGTGGACAGGCTTATCACAAACTTTCACCTGCCTAAATCAACTTTAATTATGCTCGTGTCCGCTTTTGCCGGAAAAGATTTTGTGTTTAAAGCTTATGAAGAAGCAATTAAAGAAAAGTACAAATTTTACAGCTACGGCGATTGTATGCTTATCAATTAAAATAGCAAAAATTATTCTTTTTGCTTTTTATATATTTGCAGACAGATACAGAGAAAATAATTAATGAATATACAATGCATACGACCTCATACGAACATACAAAAATCAAGACACGCCAGACAATCTTTCAAACGGGCACCCGGCATGAGTACGGGGGCAAGCGGTAATTATCCGCCGCAGGATAATTACCCGCCTAAAAGAAACGGCGGGCTCTTGGATGTAATTTACTGGACAATTATTGCAAACACCCTTGCGCTAAATCCGGCAATTTATCATTATTACAAAGACAAAAGAGATGCGGATTTAAAACAAGTGCAACAGGATGATGAAAGTTACAATACCTACGATAATTTAAGAAATTCCATAAGTGAAAATGACACAACTTCAAATGCGCTTTATCATCTTACTTTGTTTAACTCAACAGAAATGCCCAAACTTAAAAAACTCGATGATTCTTTGTACAGCGCAAAATTTAACACCGGAGACAAAGAGGTTGGTGTAACTTTTTCCACAACGGATTTGGACAAGAATATAATAAGCGGTGAAATTGTAGCAAAAGATGAACAAACAACAGATGTTTACAGCTATAAATTAAATTTGGACACACTGGGCAGTAAATCTTTTGACATAGAACTTAAAGCACAAAATGATACAAACTCCGTAAAACAAACTTACGAAAGAGACAACTACGGTGCTTTGTACTTTGTTGACAAAGAGAACAACAAAAAAATTCCGGTAAACGAATACTCAATGCAGAAGGTTAATGCCAAAAACGAACTGGAAGATGAAATAAACAGTATTGATGAGACATACAAACAGACACAAAAATTTAACTATATGATATGTTTTATTGCTACGATTTTTCAGATGATGAGATATTCCCGTAATCGCAATGAACAAGAAGAACAATAGTTTATATTTACAATTAAAGCGCCCGTTTGTTTATGCAATCTGCAAAGGACGCATTAACTAAATCAATATGTTGATGCTGGGTGCCGGCAATAGAGCTAGTCATTAACTATTACAACTTCACCCGTATCAAATTTTAAATACGCACGCACAATCTCAAATTTACCTTCATAATGAGCCTGTCTTAAAATTTTAGAACGTTTTAAAAGTTTTCTTTTCTTTGTAAGTGTATAATTTTTTGCTATTTCATTGTAACATTCAGTTTCACTGTCGATAATTTCATAAACTGAGCGTATCAAAAGTTCAAGATGATCCGGCTCTTTAGGATAAAGAGCTTTTGCCGCTTTCATAACCCCGCAATCGTCATGACTCAACACCATTACCAGTGGAACTTTTAAATGGTCGACTGCATATTCTACGCTTTCCAGTACGTTTTCTCCGATAACCGCACCCGCACATCTTACAACAAATATATCGCCGAAACCTTTGTCAAAAACAAGCTCGGGTATAACCCTTGAATCGGAACAGGTTACGACACAAGCAATCGGGGATTGTCCCTGAGCCAGTGATTTTAAATCTTCTACGGTTCTGTGTTGCGCTGTTGATTTTCCGTTAACAAAGTTTTTGTTGCCTTCAAGCAGAATATCAAGCGCCTGTTTAGCCTTTTCGTTCATTATATGTCCTTTTTAATATCGGAGTCCAAATTTTTAATTTCTTTTGCTTTTACTTTTTTGGCATCTTTTACCGAATCATCTTCAACAACAACATTTTTGTTTTTTGGTTTGTTTTCTTCCATATCGAGTTGTTTGTTTATTATGACGGTCTGGAATACCATAATGATGTTGCTTGAAATAAGATAGAGCAAAACACCTGCGGGAATCGGTATGAACAGGAATGTTGCCGTAAGCATAACCGGCATCATTGTACCGAGTGTTTTTTGCATTGCTTCCTGCGCTGGGTCTGCCTGCTGCATTTTGTTGGTCATCATCATTATTTTTTGAGTAAGGAACATCGATGCCCCAAAGATTACAACCAGCAGCAATACATCATAGTTAAACGATGATTTTGTAGCGAGCGTAGGAACAGAGGCAATCAAATTGTCACCCTGTTTTGTAAACGTAACTGTTTCGATTTCTCTTGTATTATTATCCGTTACCGTTGCGACAGCGCTTGTTATCTGTGCAAGCTGACTGAATTTCAAATCAAAATCATCAAGACTGATTTTTAAATCGACAGGCTGTCCGGGAGTTATATCACCTTGAACTTTTACCGCATTTCTCGGGTTGGAAAGTTTTGCGTTTTCAAGCTCCTTGTCTCCTATATAAACTTTTATGTTTTTATTCAATGAGAAGGTATCACGTTCTCCGACAGAAAATTTTCCGTCGTTTGAAATGCCCGCATTGCCTTTTAAGGTTGCATCCAGTCTATTTATGAAAAGAAATTTTGACTGTCCTGCAAGCGATATGAACTGTGGGCTCATTAATGACGAATACAAAAGAATGAATATCGGCATTTGAATCAACAAAGGCAAGCAGCCTGCCATGGGGTTGAATTTGTGTTCTTTGTAGAACTCCATCATCTTTTGCTGCATCATCTGCGGATTGTTTTTGTATCTGTCTTGTATAGCCTTCATTTTAGGCTGAAGTTTTTGCATCGTTTTCATTGAGCGCTGCTGAGAAACGTTCAATGGCCACATTGCAAGTCTTATGATTACCGTAAGGGCAATAATACCAAGCCCGTAGCTGCCAAAAATATTGCTTAACTGTTTTAAAAAATCTATGGTTAAAGTTGTGAAATCCAATTTTCTTCTCCCCTGAACGGCAATTGCCGTCGATACTCTCAATACATATCTATTATTGTAAAACAAAAATATATTTTGCCAATTAAATTTATGTACTATAAATTTTTAAATTGTTTTCTGTTTCAGTTGTGCTGCGATAGATTATGAATCCGAATCATCGGCATCATCCGCAGCTTTTTGTTCGGTTTGATATCTCTTGAACTGAATTTGTGTGATATATTGCTCAAGAGCTTCTTTGTTTTGTTTGCCGTATTTTGTGTTTAATTCCTGGTTCAAAATCTGGTTTAGTTTTATTATTGTTTGCATCTGTATTGCTGTATAATTAGAGTTTGTTGTATCGTTTTGTATTTTTGATTTTTTATCATTGCGTTCGGAGGCTCTGTTGGGTACTGACTTTTTGGCTGTTTTTGTGTTTTTAACATTTTGCGGCAATATAGCTCCGGCTGCAACGTTAAAAACTGGTGCAGCTGTGTTATCGGTTTCTTCTTGGACAGCTTTTTGGTTTGTTTTTTTACTTTTTTGGTTTTTGTTGTCTGTTTTTTGTGTTGTTGATAAATCTTTGAATGTGACAGGTTGCGAAGAGGTTTCCAAACCTTGTTTCAATTGCTCAAATTGTTCTTTTTGAGATTGTTCGTCGGGATTTTTTCCGACAGTCGAACGCTTTAAAGATTGTTTTATTGTATTAGCGTTTGTTGTTGTATTTTTCGTCTGCTGTTGTGTCCGTTCTGATGTTTTATTTTGTTTATCAGGTTCATCATTTGTTTGTTTAAGTGTTCCCAGTTGTTCTTTTTCTTTTATTTTGAACTGTTCATTTTTTGTTTGTTTTAGCACCTTTTGTTTTTCATCTTGTTTTTGCTCGGTCTGCACAAAGGCTTGTTTTTTTACCTTATACAAATCCGGGCTGAGAGTTTTTTGGGCTTTTTTATGAACAGAGTTCTTTGCGTGTTCCAAATCATTGAGATAAACAACTTTGTTTATTATATCTTTTGCAGTAAGGTTTTTGCCTTCTTCCCGCAAGTTGTTGTTTTGTGTTTTTTTAGAATTTACATATATTTTTGCAAAGAGGGCTTGTATCTCATCTTCTGAAAGATCTTTTCCAAAATACCATTTGTAATCCTTTTTGGAATCTTCCAAACTATCGAGAACGACATTTTTTTCAAGCTGTGCCAAATATCCGCCGTCGGCGTTGTTTAGTTTGTTGGCTGTATTTACTGCCGCATCAAGTGCTAGATGCTGCTGAAGTTTTTCAACGGTATTGCAAGTGTCTGTGTTAATCTGTTTTACCTGCCTTTTTGAAGGTGCATCAAGAAAATCTTCATTTGCTTTTATAAGTTGCAGATTTTCTCTTGCTGAATCTTGAATACCTGCAGACATTTTAGGTTCATTTTTGTGTAAATCAACAAATCTTTTGTAGACATTATTTTTTATTTCTTTATCCAGCGCAACAAATTCGTGCAAATGCTCAATGTAAATTCCGTAGTTTTTATATCGGCAGATAAATTCAAGAAGCGTGTTAAGGTCGCATTTTTCTGACTTCTGTTTTACAGAGTTTAAAAGGTCTTTATTTATTTCATTGTTCTGGATGTTTATATGTTCAAGATAATCTATATAAGCTTTAAAATCGTTGCTTCCTTGCAGACCGTATTGTTTGAATGTCTTTTCCAGTTTTTTTACTGCGTTATCCTTGTCGTTATTGTCCTTTTTGCGGTAACTTTCCAATACGTGTATAACTTTATCTGCGAACTGTTTTTGTGTTTCTACGTTACCTTTTAACGCACGAAATGAAGAAAGTGCATCCTGATGATAATTGCCAAAATAATCAAAATGAACTTTCATGAAGTCTTTCATTACAGAATGCGAAACCCCTTCCTGTTCTATATAATCAACAAGAATACAGGTGTTTTTTAACCTTTCTGCAACTTCTTTGTGGTCTTTGGTATCGGAAAATCTTTCTACAAAGTTATTTAAGGGAGATTTTGCAAGCAGGCTTAAAGTGTAGTAGTATTTTGCAATCTCTGTTTTTTTATGTTTTTTGAGACCTTTATTTTGTTTATGTGCCTCTTGAGTATTTGATTTCTGGGTTTTGTTGTATAAAGAATTTTGATTTTTTGTTTCTTGGGTACTTGCTTTATCAGATACTTTTTCAACTGATTTACTAAATGAAAACTCTTTGTTTTCTCTGCCGGTATCTTTATCCTCCCCTAAAAGAGAAAGCAAATACAGGTAGTAAGCAAAATATTTTGCCGGAATATCTTTTGTGCTGATTGTTTGGGAAGCTTTATTATTTTTCGTTAGTTTTCCTTGTATTTCTTTAAAATTGGCTGGAGCATTTTTATCTTTTTGGTACAGAGGATTTTTTTTATGATTATGTTTGTTTGTATTTTTATGCACCGTGTTTGCTTCTGCCTCTTCATTTTTTACGGATTGTATCAATGCCTGCGCTGCAGTTTGTGTGTTGCTGTGAGAAAGATTTTTTCCGGCTTGCGGCTGCTGCAATGTGCTTTGCTGCTGCGTTTGTTTATTAGCATCTGTTAGATGTTTGTGTGGCCGTACAGATGTGTGTTCTGCATTTTTTTGATGTTTTACACATGCTGAATTTTCGCCGGCAACAGCCGATTTAAAAGCAATTTTGTTTTTTAAACTGAATAAATAGTTAAACAGTTTTACAACAATAGGTTGTTCTTTATATTGATTACTGTTTGAAGAGAAACTTGGAGTTTTAAAATATTGCGAATAAAGACAGTCCGTGCTGGCAAGAGGCAGTGCCAAACTGTTTGTTTCTCCAAACGAAGGCGTTTTTATTGATGCTTGAATAAAAGTCTCTTTTGGTACTGTTGTTATAGAAGTGTTGAGCAACGCATTTGTTTGCGTGCCGCTTGTAAGCGCAATATCCTGTGATAAGCCAAATGATGCTGAATTTAGCGCATTTGATGTTGCTTGAGTGTATGAATTTTTGCCTGCAGCAATAGGTATCGGTGGGTGTTTTTTGTTTACAACTGCAGGCACAACTGTATTACAGTCAACTGCTGCCTGTGCTTTTATTTGTTTAGCAGACTGCGGATTGATTGTACTACTTACACTTTTATTGTAACTATTACTTCCTTCGGGATGCAAAAAATCCGTATGACTAATTCTTATCATACAGATTTTAATAGCCCTGCAGATTAAAAATTGCCTATTATGTTAAGTTTTGTAAACTAAAATAGGGTATTTTCAGCTTTTCTAAGGGTTATGCCTCGTTTTGACTCGCGTATAAATTGAACAAATTTTTTGACATATTCGTCTTGTTCAACATTTTTTTCTATAACATCACAGGCTTTTGTTATAGTATATTCCCCGGATTTTAGGATTTTTAGCGCTTCTTTAAGGTTATTTCTTACCTCGGGAGCGATTCCTCTTCTTTTTAATCCGATTGCGTTAATTCCGTGCGGAATAGGCGGACGGCCTTCTCCTTTTACATAAGGAAGGCAATCCATTCTTGCAGCGGAAAAACCGCTTATAATACACATTTCACCGATTCTGAGGTTTTGGTGAAAAACGCTCATTCCGCCCAAAAAAGCGCCGAACCCCACGTGGCAGTGTCCGCCTATTGTCGCAAGGTTAGCCATAATAACTTCGTCTTCTAAAACGCAGTTGTGTGCAACGTGAGATGACGTCATTAACATACATTTGTTACCGACGATTGTCGCTTTTCCCTCACCGGAGGCTCTGTTTACTGTTGCATATTCTTTAATAATGCAATTTTTACCTATAATTGATTTTGTTGGTTCATTTTTATAGCCAAGATCTTGAGGCGCAGTCCCAATGCTGGCGAATGGAGATATAATCGTACCGTCTCCGATTTCACAGTATTCAAGATAGGCGTTGGGCATAATGATTACGTTATCGCCGATTTTTACGTTTTTACCTATTACTGCATTAGCGCCGATTGTTACGTTTTGACCTATTTGCGCATCGTCAGATATTATTGCTCTGTTATCAATCATTTTGGCTCCATTCTAAAATTTTGCTATTTTGTAAAATCAATCCGCAAAATTATTGTATTTAGTTACATTACTGAAAAAATCATATCGGCAGACATTGCAAGCTGGCCGTCAACAGTAGCCTTGCCCTGTGCTTTAATAATCGGGCCTTTGATTTTTATTAATTCAACTTCCATCTCCAGTCTGTCACCTGGGCGGACTATTCTTTTGAATCTGCAATTGTCGATGCCTGCATAAACAACCAGTTTGCCTTTGTACTCGGGCATAGTCATCAAAATGCCGGCACCCAGCTGTGCAAGAGCTTCCGTCTGCAATACACCTGGCATAATCGGATTGCCGGGAAAATGTCCCTGAAAGAAAGGTTCGTTAAAAGTGAGGTTTTTATAACCTTTTGAATATTTACCCGGTACGCATTCGGTGATACGGTCAACCAGTAAAAAAGGGTATCGGTGAGGAATCATATCCATAATCTGCATAACGTCAAACTGCAGTTTTTCCTCGTTTGTTGTTTGTTCTGTCATCTATAACTCCTTACTTAAATTAAACTTCTTTTTGTATCTTGTCCTTCAAGATTTTGGCCACTTTTACATGTACTGCGTGACCTGCTTCTTTAACAATAACCTCTGCTTTTAAATCCATAGGATTAAATCCTGTCAGATAAAAGTCACCTATTAAATCAAGAATTTTATGTTTTACCGGTTCAAAATCACTTTTTAAAGGTGATGTGTAGCCGTCTTCGGTCATACCTACTGTGTTTTCAAGGCTGACTCCTCTTGCGTAGCCCGCAGCCTGAAGCATTTCCAGTTCTTTTAAGTAACCGAAAGTTCTTGCCTCGATAATTTCGTTCATTTTGTCTTTTTCCAAAGAAACCCATCTGTGGTTAAGTTCCGGATGGTTAAAGTTTACTGAATAAGTAACCTTAAACTCATCTGAGGGAACGACAATCAAATGAGTTTTACCGTTAAAGTAAGAAACAGGCTCGGTTAAAACATAACTTTCATTTGAGGTGTTATTTGCCTGTTTAAAAATTTCCGCCCACTGAGCAGAACCGCCGTCTAAGATAGGCATTTCAAAATGCGAAAGATAAACATCAATCGCTTCTATATGACAAATTGCGCAGGCGGCCATAAAGTGCTCAATCAGCATAACTTTCATATTTTGATTGCCGATGACCGTGCAGTGCTCCGTTGAAACAACATTATCAACACTTGCTTCAAGAACATTGTCGCCAAGGTGGAATCTTATTCCCTTTTTGTCTGAAGGAACTAATCTTGCAGTCGAGTCAATACCGGTCATCAGTCCTTTAGATGATACGGATACTTCTTTTAATATTGTATTAACTGTTGCTGTCATAGTCATTATTCTTCCCCTTGTTCAAGTGCATCGAGCAAATGTTCGTATTTTTTAAATTTAGAAACCGCTTCTTCCGCAGATTTGAGCATTTTTAACTGTTTTATAAAATCTTTTCTCGGAACAGCAGGAGCGCCGATGATAATTGATTTGTCAGGGAAGGATTTTGTAACACCTGCCTGCGCCATGATAATGGAATCGGAACCTATGCTGAGGTGATCAGCCAAACCTGCCTGACCTGCAATAACGACACGGTCGCCGATTTTACAGCTGCCGGCAAGACCAACCTGAGAAACAATCATACAAGCACCGCCTATTTTGCAGTTGTGACCTATTTGTACAAGGTTGTCAATTTTTGTTTGAGGCCCGATTATTGTGTTTTCGATTGTTCCTCTGTCGATACAGGTATTTGCGCCGATTTCTACGTCATCGGCGATAACAACGCCGCCGATTGACGGGATTTTGTAAACTTTTTGTTTGGTATTGGATTCTTTTACGGAGCCCTCTTTACGAGCCTGTTCGATAACGTCGGGATTTTCCGTAACAAAGCTGAAACCGTCAGCACCAATACTTACACCGTGCTGAAGGATTACTCTGTTGCCTATGTGAGAGTTGTCGCCGATGTTTACACCTGGGTGGAACAGACAGTTTTCGCCGACTGTGGAGTTTTTGCCTATATATATATTGGCAAGAAGTTTTGTGTTGTTTCCGATAACAGCATTTCTTGAGATTACAACATTAGGCCCGATAGAAACGTTTTCCCCTATTTTTGCCTCGGGGTGGATAACTGCCGACGGATGTATGCCAAGCGGTGCGTCCGGTGCGTCATAAAAGAGATGAAGCAGCTTCATCATTGCAAGTCTTGGTCTTTCTACTTCAATAGTTGATATGTGGTCAAAATTTACACCGAGAGGAACAAGAGCAACTTTGGCTTTGGTTTTCATAAGGTTTTCAATTTCTTCTTCCGACAATGCAAGTGCCAGAGAATTTTCATCAGCCAAAAGCGGCGGCAAAAGCTTGTTTATACTTGCTTCGTTTATTTTAGTGAGTATACCGCCAACGATTTCCGATAATTCCTCTATTCTGTAACTTTTCATCTCTCTCCCTCTTCTTGTATATACTGGTATTATTTTATTTTAATACTATCAAACAAAAAATACAAAAATATTTATATATATTTAATATTATTTTTTTGTAAACTTTTTGTAACATTCTAAAAGTATATACGCAATTTTTAAAAAGTATATACCTTTATATATATAAGAGATATACAAAAGGAGATTCTAAAATGTCAATTAATCCGGCAGGAAATACAAATAACAACAGAGGCGGCAACGGACAATTCAGACCCCTTTTGAGAAAGGCTCAACAAGAAAACAGACTTCAGGCAAGTCTTGCTATTATTGATAAAAAAGATATAAGAATGAGATTTAAAAATTCAAGAGACCCTCTTTATATCGCATTCGATTACATAGACAAAAGACCGGTAAAAGAACTTGCTGTTGCTTTTGTTAAAGACACACTTTTTGACGTAATGAACTTCGTATCGGGCGGAACATTGGCCTAATCATTAATAACAAAAACAAAGAGGTAAACTTTTTAAGTTTACCTCTTTTATTTTGTTATTAGAGAACCATTAATTGGATGAAGCATTCAATGTTTTAATAATATTGTCAGATATATCTACAGCCCCGTATAAAGTGTTGTTGCTTGTTAAAATCAAAGCATAAACACCTTTTTTGCCTTCAGCCTCGATAGCTTTTCTTACATCATTTTCTATGCCTTGCAAAGCAGAAATTTTATCTTTTTGTAGTTTATCCATTTTTGCTTTAACTTCTTTGGCATATTTGTCTTCTAATTTTTTTCTTTCTTCATCAGTAGTTGCAGCTACAACTTTTTTTTGAGCTTCTACTATAAATACTCTTACATCTGCATCACGCTGTTGGAATGTTTTATTGATTGTTTCTGTTTTTTTGTAGCCTTTCAGAACTTTGTCGATATCGACAGAAGCATATTTATCTGCAGCAAATACAGGTGAGCATACAGCTAATAAAGCTACCAACGTAAGTAATTTTTTCATTAAACTCTCTCTTTTCTATTTATAATAACTAATTCTTAACTTTTTAATAGATTATCACATTCTTTTGATTTAGTAAATATAGCAAATATAGCAGAAAGGCGGCAATTTATTTGCCGCCTTAATATTTAATATTTAATATTTAAAAGAATCTTTTAAATTATTGATAGCATCTTTTCTTTGTTGTTGTCTTTTTTGTGCTGCTTCTTTTTGGGCTTGCTGCTTTTTTTGCCAAGCTTGTTTATCTGCCTCACGTTTTTTCTGGGCTTCTTGTTGTTTCTTTTGCCAAGCTTGTTTATCTGCCTCGCGTTTTTTCTGTGCTTCTTGTTGTTTTTTCTGATATTCGTTTATTTTTGCATCCTGTTTTTTTATTGCCGCATTGCGTTTTTGCTGATAGTCCTGAAGAACATTGCTGCTTGCCGCAAAAGAAGCACCTGCGCTAAGCATAAATACTGCTGCAAGTAAAATAGTTGAAAGTTTTTTCATTATAACTACCTCCGTTAAATAATCCCTTTAAAATCTTATCTGCAATATTTGGAATTATTTAATTATAGCAGTATTTGTTTTTCTTATCAATCAAAATCTTCAGGCAGATAAATATTTTTTTTATCCAGCAATTTTCTTGTTTCTTCATAGGACTTTGTATTACAGTTTACTGTCTGATATTCTCTGACCAGAGAAATAATATCATCTGTTGATACACGAATCAGTCTTCTTCCGTTAAGATTTTCCACAATTGTTGCCATATTTTTCTCCTTTTATGTTTATATCGGCAGTCAAATAAAATACTTTAGCAATATCATCGACTTTATTTAGGAAAAAGTTTTCAAATAAAAATAGCAACTTGATTATGTTTTTTTATACACATGTGTAATTTTTTATCATTTTCGTTGCCGTTAAAATTTTACAAAAGAAAAGAAAAAATATTCTTAGGAGGAATGGTAAAATGAACAACTCTATTATTCAGGCCCAGTGTGTGCAAATGAAAGAATTAAACCACCTGTTTATAGACATTGAATACACTAAAGAAAAAAATACAAATTTTAATGTATACAGAAGCAGAAGCTTTAATCAAAAAAATAAGAAATATTTGCAGCTTGAAGAAATAAAAGAAGCGTTGCAAAAGGCTGACAAAACAAATTTAAAATATATTTATCTGACCGGTAAAAATTCCATGTCGCATCCGGAGTTTAATCACATACTAAGATTATGTCTGACGTATTGTTCTGTCACTATTTTTTCCGACGGAAGCTGTATTAACGACAAAAAGGCGCGATTTTTAAAAAGAGTTGAAGATGAGGGCAGTAACGAAATAATTTTTAAAATCTTTATAAATCATTATGATGAAAAGAAAAATGATGAAATATCAGGCAGAGGCAGTTTCCGCAAGGCTGTGCATGCAATAACGTCTTTAAATAAATATGGCTTTAATCCGATTCTTGTCATAAGAACACCCCTATCTCAAATTCAGGAGTTTAAAGAGGGGTTTGTTGCTTTGAGCCAAAAGTTTAAATTCGAGACTGAGGATATAAACTTTTCTTTTATAATACAAAATTCCGCATCGGAAAATGAAAACAGACCCGCACAAATGCAGGAATGGAATCTTGATTGCATGAGTTCCAGAATATTTGCAAAATCGGGCGTGTACAATTGTCTTGCCCTGTTAAATGATTACAGAGGCAGAAGCGGTGCTTCTCTTAGTGATTTCAGCAAAAAATGTTATCTGGAAACTGAAAAGTGTGTCCAGTGTAAACTTTGCGGAAAGCCTATGTATACAAACAACTGGGTATAAATATTGCATAAAAAATGCAGGTCAGTGAACTTTTAGACCAAGCCAAAATCCAATTTTTTTTTCGCAACCCGTATGTACTGCCTGGATGTAAACTGCCTGCATGTTAATAATACCCAAATTTCAAAATTTTAAACATTTTTAGGGTGATTTTTTCAAAATCTTAACAATTTTGTTACAATTAAATCTCCCATTTTCGAAGTGCTTGTCAGAAGTGTGTTTTCAGAGTGGATATCTTTTGTTCTGAAACCATCTTTTAAAACAGACTTGACTGCATTTTCTATATCCTCTGCTGCCTTGTATTCTCCAAATGAATATCTCAGCATCATAGCTGCAGAAAGTATGGTTGCAATAGGGTTAACAATATTCTGGCCTTTTATATCAGGAGCCGATCCGTGAATGGGTTCGAACATTCCGGCTTTTCCTTCTGATAGACTTGCACTCGGCAGCATACCAAGAGACCCTGGCAGCATTGATGCTTCATCAGAAAGAATATCCCCGAAGATATTTCCAGTAACTATTACGTCAAACTGTCTTGGGTTTCTTATAAGCTGCATTGCTGCGTTATCAACATACATATGGGTGAGTTCAACATCTGGATATTGTTTGGACACATCAGTAACAATTTCTCTCCATAGTCTCGAACAATCAAGAACATTTGCTTTATCAACCGAGCACAATTTTTTATTTCTTTTCATCGCTGTTTTAAAAGCAACATGCGCAATTCTTTCAATTTCGTGCTCAAAATAAATCATGTTGTTGAAACCTGCACGTTTTCCGTCAATGGTGTCAATACCTCTTGGTTCGCCAAAATATACATCACCGGTTAGTTCCCGTACAACCATGATATCAACACCCTTGATTACTTCCGGTTTTAGGGTTGAAGAATTTAACAGTTCATCAAAAACAATTGCAGGGCGCAGGTTTGCAAAAAGGTTTAATTCTTTTCGTATTCCAAGCAGTGCTTTTTCCGGCCTAACTTCCGGCGGTAGTGTATCGTATTTCCAATCTCCAACTGCACCAAGGTATACAGCATCCGCTTTTTTAGCAAGTTTTACTGTAGAAACAGGTAAAGGAGTTTTGTATTCGTCATACGCGCAGCCGCCAATTAATGCGGTTTCAAACTCAAAAGAGATTTCTCCTTTATATTTTTCTTCAACAGCTTTTAAAACTTTTACACCTTCGTTTATAATTTCGGGGCCAACGCCGTCGCCGGGTAAAAGTGCTATTTTATATGCCATAAATTAAACTCCCAATTTTTTCTTTGTGTAATTAATCAACCCGCCCTGTGCTATTAAATCCTGAATTTCCGGCGGAAATTTTTCGCATTTGTATTCTTTGTTTTTTGTTATATTTTTTATGATTCCGTTTTGTAAATCTACGCTGATTTTGTCACCCTTTTGCGCATCATTTGCAGCTTGAGCGTTTTCTAAAATGGGAAGTCCTATGTTAATTGCATTGCGAAAGAATATTCTTGCAAAAGATTTTGCAATTACAACCGAAATACCGCTTGCTTTAATAGCCAGCGGTGCATGCTCACGAGAACTTCCGCAGCCGAAATTTTCTCCAGCAACAATAATATCGTCATGCTTTACATTTTTTGCAAAATCTTTGTCAAGGTCTTCCAGACAGTGTTTTGCCAGTTCTTTTTCGTCAGATGTGTTTAAATAGCGTGCCGGTATTATAACATCAGTATCAACATTGTCATCATATTTCCAACAATTTCCTACAATTGGTGTATTCATGGTCAATCTCCATTTACAAAACTCAAAATTTATACTATATATAATAATATAAAATTTATCTGTTTGTGATACAAAAAAGAAGGAGATTTAAGATGAATTATTACATTGGCGAAGCTGCTGGAAAAGTTTACGAATTTTTAGCTGATCAAAAAAACAACGAAGCAACTATTTCTAAATTGGAAAAAGAATTAGACTTGAACCAGAACTTTGTTTCTATGGGTATTGGCTGGTTAGCTCAAGAAGGTAAAGCTGATCTTTCTGGCAAAGGTGCAAGAACAAAAGTTAGATTAATCGATTCTATTCAATAGTTCGATTGAATTATTTAAAAAAAGGGCAGATGTTATATCTGCTCTTTTTTTGTGATGTTATCGTATTTCCGAGCATATTTTCTTTTTTCTTATGCTGTTTTAGTGGTACAAATCACTGTTGAACGGATGAAAATTTTTTAAATATTACGTATCTGTAAGAATTATATGAAAATTATTTGTATTGGAGTTGTGTTCGTGCTACACTCACTTTTACGAGAAAAACCATAAGGAGCAATAAAAGTGAAAAAATACGAATTACTTTCAATTATTAAACCCAATATGGACGCTGAAGAAGCAGATAAAGTTACTGCAAAAATCGAAGAAATCGTTAAATCTCTCGGCGGCAGTGTTACTTCTACGGATAAAATGGGCAGAAAGAAACTTGCTCACGATATCCAGAACTTCAGAGACGGCCATTATGTAGCACAAAGACTTGAATTGGCACCTGATAAAGTTGCTGAATTCAAAAGACAATTGAGCCTAAATGATAACATTTTAAGAACAATGTTTATGGAAGTTTCAAAAGTTAGTGCTTAATCAGAAAATTAGGAGAAAATTATGAGCTTAGCAAAAGCGGTTATATCAGGAACAGTTTACAGAGCACCGGAAAAACGTTTCACATCAAATAATGTGCCTATTTCCGCATTTGCTTTGAATATCTCCGATACAGAGGAAACTCTGGTAAGAGTTCTGGCCAAAGGCAACCTTGCACAGACTGTTGAAGAGACAATCAACAAGGGTGACAGAGTTGTTGTTGAAGGCAGACTCCAAAATAATACGGTGAAAAATGAAGACGGTTCGGAAAAAAGAATTGTAGAGATTGATGCTAATGCAATGGAAAAACTTGCCGGATCTTCGGCTGTTTCAGCTCCGTCAGGTAAGGCTTCACCGGATTCTATTGTCCAGTTTGGACAGACCGATTTCTCAGACGACTTAATAGGCGAGGATGAAATTCCCTTTTAATATAAGTTAGTCTGGGCGACACGCCTAAGTTACACATTATTAAATAGAAAAGGAATAAACAATGGCAAGACCACAAATCGACAAAAACAAAAGAAAAAGCTGCAACTTCTGCGCAGATAAAGTAGAAGTTATTGACTACAAAGATGCACAAAAAATCAGAAGATATTTAACAGAAGCAGGCAAAATTCTTCCGAGAAGAATTACCGGTACTTGCGCTGAACACCAGAGAATGCTGGCCAGAGCAGTTAAAAAAGCAAGAGAAGCCGCTTTGATTAATTACGTTTATGACTAATAAACATTCTATATAAAAAGATCCCTCTATGATTTAACTAAGAGGGATTTTTTTTATGCTAAATAATCGTAACTTTGTGCAATAGACGGACTCGAAACATTCGGGTGATTCAAATTAAATCCGTTGTTATTTTGATTTTGCCTGTTTTGCAGATTCTGCGGACTTTGCATTCCATTGTTTTGAAGACCCTGTCCTGATTCCATTGCTGCAATCTGCCTGTTATCCGTAATAAACGCATCATTTTCAAGCGCCTTGCTCCTATAAGCGTTGAATATTGATTGAAACATCAGCCCGGAGGATAAAAATTCGCTTGATGTAATTATTCCGTCTTGGTTTTTGTCTACCTTTGCAAATTCTTCTGTATCAATCGAATATTTTTTTATGTCCGTATCTCTGAGGACAATAGGCTGTATTTTTGATGTTACAAAACCCTGTACTATACCCGAAACCATAAGTATTCCTTTCCTTATATAAATAAAGTTTTTTTTTACGGCAAAATTGCTTATATATTAAGAATTATTAACGTAAATTCTTTATTTATTCTTTATCCGGTAATAGTTGTTGTTATGGTACAATTGTCATAAATAAAGGAGAAAAATATTTTATGACAACAGCAAATCAAAGCTTAAAACCTGTTACTACAAAAATTAACGCTAAAGGTCATATCGAGATAGGCGGGTGTGATTTAATCGACCTCGCGGCACAATACGGCACGCCGCTTTATGTTTTTGACGAGCAAACCATACGTACGATTGCTCGTGAATACAAACAGGCGTTCAAATCCTACCCTAAAGTAAGTATGCTCTATGCCTCAAAAGCCTTTATGACAAAAGCTGTTGTCAGAATCCTTGATGAAGAGGGGTTCGGCTTTGATATGGTATCAGGCGGTGAGATTTATACTGCTCAAAGCGCGGGCGCTGATATGAAAAAATGCCTCTTTAACGGTAACAACAAATCTTATGACGAGCTGCAAATGGCTGTGGAGTTAGGTGTAGGGCTTGTTTCTGCGGACAATTTTCTTGAACTTGCGCTGCTAAATGAGGTTGCGAAATCAAATAACAAAACTGTTGATATTCTCCTGAGAGTTACTCCTGGCATAGAGTGCCACACTCACGAATATATCCAGACAGGCCATCTTGACTCAAAATTCGGGTTTGACCTGACTCAGGTGGACGAGGCTGTAGAACTTATTTTAGACGAATACAAAAATCTGAATCTTGTCGGGCTCCACGCACATATCGGGTCGCAGATTTTTGAAACAAATATATATTACGATGAGGTAGAGGTTTTGCTTAAAGAAATGGGAAGATTGAAAGAAAAATTCTCTCTTAACCTCACCCATATAAACCTCGGCGGCGGACTTGGCATAAAATATACAGAAAACGATTGCCCGCCTTCTATAAACGAGATTGCGGACAAAATCATAACCTCAATCAAAGACAACGCTTCCAAATATAACGTCGAAGAACCTGAAATCCATATAGAACCGGGTAGAAGCATAATAGGAACCTCGGGCGTTACTCTATACACTGTAGGAAGCTCCAAACAGGTGCCCAAAGGTAGAAAATACATTGCAGTAGACGGTGGTATGGCGGACAATCCACGTCCCAGCCTTTATCAGGCTGTTTACACTGCTGAGATTGCCGACAGGCCTCAAGAAGAACCGGCTGAAACTGTTACAATAGCTGGGCGCTTTTGCGAATCAGGCGACATATTAATAAAAGACATAAAACTTCCCGAACTAAAAGAGGGGGATGTGCTGTGTTTCTATGATACTGGTGCTTACGGATATTCCATGGCCAGCAACTACAACCGTGTATTGAAACCCGCTGCGGTACTTGTAAATAACTCACAATCTGATATTATTATAAATAGAGAAAGCTACGAGCATTTGACTGCTTGCGACGTTATTCCGGATAGATTGAAAAAATAAGGTGAAAAATAAGGCGCACTAAGTGTTAGGAGAGATTAAGGACATATTAATTAATCAGTTAAAATTTCTGCATTTAACCTTTAGCTGGGTTAATATTGTGGAAGTTGCGATAATTGTTGCGTTTTTGTTTTTTATATACCAGAAATTTATTAAGGGAACGCAGTCAGAAAAACTCGTAAAAGGTATTTTTATATTGCTTTTTGCGTGGTTGTTTTCTGAAATTTTAATCAGATTCAATCTTTTCATTCTGGGCGTATTTTTACGTACAATGGTCAGCGTTATTATGTTCGGCGCTGTTATTATATTTCAGCCTGAGATTAGAAAATTCCTCGGCTATCTCGGGCAATCCAACATATTTCATACTCATTTCAGCAGAAAAGTAAACAAAGAAACACAAAAGGTTAACGTAATAAAAGAGCTTATAGAAACTGTAAAATATCTGTCAAAAACCCGCACGGGTGCGTTGATGGTTTTGGAAAGAGAAGAAGATGTCAACAGCTACTCTGATGTGGGAACACAGCTGGATGCGCTTTTGTCGACGGAACTTCTGCTCACTATCTTCCACCCTAACACTCCGCTGCACGACGGAGCTGTCGTTATAGAAGGCGACACGATAAAATCAGCAGGTGTACTGCTGCCTTTGACTGAAGACCCTAAACTGAGCTGGAAATATGGTACAAGACACAGGGCTGCACTCGGAATGAGCGAGGTCTCTGATTCCGCTTGTCTTGTTGTTTCCGAAGAAACAGGGGATGTTTCAATAGCTTTGGACGGTACACTCAAAAAATACGATGATATCACTCTGTTAAAGAAGGATTTGGAAATTCTTCTCGGGTATGAAGACGAGGATATAAACCCGGAAGAAGACAACAAAACTGTTTTTAATTTTATAAAAATAAAAACCCGCAAACAATCAGCGGCAAATGAAAAGAAAAATGACAAAATGTCAAAATAAAAATATTTTTGGATATTATTTTTTAACACATGACAATGTCTGTATAATAGGAATAAAATTAGCTGGTAAAAATATAAAAAATGAATCCGATTGAAGCAATATATAAAAATAAAATAGTAGCGGTCATAAGGGCTGAAGAACCTGCTGAAGCTTTTGAAAAAGCAAAAGTAATGAGAGAAGCCGGTATTAAAGTTTTTGAAATAACCGTGGAAAAGGGCGTTATGCTGCCAGCCTTATCTAAAATAAAGGAACTGGAAGATACTGTAGTAATGGCCGGCGGAGTGATTACTGCAATGCGAGCACAGGAAGCCGGCGATGCGGGGGCTCATGTCATTGTTTCTCCGGTCTTTCAAACAGGTCTTGCAAAGTACTGCCTTGGTAACAGAATTCCTCATATTGCAACTGTTTCGACCCCCAATGAAGCGTATAATGCTTGGAAAGCAAGAATTCCTATAATAAAGATTTTTCCTGCAAAACCTATGGGACGAATTGAATATATAGAAGATATGCTTAGACCCATGCCGTTTCTGAACCTTATGCCTTCGGGCGGGATTTCTCTTGATGATTTTAAAGATTACCTCGACGCCGGTGCTGTTGCAGTTGGTATGGGACGCTGCCTTTATAAAAATGCAAGCCTTGATGAGATAAAAGAGCGTGCAAGATATGTTCTTAAAACTTTGAATTGCGGACAATAGCTCATCTTTGGGCATTTGGTTTCTTTACAAATATGCCATTATACAATTAAAATTTAAAGCATATCTAAATCTATCTTTCCGTAGAGCCTGTTAATTGCTGCAGGATTGTGTAGGATGCATCCCAGCCGCTGAGTCCGCCTGTTGCTTTGTATTTAGCAATGTTTTTGGCTCTTTCTTCTTTGTTTTTTTCCTGTTCTTTATTGAATTTTTCTAATTTGCTTTTGCTTGCATTTCTTT
This sequence comes from Candidatus Gastranaerophilales bacterium, assembly GCA_944322935.1. Taxonomy (GTDB): domain Bacteria; phylum Cyanobacteriota; class Vampirovibrionia; order Gastranaerophilales; family Gastranaerophilaceae; genus Limenecus. The sequence continues at coordinate 2,230 of CALUQO010000019.1, read as the reverse complement.
TTTCAACGATAGGGTTTGCATATTCCAAAAATGCTCTGTATTCCTGACATCCATAGCCTGCTTTTACTTTTGAAGGATAATTGTAGGTCAGATAATTGAATACATTCATTGCTCTGTCAGTGTTTGCAGGTTTGCCCATAAGAATTTCCCAGTTGCTGCCGGGCATTTTTGTAATAACAACTATCATAGCGAGCGGATTGTAGCCTGTTTTTATCATTAAGTCCACACCTGTTATATCTGCGTCCTGTTCGTCTGCTGCACTTACTTTGTTGGCAAGAAATTCACTGTTTGCTGCCGTAGCTATGATATTGCTTGAACTCAGGTTTTTTGTCAATGCATCTTTTGATGCTTCTCTCATTATTCTTTTAGAATATGTCCCGTTTATGATATAGCCCATTTCGTGCGCAATTACTGCTGCGACCTCGCTGTCGTTGCCTGTGTATGACAAATCTGTGCTGGAAATTTGAATGACATTTGTTCTTGATGTGTTGGAGTTGTCTGCAGCACCGTTAACAACTTTAAAGGTCGTTTTGGCAGGCAGATTGTTTTTGGAAATAAGTGTTGCACCGACTGTTGAAACTCTGTCTGCAGCTACCCAGGTAGCAGCGTATGATGCAGATGCCATAAATAAAAACGTAAATACGGATAAAATAATCTTTTTCATAAAACCTCCATTAACTTTATTTAATTTTATCATTAATTTTCACTTTAGAAAATAAAATTTTAGTCAAACGATTTTCTGACTGAGGCAGGTTCGTACAAAAATTGGCTGTTATCTGCCGTCGAAGCGGGTACAAGCGTCTGATAAGGTTTTGGAATTTTATTTCCTGCTATAACAAATTTGTAGCAAAAATTTTTATTCAGGGGTGTTATTACAATATTAAGTCTGGCGTCGTCTTTTTCCAAAATCTTTTGTTTTGCGAAAACAGTCTTCACTATTTGAACAATATTGAAAGGGATGCTTGTGTTAAATTCTATATTAATAATTGGTAATAATTCTAATTTGAATTTTAAAGGTAAAATAATTGATGCACATGTACACTGCGGCCAATGGAATTATGACAAATTTCCCTGCAAAGATGTTATAGATTTTTTCAGTAAAAAATTTAATAGCGGAAAAGATTCCGTTGATAAAGTTATAATTTCAAATCTTGATTGCATTAAAACAGGAAAAAATAATAAACCGCTGAAGAATGAAATTAGCGGCAATTTGTTATTATTAAAATCTGCAATAAAAAATAAAAAATTTTTACCTTTTGTTGTATGTCAGCCGGGGTACGGTTCAGCAGAAAATATTGAAATATTGCTAAATAAATATCCCGAGATAATTAAGGGACTTAAATTTCACCCTGCTTGTCTGGATTTAGCCGCAAATGATGTGCGGTATTTACCATATATGAAGCTGGCTGAAAAATATAACAAACCTTGCCTGTTTCACAGTGAAGTTTTATCTGACGAAACAGGAAATGTTATTAGAAACGGTGTGTCAGATCCTGATTTTATCTATGAAACGGCAAAACAATTCCCTAATGTTCCTGTTGTACTCGGGCATATGGGGTTAGGCGGGGATAAGGCCCATAAAGTCGGAATAAATACACTTCTTAAATCTATTGAAAACGATGATGCTAAATTATATGCGGATTTAGCTTGGGTAGACTGGGACAACCCATTAAAACCAAACATTATAGATGTAATTGACAGACTTTTGCACACATCAAAAGGTGATATGACAAGCCGTCTTTTGTTTGGAACGGATGCACCTTTGGGCGTATTTGGAGAAAAAGCTCTTAAGCAACAAGGGGCTTATGACGCTAATATAAGAAATATAAAAAATGCTATTAAAAACAATTTTGGTGATGACGCTAATAAACTTATCAGTCGAATTTTTTATAGGAACAGCAAAAAATTGCTTAATCAAAATTTTAATCAAATGGCTTGAAATAGCCAGAATGTTTACTAAAAAAGCCATATTATAAGGGGCTTTTAAAATATGAAAAGTTGTGATTCGGTCTTGCTCGTTCGCTTTTAACGGCAATTTCGTGTTTTGCATTCGGCAATTCCATCACATCAAACTGTAAAAGAACACATGGTTTGGCTACTTGTTACAGATGGTTTGATTATTTGGGGACACTTTTTGTTGGGGTAGAAACCCCAACCTACAAACTATTACCGTTGGGCAAGTATGCCCAACCTACAAGCTATACTTTTAATTCTCGGGCTATATTTTCTA
>CALUQO010000018.1 GCA_944322935.1 Candidatus Gastranaerophilales bacterium | reverse complement strand
ATTGATGCATTATTTGCCACCCATTCTTACCAAAGAATGGATGGCAATTCCACCATCGATAAGATTCTGAACACAAATGATTAATGAAGACCTAAAAGCCTGATGCTTCGCAAATGACAGCGGGATTTTTTTCTTCAAGATGATATGTTTTGTCACGAATTACGTGACATATACAATCCTGACTGGTAGTGTTAACTTTATTGTTAACAAATTATAAACCTTCTTTGCTTTTGTTAGTTGTATTTTAATCCCCTCGTGATACAATTGAAATAGACAAACTATACTTTAAAATCGAGAAATTTATGGGCAGGATTGTTATAGACAGAGAAGTGTGTAAGGGTTGCTATTTATGTATAAAAGCGTGCCCTAAAGGCTTATTAAAAAAGAGCAAAGAATCAAATTTGCACGGCGATTTTCCGGTCGAATTTAATGATGAAAAAAATGAATGTATCGGGTGTGCAATGTGCGCAATGAATTGCCCTGATGTAGCAATAAGAGAGGTTTATAGATAGTGGCAAAGGTATTGGTAAAAGGGAATGAGGCTATTGCACAGGCTGCTATCAATGCGGGCTGTCATTGTTATTTCGGTTATCCTATTACACCTCAAAGTGAAATAGGAGAATATATGGGCAAACATATGCCGGAATTGGGCAGAGTGTTTATCACTGCAGAAAGTGAGCTTGCCTCGATTAATATGCTTATAGGTGCAGGAACTACAGGTACAAAAGCTATGACATCTTCTTCATCATGCGGTATTGCGCTTATGCAGGAGGCTTTGTCCGCAATGTGCTGCGCCGAGGTCCCCGGTGTTATCGTAAGTGTTATGAGAGGCGGTCCCGGATTGGGCAACATTGCCCCCGCTCAGGGCGATTATTTTCAGGCGCTTAAAGGCGGCGGAAACGGCGATTATAAAATTATTGTACTCTCACCTTCAACTGTTCAAGAGGCGATAGACCTGACGTACAGAGCATTTCACCTTGCTTTAAAATACAGAAATCCTGTTATGCTGCTTGCTGACGGTGTACTTGGACAAATGATGGAGCCTGCTGAATTTGGCGAATATCCTTACAAAGACCCTGATGTTACGCAATGGGCGCTTGACGGGGCAAACAACCGTCCTGCAAGAAATATTGTTTCTCTTCATATGCCGGAAGGTGAAATGGAGATGCTGACTAATCGTATTTTCAAAAAATATGAAGAAGTTGCCAAAAACGAAACAACCTACGAGGATTATCTGCTTTCTGATGCAAAACTTGTACTGACTGCCTTCGGCTCTGTGGCAAGGGTTGCAAAAGCAGCGGTAAAAAGAGCGAGAGATAACGGAATGAAAGTGGGACTTTTCCGTCCGGTTACTTTGTTCCCGTTCCCTGATAAGGATTTGCATGATACTGCTCAAAAAGCTGATATGATTCTTGATTTGGAATTAAACAAAGGACAGATGCTTCTGGATGTGCGTTCTGCGGTATTTGGCGCTTGTCCTGTAGAGTTTTACGGAAGACCTGCCGGCAGACTGCTTACGCCTGATATGATTTATAACAAAATCACGGAACTGTATTCAAAACTGGAAAATACGCAAAAAACGGAAGCAGGGGTAAGATAGATATGGAAACACTTGTATATAAAAGACCCGAATCACTTTTAAAAGACGGACATTTTACATTTTGCCCCGGATGCGGTCACGGTGTGGTTTTAAGAATAATAGCAGAACTTCTTGACGAATTTAACCTGCAAAAAGATACAATAGCTATATCTTCTGTAGGCTGTTCAATATTCTTGGAAAAATTCTTTAATCTTGATGTTGCAGGTGCTTCGCACGGGCGTTCACCCTGTGTTGCAACAGGTGTAAAAAGATGCAAGCCCGATAAATTTGTTTTCACTTATCAGGGCGACGGCGATGCCGCTACCATCGGTTTTAACGAAACCATACACACTGCGTGCAGAGGCGAGCATATTACAACCATAATGATTAACAATACCAATTTTGGTATGACAGGCGGTCAGGCGAGTGCAACAACTCTTGTCGGACAGGTTACAACAACAACGCCTGCAGGCAGAAAAGCAGAGTTAACAGGTTATCCGCTGCATGCTGCCGAAATTATTTCAAAATGCGATGGAACGGCTTATGCCGCAAGGGTAGCTATTACATCGACAAAAAATATTATGCAGGCTAAAAAAGCAATCAAAAAAGCTTTTGAAGCGCAAATAAACGGACTTGGCTACGGATTTGTTGAGGTGTTGGCGGCTTGTCCGACAAACTGGCACATGACGCCTGTTGAGTCTGTGGAACATATTGACAAAGTAATAGAAACAGTACACCCTCTCGGGGTATTTAAAGACATTACCGAACAGGAGAATAAATAATGAACGGTGATATGAGTGTGATTATATCAGGATTTGGCGGACAAGGGGCACTTTTTGCTGGAATTTTATTATGCCACGCCGCTGTTGTAGAAGGGAAACATACAACATGGTTTCCGGCCTACGGGGCAGAAATGAGAGGCGGTGCTGTTAATTGTTCTGTAAATATTTCTGATTCTGATGTTCCTTCGCCGATTATAGATGAAGCTGACGCTGTTATTGCACTTAACGATGCGTCGCAAGAAAAGTTCGAGCACAAGGTAAAATCAGGCGGATTTATGATAATAAATTCTTCTCTTTCTCATTTAAAAACAAAGAGAACAGATATAAATTACATAAAAATTCCGCTTAACGAACTTGCGCAAAAACTTACCCAGCCGGCATTTGTTAATGTTATTGCGCTAGGGGCTTTTCTTGAAAAGACTAAAATATTGAAAATAGAATCGGTAAAAGAAGTGATGAAGGAAATGGCAAAAACAGTTTCTGCCAAAAAAGCGGCTTTGCTTCCCAACAACCTTGAATCTATTGATTTCGGTGCAAACCTCATAAGACAACAGATGGTAACGGCTTAAGTATTATGCAAGAAACAATCGACTACATAAAAAAACAAATAAAAGATTTTAAACCTGAAATAGGTATTATACTTGGCTCGGGGCTCGGGGATTTTGCTGACAACGTTGCAGGTATCAGGATAAAATATCAGGATATTCCGGGGTTTGAAAAATCAACTGTTGCGGGTCATAAAGGACAGCTTGTTTTTTGTGAAGCTGACGGCAAAAAATTTGTTGTTATGCAGGGAAGATACCACTATTACGAGGGGTATCACATCAGCCGTATAGTCTATCCTATTAAAGTAATGAAAAAACTGGGGGTAAAAACGCTTATAATAACCAACGCAGCAGGAAGCGTAAACAAAAAATACAACGCTGGTGACCTTATGGTTATAACAGATCACATAAACCTCATGGGGGTTAATCCGTTAATCGGTGAGAACGATGCCTCTCTTGGTGACAGATTCCCCGATATGAGCGAGGTTTATAAAAAATCACTTATTCAAATCACACTTCAAAAGGCAAAAGAGCTTAACATGCAGGTTCGTCAGGGGGTTTATGCTGCTATGAGCGGCCCCAGTTACGAAACTCCGGCTGAAATTAATATGCTGAGGATAATGGGAGCTGATGCTGTCGGTATGTCGACGGTGCCAGAGGCTCTTGTTGCAAATTATTGCGGAATGGACGTACTTGGTATAAGCTGTATAACCAACTCGGCAGCAGGTGTTCATCCGTCAAGACTTTCTCATGCCGAAGTTGTCGAAACAGCTGCAAAGGTTAAGGACTCTTTTAAAAATCTTCTTGTTTCCGTAATCCGTGAGATATAATTTATGAAACAAACCTGCAAAACTGCAATAGGTATGATGTCAGGCACCTCGCTGGATGGCATTGACGCAGCTCTGGTGCGTATTGACGACGATTTTAATTTTGAATTTGTTATGGGGAACTCTTTAGATTATCCCGAAGACGTCAGATTAAAATTGCTTGAAATTGCTAATGACAAAGTTTCAACAAGCGATATCTGCTTTATGGATTTTGTTGTCGGCAATCTTTTTGCGCAGTGTGCAAACGAACTTATACAAAAAGCGGGTTTAATGCCAAAAGATGTGGATTACATTGCTTCTCACGGGCAAACCGTTTTTCATATTCCACAAGACAAAGAAATCGGCGGAATCAGCACAAAAAGTACACTTCAAATAGGAAACATTTCAGTTATAGCGGAACTCACTGGAGTAACAACCGTCGGGGATTTTCGCTCAAGAGATATTGCGGCCGGCGGGCAGGGCGCACCGCTTGTGCCTTTTGTCGATGAGCTTATATTTAAAAAGGACAAAAACAGAGCAATCCAAAACATCGGCGGAATAGGTAATGTTACGGTTTTATCAAAATCGTGTGAAACTTTTGCCTTTGATACAGGCCCAGGTAATATGCTGATAGATGGTGTTGTACAAAGATTATTTAATGTTGCGTTCGACAAAGACGGGCAGATTGCTGCTCAGGGCAAGGTCGACGAACAATTTTTAAACGAACTTTTAAAAGAGGATTACTACAAAAAGCTTCCGCCAAAATCCACTGGACGTGAACTTTTTAACGATGAATACATACAAAAAATATTAAAAATTGCTCCGCAAAATAATTATGATACGGTTGCAACTATTACGGCTCTTAGTGCAAGGACGATTGTTGATGCTTATAAAAATTTTGTACTGCCAAAGACAACTATTGATGAAATTGTTGTAGGCGGCGGCGGAGCTTACAACAAAACACTGATTAATTTAATAAAAGAATATTCAAAACTTCCGGTTAAGACCCATGCGGATTTTAAAATAAACGACAAATTTAAAGAGGCGATAGCGTTTGCACTTCTCGGATATTGTACGCTTAAACATACTCCAAATAACCTACCTGTCTGTACAGGGGCTGAAAAAAGAGTTATCATGGGGACAGTTGCATACATCTAACAGGAACTCTATATGTATAAAGAAACCGCCACCGAACATATTAACCGTAATACAGTAAATATTGATATGGTCGGAACGCATGATATTCTTACCATGATAAATAACGAGGATATGACGGTTGCTGCCGCCGTACAGAAATGTATTCCGGATATTGCGAAAGCAGTTGATATGATTGTTGCCAATTTTCTTCACGGCGGCAGGCTGATATATGTAGGTGCAGGTACAAGCGGCAGATTGGGTGTGTTGGATGCTTCCGAGTGTCCGCCGACTTTTAGCGTATCAAAAGATATGGTTAAAGGCATAATCGCAGGCGGTGACAGAGCTTTAAAAGAAGCAATTGAAGGTGCAGAAGATTCTGAAGAGCTTGCGGCTTCTGACTTTAAAAATAATGATATATGCTCAAATGATACAATTGTCGGTATATCAGCTTCAGGAAATCCAAAATATGTTGTAAAATTTTTGGAAATTGCCAAAATAAAAAAATGTAAAACCGTTGCTATAACTTCTAACCCTGATGCTGCAATGAAAAAATTTGCTGATTGTTTTATATGTGTAGATACAGGTGCCGAGGCGATTTCAGGTTCAACAAGAATGAAAGCAGGCACAGCACAAAAAATGATTTTAAATATGCTCTCCACTGCCTCAATGGTTAAAATCGGCAAAACATATCACAACCTTATGATTGACGTAAAACCCACAAATGCAAAACTGCAAAGACGTGCGGTAACTATAGTATCGGAAATATGTGGCTGTAAACCATCAACGGCCAGAAACGTGCTCGAGTCGAACGGCTACAGCACAAAACATGCCGTTTTATTTATATTGTACGGTTTAAGCTTTGATGAAGCCGATAAACTCTTAAAAGAAAACAACGGCATATTAAGAAAAATCTTTGAATAATCATAAGAAATTAATGCAATTTGGAAAAAATGCCATGAGAGCACATTATATATGTGTATTAACGAATTATTTTAAAAACTTGGCTTAATATTTGTTAATAAAATCCTGTTTTTAGAGGATACAGTAAAAAGTACGTATGTAGTAACCTGTAAATATATAATTTGTCCGAATCGTATATTCGCATGCAAATTATTTAGACTTGGTAAAAAAATGATAAAGAGGTAAGGTTTGAAAAAGTTTCAATTCAGACTTCAGGTGGTATTGGATATTAAGGAAAAACTTCTTGAACAGAAGCTTTTAGAGCTTTCTAAAGTTCAAAGAGGCTTGCAAGAAGCTGTGCAAAAACAAAGAACACTTGAAGGTTATCAACAGGAAATTAACGAAGCATTAATGAACGTGTTCCAGAGCGGAAACGACCTTGATTTAGTTGAGGTTCAACGCTACAAAGATTTTATCAACAAATTGATTGTGGATATTTCCAATCAAAAAGTTGTTATACAGAATATCTCGAAGGTTCTGGAACTTAAAAGAAAAGAAGTCAACGAAATTATTAAAGAGAAAAAAGTTCTTGAAAAGCTTAAAGAAAACCAGAAAAAGAAATATTATCAGTCTTATGAACATTATCAGACGCGTGAACTTGATGACATATCATCGGCAAGATACGCAAGAGTTTAAGCATAGTTTAAGTTAAGAAACGGGAAGAGGATTAAGAATGAGCGCACAATTTACAAATTCAATACAGCTTCTGGTGTCTAATACGGCATCTGACTTAACCTCCTCTTCAAAAAGTTATAACAACTTTGAGGATACGGACGCTTTTTCTGCGGCGCTTGATAATGCAACAAAATCCTATGCCGATAAGTCTGAAAATAAGACTAATGTTCAAAAACAGGATTATGCAAAAGATACAAAAGATGTTCCAAACAGCAGCAAATCAGATAATGCAAACAAAACTGATACTAATGACAGTAAACATGAAATAAAAGACAGCGAAAAATCACAAACAGAAGAAAACCAGACAACCGGTGTTGACGACAAAACTCCTCAACAAACAGAATCTTCAACCCGACAGGAAGAAGCACAAATATCGCAAACAGATACAACACAACAAAATACAGCAGTTTTGCTGATGGAAAATCCAGCACAAAACACAATTGTTAATGAACAGATTCTTTCAAATATAGAACAGGTTCAAACATCCGCTGAAACTCAATCAACACAAACCTCTACTACTGTTGGAACCGATACTGTTGCTGCAGCTACTGCCGATATAGAAATTGATACTAAAACACTGCAAGCGGTACAAGACATTGCTCAAGAGGCAACACAGGCAACAGCGGAAGAAAAATTAAAACTGACAAACAGTGCACAGCAAACACCTGAAACTGATGCCGTTGCTCTTACTCCTGCAGATACGGAAGCTGATAACGCACCGGTAATAAAAGTTACTCAAGAAGTTGCGGCTAATACAAAAGAGAATTCTCTGGCTAATGCAATGGAGAACAAAGACACAACCTCAACAATAAAAGACAAAGCTGTTGCGCAAATGACGCAGCTTGAGGATACAAATACAGTAGTAACACAATCAAGTACAACTGATTCTTCTTCACAACAACAGCAAAACGGAACCCTAAACGGAAATAATGCTCAGGAACAGATTATGAAAATGTCTGTGGAAGCAAATTCAGATGTTTCAACCGGAACATTGACTGGGACAGAAACCTTTGCCGGAAAGCTTGATTCACAACTTTCTGCAGCAAAAACTTCTTCTTCTGTTTTACAAAATCAGTTAAATCAAAACAGTATACTGGAGCAGGTAAATAAACAGTTTGAACAACTGCAGCAGACCGGAAACAATAAGGTTTCCATTGTTTTGCAGCCGGAAAATCTTGGCAGAGTGTCAGTTGAAATTATGAACTCAAAAGACGGTATTACTGCAAAAATGTTAACGGATAACCAGCAGGTGAAAGACCTGTTTGACAAAAATATTGAGGCTTTAAAATCCAACCTTAGCTCTCAGGGTGTAAACGTAAATAATATTAAAGTTGAATGCACTCAAGAATCCGCCAATAACGCAATGAACTTTGAAAGAGAGTTCAGCCAGTCTTTTGACAATCCGAATAATTCATCAAATCACAATCAGACAAATCAATCCAACGCACAAAGCTCATACACTGCTGATTCATCAGGCTTTGAAGAAGGCGAAATTGAGATGAACGGCGGCGTTGAGATTAAAAATACGCAAACAATGATACAACATAATGGTAAGGTCGACTACGAAGTCTAATAAATTTAAGGGGAAGAGAAAATGTCATACTCATCTATACAACAAGAATTAATAAATATGCAGTCTAATACTGCGGTAAATCAGGCCAAAGAGCGCCAACAAAACGGTGCATCGCAGGAGCTTGACGGTGATGCTTTTCTGACGCTTATGCTGGAGCAGTTAAAAAATCAGGACCCGATGGATCCTATGGATAACTCGGAAATGCTTGCTCAACAGGCTCAATTTACACAGTTGACAGAGCTTCAGGAGCTTAACGACACAATTAACCAGAACAATATTATTCAACAGGCAAACAGTCTTGTCGGTAAAACTGTTCAAATTGTTGACCCCAATAACACTTCAAGACTCATTACCGGTGTTGTCACAAGTGCAAACTTTACCGGTGAATCAGCAACCGTTACTGTTAATGGGACTGAATACCCGCTTGGATTGGTTGCTGCTGTTACGGATGGCGCTGCTGCATCTTCTGCGGATGTTATTGCGAATAAAAAACTTAGCGAGTTGAATAATATTTCTTCACTTAAAGAGGGCTACATAACACTTACCACACAAAATGCCAACAGCATGCAGAAAAATAATACCTATATCAAAGTAACTTCTGATATGACAGTGGGCGATTTGCAAAAGGAACTTGAAAAAGCAGGGGTTAAAACTTCAATCAATAACGGTATTTTAACAATTTCCAAAGGAGATTTTGACTCAATCAGTATTACAAACGGAAAAACAAATGACAGTTCAGCTGATGCCTGCAACCTTGTCAGTGCATTACAGATGTTCCAGAACGAAAGCGGGGATCTTGAAACCTGTATATTAGACTTTAACAGAGGCGGAAGTAGTTCAGGCGGCAGCTCAGGCGGCTCAGGAAATACCGATGCTGAGCAGCAAAGTATTCTTGAAAGGATTATAAACAAAATATTTGATTAAAAAATAAAATTATACATTTAAAAATAAAACGGGAGGATTAATGACACAATCATTTTACTCTGCAATCAGCGGCATGAATGCAGGACAAACAAAAATCAGCGTAGTTGCTGATAATATCGCCAACATGAATACAATCGGGTTTAAAGCATCAAAAGTGAACTTTTCCGATGTGTATTACAATACATCCTCTGTCGGACAGGCGCCCTCCGGAGATTTAGGCGGTACCAACCCCAAACAAATCGGTATAGGTGTTACAACAGCATCTATTGCAAGAGATTTTTCTTCCGGTACAACCCTGACAACAGGCTTAAACACTGACCTTTTTATTAACGGCAGCAGTTTCTTTACTGTATCCAGCCCGACGGCCGGTGTTCTTTATACACGTGACGGTAATTTTACAGTTGATTCTGACGGCTATCTTGTTACGTCAAGCGGGTATAAAGTACTGGGTACAGACACTCTTTTAGACACAACCTCAAGCACAACACCGGTTAAAATTCCTACGTATATTTCTACTGTTACAACTGCGTCAACAAATGAGCAGATGGAAAATACAGCGTTGAGCGACTTGAATGGTATTACATCGGGCGGGGTTACGGACGGTGCGTTTACTATTATCACCTATGATAATACCGGTGCACCTACAAATCATGTCATTGATGTTTCTTCCGATATGACGGTTAATGATCTTATCGGTGCCATAAATGCAGAATTAGGCGGAGGCACAGCTGTTTTACAAAACGGAGGAATTACTATAAATACTCCCGCTGGCGCCAGCAGAATGGAATTCCAAAACGGTGACGCAGGTGACGCTGATGTTCAGGCCTCTAACATTGCTACTGTTATGGGGTTTGATTCTACCGATACAAACGGAGTATATGCAACGCAGACTTTAAATTATCACCAGACTATAGCTGCAGGAGCTCCGAGTGATTTAAATTCTCAAAACTATACATCTGTTTCAATCAGTGAAAACGGTATCATTGATGTTAAGTATGGTAACGGTGATACACTTAGCGTTATGCAGGATCCTGATAATCCTAATAACATGATATTTAAATACACTTTAAATAATGGTCGTATTATAACCGGAGATAACCTTACAATTCATGATGGTATTGTAGAACCGGCAAATTTACAGATTCAACTTGCAAGTTTTGTTAACCCGAATGGTCTGGTTGCAGAAGGAAGTAATACTTATACAGTAGGCGCTAACAGCGGTATTGCCCTATACGGCAGCATAAACTCCAATGCTTTTGGCAGCGTTATATCCGGCGTTTTAGAAGGTTCTAACGTTGATTTGGCTTCAGAGTTTGCGGAAATGGTTGTTGCTCAAAGAGCTATTGAAGCAAACAGCCGTGTGTTCGACACAACAAACCAGATACTTCAAACATTATCAACTTTAGGCAGATAATGATAGTTTAACCCGTTAAAAATGTATAATTTTGTTTAAAAAATAAATTGCACTTGAATATTAAAGTTCAAGTGCAATTGTTTTATTTTAAATTTAAAAATCAGTGAAACTAAATTTTAACGTGCATTACTGTTTTTATTTATTAATAACGGAAAATTATAAATTTATAAAGGAAAACTATTATAAACTTTTAATTCTTTCCTGCGGCTCTGTTATGCTTGTTATGCGCAAACCAAAGTTGTCTTCAATAACAACAACTTCTCCGTTGGCTATATGCTTTCCGTTTGCGTACAACTCAACTGACTCACCCGCGATTTTATCAAGCTCAATAATGGAACCTCTTGTCAGTTCCAGTACTTTTTTTACGGGCAGTTGGCATCTGCCCAGCTCTACTGTCAGCTCAAGTTTAATATCCATTAATAACTGAAGGTTTTTGTTTGTGTCCGTATCTGTGGGCGTGTAGCTGTCAAAAGGCGTAAATTCCAAAGGACGTACTGTGACGGATTCCTGCTCATGTATTGACGGGTCAATGTGTACTTCATGAGATTCAGCAGCTTGTTCGGAACTGTTTGTATCCATTTGCGTAAAGTCATAGTTTTGTGCTTCAGTATGACCTTCCGGCGCTTTTGACTGGGGTATATCACTGCCAGAAATATTTTCAGCAGGATTTATATCGTTGATATTGCCGTCCGAGGGAATCTCATTCGGGTTAAATTCATCATTTTGCATATTATCTTCTGACATGAAAAATCCTTTCTAAAAATATCTCTTTAATGCGTCAACATAATAATCGTATCTGTCGGTAATTTTAACACAGACTTTGTCTTTTATACGTCCGGGTCTGGCATAGAATTTTCTTTCACCGTTAACTTTTACAATCAAATCTTCTGTTGCTGCATTATCCAATTTTAATACATCGCCTTCTTTTAAATCAAGAAAATCCTGCAATGTAATTTCTGTCTGCCCGAACAAAACATTTATATCAACTAAAGACGTATCGAGTTTTTTAATCATTTTCTGACGTTCTTCGCTTGTCGCAATAAGACCCTTTGTCTGGAAAATATGTTGTGTTGTCAATTGTGATAAAACGTTTTCCAAAACGGGATAAGGGAAGCAAAGACTTAATAACCCGTAGTATTTGCCTGCAATATGCACCTCAAACGTAATCAGTGCAACGATTTCACCTGGAGTTGCTACCTGAATACCCGAATAGTTGTTGTCCAGACCTATTAAATTTCCGTCAACGGGTATAACATGCGACCATGCTTCGGCAAGGGTTTGTACGGTTCTTTCAATCATTTTTTTTATGAGAGATTCTTCAACATCGGTAAGCTCTCTGGCTTTAGTTTCAATATTTCCGACACCGCCAAGCATTCTGTCCACAATACTTGATAAAACTTCAAAACTTATTCCGAGCAATATCTGACCCGGCAGCGGGTTTAATTCAAATATTGCTATTGAAATAGGGTTTGGCACTGAACGCATAAATTCGTCATATGTAAGCTGGTCAACAGAAACAACATCAACTTCAAGATGCATTCTTAAATAAGCAGTCAAAACAAGAGCAAGCTGTCTTGAAAACTCTTTGTGAATATCTTGCAAACCTCTTAAATGGTCTTTTGAAAATTTATCCGGACGTCTGAAGTTGTAGAGCTTGTAGCCTTTACGGTGTTCATCCGTTCCGTCAAAAGTGCTCATCAGGATATCTTTATCCGGCATGTTTTCCGGGAATATGTCTAAATTATGGTTGTTTTGTTCAAAACCGGACATTTTTAACTCCCACGACCTTACTGCATAATAAACTGTCCGAAGCTTACTCTTATAACTTCTCTTTCTCCGTCAAATATTCCGTTAACGGATTCGGCGATTTGTTGTTTTGCCAACTCTTTTCCGGCTGTAGTTGCAAGTTCATCAGATGTTTTACTTGTAAGAACTGTTATAACTGCATCTCTGATTGCCGGTTTATACTGTTCCATTTCTTCAATAAGTGCTTTTTTAGAATTAGGCGCAGCGGAACCATGTCCGCCATGACCGCTTGATTTTTCCTCCTCGGCAGGTTCCGGCATGGGGTTTGTAACTTCTACGGCTACATTTGCCTTTAAGTATCTTCTTGGCTGAACGTCGCTCAGGTTCATTGTAAAATCACCTAAATCAAGCACAATACCTCTTTCGGGTTTGTCAAGCTGTTCTGAATTTTCATCCACGGATTCTTGTGAAGAAACAGACTTGAGCTGTGTTGTTAAAAGGTTTGACTGCAGAAAATAGTTCACACCAATAAAAATAATACACACAATAGTAGTTGTGACAATGTTTATTAATATAGAAGAACCGTTTCCGCCTTCTTGTTTTATATCTCTTTCTTTTTCAGGTGTTTTTTCCTGTGTAGGTTTTGCCATTTCATATCTCCAAATAAAACTTATTTTCTATCAGAACTTAATACTATTATATCCACTCTTCTGTTTTTTGCGCGTCCTTGAGGTGTAGTATTTTTTTCAATGGGCATATATTCGCCGTATCCTACTGCCGAAAGTCTGCCGGGCGGGAAACCGTGAGCGTTTGTAAGGTATTTTATGATATTTGTTGCTCTGGCTGTAGACAGCTCCCAGTTTGACGGAAAACGTTCATTTTGAATAGGCATCGAATCAGTATGCCCTTCAATCAGTATAGGATTTTGGAACTTTTCTAAAGTTTTTGCAATTTTATCAAGCGTCATTTTTGCCTGCGGTTTTATTATAGCAGATCCGGGGTCAAAAAGCATGGTATCATTAAGTCTTATTACCACTCCTCGGTCAGATTTAATTACTTTAACGGATGTATCTATCTCCATTTCTTTTTGGATTTGTTCCACAAGCTGTTTTGTATCGAGTATTCCGTCCCCGCCGTCCAGTATTGATTTTCCTGTATTTTCAAGAACTCCTTCCGTGGGCTGTTTTACAGGCGGCAACTCTGAAATCTCTTCGGTTTTTTCTTGCTGCTCTATAGTTTTTGCGGCAAAAACTTTTTGTATCGACTTGTTAACATCTTTAACCTTCATTTCACCCATGGAGCTTGTTGCAAACATAACCATAAACAATGCAAGCAGCATTGTGACAAAATCCGCGTAGGAAATTACCCAGCGGTTAATATAGTCATTGGAATTTGTATAATACTCGTTTTTCATTACCTTGTACCGTATACTCCCGCTCGGGTTGTGTTATCCGTTTTGTGATAACCGTTGTGATATTTCAAATAGGCCATAAGCTTTTCTTCAATAACCATGGGAGATTCTTCCATCTGGATTGATACAATCCCCTGCAGAACAACTTCTTTGAAGAGAATTTTTTCTCTTGTATTCATTTTCAATTTGCCTGCAATAGGTAAGAATAAAAGGTTTGCAAACCCTACACCGTATAATGTTGACACAAAAGCTACAGCAATACCCTGCGCAAGTATATCGGGCTGCTGAATGTAACCCATAATTTGAATCAATCCGAAAACCGCACCGACAATTCCAAACGTCGGTGCATATCCTCCTAAAGCCTCAAAAACTCTTGAATTTATGAGTTCTTCTTCTTCATCATAAGAGATTTCGGCTTTTAATATGTCATAAATCATCTGCGGGTTGTTAAAATCTATGGAAAGCTGAATCCCCCTTTTTAAGAAAGAATCCTGAATATTATCAATCAAATTGTTTAAACCAAAAAGCCCCCTCACTCGCGCTTGATGAGCAAGATAAATTATTTCATCAATAACATTCATGTGCGGTTTATCTTTTTCCACAAAAACATCCAAAGATGCTTTGAGTGCGTTCATTAAAGTTGAGGGTTTAAAGTTAACAACAGCTGCGCAAAAAGTGCCGCCGAGTACTATCATTATAGCGGAGGGCTGTATTAAAGATACCATTGAGGCACCTTCCGTTTTGTGCGAAAACAGTATCAGCACAACTGCAGCAAATATGGCTATTATCGCCGAAAAATTCAAATCTTACCTTCTCCCTATACTGCATTACTATTCATGCAGTACTATCCCTAATTATTAATATTAATTATAATTCTTTCACATTTTACGTTTTGGGAATATACACCATTTGGTTGATTTTTTGAACATTGACTGTAGTATGTGCAACAATATCTGCAGGAGTTTTATCTGTCAGGCAATGCGGAGGTATTTTGCCGGAATAAAAATTTTTATGGAAATGTACTAACGTGAACTTATATAAAACAGAATCGAACCGGCCATGCCAAGGTTTAAGGATTCGGTTTTGGAGCTTATGGGGATAGTTGTTTTTATGTCGGCAGCGGCAATTGCTTCTTGGGTTAATCCGTCCGCCTCAGACCCCAGCATAATAACAAACGGAGTTGAATAATCAATCTTTTCCGGATTAATTACATTTTTTTGGTTTACAACACTTGCAATAAATTTTGATGATGAAAAATTTTCTTTTGCTTCTTGTATCGAGGTTTTTATAATGGGTAGTTTAAACATTGCTCCGACCGTTGAACGTACGACTTTTGGATTGTATATATCAACAGTATCGCCGCACAGCAAAATTGCTTCCATCGAAAATGCACATGCACAGCGTATCAGGGTTCCCAAATTTCCGGCGTCCTTGATGTTTTCTATCAGAACAAGACGTTTTGATTTTTTTATATCATTAATGTTGCAATGAAGCTGTTGTGCAACTGCCACTGCCTCGGGCATGCTGTCCGTTGTCGAAATTTTTTCAAGAACTGATGGAGTCACAAGCGTTATTTTTACATTTAGACCTGAAAATTTGGACAGATGTTTTTCGGTTGTATACAAGCATTTTATTTTTAAGCCGGAGCAGAGAGCTTCTTCTATTGGCTTGCTGCCTTCAAGTAGAAACAAACCAGTTTCATTTCTGTATTTTTTTTGCTGAAGTTTAGCTGTTTCTTTTATTTTTGTATTAGAAGTGCTTGTTATAACTTCATTTTCCTGCATTTTATTCCTCAATAGCTTTGTTTATTTTTTCTGCAAGTTTATAAATAAAAGAATTTTTGTCATTTGAATTGTGGGTATGCTCTTGCAATTCTGTCAACTGATTGCCGGTAAAAGTATCACTAAACTCATATTTTTTTGCTTTTAATTGTCCGTTTTCCATATATGCACGGGTAAAATTAGTTTTTATATCCGCATTAATGATTTCTTCCGGTATATCAAAAAATCTTGTAAAAAATCTTTCTATCGGGTGGTCTTGTATTGTGATTGAAAGATGCTGAGTTTCATTAAAAGGCGAAGATTTTATTTTGCTTTCAATCTGATTTTTTATGGCTTTTGCAGTTTTTGACAAAGCAGTTGACTGTACAAGTGCTTTTTGTCTTGTTATATCAAGTCTAATCATTGTTCCCTCCAGACTATATGTTATTCCATTGTTCCAGCCATTTTATCTCCTGTTCGTTTAAGAGACTATAATCGATGGCATTTTTTTGA
Organism: Candidatus Gastranaerophilales bacterium; assembly: GCA_944322935.1. Taxonomy (GTDB): domain Bacteria; phylum Cyanobacteriota; class Vampirovibrionia; order Gastranaerophilales; family Gastranaerophilaceae; genus Limenecus. Next base: position 31,949 of record CALUQO010000018.1, on the reverse strand, counting down.
AACGGAACATGAGATAAAGATTCTATTTTCAATTTTCCGTTTATTTCGGCTAAATAAACTGAGTTCTCTAATCTTACACCTCCGACACCTGTTTTGTAAAGACCCGGTTCGATAGTAAATACCATATTTTTTTTCAAAACACGTTTGCCCGAGCTTCCACAGCTAATTGTTGGTGGGTTTTCATGTACATTTATCCCCACACCATGCCCGAGCCCGTGGTTAAAATTAAAATCTTTTAAGCCGGATTGTCTGTGAATTTTTCTTGCAACAGCATCCAGCGTAAAACCTGTTGTTCTGTTGGTTATTGGATAATGATATGCATTTAAAAACATTTTTAAAACTGTTGTGTATACCTTTTTTTGCATGGCAGACGGCGTACCTTTTACAAATGTTCTTGTTATATCTGTAGAATATCCGCCTTCGAAGTGGCCGCCGCAATCAAGCAGCACAAAATCCCCGTCTTTAATTTCAACTTTATCATTCGGATGAGAGTAGTGTATAACAGAAGAATTTTTACCTGCAGCAAGGATTGTTTTAAAACTCAGTTGTTTTGCCCCCTGTTTTAAAAATTCTTTTTCAACCTCATCGGCCAGTTTTTTTTCCGTAAGGCTTTCTCTGTTTTGTACAAATTCAAACGCACGATTTACCACATTATCAGTTTGTTTATAATTCTTTTTAAAATGAGCAATTTCAGCATCATTTTTTATTGCCTTCATTTCTTTTATATAATCTTTAGGCGCTTCTTGTGCTTTTGATTTAATAAGGCTAAAATCGTAATAATTTATTGTTGAAGGATTGAAAATAACATTTTTAACCCCTTTAAATGCTTTATCAAACTCATTTAGCGGTAAAATTTCAAACGATTCTCCGATTTTTGTATTAAACTTTTCGTCACTGAATACAACCGCCTTATCTTTATATATCACCATTTTTGCTTTGAATGTTGACGAGTAAGGAGTTTTGTACTGTCTGCAATTTGTCAGATATGCAATATTTTCGAGATTTGTATCAACAAAGGCTTCATTGTTTTTTAGTTTGCGGGAAAGTTTTTTGAATTTATCGTCTGCGCTCACACCGGCAATATCTATACTTATTTGTTCTACAGCATTTCTACCTTTACTTGCTTCCAGCTTGTGAAAAAGTTCCACGGGCTCAAAGTCAAGAGCTTTGATTTTGCAATGTTTTTTAGAAAGTTTTATTTTAAGATTCTTATAAAAATTAAGTGATATTTTTCTTGACACAACTCCGAGCGTACTATTTTGCGGGATTCTTTCAACAAGTTCATTCAAAAAAGTTTGCCCGAGCTGCAATTTTACAACAGTAACTGTTTTTAAATCGCATTCCTTATCCGCCTGTTCGTGGTATCTTCCGTCCACAAACTGAAATACGTTATCTCTTGTAAGCAATACATCGCCTGTTGAACCGGAAAAACCCGTTACAAAATACCTTGCACAGTCAGAAAGTTCATTGTATTCCACAAGGAATTCATCTGTTGTGTTTATCAACAGTGCGTCAGTTTTTTCTTTTTGTAAAAATTCCCTTAATTTTGTAATAATCATAAGATACCTGATTTCATCCATTTTTAAAGCTGTGCTTTTAATAATTTTTTTGATTAGAAAGCACAGCCGTTATTTAAGTTTTATAATACTTATTATTTATGATTCTTTTTTATCGGTTAAATACAGCAAATGCCAGCCGAATTGTGTCTGGATAGGTTCTGACAAATCGCCGACATTCATTGAAAAAGCTGCGTCCTCAAATTCTTTAACCATAACACCTTTGCCAAAAAATCCGAGGTCTCCGCCGTTTGCCCCTGACGGACAAAGAGAAACTGCGGCAGCAACGTCTTCAAATTTTTTGCCGTTCAATATTTCTTCTCTAAGCTGTTTGGCTTCTTCTTCGGTTTTTACAAGCAGGTGGCTTGCTCTTACTTCTGTCATAATTTTTTCCTTATTTTTGTTAACGTAATCATTATATCAGTATTACCCTTTTGCTTGCAATGAGTAGAGTAATACTGGTATCGCATTAAATACAATTTATGGCCGATTAAAACACAAGTGTTTTTGAATAATCCGGAATAACAAACTCTTCATTATTAGCGTCCTTGTTTGTAAATTCCGCATAATCCTCAAGCGAAAGTTCTTTTGCGTTTTCATACAGCTTCATGTCAACATATTTTTTGTACAATTCTGTTAAATCGCCAGAGTAGTTGCCCATAATTTGTGCAAACTTTTTGATTTCCTCCTTGCTTGCGCCGGCACCGTAGGCTTTTGTTTTTGCATCAGTACCGGACGGACGGATTTCTATAAACTTGTCGTCAAACTCAAGGTAAGTCCCGTCCCCGACAAATTTTACATCAATGAGGTTGTCAAAATTCAAGTCCTTAAACGTGTCCTTGAGGATTTCTCTGATTTGTTCGAGTGTCATTTTGCCGTCTTTTTTAGCAACCGCCATGGTCAGATAGAACACGTCATTTTTAGTTCTTTGAGCTTCGCCCAGAGTTTTTGCCTGTTTTAGTTTTTCGATGTCAGGCTCGGACTCATTGTAGTAAGCGATGTCTTCTCTTATGTCGAATTTTGAAATTATCTGATTTTTGTTGAAAACATTGTCCAGATATTCAGACATTGTTTTGCCTTCTTTTTGCAGATATGAAGTCAAAGCTGAAGCAACGATAATAGCTTCTGTGGCGCTTTTTTCTCTCATTGCAATAGCTTTTCTTCCGGCTTGGGAAGTGATAATTGACTCGGAGCCGATAATCATACCTCCTGATTCTTCACCGCCAAAGATGAGTTTCGGGTTAACGCCGAGATTGATGTCATTGCCAAGAACGTCAGTTACGACAACATCTTTGTCCGGATGGTCGTTGAGCTGTTTTTCAACTTTTTTCATGATGTTGGCAATTTCTTTAAATCCTACCGGAACATTAACAACTTTGACGTTATTTTTCTTTGCCCATTCATCCCAGGAGCGGGCAGAAGCGGTTGTTTTTATGATGAATCTCGGATGTTTATCAAACAGGCCTTCGCGTTTCAGGCTGTCAGCCCAGAAATCCATAATCATCAGGAAGGACTGGTTCGCTGTGAATACTGTCAAAATTCTTTCGTTGCCGAGTTCTACATAGTCTACACCAAGAGATTTTAGAAAGTCTTTTTTGTTTTCTTCTTCAATCTGGCAGACAGTCAGCCTGTCGTGGTCAGGGTCTGTAATCAATACAACCGTGCCGGTCGGGCAGTCTTTGAGCTTTTTACCGTAATTCAGGGTTTCTATGACCGGAAAATACGGCTTTCCGTTTTTGTCTTTAGAAATAACTGTTGCGTCAACAGAATAGTCATAGAAAGTTTTGTTGCCTTTGGGGTCAACATCGTATTTTCCTATACCGTGGAAGAACGGGTCTTCTTCTTTGTTTTCCCAGATAAAGTGCGAGTCTATGCCCAGAGATTTTAAAATTCTGCTGAGTGTTCTGTAAGCAGAGCCGCCTACGTTTTCGATAACGATTTTGTCTTTTAAATCTTTGATAAGATTGAGGTTTGCGTCTTTTGCAACACCGTCTAAAAGATACTGTTTGTAAAGCTTTACACCGTCGTCAAGCTGTGTCATTAAGTCTTCACTTATCAGAGGGTTGTCGTTTGCTGCAATTTTAATCTCATAGCTTCCGTTTTTTTCAGCCTGCTCAAAAATGTATCTGATTTTGTCGACAAAAAGCATTGATTCTTCGGGCAAATACTGGCTTCCCTGAGAATTGAGGTCTTTTGTAGCGTTTTTAACGGAGATACCGTGGCTCGAGGTGATGTATTCACCGCCCAGAAGGTCTAATTTGAAAGCAAGGAAAGATGCCATCCAGATAGGAATTGTTTTTCTTCCCTGCGGAACAAGGGTCTTGATTCCGTGAGCAGCCTGAACACGTGCAATGAGCTCCAAAAAATCCTGAGAGTTGTATCTAACTTCACACCCTGCAAGTTTTACAAGTTCATCATCAGGGTGAAGCTCTTTTGCAACAAGTGCTTTTGCCTCTGTCGCCAACATAATACCTATCATGTTGATAGGAAAACGTGTGTCGTGAGGATAGAGAATGTTTTGCGGCCCTCTGATACCGGCTGTGGACACTGCAGCTTCTTTTGCATAGTTTTTGAACCATTCGTTAAGATTCAGTCCTTCCGGATTTTGTTGTGAATAGGGCTGAAGATGTTCTTTTTTTAATTTAAAAACAATCTCGCCTTTGTTGTTCAGGTCAACGAGTTTGTTTTGTTTTATATAATCAGGTGTTTTAGATTCAACAGAATCAAAAAGTGATTGCTCTAAAGCACTGTTAGCTGTTTTTTTCATTATTAATGTTCTCCGCGTGTTTTTTACATATAGGCGATTATAGCACAAAGCACACACACTGTATAGCTGATTATCCACAAAAGCCTGCAGCACATGAAAAATAGCGAATTTGAAAACAAATTCGCTATACAATGTAAATTATATAAAATACTTGTTTATCTTTTTACCCTGTCAAACCAGCCTTTCAATATTTTTAAAGGTGCTCTTGTTAACCCGAGAGCATTTGGTTCAATATCTTTGCTTATCACAGACCCGGCACCTATTGAAGCGTTTTCTCCGATATGGGCGGGGGCAACAATTACGGAATTAGAGCCTGTTGAAGCGTTGTCATCAATAACTGTTTGAAATTTTTCTTTTGTAATGTGGTTATAGTTTGCTGTAATAGTGCCTGCTCCTATGTTTACATTGCAGCCCAGCGTACTGTCGCCTACATAGCTGAGGTGACACACATTCGTGTGAGATTTGATTTTGGTTTTTTTGATTTCTACAAAGTTTCCGATTTTTACGCTGTCACCAAGCTCCACATCTCCTCTTATCCTTGCAAAAGGGCCGATTTTACAGTCTCTGCCGATTTTGTTTTTCCCCTCAATATAAGTACAGGGATATATTATAGTATCAGCTTCAATTTCTGTTTCCGGAGAAATATAGGTAGTGTCGGGATCAACAATTGTTACTCCGTCATCTAAAAGCTTGTCCAGAACTCTGTTTTTAATTATCTTTGCAGCCTCTGCAAGCTGTTTTTTTGAATTTATTCCAAAAGATTCTTCATTATTTTCAAGAACAAACGAGCGTGCTTTAAGACCTTTGTTAATAGTCCATTTAACAATATCAGTGAGGTAATATTCATGCTGTGCGTTGTTGGAATCAAGATTCAAAAAAGCTTCGTGTACTTTAGGCCAGTCTAAAAGATAAACTCCTGTATTTATTTCTTTAATTTTTTTCTGTTCTTCTGTTGTGTCTTTTTCTTCAACGATACCTTTTAAATTGCCGTTTTCATCTCTCACGATACGTCCGTAGTTTGTCGGGTCTTCAAGTATAGCAGACATTACGGTAAGTGCATTGTTGTTTTTTCTGTGTTCTTCAATAAATTTGTCAATAGTTTCAGAAGTTAAAAGCGGAATATCGCCATTAAGTATTATAACTTCTCCATCAAAACCTTTTAAATCTTCATAAGCCTGAAATGCAGCGTGTCCTGTCCCCAATTGAGGAGATTGCAGACAACATTTTGCATTATCGTAGTTATTATTTACATAGTCTTCAACCTGTTGTGCACAATGTCCTACAATAATATAATTTTCCTGAGCTTTGCCTGTGGAATTTACTGCATCAATTACGTAACCTAAAATTTCTTTATTGAAAATTTTATGCAAAACTTTTGGTGTTTGCGATTTCATTCTTGTGCCTTTGCCTGCGGCAAGGATAATAGATTTTATAGCTTTTTCCATAATAATTTTCCTGTCTTTTTGTAACATAAAAATATTTTATCCCAAATGCAATTTGTTAAAATATTTTGTTCGTTATGTTTTTTACTTATTAAAAAGTTTTCGCATTCTTTCTTTGTAAAATTCTTCGTATCTGTCTTCAAGTATGGCTTTTCTCGCTTCTTTTACAAGATTAATTAAAAACTGTATGTTGTGTATGCTCAAAAGAATTGCCGCAGTTGCTTCTCCGACACGGAAAAGGTGCCTGATATAGGCTTTTGTGTGGTTGCGGCATGCGTAACAATTGCAGTTTGCGTCAAGCGGTGACGGGTCTTTTTCAAACTCTTTGTTTTTAATGATTTTTCTGCCTTCGGATGTAAAGAAAGAACCATGGCGAGCATTCCTTGTCGGAAGTACACAGTCAAACATATCAACACCGCGCAATATTCCGTCAAGCAAATCCTCCGGCGTGCCCACGCCCATTAAATAGCGTGGTTTTTCTCTCGGGAGCAGAGGAGCGGTTAACTCTACAAAATGATTTTTAACATCTGCAGGTTCTCCTACACTTACACCGCCTATTGCATACCCTACCGCATCAAAGGAAGAAATTACCCGTGCACTTTCTTTTCTTAAATCATCGTAGAACGCGCCCTGTACAATGGGAAACAGCGCCTGATCTTCTCTTGTATGAGCTTTAAAACATCTTTCCAGCCAGCGGTGAGTACGCTCCATTGCCAGTTTTGCTTCTTCGTATGAACAAGGATACGGAGCGCATTCGTCAAATGCCATTGCAATATCTGAACCTAAATCCTGCTGGATTTCCATTGATATTTCAGGATTTATAAAATACTCCGTGCCCGTTTTGGTGTCTTTAAATTTTACGCCGTCTTCGGTTATGTTTCTTAAATCGGCAAGACTGAAAACCTGAAAACCGCCGGAATCCGTAAGAATAGGTTTGTCCCAATTCATCCATTTGTGCAGTCCGCCGAATTCTTTAATTAACTTGTTTCCCGGACGCAAAGACAGGTGGTAAGAATTGCCAAGAATAATTTGGGCACCCGTGTCTTTGAGGTGGTCATTGGTCATCATTTTTACTGCTGAATTTGTACCCACAGGCATGAATATTGGAGTTTCAATATCTCCATGAGGTGTATGCAAAAGACCGGCGCGTGCTCCGGTCTTTTGGTCTTCTTTTAATAATTCATAGCTGAAAAAATCGCTTTTCATTATTTCATATCTTCCCAGACATAATCCATCATTGTTTTCCAATCTCTGCAAAGTTCTTCGGGCTTAAAGTAGATGTTAATTTCTCTTTCTGCACTTTCACAAGAGTCAGAACCATGAATTGTATTACATTCTTTTGTCTGTGCAAAATCTGCCCTAATTGTACCAACCTGAGCATCGTTAGGTACGGTGGAGCCCATCATGTGGCGCATACCTTCTATAACATTTTTACCTTCCACAACCATCGCAACAATCGGGCCTGAGGTAATGTAGTTGATTAAATCCTGATAAAAAGGTTTGCCTTTGTGTTCGGCGTAATGCTTTTCGGCAATTTCCAATGTGGGCTTAAGCATTTTTAACCCTACAATTTTGTAGCCTTTGTGTTCAATTCTTCTGATGATGTTGCCTATTAAACCTCTTTTTACACCATCAGGTTTGATTGCAACAAATGTTCTGTCCATTAATGTCCTCCAGTAATCTAAAACCGCTTTAGCACCTTTTATCAAGCCTGTAGTGCTTATTTTTAGCATGTTCAAGTTTTATTGAAACATAAAAAGCCTTTTTAATCAAACGTTTAGTTCTGGTTATATAATTATTAAATTTGTTTTCATACTATGTTTTTGTAATAATTTAATAACGAATTAAAAAGAGAGTGGTAAGTATGGGATTATTAGAATTTTTTAAAGAGCCGGCTAACGCAGAGCCAATCACTGATAAAGAAAAGATTGATAAAACATATGCTCATTTCAGATGGAGAATGTTTTATTCCTGTTTTATAGGATATGCAATGTTTTATCTTTGCAAAAAAAATATTGCTGCGGCATTGCCGTCTATGAGCAAGGAACTTGGCTACTCAAACCTTGAACTTGGCGTTATAGGCAGCTCTTTGTATTTAACATACGCCATCGGAAAATTTGTTAACGGTATGATAGCAGACCGCTCCGATGTAAGAAAATTTTTACCTACAGGTTTGATACTTGCAGGCTTGGCTAATATTTGCTTTGCCTTGAGCTTTTTTGTCTTTACTCCCGGAAAGTTCACTTTCTTTGGGCTTCCGAGTGCCACTATACTGTTATGGGTGCTTGCGTTTTTCTGGGGATGCAATGGTTGGTTCCAGTCAATGGGTTTTCCGCCTGTTGCCAAAAGTTTAACCTACTGGTTTTCTAACTCTGAAAGAGCCACAAAATGGGCAATGTGGTCAACATCACACCAGACCGGCACTTTTCTTGCCGTAATTTTATCAGGTTTTGTGATTGCAAAATTTGGATGGCAGGCTGCTTTTTATATCCCGGGGACACTGGCAATACTGCTTGCTTTTTGGCTATTTAACAGATTAAGAGATAAACCGCAATCCATCGGTTTGCCCGATGTTGAAGAATACAGAGAACAGGAAAAAGTTAAAGAAACAGCTAAAACAGAAGCTCAGGATGACGGAATGACATATATCCAGATTCTTGTTAAGAATGTTTTAACTAACAAAGCTGTCTGGGCGCTTGCAATGGCTTATGTTTTTGTTTATGTAATCAGATTCGGTACTGAAGACTGGATTATTAAATATCTTGTAGAGGCAAAAGACAACTCACTTGAGCTTGCATCAATGAAACTTGCCTGTCTGCCTTTGTTCGGATTTTTCGGTACAATTTCGGCCGGTGTAATCTCGGATAAAGTATTCAAAGGCGCAAGAGCTCCTATTAATGTTATATTTTTAATCGGTGTAATAGCCTGCATGACAGGACTGTATTTTAACGGAACAGGCACAAACTTTATTGACAGTGCGTTTTTAGCTATAACAGGCAAAGAGCTCGTCGATGTATTTAAAATCAACGGCTCAGGCGTAATCGACATTCTGTTAATAGGTTTTTCAGGCTTCTTTACTTACGGCCCGCAAATGCTTATAGGCGGTGTTTGTGCTATAGAATCCAGCTCTAAAAAGGTCGCTTCAGCTGTAACAGGCTTTACCGGCACCTTTGGCTATGTGGGAGCGATGCTTTCGGGGCTCGGCACAGGCATGGTTGTTGACAAATTCGGCTGGAACGGTGCATTGCTCTTCTGGGGCTTGTCTGCATTAATCTGTGCGGCAATATGTTTGCCGATGTGCTTTAATAAAAAGAAAGCAGCTTAATTAGAAAGAAAATTATGAAAATACAAAATCATACACCGTCTTTTAAAGCAAGGACAACAATAATATCTCATAATAATATTTTATCGGGCAAGCAGATAGCCAGGCTGAAACAAATAGGTGAAGCTATCGGCACCGATAAGGATACAATATATTTTAATGTTAGAAATTTTAAGAAAACCAAACGTGTAATTACGTATGAGGCAAAGTTAATAAAACAAAAAGAAGAATTAACAGCCAGCGGCGATATAATGTTAAACAAATGGTTTTTAAAGCCCGAAAAATTTATTCAAGAAACTTTGCTTGGTATAAATAGATTGCTTAAAAAGAAATGATAAACTAATTTCGTTTCTGCAGAGGTGAAATGAAAGCAAATTCTGCTAATCCTTCTTTTAAATCAAGAATAAAATTTGTAGACTATCAAGTTTTTAAGGAGAAAATAGGACATTTGAACCCTAAAAAACACGAGGTAGGCTATCCGTGGAATGCAGACACAATGAAAAAAGGGAAAAATCTTTTTACAACTTCTGTTATGGACTGCATTGCCGGCGGGATAATTGACAATAACTCTGTCACAATGTTTCATTTATGCACGCTGAATCAGGCAAAGGCAAAACAATATCATCTGAAAGGTTTTGATATAAAAAACTTTGAGCGCAGACTTTTGGATAAAATTGATTTGGCAAAAGAAAATCTCCATGGTTTTATTCTGGGCGGTTTCCAAATGGAAGAAAACTCTAAATATAATGTATTTAAATTGAGAAAAATAAAACAAATTTTTGAAAAAAATCAAATTCCTTACTCAATTTTTGGTGCACGCAGGGATGTCCATTTTTTTGGAAATTATGCTGTCTTATATAACAACAAAGAAGACACCCTCTATATTTCCAATACACTGGCCGGCTCAAGAGGTCTAAACGGAAAGGGCAAAGAGCTGGAAGTTCTGGATGATAACAGGCTTTTGTATCACACTTATACAAAGACCAGAGGGCGCTACGGTGTTGATTACATAAGAAAAGAGCACACGGGAACTGCAGAAGATTTTCTTAAAAGCCAGTTTAGAGATGTCAATGTCTGCGGGTTAGATTGCTTTGTATAAACATAGATGCATGAGGCGATGTTTTCGAACAAATTATATCATTAATATCAACAATAAATATCTACAGTTTAAAAAAAATAAATCTTGACTTTTTATAGACATCTGTCTATAATAATATTATGTTAAACGAAAACCTCAGTGAAAAACAAAAAAACTTTTTTGAAAACCTCAAAAAAGCTTACGGCAAAGAACCTCTTCCGAGTTTTGAAAAAATTGCACAGAGCTTCGGGTTTAAACATAAGAACTCTGTCTGGCAATATTTTAAAAAACTCAAGGAATGTGAACTTATAAAAGAAAAAAACGGAAAGTTTTTTATAAATCCCGAATGTTTCGGTGCAATTTTGTTCACATCCTCAGTAAGGGCAGGCTTTGCCACCGTGGCGGAAGATACTATAGAAAGGCGTGTTTCTTTAGACGAAGACTTTGACCTTGATAACCCGTCCGTGTTTATGTTTACCGTATCGGGCGACTCTATGGTCAACGTAGGTATCTTTGACGGTGACAGGGTAATCGTTAAAAAAACTCCTTACGCAAAAGACGGTGATATTGTTCTAGCGTACATTGACAATGGTTATACACTCAAAACCTACAGACAAAAAGATGGAAAAATCTGGCTTCAGCCGGAAAATCCCCAATACCCCAATATAATCCCTAAAGAAGTCCTGACCATATTCGGTGTGGCAACGGGGATTGCACGACAGTTATAAAAATTTTAACTCTAGATATCCTTCCTAATAAATTAAAAAGCGGAGATTATTTGCAGATAAATCTTTTGACGGTTCTCCGCTTTGATTTTCTTTTTCTTCGTAAAAACATTTAAATAAGGTCTAAAACATGGCAGAGATAGCACTTGTAGATTGTAATAACTTTTTTGTTTCCTGTGAGCAGCTCATGAACCCGCTTCTGGCAAACAAAGCCGTATGCGTTTTGAGCAATAACGACGGCTGCATAATTGCACGCTCAAAAGAAGCAAAAGAAATGGGAATCCCCATGGGCTACCCGCTTTTTAAGGCAAGAAAAGAGTTCAAAAATGTCATATATATTTCAAGAAATTTTAAACTATACCACGATATTTCAAACAGAATAATTATAAAACTTATGAGCTACACGCCGGATGTTGAACAGTACTCTATTGATGAAGCATTTCTTGATTTAACCGGATTAAAAAAACTCTACCGCTGCTCTTACGAAGACATCATAGCCAAAATAAAACGAGAAATAGAACAGGAAATCGGCGTGCCTGTATCTATAGGACTTGCGCCGACAAAAACCCTTGCCAAACTGGCTTGCGAAAAGGCCAAAAAAGATACAACATTAAACGGGTTATGCAGAATAAGAATACGGGATATTGACGAAATTTTGCGCCGTACCTATATAGAAGACATCTGGGGAATAGGAAAAAACAGCGCAGCACTTTTTCACAAATACGGAATAAACAAATGCAGCGAAATAGTTAAACAAAACGAGTTCTGGCTAAAAAAAATCTGGGGCAAAAGAGGGCTTGAACTAAAAATGGAATTAAGCGGAATCAGCGCATACCCCGTAAATTCAAAAATAGAACTGCCCAAATCTATCCAAAAAACAAGCGCCTTCAGCCATTTTACGAATGATAAGGAATACATAAAAGGTTCTTTGCATTATCACTCTCATCAGGTTTGTTCAAAACTTAGAAAACTGGGTATGCAAACAGAGATTGTATTTGTCATGCTTCGCACTAAAGATTTCAGAGTATTCACCGAAAGAATGGTACTGCCCGAGCCGACAGACAGCGAGTTTTTGGTAAACCAGTATGCAGATAAAATGCTGGATAAACTCTACGACCCGAATATTATTTACAGATCCTCTGGGATTTATGCGGACAAATTATCCGAAAAATCGGCCTCACAGCTGTTTTTATTTGAGGACGAAAAGACCAAAAAGGCCAAAAAGATTGCACAGGTGTGGGACAACCTCGAAGCAAAATTCGGACGCAGCTGCTTTCAGGTGGGAACAATGCAGGATCCGCAGGAAGAAAGTAAAGAACACGGACAAAACTTTTTTTCGTAATAATTTTGAACGTAGTATAATGACGTCATGAAGAAAAAACTCTTAGATACATTAAATGAAAAAAAAATATTCAAACTTGTTCTGGGCCTCGGCAACAAACATTTTGAAGAGATAGAGGAGCTTGTCACCATCTACGCCATAGCAGGTGTGGATATGTTCGACATAAATCCTTCTAAAGAAGCAGTAGAAGCAGTTATGCGAGGCGTAAAAAAATCAGGAAAAAATCCTGACGATTTTTATTATTCAATCAGCATGGGGCTTTCCGGCGACACTCATATTCAAAAATGCATAATAAACAAAGACAAATGTAAAAATTGCGGCAAATGCGCCAAAAAATGTCCGCAAAATGCAATTGTTCCCGATAAAGACAGTTATAAAGTAATACAAGAAAATTGCATCGGCTGCCAAAAATGTGATGACTGCAAGGCAATTTCCTTTACCGAATGTGAATATGATGTGGAAAAAATAGTCAAAATTGCTAAAAAATACAAACTCGATTGCATTGAAATCCACCTTTCAACAAAAAAAATTCCTGATAAAGAAATAAAATATGTTATACAAAACTTCAAAGGTGCTTTGAGCCTTTGTTTGGACAGAAAATTCTATAGCAACGAAAGAGTAAAAAAGCTTATACACAAAGTCACTAAATGGAAGGGTGACACCAATTTTATTATTCAAGCAGACGGTGTACCGATGTCAGGCGGTGATAATACATTCAATTCCACACTGCAGGCCGTTGCCATGGCCCACCTTATACAGCCTTACGGCACTTACATTCTTATGTCCGGCGGAACAAATGAAAAAACATCAGAGTTAGCAAAAATGTGTTCTCTTAGATATAATGGAATCAGTATCGGCTCTTATGCCAGAAAAATTGTTAAGGATAAGAATTTAACGGACGCCGTAACACAGGCGCAAAGACTGATTGAAGTTTGCAGAAATGATTAGTAAGGTTAGAAGTTTTTTAAAAAAATACAATCTTTTATCAAATGAAAAAACCTTTGTGGTCGGTTTTTCGGGCGGGTATGATTCCATGTGCATGTTAGATATACTGCAGCGAATCTCACAAAAATCAAGTTTTAAACTCATCGCCCTTCATTTGAACCACAACTGGCGCGGTAAAGAAGCAGAAATTGAACAGGAAAACTGTCAAAAGTACTGTAAAGAAAACAATATCGAGCTGTATTGTGAAATTTTGCCGGAAGGTCTGCCCAAAACAGAAACAGTTGCAAGAGAAAAACGTCAGGAGTTTTTTAAAAAATGTTATAAAAAATTCAACGCAGACGGAATATTTCTTGCCCACACAAAATCCGATAACACAGAAACTATCCTCTACAGGTTGTCAAAAGGTACGGGGGTAAAAGGTTTGTGCGGAATATTAGAGACCTCTACCCTTGATGATTGTAAGGTTTACAGGCCATTGATGAATTTTTCAAGAAAAGATATCGTTAAATACTGTACAATTAACAAACTTGTGCCGAACAATGACTCCAGCAATTTTGATACAAAATATGCCCGCAATTTCATAAGACACCAAATAATTTCAGAGCTTAAGACAATTAATCCAAAAATAGACGATGTTATTTTGAATCTGTCACGCATTGCTATTTCTGAACAAAACATTGTTAAAGAATATCTGTCCAAAATAAAAAAAGATATTGTCAAAGACGGATATTTTATTACACAAAAATTTATTGAACTTTCAAAAGATGTACAAAACAAATTTATACTGGACTTTCTTATAGAACACAATCTGGATTACGATTCCAAAAAAGTGGAAGAAATTTATGAATTTATAAACAAAAGTGCAAAATACAAATCCGGAAAAACTCTTTCTCTGACAAAAGACCTGTGGCTGTTTGTTTCTAAAGAAAAAATTTGTACAATTCAGGATTTAGAACCTGAAAAAATTACGGAAGAAGTCAAAATAACAGGCTGCGGAGCTTACAAATTCCACAACATAATTTTTCATATTGAAAAATACAAAGAAAGCAACCCGCCTGTGTTTCCAAAAGCCGCAGACCTAAAGGCTTATATATATTTAAATGATTTTAACGGCTTAACTCTGCGCACACGTGCACACGGAGATATCATACAGCCTTTCGGTATGGACGGAACAATGAAACTTAAAAAGCTGTTTATAAACAAAGGTATAGAAAAATTCAAAAGAGACGATATCATACTCTTATGCAAAGGCAATGAAGTATTATGGGCGGCAGGCGTCTGCCTCAGCGAAAAACTGAGAGCAAAAACTCTGCCAACCCATGTATTAACAATAGAAGAACAGGTATAAAATTATGCTCGACAGAAAAGTTGAAGATTTAAAAATACTTTTTACAAAAGAACAAATAGAACAAAAAACAAAAGAGCTTGCGGAAAAAATAAACAAAGATTGCGGCACAAACAACGAACTTGTATTAATTTGTGTATTAAAAGGTTCTACAATGTTTTGCTGCGACCTTGCCAAACATTTAAAAATGCCTGTTGAAATGGAATTCATCAGAGTTTCAAGCTACGGCAACGCAAAAACCTCATCAGGCAATGTTCAGGCAATCGATTTGACCCTGCCGCATCTTGAGGATAAAAATGTCTTAATCGTTGAAGATATCATTGACACAGGCTGCACAATGGAGTTTTTAATAAACATCCTTTGCCGAACACACAAGCCAAAAAATCTTAAAGTGGTAACACTTTTAAACAAAAAGACAGCCAGAAAAGTCAATATCGAACCCGATTATTACGGATTCGATATCGATGACAAATTTGTTGTAGGCTACGGCTTAGACTACGAAGGCTATATGCGCAACCTGCCTTATATCGGTTATTTTGAATAACTATGGTCTTTCCGTAAACAGTTTTTTATACCATGGCAAAGCATCATATTCTGCACGTGCTTTAGCTTTTGCTTCTGCTTCGGCTTCTTTTTTAGCAGCTGCCTTTTTATTGTAGTATTCTTTTGTTCTGTTTTCGCAAAATTCTTCATATTTTGCTTTTTGTTCTTCAGTAGCAGGATATGAAATTTTTATTTTGTTGCCTTTTTTCATCCACGAAATATCTTTTTCATGTCTTGCAAAAGGGTCATAATCCTGCGGAAGTTTGCCGCTTGCTTTGAGCTGGTCAACAAGATCTGTAATTTTTAAGCCCAGTTCATTTGCAATTTTCATTAAAGAATCACCATCTTTGATTTCGTATAAAATCGGAGTAAGCTTCGGCATACCGTTTTTATTTGTTTCAACTGTATCGGATGCACCCAGTGTTTTTCCGCCTGCTGCAGTTTCTGCTTTGCCTGCAGCCTTGCCCTCTGCCGGTGCTGCCGTATATGTTACTGTGCTTGTACTTTGTACTGCTAAATCTGCCATAAAAAATTCTCCTCTAAAAAATATCCATATTTCATGAAAGTATTTTTAGCGGAAAAAATTGCCAAAATTGTAAACAAAAATTAATAATAAAAAATTTATACACCGGACCCGGGCGGCATATCTATCTTTTTAAGACGTTTTTCGAGCTTTTTATACCATTTTAGTTTTTGTTTGTACAAATATTCATACTCTTCCACATGTCCGTGTCTTATATCCTCAAACTGTTTATCACACAAAGCTTCAAAATCATGTTCAAGTTTGTGAGTCAACTCTTTTCTGTCAAAGTTGGGGTCTGTAATTATAACAGGTTCGCCGACTTCGCACAGAACTTCGGGTTTGTCCTCACGCAAAAACGGATAGTTGACAGCCACAGGAATAAGATTTATACCGCCTGCTTTTTTTACGACATTTTTTGCTATATAAGCCATGCCGGTTTGAAATTCAATCGGTCTGTACATAGGCGGTCTGATAATCCCTTGAGGAAATAGCCATAAAGAGATTTCTTTATTACACAATTGTTCCACAGAATACTGCAATGCTTTCATCGAAGCCTGAGCAGACTTTTTATTTACAGGGAAAGCACCCGCCTTCGCAAGGATAGGGAATCTGTTCATTTCTTCAATCATCATTCTGATTTTTGTTTTAAAAACTCTGCGGCATAAATTGTAGCCTACAATACCGTCCCACCAATTGTTATGCGGTGCATAAATAATATTGGAAAAATCGGGATTGCGTTTGTTGTAATTTTCCTCGTTTTTAATTTTTAAAGAGAAAAATCTGTTTTCCAGCATGTTATAAAAAAACATATCGGCAACCCACATCCAAAAGGGAATATTTTGCGCTTTGCGGAATTTTTCATCCTTATTGCGCAATTTTGTAGGCGGAACATCCGAATATAACTGTTGATTTTCTTTATGAAGTATTTCCAAATCCCTATACTACTCCTTTTATGTCATTTTACATTGTTAATAAAAAATTTTGAAGTATTCTTACAATTTTTTTACAAAATCCGTTTAAAACCTTTCAAGTTTTACTGATTTTACAAGAATTTTTCGCATATTATCTTTTTTAGAAACATAAAACTCAAGCTCTATATCCTTTGCCGAAAATATTTCGTCTTTGTCGCTGTATGTAAATTGAAAACCATACTCGGGAGAAGTTGTCCGTGTCTTTAACGGTTTTTTCTTAGAATACAATTTTGTTGAATATATTTCTTTTGACTTATGATCATATTTTAAACTAACTGTCACAAAAAGTGTATTAAAATCGGATTTTGATGTATTTTCTATGTTAAATTTGACTTTGACAGTTTGTTTTGAACGCAGCAAATTATTTTTTAGCTGCAGTTTTTGGATATTTATCTTAACGTCATCAGGCGTAATATAATACCTTTTTTCAAAATTTCTTATTGCCCTGAGTTTGTTGTGATAAAGTTCCGTTTTTATATCCTGACTTTGCAGATAATAATAACGCATTAACTTTATCAAAATTTCTTCATAAATATCAAAATTAATCAACCCCGGATCCATTTTATAGGTTTTTTCCATATAAGAGTTTGCAATTATAGGGTTAACATCCTTATACAATATAGCCAGTTTGTAATACACAATAGAGGTTTCTTTATACAGCAAAGCCGTTTCCAGACTTTCTATAGCTTCATCAATTTTATGTTTTTTGAAATCTTCATCTGCAATTTTGTTATAACAATCTAAAATACCTACAATTGCAGAATCCTTCTTTTCCGAATCAACTTTTTTGTAATAAAAATATGCGACTTTATATTGCTTTACCGACTCTTCATAATCATTTTCTTTCCACAACAAATCACCAAGATTCATATAAAAATCGCCTTTGGCAATAAGAAGCGGTTTGTGGTCAGTGTTTTTTAGTTTTTTTACAATAGCTAAAGCTTCTTTATGTTTTCCCTGTTTTAAATATAAGTTGGCCAGACCGAAATACGGAGTATAAACACCGTAAGGCGATTTATTTATTGCAATTTTATATTGTTCTTCCGCATTTTTTTCATCAAGCATAAGTTCATACAAATTACCCAGTTTAACATTTAAAACATAATCTCCGGGATTTTGCGCAGATAAACCTGAAATTTTTTTAATAAGTTCTTTAATTATTGCATCGTCTTTTGGAGTATTAGTTATTTTAGCAGCCATTTGAATATGATGCTTTGCCACTACTTTAGAAAATGCAGTTGCAACACTCGCAATCACAAGTGCAATTAACAATGATATTAAAATAGTTCTTAAATATTCAAATACCGCCGTTTTATTCATAAAGTTCCTGTATTGAAATTGATTCAATACCTTCCACTAAATTTAATTCCTTATGTAAAAATTGTACAGGATTTTTGTCAAATATATCCAGTTTAAAACTTATCTTCATCAAGCCGGGATTAGAATTTGAATTCACCTTATTTATTTCAAATATGGAATTAAAATTTTGAATAACTTTAGAATAAATATCATCCGCAGTGTTCATCTCAGTATAAAAACTTACCTTAAACCTTCTCGGGTTTTTAGAACCTTTGTGAATATACTGTTTTTCAAAAATTCTGATTAAAACTAAAGTACCAACGGCCAATACGGTACATATCGTCGCAAGAGCAGTAAACCCGCATCCGCACGCCATACCGATACTCGCTGTAATCCATAGTGTGGCCGCTGTAGTCAAGCCGTAAATCGAATATCCATGTCTTAAAACAGTACCACCGCCGATAAAACCGATACCGGTTAACACCTGAGCAGCAATTCTGGCAGGATCAGCCTGAGGGCTGTGTGCATATACGGGAAAAGCGTGTATTGAAAGCAATGTAAATATGCAGGAGCCAAGACAAACAAGCATATGTGTTCTTAACCCCGCCCATTTGTTTGTAATCTCTCTTTCAAAACCGATTGCAAACCCTAGCACAATCGCCAGAAGTATGTCTAAAAGCATAACTTTACTGATTATTAAATGCTGAAATATAAACTGTTCCATCTATCCTCAAGCCCTATTAACTAAAATATTCTATCTGACCTTGCTTTTGGGGTCTAAGATATCCCTTATTGTATCACCTATCAGGTTAAAAGATAATACCGCAATAAAAATTAAAAAACCGGGAGCCAAAAGCCAAGGTCTATAAATAATATTAACATACTCCTGTGCTTCTTTCAGCATATTCCCCCAGCTTGCATCAGGCTGCTGTATACCTAGCCCCAAAAAGCTCAAACCCGATTCCGACAAAATATAAGACGGTACGGATAAAGTCATCGCAACAATTACATAACTCAATGTCTGCGGCAGCAGGTGCTTGATTATAATTCTCAGCTTTGACGCGCCGATAGATTCCGCCGCCTGAACAAACTCCTGATTCTTTATAGATAGAACCATACCCCTTACAACACGCGAAAATCCGGCCCAGCCTATAAGAGCGAGTATTACAACAATTAGAGAAAACCTCTGTATGCTTGTCATATTAGACGGAAGAATTGCTGCAAGAATAATCAAAAGATAAAAACTTGGAATAGACATTATCGCCTCGGAAACCCTCATCATAAGGTTGTCCGCAATACCGCCAAAATATCCAGAAATCCCCCCGTAGAGCATACCCAATGGAAACGAAATAAACAAAGCCAAAAAGCCTATAGTCAAAGATATCCTTCCGCCAAAAAGAATCCTGGAAAAAATATCACGCCCGTTTATATCCGTGCCGAGCAAAAACAGCCTGCCGTCTTTTTCAACCGTTACAAGATGCCTTTGCATGGGGATTAAACCGAGAAACTTGTACGGCTCGCCTTTAGCAAAAAATTTTAAATAATACTTTTTGCTTCTGTCTAATTTATAAGTAATTTTCAATTCATCAGGATTAAAATATCTTTTATAGTTATAGGTGTACGGTCTTGAAAATTTCCCGTTTTCATCAATCGTAAAAACCTGTGACGGCGGCACATAAGCCCTGTGCCTGTCTGAAAATTCTTTTGAATAAGGGGCAAGAAAATCCGCAAACAAAATCCCGAGATACAAAATCAAAAGAACAACAACAGCAGTTGTTGCATATTTGTCTTTAAAAATTTGAGCAAGCACGGAATTTTTGTTCATCAGTTCACACTCACTCTCGGGTCAACAAGTTTAAGTAAAATATCCGCAAGCAAATTCCCTGCAACAAGCATTATTGTACCCATCATCAATGATGCCATTACAAGGTTTATATCGGATTTCATAACCGCCTCAAGAATCAACCTTCCCAGCCCCGGATACTGAAAAACATATTCTGTCAAAGCTGCCCCGCTTAGTAACGAAGCAAACTCAAACCCCAAAAGTGTAACCATAGGGTTAATTGCGTTTCTTAAAGCGTGCTTGTAAACAACTTTGTTCTCGCTAAGCCCCTTTGCACGTGCAAATTTTACGTAATCCGAACCTAATACATCGAGCAGATTTCCTCTCATTTGTCTTTGCAAACCGGAAAGAGAAATCGTAAAAAGCACAATCACAGGCAATACAAGGTGATGTGCAACATCCAGCACCTTATGAAAAGGCGACAGCGTGGAAAAGTTGTAGCTTGTCATACCGCCTGTCGGAAACCAGCCCGTTTTTACCGCAAATATCAACAGTAAAAGCGCAAAGAAAAACGATGGTATAGCCATACCAATACTTGTTACAACCGTAAGTATCCTGTCTATAGGTTCTTTCCAGTGCAATGCGGCATAAATCCCGAGCGGTATGCCCACAAGCCATGTTAACAAAATAACCACGCTGGTAAGCAAAAGCGTGTTAGGAATACGCTCCATAAGTTTTGCACTGACTTTTTCTCCGGAAACAGTAACCCCCAAATCACCTTTTAAAAAGCTTTTCAACCACAAACCATATTGCACGATTTTAGGTTTATCCAATCCGAGCCGCTGCTGTTCTGCTTTTAAAGTTTCCTGAGAGATTGAAGGGTTCAGTCTTAATTCCCCGAGAGGGTCAACAGGGCTGAGCCTTATTATAAAAAAGCTTATAATTGATACCAAAAATAACAACGGTATCGCCTGCAAAAATCTTTTTAATATGTAAACAATAAGCTGCATAAAACTATTTTACAGTAGTGTGCAAGTTTTGCAATTAGTTTATTGTTTAATATTAAATTTGTAATGTGGAACTATACTGCTAAATTTAACAGACTTTTTATGTAGCAATACCGCCTTATCGTGTCAGGCACTGTATATATTGGGGCCTAAAATATTTCATAAGTAACAATTTTGTGCAAAAAATTGTGCGGATGATATGATTGTATAAAGAGACACTGGTAGGGGGAAACTATGGAAAATAACAAACCTGTGGTAAAACTGATTTCTAAACCGCAAGATATGCTCAGAACAATATATACTGCATGCAGAACTTGCTATAGTGCGGATTCGCCGGTAAACATATATGACAACGCTGTTGATGAGGAAAAAATGCTCAAACTTATAGAAAAAGTTATATCTTCAGGGCATTATTCCACAATTGAACATATACAGGTAAGCTTTGCCATATCGAATGTTTCCAGAGCCTGCACGCATCAGTTTGTGCGTCACAGACATGTTTCCTTCTCGCAAAAATCTCAGCGTTATGTAAAAGAAAAAGGTCAGTTTGACTATATTACACCGCCGACTGTTGCCAAAAATCCCGAACTTTCCAAAAAATATGAAGACTTCATGTCAAAAATTGCTGATTTTTATACGGAAATGACAGAGGCAGGTATACCTGCCGAAGACGCACGTTTTGTTCTGCCAAATGCGGCAGCAAGTTCTATTGTCGCTTCTTTGAATCTGAGAGAACTTATACATATAGCAAACATAAGACTCTGTACTCGTGCCCAGTATGAAATCAGAGTTATGGT
The DNA here is from genome assembly GCA_944322935.1 of Candidatus Gastranaerophilales bacterium. Lineage (GTDB taxonomy): Bacteria > Cyanobacteriota > Vampirovibrionia > Gastranaerophilales > Gastranaerophilaceae > Limenecus. The sequence goes on along the minus strand of CALUQO010000018.1, from coordinate 10,504 downwards.
GAAAATGATGTGCGAAGAACTTTTAAAAGAGGAACCATGGCTGGCTCCTTATCTTGTTCCGAAATGCGAAAGACTCGGCTATTGCGATGAAGATAAATGCTGCGGAAGAAAAATTAAAAAAGAAGAATTTATAAAAAGCGTAAGCCGTGTGTGAAGGCTCGGCGGAGTCCGGGAAGCCGGACGCCAAAGAGCCGAAACCGTTCGATAGCGACGTAGGATAATCGAGCCTGTGAGTAACGGGTGTAACGTTACGAACAGAGGCGAGATACCCACAGGAGCAAAAAGCGTAAGCCGTGTGTGAAGGCTCGGCGGAGTCCGGGAAGCCGGACGCCAAAGAGCCGAAACCGTTCGATAGCGACACTCTGCCGAATAAAATGTGACTAAATGTCACATTTTATGAGAGGGAAGCGCCGACAGAGACGAGATACCCACAGGAGCAAAAAGCGTAAGCCGGACAATCAAAGCCCGCCGTTGTGGAGTTTATGAGAGGGAATCAGCAAGCGGAGCCAAGAACCCGAAACTCGAAAGACGGACAAATATAAAAATATAATTAATTTTTGTAAACTTTGTTAACAAACTAGCAATTTATTGTATCTGCATGTTTTTATTTAAATATAGAGTTTACTAAAAAGGAAAATTATGGTCGATTGGAATCCACAAGTTAATTTCTTCCAGCAGCCTGTACAACGCATAGGTGTTGTAGGGGGCCAGGGAACACAGGGTGTCGGCGGTTCAGAAAGAGCAGGCGGCACATATGGTACCTCAGGCGGTTCTGCTGTTGACAGAGATCTTGCGGATATGAAAAGATTCATTCCCGCATACAACGGCACGGGTGAACTACGGCCTAATAATGCGGAACCCGGTGCTAAATTACAAATGCTTTATGCATAATAAATAAAGTTTTAATAACAAAAAGCCCTGAATTACCGGGGCTTTTTTAGTGCTTAAATTTTTTCTTTTCTTTTAAAATAACTTTTTATCACCTGTGAAAAAAACAATAAATCGTCAGCATCAGCCTTGTTTAAAAGCTCGTCTATGTCGGCACGCATATATTTTTGAGGTTCAGTATAACTGAAATTGAATAATTCACGCTCGGTTGTATTTAGCGCAATTGCAATTTTTTCAAGAGTTTCTGCAGTCATAAAACGTTTTCCGCATTCAATGTTGCTGAGATTAGGAGTATCCATGCCTACTTTTTCTGCCAGAGCTTCCTGTGTAAGCTTTTGCTGCTTTCTCAGATACTGTATTCTTGCACCCAATTTTTTCTTTAATGAATCCATTCTTAGATTTTAGTGTGTTTTATGCCAAAAAAGCAGTTGCTAATTTACTAATTTATATTGATTTATATAGCAATAAATGCTAATATTTTTGTTGCTATTTATATTATTCTACTAATTTTACTTAATTAATTTAGTTAAACTTGCTAAAAATGAAGATATTTAGATTTCAACATACTTATACTTATACGGAAATTATCCTTATGGGGATAAAAATCAGCCATCACCACAAAATTTTAAATAAATATATAAGTCTCGGTACAAATTGTTTTCCTCGAATGAAACTAAACCAGCATAAAATAAAACCTTCAAAAAATCAGGGAGAATTAAGCTGTCCTTTTGATTTGTGCGTTACGCCTGTTGAATCTGTGCGGGCCGTTTTGGAAAACGATTTTGCGGATTATTTTGACGACTTGCAATTTGATGATGAACGTAAAATTTGGAAAAATGTAAAATACAATATTAACTACCTGCATGATGACTTGAACCGAGAGGATTTTATAAAAAGGTATGAAAAAAGAATAAAAAATTTCAGGCAAATAACATCCACAAGAAAAAATATTTTATTTGTACAATCTCTGTTTAATAAAAATGATGATGCTTTAAAGGAGTGCATTGTTCAAATAAACAAATCTTTAAAACGTTATTGTAAATATGATTACAAATACAAAGTTATAAATTTAATCCCGCACAAATCCCCATCCGCAACAAAGAAAATAAAAATAGCCAAAAATGCATATTATTTTGAGTGTGTTTCACCCTATGATGAAAAATGGACAAAATGGTGGACAACTGAAACAGATAACCTGCCCGAGGTAAAACCGGTTATTGAAAAATGCATAAAAACAATATATAAAGGATGATTTACAGCGACCTTCTCGGCTTTTTAAACTGTTTAATAAAATCAGAGGCCTTTTTTAAAATACTGTCATCATCGATTTGTTCTTCGGGAATAAACACATCATTTTCATCAGTAGATTGTTCAAAAACATCTATTTCGTTTTCTTTGTGTTTTTCTTTTTTGTTACGGCGTTGAAAATAGCCTAAATTTCCGCCGCCACCGTTGTTGCGCATGCTTTGTGCTTCTTGTATTCCGTGCATTGGGCTCGGGCCGTTGATACCAAAAGACATCTTTTTCCTGTTTTCTTTTCTTAGTAACACAACTGAAGTATATCTTCTATTTATATTATATACTATTTTTGTAGCAATTAAAACCCCCATGTACATTCTGCGCTACATATAAAGAACCGCAGCTTATTATGTATTTTGAGATTTTACAAACCGGCACAATGTTTTAAGGTTTTATATGCTGTATAGTTATTCCGCGGGTTAATTGACTATATAAATATTTCACGATATATGATAGAATTAAATAAGTTAATTAGTAATAAAAGTTAGGGTAAATAAGATGAAAACATTGAAAAATAACATAATTTTAACGGCAACAACATGTCTTGTACTTGCCGGAAGTTTAATTACGTTTGCAGCAATAGCACCCGAACAGCAAAAAACGGATGTTCAGCCTAAAGCACCTGCTGCTGTTGAACAAACAAAACCTCAAGTTCAGCAGGAGGTTAAAGAAGTTGTTCTTGATAAAACGGTAAAGGCTGCAGAGGACAAAGCATCTTCCTTAACAACGCCGCCTGCAAATGCAAATGAATACACAGCGGTTTCTTCCTTGAATATAGTTAACAATCCATCTGCTTATCTCGGCAAAAAGGTTAAGTTTAAAGCTTCTTTTGATAAGTTTTCTACATTAGGCTTGGATTACAAACCTGCATTCAGGGATTCTCAAAAATATATTTCCTTCCTTATTAAAAGAGATGATGTAACTGACCACACAATACCTCTTTCGGAAATGAAAATATTTATCAAACGCAGCGAAGCTGAAAAATTCATTGACCTTGATTCAGGCGATATTATAGAAGTTTACGGCAAAGTATTTTCTGATGCTTTAACAGATGCCTGGGTTGATACGGATAAACTCGTTGTTATAAGCAAAAAGAAAAAAGACGAAGATAAAAAAAGCTAAATATAAACAGGATTGGAAATAAGACAAAATATAAATAATAATGTTGTCGCATATTGATATAGTTGCGGAGTTATGAATATGGCAAATACTAAGACGGATAAAACAGAAAAACAGGAAAAAACAGAAGAAAAAAATAAAGTATATCTGACTGTCCACGGACATTTTTATCAGCCGCCGAGGGAAAACCCGTGGCTTGAAGCAATAGAGTTGCAAGACAGTGCACTGCCTTTCCATGATTGGAACGAAAGAGTTAACCTTGAATGTTACAATCCTAATTCTGCTTCAAGAATTGTCGATGATAAGAATAAGGTTCTTGATATCGTCAACAACTATTCTCTAATGAGCTACAACTTTGGTCCTACATTATTGTCGTGGATGGAAAAACACGCTCCAAAAACTTATGAACGAATTATAAAAGCGGATGTAGTCAGTCGTGTACAGTTTTCGGGTCACGGCAATGCTATAGCTCAAGTCTACAACCATATGATTATGCCTCTGGCAAACCGCAGAGATAAAGAAACACAGGTTCGCTGGGGTATAAGAGATTTTGAATACAGATTCGGCAGAATGCCAGAAGGGATGTGGCTGGCTGAAACCGCAGTTGACGACGAAACTCTTGAAGTTCTTGCGGACAATGGCATTAAGTTTACGATTTTGTCCCCGTATCAATCGTTAAAGTACCGTAAAATTGGGGATAAAGAATGGACTGATGCAGGCTGGGGAAATATTGACCCTGCAAAACCATACAGATACTTTATCAAAAACAATCCTAAAAAGTTTGTTGATTTGTTCTTCTATGACGGAGCTATTTCAAAATCTGTTGCGTTCGATAACATTCTTCAAGACGGCAACAAATTTGTTGCAAGACTTAAAGAGGGCATTTCTTCATCAAGAAATTATCCGCAGCTTATCCATATCGGTACGGATGGAGAAAGCTATGGACACCACACAAAATTTGGCGATATGGCTCTGGCGTATGTTTTAAGAGTAAAGGCTCAAGAAGAAGGCTTCACAATAACAAACTACGGTGAATATCTTGAAAAATACGGCGTCCATGACGAAGTTGATATCAAACAGGCCTCATCCTGGAGCTGTTTCCACGGTGTGGGACGATGGAAAGAAGACTGCGGATGTTCAACAGGCGGACAGCCAAGCTGGAACCAGAGATGGAGAAAACCGCTCAGAGATGCGTTGGATTATCTTAGAGATAACTTGATTGAGTTATATGAAAAACACGGTAAAAAATTCTTTACAAAAGATCCGTGGGATGTTCGTAACGAATATATTAATGTAATTTTGGACAGAAGCGAACTTTCAATTAAGAATTTTCTTAAAAATAATCTAAAACCAGAATGCGACGACGATGATAAAGTTGCAGCGATGAAACTTCTTGAAATGCAAAGACAGGCAATGCTTATGTACACAAGCTGCGGCTGGTTTTTTGCCGATATTTCAGGTATTGAAACAACCCAGATTATGAAATACGCTGCACGCGCTATGCAGCTCGCTGCCAGCTTTACTGAAAAAGATTACGAAACAGAATTTATTAACATTCTGGCTAATGCACAGAGCAATATTAAAGAATTTGGTACTGGCGCAGATATTTACAGAAAATTTGTTAAGCCGTCAGTTGTTACGATAAAACAAATTGTAAGTTTGTGGGCAATATCTTCGCTTTATGATGAAGAAATAGAAGACGAAACAACCTTCTACTGCTACGATATAAGACGTTTAAATTATAAGGTCGTTTCTAAAGGCAAAAACAGCCTGTATCTCGGACGTGTTGAGATAAAATCTCAAATTACGCTTGAAAAATACGACATGATTTTTGCACTGCTCAAATACTCCGGCGGTGATTTCCACTGTGCAATCAAAGAATATGCCTCCGTGGAAGAATGCAACAATATAAGAAAGAGCCTGACGGAAACCTTCATAAACTATCCTCTGACAGAAATCATAAGAAGTCTGGATATGAACTTTGGTATGGAATATTACACTCTCAAGGATATATTCATAGAAGAAAGAAGAAAAATCCTTACTATTATGATGCAGGGCAAAACAAAGAAATTCTCCGGACTGTATAAAGATATTTATGAAGACGGAAAAGCCTCTGTTCTTAACTTCAAAAACCTCGGACTTACTCCGCCGGATGAGTTTAAAATTGCGGCAAAATATGTTCTCGGAGTTGAATTTAATAAACAGATTGAAGATTATCAAAAATCAATGAACGATCACGATTTGCAGGAAGCTATTGATCTTTACAACGAAGCCAAATGGCTCGGTGTCTCTCTGGATAAGAAATTGGCTAATACGGTGTTTACGGAAAAAATTACCGACGCAATGTATGACCTTGCTAAAAATCCGGAAATTCACAGAATAGAAACTGTTTTGAATCTGTTCAAATATGTTGATGCTCTGGAACTTCACATTGATACTTCGGAATCTCAAAATACATACTTTAACAAGATTCATGAAATATTGGAAAATGTTGTTTCTAATATTGAAGAAGTTAACAGCGACTATGACAGAAAATTTGTGCTGCTGCTTCTGGAACTTGGTAACAAATTGAATATAAATACAGATTTCTACAGAGAAACCTTTGACAAAGCAATGTCGCCTTTGACAGTAGCAATGAAACAGGTTAAAGACAGCAAGAAGAATAACTAACTGAAAATAATATTATTAATTATATAGTTTTCGCTCTGCGTAAAACTTGTTGCAGTTGTGTTTACACAGAGTTATTTATTCTTTCCCTATTTTCCAGCGCAGACCTGCGGTAAGTGATACACCGTTACGTCCGCCGTTGTGTATCATTGCTTGAGCAAAGGCTAAGAATCTGTCTTTGAAACGTTTCTGGATACCTGCACCGTACTGAACGTAAGGTTTAATTGACATTTCGGGAAGTCTTACATCGTTGGCCGTGACTTTTGAATCATCCATAAGATTCCATACCATATTTACACCAATATATGGCTGCCAGCCGTTTTTGGTATTGCCTATCAATTTGATTCCCGGAGATAACTGAATTGCATGCAGCGGGTCACTTTCAATTCTTACACCTGCGGCATTGTTGTAATCAAAGGTGTTTACAAAGGTATAACTTATGAGGAAGTTGGGTTGCAGAATCATTTTTCCGTCCCAGAATTCGAAATTGTACCCTGTTTTGTTACCTATACCGGCTAACAGCATTGTGTAGTTTTCAGAGCCGTACATTGTGCTTGCATCGCCTGCTGTTGCTCCTACTGATAACGTTGTTGCGTTATAGAAGTTGCCTTTATAGAAAGTTGCCGTGCCGCCAATTAAGCCGCCGTTTTGGTATGCGTCAACGCCTTGATATCTTTGTGATGCTCCGTTGTAGCCGATGTAACCTGTTATAACACGTTCAAAGCCGTGGCTTACCTCGGTGAGTTTTGAGTCATAACCTATTAAAGTACCGTAGTTGATGTTGGAAACTTTAGGGCCGTTTTTAAGTGGAATGTTTTCAAAGCTTGCGTATGGTTTTACCCAGAAGCCTGCGTCTTCTTCCTTTGTAAGAAGTGGAGAGAATGTTCCGACGTCTGTTGCATCCCCTGTCGGGCTCATTGCGTATTTGCCTGCGTTAATCATTGATACACGTTCAAGATATGGTATGTTCATAAACGTATCTGCGTGTTGGAAAGCATAATTGAATGTTTGCAGCTGTGTTGTATAAGCCCCTGCCTGAGTAACAATAGGGGAAACCAATACTGCGGGGTTAAATGAATCGCTTGAATTTGATGATACCGCTCTGTTAAAGAAGAAATAACCGAGTTTGTCATTATCATCCACGCCGTAGCTCACGTTATATTTATAAATAGGGCTGTATAGCGGAGTAAATGACACATCCGTACCTGTGTATAACAAAGGAGAATCGCCGGAGTATTTAACATTGTTTGCTAAAGCTTCATCTGCAAAAAGTATTTGTAAGCTGGTTTTATCTGATACCGATATAAGATTCAGATTTTTAACATTAAGGAATGCATCCGGTGCAATGTAATAGTTGTCTGCAGTGATTCTGTCCATTGATTCGTTAGCCAAATCAACATCAAGTGACAGATTTGTTGTTCCGTTAAGATTTAGTGTAGGAACATGCATTGTACCGACAAAATCATTGTTCAGGTTAATATTACCGGAATTGAGGGTAAATGATTGAGCTGTATTAAACAAATATTCTTTATCAAGATAAAGATTTGTGTCATTTAAAGATATATCGGCATTAACTATGTGGTCTTTAATTACAATTTTAGAAGTGTCATCACCTTTTAAAACAACCTCGTAGCCATTTATACCTTTAATTTTGTTATCAAGAATGATTTCTCCGTTATTAACGGAATTCATTGTAATTGTTTTATCGGAATTAGTTATTTTAATAGCATCATCATTGCCGGAGAATTCTGATTTACCGTTGTTTGCTGTTATATTAATATTGGTATTGGTAGTTATAGCAACACCGTCGGTATTTTTTATGGAGCTGTTTATTAAATTAACATTTGCATCAGAATTATCCGCACTGATAGCATAGTCTTTGGCATTTTCGATAGTTGTATTGGTGATATTTAAAGTAGTATCATTTTTTAAATCAAATAATTTGTGTTCATCAGCATCAAGCACCGAGCCAGTATCCTTGCCAATTATGTTAAGGGTTCCTTCTGCGGTTGTTAAAAGGTCACCTTTTGCTATATAAGGATTGTCATCTGCAAATACAAAATTACGGTCACCTGAAAATTCTTTTCCGTTTACCAGAGCAAGAGGGTCATCATAAATTTTGTCTTTTTGTATTGTTACGGAATCGTGATATGTGTTTGTAGTTCCGAGAGAAATACCGCCTTCTTGAGTGTATATTTCATTGCTGTATACAGTACCGGAAACAAATTCTAAAATATTGTCCACCCAAGGAGTGTCAGGGTCTAAAGTTCCTATTATTTTTATGTTGTCGCCGAGAGCAAGCTGCAAGTCAGAGCCTGCATTTGTGTTGTTGATAATATGGAAGGTTGCCGGTTGAGAAGGGTCAGCCTCGGAACCGCTAAAGTTGAGATTGCTGAGGTATATTGTGCCGGATGAAACATCCGTTGTTGTAATTACATCGGAAATTTGGTTTGTTAAGTCTAAATCAATACTGAGTTTTGCATTTTCACCCGTGTTTATCGATAAAAATTCATGATTTTCTGTTTTATCATTCATAAAATCGATAGTGGTATTGGTAATATTGATATTTGCGTTTTCTATGGCATTATTTATTGCAACCGAACCGGTGTTATCTCCTGTGATATTGACATTGTACCCGAGTGAACCCGTTATAATATCGTTTAATACAATTTTGCCGCTGTTTATTGTTTCGAGTGTAAGAACTTTTTCCGCATCCTGTATATTAATAGCAGCATCACTGTTTCCGCTAAATTCAACATCAGCGCCGTCAGCTTTGACGTTAATATTAGTATTCGCAATTACGCCGGTACCGGTGGTATTTGTGATTGAGGTGTTAGTTAAGTTTACCTCTGCGTTTGCGTTAGAAACGTTTATAACATAGTCTGTGGCTCTGTCAACCGTAACATTATTTAAGTTCAATGTTGTTTCATTTGCAAGATCGAACATTGTGTGACCGTCGGCGTTGATATTTGAACCGCCGCTTTGACCGTTGATATTCAACGTACCCGCCGCAGTAGTGCCTACATCCTGCGTAACCGTATATGTGCTGTCATCCACAAAATTAAAGTTACGTTCATCTGTTGATTCTTTTATGTTAATCAACTGCAAAGTATCGAAATCCCTTGCAGTCAAATATTGGATACTGTCGTTAAGCGTATTTGTCGTAGCCAGCATAAAACCGGCTTCCTGATCAAAGTTGTCTGTGTTAGATACGGTATTGCTTAATGTAGCCAGAGTATCTACAACAACAGGTACATTAACATTGTCGCCGAAAGCAAGTTGTAAATCGGAAGACGGGTTTGTATTTTGAATTATTTGTATTTTAATATCGCTGTCTGATACAGTTTTTCCGTTTATAAAATTAATGCTGCTTATTGTAATTGTACCCGTAGAGGCGTTTGTTGATGTGATTCTGTCAGCTTCACCGCTGTCCAAATTGACATCCAGTGTATATTTTGCAGAAGCATCCGAATGTAATGTGTTAAATACGTAAATTGTATTTATGTCATTTGCAAGATTTATTGTAGTACCTGCTGCAGTCACATCTGCATATTCAAGCTGGTTGTAAAGGTTCAACGTACCTTCACCGGTGATGTTTACGTTATAGCCGGCAGCACCGGTTATTTTGTCGTTAACTGTTATTGTGCCGTTATTTGCGGTGTTCAATGTTAATGTTTTGCCTGCATTTTGCATGTTCACGGCTGTAGTGTTGCCTGTGAATTCTACATTTTTACCGTCGGCAGTGATATTTACATTGGCATTTGAAATAACGCCTGTGCCCTGATTGTTTGTTATTGAAGTGTTTGTCAGGTTAACATCCGCGTTGGACATTACTATTGCATCACCGGTTGTGCCGGTAATTGAGGAGTTTGTTAAATTAACATTTGCGTTTGAGACTATAGCGTTGCCGTTAGTGTTTGTGATAGATGTATTTGTTAAGTTAACCTCTGCGTTTGCGTTAGAAACGTTCACAACATAGTCTTTGGCTCCGTCAACAGTAACGTTGTTCAAGTTCAAAGTTGTTTCGTTTGCAAGATTAAACATTGTGTGGTTGTTAGCGTTAATTGTTGAACCGGTATCCAGTCCGTTTATGCTCAACGTACCCGAGGTTGTTGTGCCCAAATTCTGCGATACCACATAAGTATCTCCGTTAACAAAATCAAACTTGCGCTCGCCGGTTGATTCTCTTGTATTGATTAACTGCAGTGTGTCGTAATCTTTAGCCTGTTGAATTATTATCGAGTCATTTATCGTTGTTGTTGTTCCAAGAGAGATACCTGCAAGCTGGTCAAAATTATCGGCATTCGTTACATTATCTGTTAATTTAGACAAACTGTCTTCAACAACCTGAGAAGCCAGAGCATCACCCAGCGCAAGCTGTAAATTACCGTCTTGTGTCTGGAGTATCTGGAATTTTTGAGTTTCTCCGTTTGACGTAATGTAATTAATAAATTCAATGGTTATAACACCATTTGAGGCGTTAGTTGTTGCAATAACATCAGAGGTGTTTCCTTCCATATCTACATCTATT
>CALUQO010000017.1 GCA_944322935.1 Candidatus Gastranaerophilales bacterium | reverse complement strand
TTTTGCTTTGGGCAGGTATGCCAAACCGGCCTTCCCTCATTGGTTTTGCCGCTCCACACCCCAGCCTTCCCCAAGCAAGGGAAGGAGTTACGGTAGACTAAAGTCTACCATACGACTTACGTTCCTTATCGCAAAATTTTCTCGGACAAACTATATTCATGCTAGAATTATGTAGGATGTGTTGTTAAAAAATAAGGAGAAATTAATGACAACTGCTGAATTAAAATACGACGTAAAAGATATGGCTCTGGCTGAACAGGGCAAAAATAACATCGAATGGGCAATGAAAGATATGCCTGTTCTCGAAAGAATTAAAGCAAGATTTAAAAAAGAACAGCCTTTTAAGGGATTGAGACTGACAGCCTGCGTACACGTTACAAAAGAAACAGCAGCTTTGTGTATTGCTATGAAAGAAGGCGGAGCCGATGCCGTGCTCGCTGCTTCTAACCCTCTTTCTACACAGGATGATGTTGCTGCAGCGCTGGTAAAATACTGGGGAATTCCTGTTTTCGGATATGCCGGTGAAACTCCTGAGACTTATGCAAAACATGTTCAGGAAGTTCTGGATCACAAACCCCATATAGTTATAGATGACGGATGCGACCTTGTTGCAACAATACATTCAAAAAGACAGGACTTGATTCCTAATATCATCGGTACTACTGAAGAAACAACAACAGGTATTATCAGACTGCAGGCAATGGAGGCTGACGGAAGCCTTAAATTCCCGACTGTCGGAGTTAATAACAGTCTTACAAAACACCTATATGATAACAGATACGGCACAGGCCAGAGTGCTATCGACGGTATTATCCGTGCAACAAACATTCTGCTCGCTGGCAAAACTTTTGTTGTATGCGGTTACGGCTGGTGCGGCAAAGGTGCAGCTATGAGAGCAAAAGGGCTCGGCGCTAACGTTATAGTTACGGAAGTTGACCCGCTCAAGGCTCTGGAAGCCGCTATGGAAGGTTACAGCGTAATGCCTATTGCAGAAGCCGCAAAAGTAGGCGATATTTTCCTTTCCATCACGGGTGACAAAAATGTTGTGGATGTTCACCATATGCTAACCATGAAAGACGGTGTTTTTGTTTGCAACGCAGGCCACTTCGATGTCGAGGTAAACGTTAACGGTTTGAAAAAAGAAACAACCGAAATCAGACAAATCAGACCTTCTCTTGAAGAATACAAACTGAAAAACGGAAAATCAATATACGTGCTTGCCGAAGGCAGACTTGTCAACCTTGTTGCAGCAGAAGGACACCCTGCTTCTGTTATGGATATGAGCTTTGCTAATCAGGCCTTGGGTATTGAATACATTGTTAAAAATCAGGGTAAACTTGAAAACAAAATGTATACACTTCCTCATGAGGTCGATGTTGAAATTGCTAAAATTAAACTCGATTCCATGGGAATAAAAATCGATACTCTGACACCTGAACAGGAGGCTTATTTGCACAGCTGGAGCACAGGTACTGTTTAATAAAACTTTATTATATTAAAAGGTTATTACTTTAGAGTGAATTTGCCAAAAACACGGTTTTTCCGTTTTTAAACAAATTCACTCTAAAAATTTTGTTTAATTTTGCTTATGTTATAATCTTTTTGGAAAAGGAAAAGATTTTATATGAAAGTTAGTGTAAAAGTACCTGCTACTACGGCAAATTTGGGCCCCGGTTTTGATTGTTTGGGTCTTGCTTTGCCTATATACAATACTGTTACGGTAGAAGAAACTATCATGCCCGGAACGGGTATTGAAATAAATATTATAGACGAAACTCATGAGCAGGATTTAATATCCATCCCTACGGATGAAAACAATATTGTTTATAAAGCAATAGAACTTTTATATAACTCCATAGGCCAAACCCCGAGTGAACTCAAAATTACAATCAGAACACATATTCCCATAGCAAGAGGACTTGGCAGCTCTGCTGCGGTAATTGTGGGCGGGCTGATTGCGGCAAACGAGCTTTTGGGCAGGCCGGCGGACGAAGCAGCTTTACTTTCCATAGCAACCGAAATCGAAAACCATCCTGATAATATTACACCTGCCATTGTGGGCGGGTTTGTAGTAGCATCGATTGAAGAAGACGGCAGTGTTGTGTATAGCAAAATGAACTGGCCTAAAGATTGGAACATAACCGTTTGTATTCCTGATTACGAACTGGCAACAGATATTGCACGCTCAGTTTTACCACCTGAGGTTCCGATGAAGGATGCAATATTTAACTTGAAACATACGGCAATGCTTGTTCAGGCAGTAAACTCTCATGATGAAAAATTAATGAAAATAGCTCTGCAAGACAGACTCCATCAGCAATACAGAGAAAAACTCATTCCGGGTCTAAAAGAAATTAATGAGGCCTTAAAACATGAAGAAAATGTTATGGGTGTTGTAATAAGCGGAGCTGGTCCTTCTATACTTGTTATTTCTCACGGCAACAATCTTAATAAGATAAGAGAAACGGTTTCTCAAGTATGGCTGGACTTGAATGTAAAATCAAAAATTTTGACTTTGCAGGTAGAAGAAAACGGCGCCGAAGTCATAAGCTGACTTTTTATAAAAAATATGCGTTTGTTCATTGTATATCCGTTTAAATTCCCCTTTTCGAATCATTGAAAAATTTTTTGTTTGTATAATGATGATTAAAAAGGTATAATAAATACATATTTAAATAATAAAAGGTGGATAAAATGACGGTATTAACAGAAAATGAAGGTTTAATCACCCAGATTATCGGGCCTGTTATAGACGTTGAGTTCAGTAACGGAAACTTACCCGAAATTTATGACGCTTTAGAGATTTATTCCGAAAACGGTCAAAAAACAGTTGCAGAAGTTCAGCAATTATTAGGAGAAAACAAAGTACGCTCTGTTGCAATGTCATCTACAGACGGCTTGCAAAGAGGAATGAAAGTTATTAACACAAAAGCTCCTATCTCAATTCCTGTCGGGCAAGCAACTTTAGGCAGAATTTTAAATGTATTAGGCGAGCCTGTAGACGAGATGGGCCCTATTGAAACGGATAAACGTTTGCCTATTCACAGACCTTCGCCCAAATTGGTTGACCAAAACACCAATGTAGAAATTTTTGAAACCGGTATTAAAGCAATCGACCTTTTGCAGCCTTACCAAAAGGGTGGTAAAATCGGTTTATTTGGCGGTGCCGGTGTTGGTAAAACCGTTTTGATTATGGAACTTATCCACAACATTGCGCAAGAACACTCCGGTGTATCCGTATTTGGCGGAGTTGGTGAAAGAACCCGTGAGGGTAACGACCTTTGGAACGAAATGAAAGAATCAGGCGTACTTGATAAAGTTGCTTTGATTTACGGTCAGATGAATGAGCCTCCGGGAGCCAGAATGAGAGTCGGTCTTTCCGCTTTGACAGCGGCTGAATACTTCCGTGATTTTTCAAAACAGGATGTATTACTGTTTATCGATAACATCTTCAGATTTGTACAGGCAGGTTCCGAGGTTTCGGCTTTGCTGGGACGTATGCCTTCCGCTGTAGGTTATCAGCCGACACTTTCTACTGAAATGGGTGAATTGCAGGAACGTATTACCTCTACTAAAGACGGTTCAATCACTTCCGTACAGGCTATTTACGTACCGGCTGACGACTTGACAGACCCTGCTCCTGCAACAACATTCTCCCACTTAGATGCTTCAACCGTATTATCAAGACAGATTGCATCTCTTGGTATTTATCCTGCTGTTGACCCGCTGGCATCAAGCTCAAGAGTGCTGGATCCGGTAATCATCGGCGAAGAACACTACAGCGTTGCAAGACAGGTGCTTGAAGTTCTGCAAAAATACAAAGATTTGCAGGATATTATTGCGATTCTCGGTATGGATGAATTGTCTGAAGACGACAAATTAACGGTTAACAGAGCAAGAAAGATTCAAAGATTCCTTTCTCAACCGTTCTTTGTTGCTGAACAGTTCTCCGGCATTCCGGGCAAATATGTTAAACTTGAAGATTCTATTAAAGGCTTTAAAGAAATTATTGAAGGTAAACACGATGACTTGCCCGAACAGGCTTTCTATATGGTAGGTACTATAGAAGAAGCTGTTAAAAAAGCTGAAGAAATGAAAAATGCATAGCCGCAGTAATTAGCGATGCCAACGCAGCTTTACACGGGCGCTGAACTTTGCAGGAGCTATTTATGTCTAAGAAAATTAACCTTAAAATAATAACCCATGAAAAAGAACTCTTTAACGAAGAAGTGGACGGAATTTATTCCAGAAGCGTTGAAGGCGAGTTCGGTATTCTGCCCGACCACCAGCCGTTTATGAGTGCTTTGGACATAGGAGTTACAAGAGCTGAAAGAAACGGTGAAATGGAGTATTTTACCACCATGGGCGGTATTTTTCAGTTCAAAGACAACGAGGCTTTAATTCTTACCGATTTAGCGGAAAGAGGCAGCGACATTGACGTTACAAGGGCAAAATCCGCTAAAGAAAGAGCAGAAGCAAGGCTCGGTTCTCACGAAGCGAAAATTGACAATGTACGGGCACAAATTGCACTGGCTAAAGCCATGGCAAGATTAAAAGCGGCATTGAAAAAATAACTTAGTGATTATTAAAATATTAGAAAAAGCAGGGTTTGTTAAAAATAAACCCTGTTTTTAGTTGTTGACCGGTGTTTTTGATTGATAAAATTCGCAGTAAGTATTTTGTGCAAAAATAACTCACAAAAATATATTGTGTATATTTGTCGAACAGATTAACTCCTTGCAGCAAAAATTATATTAACTGGCCGGCGAATTACATAACATATACAAAGAGAGAGCCATCTATATGAAATAATTAATAAAAAGAAGCCAGAATATAATCAATCGGCTTGCAAGCGCATACTGCATTGTTAATTCTGTTGAAATCTATATCTTTTTTGCCGGCTAATGTTAAAAAGTCTGACATATCTTTTAGAGAATATACTCCTATTTTCATCATAACAGCAAGTGTTTTAAAAATATCGTCACTAATACCGGGGTTTTCTAAAACAACTCCGTAAATTTGCCATAAAAACTCCTGAAGCTTAACACGTTCATCCAGCCAGAGGCCTCTTTTGTTTTCTTTTTCCGATAATTTATCTATATTTTGTGTCAGTGAATACATCATTTTATTAAAATATATTCTGTTATTTATTTCATTTGTTATCAACTCTACAGGCTGCATAATTTGCATAGTTATATTAAACGGCAAATCTCTGTTAAGCAAGAATTCCATGTAATTCCTAATATCATAATTAGGAAGAGTTTTTAATATATTGTTAAATGCTTTAGACGTTACTACTTTAGAATTTTTGTAATTTTCACCCAATGCATGTTTTAATGAAAGATTTTTCTTATATTTTTCCGGCAACGGATATTTTTGAGCTTTATTTTTTATACGATTAGGCATTACATAAATATCGTGCGCAAGAGTTGCCAAAACATCACGGGCTTCTATTTTATTTTTAAATTCTTTCGGAATATTTTTTTCACCGACATACGCCCCCATAATATTTCCGGTTATAGAACCGACGGTATCACTGTCACCCGTAATGTTAACAGCGCATTCCACAGCTTTTTTGAAATTATCGGGATATTTTAAAGCAGAATATACAGCTATTGCAAGAGCTTCTTCTCCGGTCCATCCGTTACCGAGTCTGGGAATTGCATCCTCCGGCGCAATATTTTTTTGCGAATATATTAAAGCCGTTTTTAAAAGACCCGTGACATTTTCGTTGTTATTTTTGCGTTCTAATATTTTTATAGTTTTTTCAACAGAACCTTGCAGAGTTTCACCTTTTATAATATATGCAATGATAGAAGCAGCCGCACCGGCGGAAAGGTAAGCCTCGGGTCTGCTGTGGGTTAGGGCACAGCAGGCAACGGCAATATTAAAAGCTTTTGAAGGATTGTTGTAATACATTAAACCTGCAGGGGCAACCCTCATTGTTCCTCCGTTGCCTTTGCTGTCGTTAATTTTTCTGTCCACTGTTCCTGGTTCTCCTCCCATGATTGCAGATATGCAAGTATTACCAGGAGCTTTAACTTTATAAAGCTCTTTTACATCAGACAACCAGCCCTTATGTATTTTGTTATTTCTTTGCGTGTTTAACCAATCTCCGTATGATTCAAATACATCATAAAAATTTATATTATTAATTGAATGATTTTTAAGCGCCGATTTTATTAACCCGTCGGCGGTAAAAATAGTCATCTGTGTATCATCCGTGAACTCAGCTTTGTTGTTTTTTTTCGATAGGAATTTTTGTATACCCTCATTACCGTATGTTCGTTTTATTTCATAAAGCGGCATAAACTCAACGGGTGCACCCAACGCATCTCCTATGGCCCCGCCTATTAAACAGCCTTGGTAGTTATCAAGCTTATGCCTGATATTGCCGTCTTTATTTACAACTCCCTGAAAAGCAATCCTGTTGTAGTATCCATTGACATCCGTACCTAAATCCATATTGAGTGTGTCTTTTTTTTGTACGGAAGACTGTTTTAACGAATAGTCGGAATGCTTTGGGGTTGTTATTTTAGATAGAAAATCGATTTTCATGTTAAACAATCCTTACAAGCAATAAACAAGGTAAAACTCAAAATTTAACAAATTATGAAAATTTGTTTACAAAAATTTTACATATGCACGAATCCCCGCCTTGTATGCTACTATACAGTGCGAAATAAATTCCCTGTTCATGACAAATTCCGTCAATAATAAATTATTACAACTGTAGTCATAGCCATTACGGCCCAGATAAATTATTGAATGATTAATTTCTGCTGTCAGGTTTGCCTATTCTTAAATTAACGGCAAACAACAATAACGCCACGGGTAAAATCTGGAGCATTAATCTGTCCATAGAATTCTGCGTAAGCCATGTAATGTCATGCGGGGAGAAAAGGTAAACCATAAAATATCCCGCAACAACCAGCACAAATACAATTAAAGAAAGTATAAAAGAAGTTTTATTGATATCTTTAATTTTAAATCCCTTAATACAAAGCAGAGCCAAAACAATCAAAAGCGCAAAACGCTGGAGAAACATTTTGGCAAAAGTTTTTAAGATAATCAAATATCTGCTGAAGTCAAATGCAAAGTTATATGTTTTTAATGCAACAAATCCTGCAATTAAATCGTTAGCCGCGTGGGAGATATTTTTGTACAAAATAAGCAGCACTAAAGGAATAATTGCTGTTAAGAAAGCAAGCCCCAGTCTTTTGTATTTTTTTGAGAAGAAAAAATAACCCAAAATAGTAACCATATACACGGCAAAAAACAACATACCCTCATTTTTGGTCCACGCACTCAATGCGGCAAAAATTATCGAAAGTACGATATAAGAAAATTTTTCTTTTCTGAAATACAAAAACAGACTTACTATTGTACACAAGTACATATAAGCCAACGGTATATCAGCACACTGGGCTGCACCGTTTACAAGAAAAATATCAAGTATCATAAACACCGAAGTCACCGCTATAGCAGCTTTTTCGCTTTTAAAGTAGGTGATTGCCTGATACAAAAGGTATACAAGCCCGAAAGTGAAGAATAAACCTATTGTTGCATTTATCGCATAATTTTCAACACCGGTATAGCTCCAGAGTCTTGCTGTCGCTGCAGGTAACATCATCGGATAATCGTTATGCGACATAAAATGGGGAAGCGAAAATACATTCTGCCACAGCGGGTTGTTTAAAAACAAAAATTCGGCTTTGATGTTCCAAATTCTAAAGCCGTCCCAGCTGCCCATCGGGTTATTTATAAAATATTTAAAATAAATCAAAACAGCATACAAATTCAAAAGATAAAACCAGTTAGACAGTTTTTTAAATTTATGTTTGCTCAAATCAGGTTTTTCTTCATTGTAATAAAGCAATGCAAGCACTACAACAAGTGCCAGTTCAAACCATTTAAAACAGTCAAAGCTGTTTATGTGCAAACACAAAAACAGAAAATACAAAATAGAATTTATACCGAAACCGAGCGGAATCGCAAACAGCAGTCTGAATCTCAGCTCCATTTCTCTTGATATTATTGATACGGTAAAATAGCCGCTGAACAGAGTGACCAGTAATCCGAGTATAAATCCTAACAATGAGCCTGTCATTATTCTTCTATCCTTTTAAATATATATGTATTGTCGTTAACTTTTTTATAAATTCTGAAACCTTCAGGTATTTCAATCTTTTCCGGCTTATTTTCGTAAGCGCCTATTAAATAATTTTCGAGTTTATCATTTTTTAAAACTGAAGGGACTATTGCATATTGGGCAATATAAAAATTCCTGATTGAAGGTTCTAAATCAAAAACGCTGTTCTGCGGCGTGTCTGACACAAATCCGATTTTTCCTTCGTCTTGAAAATCTTCGATACTTTTAACAGATGTTTTTATATCCTTTACCTGAGAATAAAAAGCATTTTGCCCCGTATAATCGACAAACAGCATTGTGAAAGGTATTTGCACAAGCAAAAACAGGTATTTAAGATTCCACAAAATAATCAGCAGAAAAATTACACGAAAAATAAACCTATCGGGGATTTTGTGGAGTTTAAATATCATAACCATAACCTTTCGAGTGTTTTTTCAATCTGTGTTTCGAGTTCAATAAGATTGTTGTTGTTTTCGATTATAAAATCGGCGAGGTTTCTCTTTTCCTCCTGCGAAACCTGTGCATTGATACGCTCCAGAGCGTGTTCTAGAGGATAGCCTCTGCGTGTCATCAGCCTTTGAAGGCGAATTTTTTTATCTGCACAAACGAGAATTGTTCTGTCAAAAAGGTTTTGCATATTTTCTTCAAAAAGCAAAGGTACGGAAGCAACAACAATTTCTTCGTTTTCGTTCTCTTCGAAAAACTCGAGTATCCTTTTTTCAACAAGCGGATGCAATATGTCCTCGAGCGCTTCCATTTTTTCGGGGTCGGCGAAAACAATCAGCCCTATTTTATGGCGTCCGAGTCTGCCGTCTTCAAGAAAAATATCCTGATTTGGAAAAAGTGCTTTGACCTTTTCAATGACTTCTTCATTGTTATCCATTAATCTATGACAAATCCAGTCCGCATCAATGACAGGGATGCCTTTTTTTTCTATATAACTTTGAACAATTGATTTACCTGAGGCAATATTGCCTGTGAGACCTACTTTTAGCATACATTCGCCAACCTTCTATAAGTTAACTATTTTAATTCAAAAACCGTTCCTTCTTTGGAATCTTTTAAGACTATGTTGATTTTATCGAGAGAATTTCTTATTGCATCAGCAGTTGCCCAGTCTTTCTGTGCTCTGGCGTTGTTTCTTACCTCGATAATTTTTTCCATAGCTTCTTTTGCGCCGATATTCTTGTCCTCTATAAAGTCAAAGTCGTCAATAATCGTGGACAACTTTTCTTTAAGCTGATTTTCGTCAAGTTCAACTTTTTCCAAGTCAAAGCCCATTACACGTGCAAGCCTTATCAGCATCGAAATATATTTTATTGCGTCTTCTTTGTTGTTTGCATCTTTTGCTTTATTTGCTTTTGTTGCAATTTCAAAAAGTACGGCAAGTGCTTTAGAGGTGTTGAAATCCTCATCCATTGCCGTTTTGAATTCTTCTATTTCTTCACCCTCGATGTTTTCAATCAAAGCATCTTTGCCGACCCAGGCGAGAACATTATTTGCCGCATTTTTAAGCCTTTTTGCCCCCGCAGCTGCAGCTTCCAGAGCTTCGTCGTTGAATTCTACTGGCATTCTGTAGTTGTTTGTTAAGATAAAGAATCTGATTGTATTGGCGTCATATTTTTCCAACAACCCGTCGATTGTGATGAAGTTGCCAAGAGATTTTGACATTTTTTCTTTGTTAATGGTAACAAAACCGTTGTGCAGCCAGTATTTTAC
Organism: Candidatus Gastranaerophilales bacterium; assembly: GCA_944322935.1. Taxonomy (GTDB): domain Bacteria; phylum Cyanobacteriota; class Vampirovibrionia; order Gastranaerophilales; family Gastranaerophilaceae; genus Limenecus. Next base: position 43,893 of record CALUQO010000017.1, on the reverse strand, counting down.
AAACCTGCAGCCGTTGGCGCATTCGGATTGGGCAATTTCGTTTTCGTGGTGCGGGAAGATTAAATCCGCACCGCCTGCGTGGATATCAATTTCATCAGCGAGATGTTTTTTGCTCATAGCGGAGCATTCTATGTGCCAGCCCGGTCTGCCTACACCCCAAGGGCTTTTGTAGCCGAATTTTTCGTCCTTTTTCCACAGTGCAAAATCAAGAGGGTCTTCTTTTATGGAAGAAGCTTCCACTCTGGCTCCGGCTTCAAGGTCATCAATGGGCTGTTTGCTCAAATAGCCGTATCTGGGGAATTTTTTAACTCTAAAATAGACATCTCCATCTGCTTCATAGGCGTAACCTTTTTCTATAAGAGTTTTAACCATTTTTATCATGTCACCCAGAGTCTTTGTGGCAAAAGGTTCAACATCAGGTTTAAGGTTGTTGAGTTTTTTCATGGACTCTGTGAAGATATCATAGTATTTTTTTGCAATTTCATCAGGTGTGCAGTTTTCTTTAACGGATTTGTTAAGGATTTTATCGTCCACATCCGTTACATTGCGGCAGTATTTTACGTCATAACCGAGGAATTTTAAATATCTGTAAACCACATCCCATGTTATATAGCAGCGTGCATGCCCGAGGTGCGGGTGATCATATACGGTAGGACCGCATACGTACATGTTTACATGATTGCCGTTTATGGGCTTAAATTCCTCAATAGTATTTGAATAAGTATTAAATAATTTCAACATAATAACACTAACCTGATTTTGCTTAATAATAATTAATATATTACAACAAAACGGCAGTTCTTGAAAGTACCTGTCCTGTATTGTAGTGTTGTTATTTTATATTGTACAGAGATTCACTTTTTAAACTGTGTTGTTAAAAGCAAAAAATAAATAATTTCTTACGGGGCCGTACGTATTTGTGCAAACTGTTGTGCTCACTTTTGCATTTTGTACTACTACCGCCAAAGTAATCCTCTCGGCTTCGTATTAGGAAAGAACCTTGCTTTTCTTACTATACACAACTATTATGCAGGCATGATTTATGTTATAATATCACCGGAGATTAAAACATGTCACTTAAAGCAAGAATAGAAGCGGTATTGTTCATCACTGCACAGGCTCTCGAGGTCAAAGATATTGCAGAGATATTAAAAGAAGACGAAGCTGTTGTTGAAGAAGCTTTGCTGGATTTGATTATGGATTATTCGGCACGTGAGGGTGCACTGGAAATCGACGACGAGAACGGCTATATCCTGCAGGTTAAAGAGGAATACATGGATATAGTGGAGCAGCTCTGTCCTGTAGAGCTGAAGCCGGCTGTGTTAAAAACACTGACCGTCATTGCTTTAAAAGAGCCTATCAGACAGTCTTATTTAAAAGAATTGCGCTCAAATGCCTATGAGCACGTGCAGGAGCTTTTAAAAATGGGACTGATTTCGCGTCACAGAGACAAAAACGGCCGCTCATTCAATTTGAAAACAACCCCGAAATTTAAAGAGTATTTTAAACTAAAAGGCGACGCCAAAACTCTTGCTAAAATTATTGACCTTGAAAAACAGGCACGTGACAACGGTGATGAAGATTTTGAAGAACACCTCGACCTGTCCGATTTTGTAGAAGAAAATTAAATCTTAAAAGCCGGTTTTCTGCTTATTTCAGAAAAAGCAATCGCAGGTTTTGAGTATCTTTCGTCCTCTTGAATGCGTTTGTAATAGTCTTTTACAAGCACCACCTGATTTTTCACGTTTTCAAACCCGTTTTCTTTAAGATATTTTTCTATTTTTGTACCGCTTGTCTGGTATTTTTTGTTACGTACAAAAAAGTTAAACTTTTTCTTGCGCATAAAAATTTGGCTGAGTGCAAAATTTATTACATCCGACAGGTAATTATCAAAAGCGCTGACCAAATCAATGTTTAAAATAAAGTTTTCGTTGTCATTTGTCTGAATGGAAAAATAACCCTTAATAGAATGCGTGGAGCTGTCTTCCAAAACATACCTGAAAAAAGAGGTTCTATACAAACCTGTAAACATAACATTTTCAAATTCTCCCGGGGTTCTTGCCAGAGAATACCTGAAATGTGGAAAGATAAGTTCATTAAAAATACCGGCAGCAGCAGAGGCATCAGAATTTTTAAAAGGTCTGAAAAAACCCTTGTCTAAAGATGGGCCGGCTACTTTTATTTCTTCCATTTTCCAAAGCTGTTCCGAAGCACACACCCTGAATCCGCAGCCTTTGGAAAAAAGTTCCAAAAGTTCTTCGTGGTCTTCATCAACTTTTACCATAAAAGTATTAGCGCCCATTGCACCGTATTTTGCAATGGCAAAGCTCACAAGCTGTCGTCCGACGTCATAGCCGTTTTCATCAAGGAAAAGTTTGCTGATTCTCCAGCTCTGTGGATTTTTCTCCTGCGGTTTAAGCGTTACAAGACCGCAAAGTTTGTTATTTTCCATGGCAACATAAGAATCTGATGCAAATTTTAAACTCAACGGCAAAATCCTGTTTATTACATTAAACGGAAAAGGAACATAAGACCTGTACCCGAATGGTACATCCGCACCGCTCAGGTTAGATATCATGGAAATCATTTTTTTTAGTTTCGGAATGTCCCGTAATGCTAAACTTCTAATCTTTGCCATAAGTTTAATATATCATTTTTTTTAAAAGTAATAAAGATAACAAAAAAATTTATTTACCTGTATTATACATGTGTTATGTTATCAATTTATCCTCTAATAAGTAATACTCATCAACAATTAAAAAACAATCAAAATATCAATTTCGGCTACAGACTACCCAAAACCCCCGTCGAAAATATAAGAGATATTGCTCATCTTACCTGTGCCTGCTGCGGCGGAAAAATGTTTACGCCAGAAACAACGGATAAATTTATAAAATCTTTTAGTGCAAGCTCTGCAAGAGCACTGGAAAACAGTTTTTTAAGCAGGTTTAAAAACGGATGGGCATTTAAGTTTGTAAAAGAATTGTCTAAAGATAACCCCAGAAAAACCGTTGACGAACTTGTTAAAGGCGAAACAGCCCAAAAATATCTGCAAAATGCAGACCCCCGCCAAAAAATAATGCTCGGGGAATTTATGTCCGTAGCGGATAAAATTACGCTCAAAGCGCCCCGTGTTATGCAAAAACTTGATAAATATTATGACTATTTTTGCAAAGAGGACAAAGAAATCCTCGATTTAATGGAAATTTATGCAGCAAAATATCCAAAAAACACTTTTGCGGAAATTTTTCAAAAACCAGAGGTTTCGCAGCATCACACGGAGTTGTTTCAGGCATATAAAAAACAGGCAATGGAGCAGAAAATAGATGTTTTTAAAAGATTGAGAGAATTCTTCAAAAAACTTCCGCTTCAGGACGTAAAAAAATTGCAGATTACAAACAACGAAGCCTTAAAGGTGCTAAACAACGAGTATTACAAACCCCATGTAAAAAAAGCCTGTGTAGAGGATATTTATAACAACTTTCTTAAAACCTGCCAAACAAAACGCATAAGAAAAAAAATCTTTGACATTATAAAAGATATCCCGTACGAAACTCCGGCTGCGGATGAGTTTATTGCCCTTTGTGCACAAAACAAAACCACTGACAGAGATATTGTGTCAAAATTTGCTCAGGAGATGACTGCAACTTTTGAACACGTTAAACCCAAAAGTCAAAACGGCGAAGACACAATTGAAAACGGCATAGTTCTCTGTAAAAAATGCAACACGGAGCGCTCAAATATCCCTTACAGAATATATTTAAAAATTCATCCCGAGATGAAAAAAAACATACAAAAACAAATGAATCGGGTAATTACTTTTATAAACCGCAAAAAGATTTCGGGATACGACAATTACCCCGTCGACATTAAGCAAACACTGCTTAGAGAAACGGACAATTTAATAAAAATAAAAATCAAAAAATATCTTAAATACAGAGAGCAACAGGCTTTAAAAAGGCTTGAACATGCACGTGCAGCATACGAAAAAGACAAAGAAACCGCCGACAACGCAATACAAAAACTAAATACAATCGAGGCTGTTCTGCATAACTTGCTTGAGGAAATAAAACAGCTTAAAAAAGACAAACACAGGGTAAGCGAAGCCTTAACAAAAGCCGAACAATCATGCGAACAATATAAAAATATTATGCAAAAAAATCAGTTAATGCTTGATGAAGTCAACAGGCTGATTTCAGAAGATACCATTATAAATCAAACTGTTAAACCAAAAAAGATTTAAAATTAATAATTTTTATCTCTTTCAAAAAAAATCATTTTAAGTAAATTGTGCTACAATAATTTTTGATAATTAATAAGAGGAGTTAAAATTATGGCTGTAGAACCCAAATTGATAGCAACAATCCCCAGAAGCGCAACAGAACAGCTTCAAATTTCTATTAACGAATACAAAGGCAAAAGCTACCTTGATTTGAGAATTTTTTATACAACAGATGACGGTCAAAACTGGCTGCCGACAAAAAAAGGCGTAACAGTTTCTCCCGACAATCTTGAATTGTTAAAAGATGCAGTTGACGAAGCAATGAAAGAATTAATGAGCCTTGAAGGGGCAGAATAATTAATGCAGGAAATGTCAAAAAACCTTGACAATAAAGAAGAACTACAAGAGGGCATGTTGAATAAATATGCCCTTGTTCTTACTTCAATAAAGGGGATAGGCGTAAAGACCTTCAGCTATCTTATCCCCGAGGATATGAAACCCGTAATAAAAACAGGCATGCCCGTGCTGGTGCCATTCGGGCGCATGGGACTGATAAATGCTTTTGTGTGCGGTTTTACAAACTATCTGCCCGAAGGCATAAAAGCAAAATCAATTGCCAAAATCCTTGATTACACGCCGATTTTTGATTTGAATTACTTAAAATTTCTGGAATGGGTTGCCTCTTATTACGCCTGCAGCATACAAAACGTAATAGAATGTGCTGTTCCGATGAAATTTTTAAACGGCGTACAAAAAGAACAAAGCGAAAAATACATCTCTTTTAAAACATATGAAAACGCCTCTAAAAGACAGCAGGAAATTTTAAAAATACTTGAACAAACCGGTAAAACAAGACTCATAGACTTTGAAAAATCCGCAAAGACCACACGTGCTACCGTTAATAAACTGGAGTCGCTCGGCTGCGTAGAAATAACGGAAGAGCAAATTTTCAGAAACCCGCTTTCAATTTTTAAACAGCAAAAGCTTGAAAAATTCCCGCAGTTGATGGAAGAACAGGAGCACGCATACGAAGAAATAGAAAAAAGGCTCGGCTCTTACAGTACAATACTTTTGCACGGCGTAACCTCTTCGGGTAAAACAGAGGTTTATTTTAAAACAATAAAAAAGGTGCTTGAACAGGGGAAAAACGTGTTGTTTCTTGCACCGGAAATTGCTCTTGCATCCGTTCTTACACAGCGTGTTGCAAGGCGTTTCGGCATAGATAAAACGGCAATATGGCACTCCAGCATTTCAGAGGGCGAAAAATTCGACGTATGGCAAAAAATTAAAAACAATCAAATAAGAATCCTTGCCGGCGCCCGCTCGGCCGTGTTTGCTCCGCTTAAAAACATCGGTTTGATTATCATTGACGAGGAGCACGACAGCTCTTACAAACAAACCATGCCTGCCCCCAGATACGACGCAAAAAAAGTCGCACAAAAACTGGCGGAACTAAACGGCTGCCCGCTGCTTTTAGGCAGCGCCACTCCTGATATAAACACCTACTATTACGCAAAAAATTCGGGGAACCTTTTGACCTTAAAAAGGCGTTACAACGATTATCCCATGGCAAAAGTACGTGTAATAGACATGAGAGAAGAGCATTTTAGAGCCAACCACGGCGTTTTTTCAAGGGCGTTGGTCAGTGCAATCGAGCAAAATCTGCGTGATAAAAAACAAACCATTATTTTGATAAACAGACGGGGCTTTTCCACTTATACACAGTGTCTGGCATGCGGAGAGGTTATTCAATGTCCGAAGTGTGCAATACCGCTTGTTTTTCACTCACATACACAAACTTTAAAATGCCATTACTGTGAACATGAGCAGCCGATGGTTACAAAATGCCCCAAATGCGGAAGTGAAGCTTTGCAAAACAGCGGCACCGGCGTGCAGAAGGTTGAAGTTATAGCCAAAAAACTTTTCCCCGATTGCAACATCGTACGCTTAGACAGCGATGTTATGTCCAAAAAAAATCAACATATTGAAATACTGGAAGATTTCAGAAACGGAAAAATCGATATACTAATCGGTACTCAAATGCTTGCAAAGGGGCTTGACAACCCAAACGTTACGCTTGTCGGGGTTATAAATGCGGACAACGGGTTTAACCTGCCCGATTACCGCTCATGTGAAAGAGGATTTCAGCTTTTAACGCAGGTTGCGGGGCGTGCCGGAAGGGGCGACAACCCCGGTGAAGTTTATTTTCAAACTTACAACCCCGATTTTTACGGGCTGGAAACGGCAAAGGAACAGGATTATGAAACATTTTACAAAACGGAAATCACTGCACGAGAGGATTTTGATTATCCGCCGTTCAGCCAGATTATACGTATAATACTTGCTTCAAAAAATCAGTTCAGAGCGGAAAGGAGCGCTCAGGAAATTGCAATGCGTCTTAACGAGGTGGTGGACAAAATGCAGCTGACAGAGCCGGTTGCAGTGCTCGGGCCGACCTCTTGCGTTATTGAAAAACTGCAAGATTATTACAGGTTTCAGATTCTTGTAAAAAATAAGCTGGGTGAAAAAGGGCACAGGTTTGTGATTTCCTTTTTAAATCAGATTAAGCTTCCCGAGGACATAAGGCTGACCGTGGATGTCGACCCGATTGATATTTTGTAATTTTTCCGGGTAAGTTGTTTGAAATAAAACCAAATTGTATGAAAAAACTATCCCACCGGATTTTCCACAAAATTACGATACTGCAAAGCCTGTGCAATATGAGGACTTTCTATATTTTCACTGTTTTCTAAATCCGCTATTGTTCTTGCCAGTTTAAGTATTCTGTCATAAGACCTGCCGGAGAGATTAAATCTTGATATTGCGGTTTTTAAAAGTGTTTCACTATTTTCATCAAGTTTACAAAATATTTTAATTAATTCCGCATTAAGCTGGGAATTTGTAAAAATCGGATAATCCCTGTAACGCTTTGATTGAATTTTACGCGCTTTTACAACCCTTTGTCTTATATCGGCCGAAGATTCCGATTTAACCTTATTATTTAAAAGCTCTTCAGTGGTTAATCTAGGTACCTCTATTTGTATATCGATTCTATCAAGCAGCGGGCCAGATAATCTTGAACGATATCTTTGTATTTGAAATTCCGAGCATGTACACTGCTTTTGAGAATCTCCGAGATATCCGCACGGACAAGGGTTCATTGCGCCGAGCAATATAAAATCCGCCGGATATTTTATGCTGGTTTGCGCACGCGAAATTACAACCTCGCCGTCTTCAAGCGGCTGACGCAAAACTTCAAGCACGGGGCGGGGAAATTCAACAATTTCATCCAGAAACAAAACACCTCTGTGCGCGAGCGTAATTTCTCCGGGTTTTGGACGGGAACCGCCTCCGATTATCCCCACGGCAGAGGCAGTATGATGCACTGCACGAAAAGGTCTTTTATTTATCAACGGACTGTCGCTGTGCAAAAGACCCGAAACACTGTATATTTTAGTCAGTTCAATAGCTTCTTCAAGCTCGAGCGGCGGCAGTATAGATGCAAAACTTTTTGACAAAAGCGTTTTGCCCGACCCCGGAGGACCGGAAAGCAAAATATTATGCCCGCCGGCAGCAGCTATTTCCATCGCTTTTTTGGCTTTTATCTGCCCCTTTATGTCCTTAAAATCAAATTCGTAATGTGTTGTTGTATATTCGTTTAAGTAATCTTCTATATCAACTTCACATGTTTGCAGTTCTTTTCTTTCCTCGGGTATCGCACAAAAATGTTTAACGACATCGCTTAGAGTATCGGCGCACAAAACTTTTACATCGGGAACCAATGCGGCTTCTTTGGCATTTTCACGCGGGACAACCACCTGTTCCACATGCAAATCCTTTAACCCGGAAACAATCGGCAAAATACCGTTAACAGCTCTTAAAGAGCCGTCTAAAGACAGTTCACCCAAAAATGCAGTATTTTTAATCAAATCCTCATCAATAACACCATCACCTGCCAGTATACCTATTGCAATAGGCAGGTCGTAATTTGTACCTTCTTTTCTTATATCGGCAGGGGCAAGATTTACCACAACTTTTTTGTTAGGAAAAGAAAAACCGGAATTTTTTATTGCGGAGCGGACTCTTTCTTTGGCTTCAGAAACAGCGGTATCGGGCAAACCTACAATTATAACAGCGGGAATGGATTGAACCAAATCAACCTCGACTGTAATTTTGTAGGCATCAATACCGATAACTGTAGATGTAATTACCTGCGAAACCATAACAAGGTCATATTATCATAAAACCCGATGTTTTACATCAATGTAATCAATCTTGGGAAAGATAACTCAACGCTTCTTTTAGAATATCCTCGGATGAATCTTTTTTATCAACAACCCTGCATGCCTGTTTTATAGCGGCTTTTGCCTCCTGCAGGGAATAACCCAAAGATAAAAGTACAGCCTGAACTTCATTCAATGCTTCCGAGGCAACCTCTGCAACAACAGAATCGTCGGCAACATCCGACAAATCAAGCGGAGAATTTTTCTGCCAATTAATGAGTTTGTCTTTAAGTTCAAGTATAATTTTTTGCGCCAGTTTCGGCCCGACGCCCTTTGCACGTGCAAGCTCTTTATAATCACCTTTAATAACAACTGAAATTAAATCGCAGCCGGAAAATTCATCAAGCAAAACAAGAGCAACCTTCATACCGACACCAGATACAGTCATTAAAATATTGAAGATATCTCTGTCTTCTTTATTTAAAAATCCGCACAAAATCATTGCGTCCTCACGATGAATAAGAGTGGTATAAACCTTTGTATCAGCACCTTCCCGACCGGCCGCAGCGGCAGTTCTGCCCGTTGTATTAATCAAATAGCCGATGTTGTTGCATTCCACAACAAATGATGCCGCCCCTACTATATTATTTTGTTTTGAAACTATTTTACCTTTTATGTAATCAAACATCAGATAATCTTCTTTCCTAAATTCTTAACCATTTCAATATCCTGTTTTGGGTCAGCCCCTATGGTTGTAAGGTAATTCCCAACCATAAGCCCTTCCACGGAAGTCATAAGCGCATTTTCCTGATTTTTCCTGCTAAGGCGCATTCTGCCGCCGCACAATCTGACAACTGATTTAGGGTTTGCAATTTTTATCACGGCCATGGTGCGCAGAATATTTTCTTCATCAATTTTATCAATATAACTTTCAAACGGAGTGTGTGCTATCGGAATAAGAATATTTATCGGTATTGAATCCGGCTGAATTTCGGAAAGAATCATTGCCATTTCCACACGCTGTTCTTCTGTTTCGCCCATGCCGAGAATAACCCCGCAACAAAGCTCCATTCCGTATTTTTTTACAAGTTTGCAAGTATTTACTCTTTCTTCAAAGGAATGCGTCGTACAAACTTCTGGATAATAGCTTCTTGCAGTATTTATGTTGTGGTGAAAACGTTTTAGACCGGCTTGAGCAAGTTTTTTTGCCTGTTGTTCATTCAATATTCCGATAGAAGCACAGCTTTTTAATCCTTCTATTTTATTTATTTCCTCTATCATCTCAAGCATTTTATCAAAATCGCTTTCATCCGGTGTTTTGCCGGAAGTAACTATGGCAAATCTTGAGGCTCCGTGTGTCAGTGCATCTTGTGCAGCTTTTTTTACTTCTTTAATATCAACAAGCGGAAAAGAGTCTATTTCTGTATTATAATGAGAACTCTGCGCGCAATATTTACAGTTTTGTGAGCATTTACCGTTTCTTGCATTTATAAGAGAACAAAATTCAACCTCATTTTTTACATACATTTGAGAAATATTTAAAAGTTCCCGCAAGTCCAGATTATATAATCTTATCAATTCCTCTTTATCAAGCATAACAATATTATATAACAGAAGACAATTTTGTGTGAATAGATTCAGGCATTGTGCAAGCAATAACTGCAAAAAAGCGGACTTTATAAAAAGTCCGCTCTTGGATTTATATATTTATAATGTCAGTATTTATTTTGCGCTTTCTGTAACCTGTTCGGCTGCTTCTTTTTTCATATTTGAAAGGAAAGTGTTAATTTCTTTAAAAAAGCCGACAACTTTGTCTTTTACCCAGTTAAAAGCCTGTTTTGTATAGTCCCAGGTTTTTGTAAAAACATTTTTTAAGACTTCGCCTGTTTTTTTGAAAAAACCTTTTGTTTCGTTTTTAATATTTTGTGCGGTTTCCGAGTTTGCAACTTTTTCTTTTACTTCTTCTTTAACCTGTTTTGCTTTGTCTTTCAATGCGTCAACGCCTTCGTCAACTTTGTCTTTAACATCATTTGCCGTGTTTTTAATTTTTTCTTTTACCGGCTCTGCTTTTTCTTTTAATGCGTCAACGCCTTCTTCGACTTTATTTTGAACATTTTTAGCAAATTTTTTGGCTTTACCCTTTACATTACCGGCGATATCAGCCATGCCGTCGGCAATAGAGGTTTTTAACGGTGTAAACATATCTTTTAATGTATTAAAAGCACTTGCAATATTTTTTCTGTAAACTATCGCACCAGTAATAGCTGCCGCTGTGCCGATACCGGCCCCAATATATGCAGCAGTGCGTTTAGCATTACTTTTTTTAACCGGCTGCTGCTGACCGAATGTTACATTTGAATTTACCGAACCTACTGACATAATAAAAATCTCCTATTACTTACACTTCTGTTCATGTAAAGTATTTGGAGATTTTATTTTTGACAAAATAAATCAAAATATTACAAATTCGTTACAAAAAAAATATTATATCAACACAATTGTCTTATTTTACAACTGTTTCGCCGACACTTGCCCCTTCAATATGTTTACCGATAATCGGAGCAATTTTTTCCAAATCGGATTTTAATTCCGCAAACTGCTCGGGATAAAGTGATTGTGCACCGTCACACAGCGCAGTATCAGGGTCGTAGTGGACTTCGATAATCAAACCGTCGCAGCCGGCTGCAACAGCAGCTCTGGACATCGGAGCAACCTTATCCCGCAAGCCGGTGCCGTGGCTGGGGTCAACGATAATAGGCAGGTGGCTAAGTTTTTTTACAACAGGTATTGCCGACAGGTCAAGAGTATTTCTTGTTATTCTTTCAAAAGTTCTTATTCCTCTTTCGCAAAGTATAACCTCTCTGTTTCCGCCGGACATAACATATTCCGCAGCCATAAGAAGTTCTTCTATTGTGTTTGCCATACCTCTTTTGACCATTACCGGCTTGTTAATGTAGCCGAGTTCTCTTAAAAGGTTAAAGTTTTGCATATTTCTTGCGCCAACCTGCAAAATATCAACGTATTTTAAGCACATTGGAATTTGAGAAATTTCCATAACCTCTGAGGTTACTGCCATACCGTATTTGTCGGCAACATCTCTTATTATTTTTAAACCTTCTTCTCCAAGTCCCTGAAAAGCATAGGGTGAAGTTCTCGGTTTAAAAGCACCGCCTCTTAAAATTTTTACGCCCATTTTGCTCAATTGTTTTGCGGTTTCGTCCATCTGCTCATAGCTTTCAACAGTACACGGGCCCGCTATAAGCCCAATATTATCCCCGCCGAATTTTACGCCATTGACCTCAATAATCGTATCTTCGGGTTTAAACATACGACCGGCAAGTTTATAGCTTGAGCTGATACGTATAACTTCCTTTACACCGTCTAAAAGTTCAATATCACGGGGGTCGATTATTTTTCCGCCCACAGCACCGATAACTGTCTGGACTTCGCCTTTAGACACATGAGCATCAAAGTTTTTTCTTTTTATAAAACTTACCACCGCTTGTATTTGTTCGTCTGTTGCAGATGGATTCATAATAATGAGCATAAATTTTATCCTTTTCTTGTTTTGTTACTAATGTTTACATAAAATTTGGGCAATTTTATTTTTGTACGTATTTTAATAAATTATAAATACGTAAGAATTAATATACATGATGGTACAACAAAAATTATTTTTGTAGTATTATTTCATAAGTCAACTGACACCCATAATTTATTGAACGTGTGCATTAAACAAGTTCAATTTTTACAAAATACACAGGCACACGTAAAAAGTACAAGGGGTCACATGCGTAAAATATAAGACTCTGTATAAATATAAAGTTCCATGGAGATTGTATGATAAATGTTAAAAGCAAAGACAAAAACACGTAAGTTCCGTAAAATTTCCGATGATTTAAGAAGCGACGTAAAAGCACCGCTTGTGGAAGCGCTGGAAAACTTTTACAAAAATCCTATGATGCAATTCCATATTCCGGGGCATACGGGCGGACGCGCTTCGTACCAGCCGTTTAAAAAACTCGTTGGAAACCGTGCTTTGCTTTTAGATACCACTGATGAATTTGATAATTTAGGTACACTCCATCCGGCAACCGGCCCTATAAAAGAGGCTCAGGAACTTGCTGCACAGGCTTTTGGTACCCAAAGAACATTTTTCCTTGTAGGCGGTTCAACTATAGGCAACCTTACCCTCGCGATGTGCCAGTCTAAAAAAGGGAAAAAAGTTATAGTTAACAGAAACTGCCACCGTTCTATCCTCACTGGGATGATTATTTCCGGAGCAGAACCTGTATGGATTTTGCCCGAAAAGCTGGATGAATGGTCTTTATGGGGAGAGATAAGACCTCAGGATATAGAAAAAGCTTTACAACAAAACGATGATGTTGCAATGGTATGGATTACAAACCCGACCTACGAGGGTGTTGTTTCTGACATAAAATCCATTGCACAGGTATGTAAAAAATACGATGTGCCGCTTATTGTTGACGAGGCACACGGATGTTTGTGGAATTTTAACAAAAATTTGCCGTCCTCTTCAATACATCTGGGGGCGGATGCGGTTGTACACTCTCTGCACAAAACCGGCGGAAGTATGTCGCAAAGCTCGATGCTTCACATAACCAAAGGTTCTAAATTTGACCCAGAAAGAGTGGAAAGAACACTGCAGCTTTTACAGACAACAAGCCCGTCCATGCTCTTGATGGCAAGCCTTGACGCCGCACGTGCAAACCTCGAATCAAAAAGAGGAAAAAGACAATTAAGCCGTGCAATACAATATGCAAAATTTATACGCAAAAAATTACATAAAATCGAAGGTGTAAACGTACTTGAGGCAACGGAAAACTTTAATCAGGATATTACAAAAGTATTTATCAGCGTTGACGGTTTGTCCGGAAAACGTCTTGAAAGTATTCTGGAAATTGATTTTGATATCGAAGTCGAATCTGCAAGCGATGTCGGTGTTTTACTTTTAATAAACATAGGAAATACAAAACAGGAAATTCAATATCTTGTAAATTCGATTGAAAAAATTGCAAAATCAAATTATTCGGATATTTATTATATTGAAAAAAGAAAACACATGCCCATGCTCACTCCAAAGATTATAATGAACCCCAGAGAAGCATACTACAGCGAAAAAGAAACAATACCCAAAGAAAAAGCAATAGGCAGAATATCTGCCGAAGTTATTGCGGAATGTCCCCCGGGTATTTCCATTTTGCTTCCGGGTGAGCTTATCACCGAAGAGCACATGCCGTATTTGAATGAGTACAAATGCATAGAAGTTATAAAAAATAATTAAAACTTACGCAGTTTATATCTTTTTCTTTTAAATAAAGTTCTTACAAAGGCAGGATTTTTTATTTTTTATTTTTTATTTTTTATTTTTTATTTTATTTTTTGTTTATGTCAAAAAAGACCATTTATGTTGTTACCGAATTAAGTAACACTTACACGAGCGAACCCGATATGATATGCTAAATTCTGAATTTAACGTATCATAAAAAACTTGATAAAAAGTATAAAACTATCTTATCTGAATAGGCATAATCAAGCAGAGATAATCATCCTCGCTATCCGGTCTAAATAATGTTGCAGACAAACTTCCGCCCAAACCAATTTTAACCTTTTCAGATTCCATTATTTTTAAAGAATCAAGAACATATCTGTAGTTAAAAGCAATTGTCAATTCTTCGTCAGTATAATCTGCAGAAATTGAATCCTCGCCCAATCCAGCATCAGGAGTATCAGCTTTTAAAAACAGAGTGTTTTCTCCAAAGATAAATTTAACAATATTTGTTCTTTCATTAACCATAACAGCAACTCTTTCAAGAGCTGATATCATTTCTTCACGTTTAACTATTGCATTTTTTTCGCAGCTTTGAGGAATAAGCTGTTTATAAGGCGGATATTCACCTTCAAGAATCCGTGAAGTCATAATCATTGAAGAAGTTTTGAAAATAATTCTTGTTTTTTCTATTATCAAACACAATTTTTCATCATTTACAAAAGAAGCTATTCTCAAAAATTCCTGCAAGGTTTTTGAAGGAATAACGCAGCTGATATCTGTTTCTTTTTCGTTTGTAATTTTTTCTACAATTCTTGTCAAACGGTTTCCGTCTGTTGCAGCCATTTCAATATTTTCTTTTGAAATTGCACAAAATACACCGCTTATTATGTTTCTGTTTTCGTAATTTGCAGCAGAAAATGCAGTATATTTAATCGATTTTATAAAAGGATTTATGTCAATTTCAACGCATTCTTTATCTTTTAACTCTTCTTCGGTAATTGTTTGAGGAAATTCGTCAGCACTGATACCGATAAGTTCAAATTTAGAATTTCCGCAAATTATATTAACAACATTTGTTTCTGCATTCAAAGAAAAAACAACTGGTTTGTTGCTTAAACGTGAAACAATTTCCGAAAGTTTTTTTGCAGGCAATGTAATTTTTCCGGGAGTTTGAACAGATGCTATAGTTTTTGTTGTTATATTAATATCCAAATCAGTTGCTGCAAAGGTAATATAATTGTCAGAAGATGCAACAATTAAAATATTAGAAAGTACCGGTTGTATACCTCTGGCAACTGTTGTTTTTTCCACAATTTTTAAATTTGTAAGCAAGGATTCTTTTTCTATAGTAAATTCCATGTTTGACATATTTTCTCCTGACGATTTTTTGCAATAAATTTTGTTTTGTTTTTTATTTTAAATTTTCAATAAAAATTTTTTTCTGAAAGTTTTTATTTTTTTATTTATAAATTAATTATATAAATAAATATAATAAAATAATAATAAGTAATAAAGAAATAAAATTCTGTATAAAACTATTATAAACCAAACAATATAAACCAACACACCTGTTCAAAACTTTGTTAATTTTTTGTAGAAAATTTTTCAATAATTTTTTAAAACTTTCAAAAATTTTTTTGTTTAATTTTTGTTTGTAGAAAACTAAAAACTTTTTGCAAAAGTTTGAACATCAAATTTGTAGTTTTGAACAGGTTTTCTACAGGTGTTTTTATGTAAAAATTCAATATTATATTATAAAAAATCGGCATGGGTAATCATGGAAATCGTTGCCATGCTTTATTTTTAACTTTACTTAATATTTTTTGAAATCATTTGCTTTTTGTTTGTGAATCCAGCGTGCCATTTTTTGCTGTTCAAAACTCAGAGCAAAATTATACAGGCTTTCTATCAGATTTCTGCCCGAGGGTGATTTTCCTATGAACAAAAAATTTCCTGCTTTGTTTTTTGCAATATAAATTTCTTTTTGCAAAATTCTGTCAACATTTGTTTTGGCAGGTGTTTCTATTTTTAATTTTAACCATATATATAAAAGAGAAACGGAAGGTTTTTCTTCGTTTTCTTTTAAAAAATCAGAAAATTCTTTTAATATCATTTTTTGTAACAGGCGCCGGAAAAAAACAAAATTTTTTCAGGCGTAAATTTTTTATTTGATTAACAATTGTACTTCTTTAAAGTTTGGATGTTTTGAGGATTTTAAAAGTTCAAAAATAACAATTTCCGTTGTCATTATTTTTGCGCCTTCTTTTTCCATCAAATTTATCCCTGCTTTAAATTCATCTGTTTCTCGTGATGCACAGGCATCTTTTACGACAAAAACATTGTATCCGTTTTCTAAAAGTGCCAATGCTGTTTGAAAAACGCAGATATGTGTTTCTATACCAAAGATAAAAACATTTTTTATGTCACCGATTGCTTCTTTTACGCCTTCCGTATCGAGTGCGTTAAAACTTGTTTTTTCAAAAAACTTTGCACTGTCGGGCAGACAGTATTTTACCTGCGGGATAGTGGCGCCTAACCCTTGCGGGTATTGTTCCGTTAAAACAGTTTTTATATTTAAAATTTTTGCGGTTTTTGCCAGAATTTCAGCTTTTTTGGCGGCTTTGTCTTTTCTCAGCATTGCCGTTAGTTTTTCCTGAATATCAATAAACAAAAATGCGCAGTTTTCAGCCGTAATATTTATTGTCATAAAAATCCTTTCCTTTTTTTATTTTTTATATTGCTGCAGTTAAATTATTAAAATCCTGTATAAAATCTTCCAACATTTCTTCAAGTTTTTCTTCGCTCAATTCGTTAGTATCTATGTAATATTTTTTTCTGCTTTCTTTGTCTTGAATTTTTTGAAGAATTTCTATATTTATTGTTGTAAAACCGGGATAAGTAACAATAAAAGAACTTTCGCAATCTTGATTTTTTAATGTGAAGAAGCTTTTTTGCTCGCTTACTTTTTGGGTTATTTTAGTTTCGAAAAGTTTATCTTCGTTTGTTTTTTGCATCTGGAAAAACAGAGGCGACAAAATATTTTCCAATTTTTTAACGGAATTAGCTTTGTGTTGTTTAAAATTTTGAATATCAATTTTTGTTGTTTTTTGTTTTTGCGGTTTTGGTTTTTCCTGTACACATATAAAAGAATTGCCTTTTAAAAGAGCTTTGGACAGAGCTTTGTTTGCTAAAACTTCGGCTTCGTCGAACGGAATTTCTTTTGTTTCCGTATAGCCTGCACTTATTGTAAAGTCGCTTGTGAGTGCTCTTTTTATTTTTGTAAGAATTTTTCTTGTATCTTCATTTGAGGTGTTTCTGAACCACAGATAAATTTTAAAATCAGAGGCATAGCCAAGTATATCACAGGCTCTTACGTTGTCTTTTATTATACTCATTAATGTATCGGGCGATATTTTGTTTCTGCTGTTTATATCAGGTGCAACGACGGCAAAACATCCCCAGTCTTTTTTGCTTTCTTCTTTTAAAACAGTATAGGTATAGTTTTCGGTGAACACCTGATTTTTTCTGTCCAGAATTTTTAATTGAGAGAGCAAATCTTTTTTATTTTTATTGTCTTCTACATTATCTCTTTTTTGCAGACACCACAGTGTTCTTATAGTGTATTCCGTATCGGAGGCTGTTGTACGTATAAAATCGGTTATTCCTTTTTCAAAAGCGCTGCACAAAAGATTTTCGTCTAAATCGTCATAGATAAGAATTATTGAACATGTTTTAAGGTCTTTGTTTTGTCTTGCTTTTTGTAAAAAGTTTAAAAAGTCATCTTCTCTGTTTAATTTTAAATGATAGAAAATAAGTACCGGTTTTATTTTTCTTACTTTATCAAAACAATCGGCATGGTGTATTGTTTGCAGTATATCAGTATTCCTTAGCAGCAGCACTTTTTTGTTGATTTTTTGTGCTACTTTCTCGTTATCAGTGATGAGTACAACAATGTTTTGCAAAAACCTTCTCCGATTATTCCTTAATTAATATTCTATATCAAAACTCTTATTCGTGTAATTTATTACGAATTGTTAGCATGCTTTTTTATTAAACTTTAATTTTTTTGCAAATACCATACTTTAGTTAGTGAAAAATATAACTTTTTAAGAATCTAGAAATCTTTTAAAATGCCGTATTAATAAGTGTGAAGAAAAATTAACCATCACTAAATCACATATAGCGCGGCTTTTGGCGTGCTGCGATTTTTTGAAAATTTTGTAATTGCCTCAGGCTGTTGCAAAACGGTTAATGATTTTTTGGCCATTAAATCACCACAACACCACATTACAAAATTAACAGAAATACTGTAACTGTATTTGTCCGATACACGTATGTGTGACGGCAAAGAGAGAAATGAATTAAGAAAGGAAAACTGTATTATGGCTATTGTAGTAAACACGAACGTAACTGCCCTAAAGGCGGTTAGTAATTTGAACAAAGCAACAAGTGCAATGTCTACGGCAATGGAAAGGTTGTCAACGGGTTATAAAATTAACAGAGCTGGTGATGATGCCGCAAACCTGTACATTGCTACAAATTTAGATACTCAAATAAGAGGCTCGAAAGTTGCAAAAAATAATATTACAACAGGCACAAATGTGCTGGCGGTAATTGAAGGCGACCTTGACGTTATGCTTGATAATATTCAACGTATAAGGGATTTGGCTGTTCAGGCAGCAAACAGTATTTACGATGAAAATTCAATGAACGCAATGAAAGATGAAGTCTCTCAAAGGTTGGCGGAAATTGACCGTATTTCAAAAAATTCAAACTTTAACGGCTTGACACTGTTGGACGGTAACAGCCAGCTTGCGGATATTGGTTTAAGACTGCAGGTAGGTGCAAACTCTGATGAAGCAGCAAACTGTATTAAACTTGATGCTGATTTCTTCCAGACGGTTGACTCAACTACTCTCGGTGCGGATGCTACCGGAACAATGCCTGCTCTTACTCCGGCTGATGGTCTTAGCGGAAACCTCGATGCTGCTTTTGCCAATGCCAGTGCTGCTGCTCAATACATAACAATGCTTGATGCAGCTGTAACAAATATTAATGATAAAAAAGCAAAAATCGGTGCAACTCAAAACAGATTAGATGCTGCAACAGATTCGTTAACAACGACAATTGAAAACTTAACGGAAGCTCAATCCACAATTATGGATGCGGATATTGCGGAAGAAACAGCTAATTATACAAAATATCAAATACTGCAACAAACGACCTCTTCACTCCTTGTTCAGGCAAATGCATTGCCTCAAATCGCAATCAGCCTGCTCAACGGTTAGTAAGACTAATAATCTTACAGTTACAATATATACAGTATTTCTTTCTAGGCCTGCGAAAGCAGGCTTTTTTTTATTGAATTAATTAGTCTTTTATCATATCTGTGGTAACAATTTGTTTATTGAGAGCTGGGCTTATTTCTGCTGTTTTTTTGTCTTTGTTTTTATAGTTAAGCTGAATATCTGTAAGGTAATTTTCGTACCAGTTTGTTATATAAAGCTTGCCGTTTATGTCAATTATGCCTTCATAAAATGTTTTGGCCGCTTTTTGCGGATCTTTGTATGTGCGTGCCTGTGTTTTTTTGTAAGCTTGTATCTTTTTATCCGTAACAAGGTTTTTTAATCTGCCGTTAATACCCATGTTCGTTGCAACGTCTTCTGTTTTTTTATTCAGGTAATCAAGATTTTTTTGTATTTGCTCTTCGTTTTTTATTACTTTGCGTATACCTGTTTCGTAATCCTGTTTATATAATTTTCTCAGCTTTGTGAATATTTCGTTGTATAGCTCGAGCAGGTCGTCTTCCCTGTACCCTTTGGCATCTTTTGTTTCATTGGGAAGTGTTCTTGATATAATATTAAGTTTTTCTTTTTCTATCAGCGGTGTTAATGTAAACAGCACTTTAGCCATTCTTGTCGTATACAAATCACGGAATTTTTCGTATTTTTCATAATTCCCTGATTTTAAATGTTGTAATGCACGATTATTTAGTGATTGGAAAGGGTTTGCTGAAAGATTGAACTCCACAAAATCATAATCATTTGAAGATATAGCTTTTTGGACAAGCTCTTCCATTCTTTCCTGTGTTTTTTTGTCCTTTGTGTTCCAGCCTGCAGTATCAAACAAAACACTTTTTTGTGTAATTTCATTTATCATTTTTGCCAGAGTAAGGTAGTCATATGTTTTTCCGTTATTGTCCCGCAAAAATATCATAGATGAATCTGCATCATGGAATAGCGTGTTGTATTCATTTTTTGAGCTTTTAAAAATATTAAAACCGAGTCTTTTGTTGAGTTCCTTGAATCCGCAATAAAGTTTTTCAAAGTCTTCAAAATCAATTTTGTTTATTTTATCAGATGCTTTTTGGTGTGAAGGCGGCATTGCGTTTGCATAACAGTGGGCGCACATATTGTGACAGCCTCTTTGAAGGACAAATTCCGTGGAATGCAGTGCAAGGTATTTTATCTGTTCCATTGATAACCCGTCAAAAACATATATACCTTTTTGTATTCCTTCAAGTTTATTTATATCATATTGATTTATGTCTTTGTACGATATATTTTGAGCTGTTAATCTTTTTTTTCTCCTTTTTAAATATTTTTTTATTTCTTCTTCTTTATTTTTGCCGAAAGATATTTGATATTTGTAAGAGGGCAGATTGTTTAAATCAAAAACTTTGTTTGCCTTTGACTGTTGTTGAGGTTTTTTATTATAATCCGTGTTTGTATATGAATATATATAATTCTTTGAAACGGGGTTAATCATATCAGATGTAAACAACAGGAAAGAAAATTTTTTGCTATGTAAAAATTATTTATGTATAATTTGAAACAATACGGTTAAACAATATGGAAACTAACACAAAAAAGGGTAAACTATTTGTAATATCTGGTTCGTCCGGTGTGGGAAAAGGCACACTTTTAAAAAGGCTGCTTGAAAAAAATCCTCAGCTTGAGGTTTCTATTTCTGCAACAACAAGAAACCCGCGCCCCGGTGAAATTGACGGTGTTAATTACTTTTTTGTAACTAAAGAAGAATTTTTAAAAGAGGTTGAAAACGGTGACTTTTTGGAATGGGCTGAATTCAACGGAAATTACTACGGCACAAAACAGGCATGGGTTGAAAGAAACCTCAATAAGGGAAAAAATCTTATACTGGAAATAGAAACAAAAGGTGCTTTGCAAATTAAAAACAAACTTCCTGATTCCGTATTAATTTTTATTCTTCCACCTTCTTTAGAGGAGCTTGAACACCGCCTCAGAGGAAGAAATACAGAAGATGAAGAAACTATTCAGGGACGTTTGCACGAAGTACGCAGAGAAATAGAGTGTTCTAAAAACTATGATTACACAATAGTTAACGATGATTTGGATAACGCTCTTGAGGAGCTTGAAAGAGTTATAAACTCTATTATTCGTTAAATACCCATTTTTTGCGTGTTTTCCACTGTACAATTGTTAAAAGTAATATTATTAAAAATAGTATATAAGCGCCGGCAGATGCTTCACCTATATTAAAAAATTCAAAGGCGTTTTTGTATATCCAGTACACAAGCACATTTGTTGAATTCATCGGCCCGCCCTGTGTCATAAGATAAATTAGGTCAAACACCTGAAACGATGAAATAGTCGTTATAACCAGTACGAAAAATATTGTCGGGCTGAGAAGGGGCAGTGTGATTTTAAAAAAGGTTTGTATTTCGTTTGCGCCGTCTATTTTTGATGCCTCGTAGAGATTCGGGTTTACGGAAGAAAAGCCTGAGAGAAAAATAACCATATTGTAGCCGATGAGTTTCCACGCCGAAACTATTATGAGAGCAAGCATTGCTGTTTTGGTGTCGTACAACCAGTTTATATTTGCTTTCAAAATATAATTCAAAAGGCCGTTATTGGGGTCAAAAATCCACTCCCATGCAATGGCTATTACTATCATTGGTGTTATAAAAGGTAAAAAGTATGCTGTTTTAAAAAACTCTGTTCCTCTTATTTTATTATTTAATACTGCAGCAAGCACCAGAGGGATAATTATTGCAATAACCGCTGTCGATACTGCAAAAACAAAGGTATTTTTTATTATTAAGCCAAAAGCCGGTGATGACAGAAGCTCTATATAATTCTTAAGTCCTATAAACTTTATATCCGAGAGCAAATCCCATCTGCAAAAGCTTAAATAAAATGAAAAAAACACGGGGATTACAATAAATATCAAAGTACCTATCAATGCAGGCAGCACTAATATATTTATCTGGGTATTTTCATTAAATAATTTTTTTATTATATCTTTCACAACACAGATTATAACAAATATTGCTAAATTTTTTGCATACAGTTGTTAATTTGTCGTATAATTGAGTAATAGATAAACTTTTGCTTGAGGTTGAGGTAATATGCTGCAGACTTTGAATAAAATTAACTCCATTCATGATTTAGCTCTGGAGGTTTTACAAATTGAAGCTGATTCTATTTTAAAATTGAAAGAAAGAATCGGCGCGGATTTTGAAAAAGCTATAGATATCCTGTATAACTGTAAAGGCCGTGTAATTGTTACAGGCATGGGCAAATCAGGTCATATAGGAAGGAAGATTGCGGCTACATTATCCTCTACGGGTACACCGTCATATTTTCTTCACCCTGCAGAAAGCACACACGGGGATTCCGGTCTTATTACCCGTGATGACGTTGTTATAGCAATTTCTAACAGCGGTGAAACAGCAGAGTTAATGAATCTTTTGCCGTTAATTGAGCGTTTTGGTGTAAAAATGATTGCAATGACCGGTAAAAAAGAATCAACCCTCGGCAAAAAATCAGATGTTGTGCTTGATGTTTCTGTTGAAAAAGAAGCATGTCCTCTGGGTAAAGCCCCCACGGCCAGTACTACAGCTACTCTGGCAATGGGTGATGCTGTCGCTATATGTTTGCTTAAAAAGCGCGGCTTTACAGAAGAAGACTTTCTTATGTTCCATCCGTCGGGCGCTCTTGGCAGAGGAGTTCTCTATCACGTTTCAGATTTGATGATTACAGGTGAACGTATTCCTGTATTGAGTGAAAATACAAACTTCCATGACACAATCCAGTTTATTTCTGATAAAAAGCTCGGATGTGCCATTATGGTTGATAATAATGGAATTATGACGGGTATTTTAACAGACGGTGATATCAGGCGTACACTGTTAAAATATAACAATACTTCTTCGCTTGTTACAAAAGATGTTATGACAAAAAATCCCAAAGTCATTCAGGATACTGATTTGGCGGCAAAAGCATTGCATATTATGGAAAAACATTCGATTACCTCGCTTGCAGTTTGTGACAATGCAGGTAAACCCGTAGGGCTTGTACATATCCATGACCTTTTAAAAGCAGGTGTTGCGTAATGAATTACGAAAAAGAAATATTTGAAAAAGCATCAAAAATAAAAGCGCTGGTGCTCGACGTAGACGGCGTTATGACGGATGGGTCGCTTGTTTTTGATGAAAATGGCGTTGAGTATAAAACTTTTAATGCAAAAGACGGTCAGGGTATTGTTATGCTCAACAAAACAGGCTTTGTTACTGCTATTATCACGGCACGCCAGAACGGAACAGTTCGTCATAGATTTAATAACCTCGGTATGACAAAGCTTGTTGAAGGATGTAAAAACAAGATAGCCGCTCTTAGAGATTTAATGATTGAATATAATTTGAAGGCCGAAGAAATTGCTTATATGGGCGATGATTTGCCTGATATTTGCTGCTTGAAGGTTGTCGGATTGCCGGCATGCCCGCATGATGCAGTGGAAGAGGTTCGTAATTATGCAGGCTATGTCGCCTCTAAAAACGGCGGCAGAGGTGCTGTAAGAGAGTTATGCGACCTTATCTTAAAAGCAACAGGGAATTATGACGTCATAGTCGGGTCTATAATTAACAAAGAATAGGGTTTTAGCCGGACTTTAAGAATATTGATCTTAAAAAATAATTGTTTAATTTACACTTTATTTTTTATATTTTTTATTAAAATTATAGATAAAAAAAATAGGGCTTTGGTCTAGAAAAGCCCTAGCTGTCTGGAATTAAGAATAGTTGGAAGTATGAAAAAGATTTAATTATATATAACTTTAAAATCGGTTTTAAGACAATTAGCCGGTCGGGTATTTTTTAATAATTCTTCTGATTTTTTATCGGATTGAATAAAAATAGTATAAAATTAATGATTAAGTGTATAAAATGCACTTTATCGCAAATGTAATAATAATGCAGTTTTTGGGAAGATATTAAGAATTTTTTAAGAAGGGTTGACAAAGAAAAGTTTATAGTACATAATAAAAATGTACTAAATAGTGTAGATAAAACACTTAATTAAAAACAAGTCACAACATAAGGACGAAAAAAATGAAAATTAATAGCATAAATACATATAGCTATTCAAATATAAATAATAACAAACAATATGCCACAAGACCTGTCTTTAAACAATCTCAAACAGACAGTGTTTCTCCGGCTATTTTGGAAGCATTTGTTGAATCTTCTAACGATAAAAGAAACAAAAGCAACTTTATGAGCAAAATCAATTTCTTTAAAGATGTTTTATTTTCCGATGAAACAACAAAACATGCTCAACAGTTGAAAGACGCTATCGAAAGCTATGATTCAACTCAAAATATATTATACAGAGCATAATATATTTTAGCCAAAACATTATAACAAAAGATTTTTTCCCCCGTTTACAATTTTAATTTGAATAGATGCAGTAAACTCAGACCGAAAGGTCTGATTTTTTTATGGTTTTTATGTTTTTTGCGTATTAGTCTTCCAAATTGAAGCGGTGAACTGAAATGAAATTTATTCTGCAGCTTGTATCATATTTATAAAAATAAAAAGATGACCTAAATCATTACTTGTAAAAGAAAAAAAGAATTATGAACCTGTCTAAAATACAGAAGGGAAAAAGCAATGCCGATTTTCTGACTTTTTATCACGAAAAATTAACACAATCGGAAGAAATTTTTAAAGTTTACGACATTGTTTTTTAACGGATAAAAAGCTATAGTATCTATATCACAAAGTTTACAGAGCCGGCAATATTTGTATTATAAAATATGCAGGAAACAAAAATTTTTAACCTAAAAGAGAAATTAAGGAGAATGTAAAATGACAAAAAATCAAATTGTAACAGCATTTGTTGTATTAACTGTATTTATCGCTGCCGGATTTGTGCATACATTTTTTAACGATGCCAAAGCTGCCGAAACAAAAACAATAAACAAAGAAAAAGATGCAAACATTGAAAAATTGATGGAGCAGAGCATGGCTTACGCAAATAACGCAGATATGGCTTTGAATCAGTCTGCTTATTCCGATGTAATA
Source organism: Candidatus Gastranaerophilales bacterium (assembly GCA_944322935.1). Classification (GTDB taxonomy): domain Bacteria; phylum Cyanobacteriota; class Vampirovibrionia; order Gastranaerophilales; family Gastranaerophilaceae; genus Limenecus. The sequence goes on along the minus strand of CALUQO010000017.1, from coordinate 18,811 downwards.
AAATATACTAATGAGGCTCTGGAATGTTTTACAGCTATTGAAAATAATGTGAAATCTATGAAATCGCTCAGTGCGGAGGAAAAAAAGGCCGTGATTGACGACACAAACTATATGAAAGGTGTTATGTATCTTGATAGAGGCATAGCCAAAATTATGTCCGCAGAAGATGCATCAGGCGGAGTTTCTGATTTGCACAAAGCGTTAGAGCTGAATAAAATTTTAGTTGCCGCTATAGAACTTTATATGAAAAATGCAATAAAAAATAATAATACTACTGCAGCAAATCTGTTTCGTAATGTTATTTTAGATTCACCAAACGTTTCTGAGCAGAATAAAGCTTATGTCAGAAAATTAAATATACAATAATCAGCTTTATGCATGTATAAAACTTGTCTTTTTGCGGATAATAAAGCTATAATTATTAAACGGAAAGACTAAAAAGGACGGATTATGAAACTTACGGTTTTAGGTGCGGGATGCTGGGGGTTAACTTTAACCTGGCTATTGACGGACAATTTCGATGAAGTTTGTGTCTGGGGAAGACACGTTGATATTTCGGAAGAATTACGCACAAGAAAACATACCTCAAAACCGCTTGAAATTCAACTGCAAGACAAAGTTGAAGTAACTTCTGACCTTGCAAAAGCAGTCAAAGATGCTGATATAATACTTATGGTAGTAGCAACCTCGGGTATAAGAGAGGTATGTAAAAACCTTGCAAAGTTGAATTTAAAAAATAACCAAATAATAGTTAACACTTCAAAGGGGCTTGAACTTCCGTCTTTGATGCGTATGAGCGAAGTTATGAAAGAAGAACTTCCAAACGCAAACATAGCTGTGCTTTCGGGCCCGACTCTGGCAAAAGAAGTTTTAATGGGCTGTCCTACTGCAGCATCTGTAGCTTGCGAAAATAGGCCGGAAATTTCAAAATTCTTACAGGAAAAATTGACAGTGCCGTCAAAATTCAGACTTTATACAAATGATGACATAATAGGCCTTGAACTCGGCGGAAGTTTGAAAAATGTTATAGCAATTGCCTCGGGTTTTGCTGATGCAATGAAACTCGGCGATAACTGCCGCGGTGCACTACTTACACGCGGTATGGCGGAAATTACAAGAATCAGCGTTGCACTGGGTGCAAAACCTTCAACATTATATGGACTTTCCGGCATGGGGGATTTGATTGCCACCTGCTCAAGCCCTATGTCACGTAACTTTACCGTGGGGTCAATGCTTGGTCACGGCAAAAAGATTGATGACATTTTAAAAGAACTTGGCTCTGTGGCAGAAGGTGTAAAAACTTCCAAAGCTGTTTGTGAACTGGCAAAAAAATTAAATATAGAGGTACCGATATCCTCGGCAATCTATGAAGCTGTTTACACGGACATTACGCCTAAAGAACTGCTGAACAAACTTATGAACAGAAAATTGAAAGGAGAATAATTTATTCTTCTTCGTCGTGTTCTTCCTTCATGCTTGTCTGGATTTCTGCCTGATCATTAAAAGCGTTGATGAAATGAGCATATCTTTCCATCCTTAACTTTAACCAAGACAGCATTGTTTCCGAGCCATAGACCTGAATAGTTCTTGTTCTTGTGAACTGCTTGTAGGATCTGTTGTAAGATTCATCAATGTAGGTTTTGCACTTGCAGTTTAACTCTTCAACCAAATCGTAAAGAGTCTTTAGCCATGCCGGCTGAACTTGTGCTTCGTTTACAGAGTATTCGAGAATCATGTTCTTCCTGGACTTTCTACTTAACTAATACACTATTTATAAAATGTCTTTAGACAGATTATAATCATTGTTTGTAATCGCAAAACCCTGTTATTTTTGCGAATCTTGTTTCACTGATTTTTTATACATGAAATCTATCGGCTATTATTCAAAAAACTTTATACCTTGAGACTAAATTTGTAACATAAATTAATATTCCATTGTATTTATAAGAAAAATATCAAAAATCACGATTAAATTTTTAATCGTGAATCGTTTGTTAAAATTTTGTAAACATTTTTAAAAATCATGCAAAAAATGATATTTGCTTGTGTTTATATATATAAGTGGAAAGCGTAGGTGTTCTTTAATGTATAGTTTAACGTTTATGAAATTTTTAATCGGCCGTGATGCAGATGATTTTTTGACGGAAGAAAAAGAAACTCAAACATACAAAAAACCGGTAGACAATCCAATCTATCGCTGCATAAGATATGCTACCGTTCCTATTGAAATAAAGAACAAATAAAATTTTTTAAATAAAAAATAAAAATACTCCCAATTTTATTTTGGGAGTATTTTTTTATCAAAGTTAATAAATTATTCACCAATTAATGCATTAATTTCCGCAACCATAACATCGGGATCCACACCGTGAACTTTTGCACCAGCTTCGAGATTTTCATATCTTGCAGCTGCACAACCAATACAGCCAAGACCATACTTTGCAAAAACTTCTAATGCTTCCGGATGATTTTGGACTATCTCTATAAGACCCATGTCTTTTGTTACTTTTCCTGCCATAATAATTTATCCTTTCATACTTTAATTAATTTTTGTTGACTATACGTTTAATTTCATTAATAAGATTATACATTGAAAATAGCTTTATGTGGAGTGCTCGTGAAATATCTGAAAGAAATATTAATTAAATTCAAAGACATTGTTCTTTTACTCCTTGCTTTTATAGGCATGGTAGCGACTATAGTTTATGAAAAATATCTGACAAAATTGTATGCACTGTTAAAAGAAATATTTTATATGCCGCCTGCTCCTGTCGGGCTTAATGCAATGGGTGTACGCGGTAAATATCTTGATAAAATATACAGGTGCAATTACAGTCAAAATCGTTTCTGTGCGGAAATCACATCCCCCGTAGATGACCCTTATTTGATTAATCCGTCGGAATTATAATAAACGCTTAAAAATTACTATTAACCACATGGTCAATATGCCCAAAAAAATTTCAACCATCGGGTTGATGAGAAAATACTGCATATAGAGTAATTTAATGTATGAGGGAGTGTATTATCTCCCGATAATGGTAAGAAATTAACTTGGGCAGGAAAAAAGAATAGTGGAACTTACGGGATTAGATATTACTCTAAGACGCATACAAGCTATTGAAAGCACTTTCAACAGCTTAAATTCTTTTGGCACAAATCCTGTCACATCAAATCAGGATTTTCAAAAAATTCTTGATGCCAACATGTCTAAAAAACCGGAAAAAGTAAAAGACACCCCGTTTGCACAAAAAATATTTTCCAGTGAGTTAGTTTCAAAACCGGACGGCAATGCAGATATAGACGCTCTTATTGAAGAATATTCCGCAAAAAACGGTCTTGACAGTGCATTTGTTAAAGCGGTTATAAAACAGGAATCAGGTTTTCAAAGCGATGTAACCTCTCACTGCGGGGCAATGGGATTAATGCAGCTTATGCCGGCTACTGCTAATTCACTTGGCGTAAAAGATGCCTATGACCCGGAGCAAAACATCGCAGGCGGAACAAAATATCTTAAAGGCCTTTTAGACAGATTCGGCGGCGACAAATCTCTTGCCCTTGCCGCATACAATGCAGGCCCCAATGCAGTTGCAAAATATAACGGCATACCGCCTTATAAAGAAACACAAAACTACGTTAAAAATATCATGAGTATGTATCAAAAATACTCGGCACAGGGAGGTCAATCTTGATTTCAAGAGGTATCGACATAGCAGCAAAAGGTATGATGAGCCTGATTGATTTTCAGGATTCCATCGCAAACAACATAGCCAACGTTAACACAGCGGGCTATAAAAAAGAAGGTTTGTCTTTCAGAAACGTTTACAATGCACTCATTGAAGAACCCGTTGAAAGAAACAACCCCAAAAACCACGACGGCAGATTGGTCGGCGAAATAAGCATGGGCTCTGTTACAAACAAACTTGTCCACGAATTTTCTCAAGGCACTTTATCAAGAACGGACAACCCGCTTGATTTAGGGATTGAAGGCGACGGCTTCTTTAAACTGAGAGCACCCGACGGCAGCATTATGTACACAAGAAACGGTTCTTTTTGCATAAATTCTCAAAACCTATTAACCGACATGCAGGGCAACCTTGTTTTAGACGAACTTAACCAGCCCATCCGTTTGAATATGGTCGAACTAAACATAAGTTCGGAAAAACAATTGACTGTAAACGAAGACGGGATGATTGTTGCAACAAGAAATGAAAATACTCAGGCATTGCAAAGAATAGGTATTTTTGATTTTGCGGACAAAGATAACATGATGGCCATCGGCACCTCAATGTATGTTCCAAAAGACATAAATACAAACCCTGAATTAAGAGCACAAAAATTTTCAATTCAACAGGGCGCAATCGAACTTTCCAACGCAAATGTAATTAACGAAATGATTAATTCAATCAATGTTTCACGTAACTATGAAACACTCAGTACACTGGTAAGAGAAAAATCAAACCAGCTTTCACAAACAATAAATTTAGGCAGACTAAACTCATAAAAAATAATCCACGGGAGATAAAATAAAATGTTAAGATCACTAACGACAGCAGCAACAGGGATGATAGCACAACAAAACAATTTGGACGTTGTGGCTAACAACGTTGCTAACGTTAACACATCAGGTTTCAAAAAGTCCAGAGCCGAATTTCAAGACCTTCTCTCAACCGCAGTAAGAACGCCGGGTGCAATGATTACACAGGGTACCTATCAGCCTGTCGGTGTTGAAATCGGGCTGGGTGTAAAAACTTCTGCCACAAGAAAAGTTATGACGGGCGGCGTAATGCAAAGCACAGGCAACAAATATGATATGGCTATCGAAGGTGAAGGCTTCTTCCAGATTGTAAGACCTGACGGAACTTTAGCTTACACAAGGGACGGTTCTTTTTCTCCCGATGCTGTAGGTCAGTTGTGTACATCAGACGGATATCTTCTGCAGCCGCAAATCACAATTCCGCAAAACACAACCGAGGTTAACATCACACCGGACGGTAACGTTTCCGTTAAAGTAGGCAATGACAACACACAAACAATTGTCGGACAAATTCAGCTTGTAAGATTCCAAAACCCTGCAGGCTTGTTATCCATAGGCCACAACCTGTTTGTGGAAACTCCCGCCTCAGGTACTCCTATTCCGGGTACCCCCGATCAGGACGGTTTGGGTTCAATTCAACAGGCGTTTTTAGAAGGCTCTAACGTACAAATCGTTGACGAAATGATTAACCTTATCAAAGCGGAAAGAGCGTTTGAAACAAACTCAAAAATCATTACGGCAGCCTCTGATATCTTAAGAACAACCAACCAGATTGTCAGCTAATAATTTCAGATAAAAAAGAAAGCAGCATGAAAAAATTAATTAAAACATCTTTAACAATTTTGACATTAACGGGTTTTGTATTAACAGGACTCGCTTCACAGTGCTTTGCTCAGGTTCTTCCCGCAGAAAAGTTTAAATCTCTTGTTGCTGCACAGGCTAAAAAAGATCTGGAAAAATATGACCTTGATGAGTGTGATGTTACTGTCGGACATATTCCCATACAGAGCTTTAATCTTCCTGATGGGAAAGTAACCGTAGAAATTGTTTCCAACGGTTACAACAATATGACCGCCAAAGAATTTAAAAAGGTAAATATCAAAGTTAACAATTCATACGCAAGAACATATTATGTCCCGATTGAAACAAAAGCCTACAAATATGTTGCAGTTGCAAAAGAAGTTATAGCAAGAGATAAAGTTATACCTCTTCAATCCGTGGAATTTAAAAAAGTTGATATCATGGGCAACCTCGATAACACGGTGAATGCTAACGATATATCAAAAGAACTTGTTGCCAAAAAGATGTTTTATCCCGGTGACATAATCACAAAAAGATATACCATGGCAAAACCCGATGTTGTTAAAAATGCAATGGTGACAGTAAACTTCAAAACAAATTCAAACCTGACCGTCTCTGTGGAAGGCACGGCACTTATGCAGGGCAACAAAGGCGATATGATTCAGGTAAAAAACAAAAGGTTTAACAAAATATATACAGGCGAAGTCATAGGAACAAATCAGGTGCTTGTACAGATATAAAAAATTTTTTCAGGGGAGAGATAAAATAAAAAATGGCTAAGATTAAAAATACAAAAAAAATAATAATAGCACTTGCGGCAGTTTTAATGCTGCTGTCAGGAGTCGAAAGCGCCAAAGCGGAATCGCTTTATGTGCTCGGAGCTTCGCAATCTTATTATGCCGAGCCTAAATCTCTCTTTGGCAGCGTGAGAGCACGTTCTGTCGGCGACCTTGTCACAATCGTTTTAAACGAAACTATTACTGTCAACGATTCGTTAAACTATTCCGCTGACAGATCTTCAAATACCGTCGACAACTTTACAAACTTCTTAAACAAAATTTTACCCGGCACTCCGTTAAACAATCAGTTTAACAACTTCGGGGGTTCCAACACCGTAGAAAGTACAACCTCAAACCAGCGTTCAATGGGCGTGACCGATTATGTCACAGTACAGGTTGTACAACTTTTACCTAACGGAAACCTGATGGTACAGGGTAAAAAAACAATACTGAACGGAACGGAAAGAGTTGATTTTCTCGTAAGCGGTGTTGTAGACCCGAGATGGATTGACCAGAACGGTCAGGTAAGCTCAAGAAACGTGGCTAACCTGCAATTCGCACTGGCAGGCAAAGGTTCTGTAACAAGAGCAGGCAACGAAGGCTTCATCAACAGAGCAGTAAGATATCTGTTCTAATAACAAACAAAAACAGGATAATAAAAATGAAAAAATTATTCACAATACTTTTAATAACATTAATGATAACCGGTCTGTTTCCGATAGAAACAATGTCGGCAATGGTAAGAATCAAAGACATTGCCCACGTAAAAGGTGTCAGAAACAACCAGCTTGTCGGTTACGGTGTTGTGGTAGGTTTGCCCGGTACAGGCGACAACTCCCGTTCAACCCAGATTACAAACCAGATGTTATTAAAAAACCTCGGTACGGTAATTGAACAATCAAACTACATCCAAAAAGGTTCATCAGCTGCGGTTCTCGTTACGGCAACAGTTCCACCGTTTGCTAAAAACGGCGACCAGATTGACTTAACCGTTTCCACAATGGCGGACGCAAAGAGCCTTGAAGGCGGTGTACTTGTACAAACTCAATTGCGTGCACCTAACGGAGAAATTGTTGCAATAGGTCAAGGGCCCGTATCAGTCGGCGGTATTTCAAAAGACTCCAACGGCTCCAGCACAAGAACGGCCATTACAACAACCGGAAGAATTCCCAGAGGCGGTATTGTTGAAAGAGATATTAACACTACAATCGGGGACGAAAATTCTCTGACACTTCTGCTTGACCGCTCGGATTACACAATGGCAACAAGAGTTGCAAATGCAATAAGCAAAAACGTCACTGCAGCAAGAGCCATGGACGGTTCAAGCATCAAAGTTGCAATCCCCGCAAAATTCAACAACGACAGAATCGCATTCCTTTCAATACTCGAAAACATGATGGTGGATGCAACAAACGACAAAGCAAGAGTCGTTGTTAACGAAAGAACAGGAACTGTTGTCATAGGCAGCGAAGTTAAACTCCTTCCGGCTGCAGTTGCTCACGGAAACATAACGGTAACAGTACAAACAACAAATCAGATTTCACAGCCCGAACCGTTTACGGGCGGCTCAACAACAGCTTTCGCCAACAGCGCAATATCGGTTAACAAAGGTACGGGAAGCCTTGTCACCATGCCTGCTAACAGCACGCTCAATGATTTAGTCAGAGCACTCAACGCAATCGGCGTTGCCCCGATTGACTTAATATCAATCCTGCAGGCACTTCGAGAAGCAGGCAGCCTTCAGGCGGAAATAGAGGTAATATAACATGTCATTTATATCAGCACAAACATCATCATTACCCGCAGATATCATCAATACGGATGTTCAAACTCTCGATAACATCAAAAGACTCGGCTCACAAAAAGCCCAGTTAAAAAAAGTTTCAACAGAATTTGAAGCCATATTTGTGACAAAAATGATTTCCGCACTGGATAAAAGCGTGGACAAAGAAGGCGGAATCTTTGGCAGTGATGACAAATACATGGATAAATTCAAATCCTTTATCTTTAACGAAGTCGGACGCCAGATTGCTTCCAACCCGAACTCAACAGTAGGTTTTGCAAAACAAATTTATACACAAATGGAAAAATCACTTCCTAAAGAAGCTGATGAAATTACCGCAGCTAACGCTGCAACTGCAGGGAAAATGCCAAGAGTCGACAAGGAGATATAAGTATAAATGTTAGGGTCAGTTAATTCATCACACGTAAGCGCAATACAACTTTTAAATGCAGCAAACGCATTTAAAAATACAAAAGCCGCATCTTCCGCCGAAACAATACAAACAAACGAACCTCAAATTTCAGAAGGAATTGATATAAACGATGATTCAATTTTAAAATCACAAAACGTAAACGAAATCAAAAAATATGCGCAAATGGTAGGAGAAAACGACCTGACAGACGACGATATAAAATACGGGCTAAGCTACGGCAGAAGCGTTATTGTAGAATACCTTGCCTGAAAAAATTTTTAAATAACACGGGAGAACATCATGATTACAAAACAGATAAAAGAGTTAGAAAACCTCATAGATAAAGAAATTGACGGTTATAAAAATATAGAAAAACTCTATACGGATAAAAAAGAGATTCTTATCAAAGGCAAGGCCACAGACCTGTATGATGTTGATGCCAAAATTATCAACACTTACAAAACAATCAACGACCTGTCCGAAGCAAGAAAAAACGTGACAAAATCCCTTGATATCCCGACATTTTCCATAACGGATATCATCAACAAAATTAAAAATACAGATGAACAAACTGCAAAAAAGCTTGAACAGAAAAAAGCAGAAGTTAACGAGCTTGCTAAAAGAATTTATAAACTCGAAAAAATTAATATAGAACTGACAAAACACGGTCTGCTTTTAACGGGTAAAACTATTGAAGCAATGCTCAAAGGCGTAACAACAGTTAATAATGAATACAATGCAAAAGGCCAGAACATAACAGATGACAGGCTGAAAATGTCATCAATTGTAGAAGAAGCTTAAAAAACAGGAAAAAAACCATGTCAACTTCATTAATCAGTATTTTGAATATGTCACAGCATTCAATTGCAAACAACCAAGCTGCATTAAACGTTGTGAGCAACAACATTTCAAATATGAATACCACGGGTTATTCAAAACAAAGCGTTGCCTTCAGCTCTATCCCGGCTTATAACTCGTATAATTATTGTTCTTCAATCGGAAGCCTTCAAATCGGCAACGGAGCACAGCTTGTGGCAATAAACCGCAACCGTGCCCAGTGGCTTGACAATTACTTTAGAGAACAATACACGGAATACGGCTACTACAACCAGATAGGTTCAATGACAAATAATATTGAAAATTTGCTGAACAACGAATTGAGTTCAACAGGTTTGCAGCAAAAATTGTCAGACTTTTTCTCGGCTTCACAGGCTCTGACAACAGATCCGACTAACAATGCATACCGCATAGCTTTTGTTGAAGCAGCAGAAGATGTTGCTAATATGTTAAACAGCATGTCCTCGAGCCTGCAATCCATGAGAGAACAGGCAGTCGGTACAATAGGCGACCCTGACAGCTTTGACAAATCACAAATTAAAATGAGTGTTGATGAATTGAATGACAAACTGGCACAGCTTGCTGAAATCAACACCGAAATATCAAAATCAATGGCAGGCGGAAGTGCAAATAACGACCTTCTGGACCAGAGAGATGTTTTGTTGGACGAAATCTCGCAGGCAATGCCCCTTACCATAACAACAAACACTAACGGAACGGTGAATGTTCATCTGGGCAACAAAGTCCTCGTAGAAGGCGGTGAACAAAAGCTTCAGTTGAATGCGGTGCAAACCGATGATGAAAACAACCCCGTTGCAATCCAGCTTCTTGATATGGAGGGCAATGTAAAAAAATCAGACGTTACGGATCAATTCACATCAGGCTCAATAAAAGCGATTATTGACTCCGGTGCTGACGGAGAACTCAGCTACAAATCTACTCTGGACGAAATAGACAGAATTGCCAAAGCCTTTGCCGAAGAAATGAACAATATACAAACCGGAACCGCAGACGGCACCATACCCTATTGTATAGACGAAAACGGACAGCTTGTTCAGGCAACGGAACCTATTTTTGTGGCAGAAGGCGGCGGAGATTTTACAGCAGCAAATATAAAAATTAATGATGCAATTTTAAAAGATCCTAAGCTTATTGCTACAGCACGAGGCGATGCCGATATGGACCCTAACGCCGTGGGCAATACATCTAACCTTGAGAGATTTAATCAGCTTGAAACCTTAAAAATTCCTGATTTAAGTAACTCAACACCACCCGGCGAAGGTCAAACTTTGAGCGGATTTATTACAAGTCTTGTAGCTGACATAGGTTCAAAAGTACAAACAATAAACGAAGCAGCCACTGCCCAGCAATCAGTCGCAACTCAAGCCGAAGAACAAAGAAACGCCTACACCGGTGTGGATTTGAATCAGGAACTCTCGGACTTAATCAAATTCCAGCGTTCTTACGAAGCCTCGGCAAGAGTATTTAATACAGCAGCAGATTTAATGGAAATAATAACCCAATTAGGAGCATAATAAGAGGTCAATATGTTAATAAGATCAACAACTTATAATAATTCCAGTATGATGAACTCCCTTATGGAGCAGCAAAATAAACTGTATGAAATATATAACAAACTTAATTCAGGTAAAAAGTTTACTAATATTTCAGAAAATCCTATTGACTCAACTTCTATTATGGATTTAAACACACGTCTGCAAAAAATAGAAACGTATGAAACCAATATTAACAATGCGACGACTCAATTGGATTATCAAGACTCGACTTTTTCTACAATAATAGAAAAAATGCAAAGAATTAACGATCTGGCGATTCAGGCTGCTAACGGTGCAGGCGGCACAGAAACAATTACTGCCTGCAAGCTCGAAATAAACGAACTTAAAGAAAGCATAGTTGCACTGGCAAACACGCAGTACAACGGGCTGTATATTTTTAGCGGAGCAAATACAACCACTCCCGCATATACATTAGAAGATGACGGCTCAATAGTTTACCACGGCACACCATCAGACGACCCCGGTTATGCAAGAAAATTAGAAATTTCTGACGGTGTATATGTAGACCTTAATATTGCAGGCGATGCAGTATTCGGCAACTTTGACAACACAACCGACCCGCCGACAGGCGAAGGTTTATTTAAAGTTTTAGGCGATTTGGAAGCCGCGCTCAATCTTGATCCTGCCGATACAAAACAAATTACGGCCCAGCTGGATAACATACAAAACTCAATTAAAAATGTATCAGAAATTCAATCGATTTTCGGTGCAAGTTCCGCAAAAATGGAAATGACACAGAATACTATTGATGAAACAAAAATTATTCTGGAATCGCAAAAACAAAACCTGCAAGAAGTTGACCAAACGGAAGTAATTTCTGAATACATAAAGCAAAACTACGCATATCAGGCATCAATGCAGGCTTATACGATAATTCAAAACCAGTCTTTATTGAATTATCTTTCTTAAAAGTTTAATCTTACCATTATTTACAATTACGGGCGTAACTAGGGATATATGAATAGTTTTGCCCTTTTTTTTATTTTTGCATACATTTATACTGCTGGTTATAATCAATAGATAATATTCAATTCATCAGGATGAAATTATGAGTGAAAAAGAATTTTTAGAAAATTTAGGCAAAAAGATAAGTAAATTAAGAAATACAAAAGGCTTTTCTCAGGAAAGATTTGCCGCAGAACTGGATATTGACCAGAGCTATTTAAGCGAAATAGAAACAGGTAAAGCAAACCCGTCTATTTTGTATATGAAAAAAATGGCCGGCGCGTTAGGTCTTGAATTGTGGGAATTATTAAAATTCTAATAAAAAAATACACAACATAACCTGTTAATATTTACCCGATTACCAGTTCCTCGAGCGGCATTGTCAAAAGTTTAGCGCGGTAGTCATAAATTTTTTGAAGCTCGTTTTGCAGCTCCTCAAACATATCACTCTCCTGTACTTTGGAATACTCAACAGGATGCAAAAATACTATCTTGTATGTATTAACGTTTTTGCTCTCTATTTCGAACATACCGAGCGACTCGAGCATATCAAAACAAAGTTCCGTCACCTCATCGGAAATCCCAAGAAAATCAGCTATATCAGAAAGAACAACCTCTCCGTTTTTGGCATTTGAAACATACTTCAACATGCCGGAGATATTTTTTATTAACTCCTGAGGCTCGATATTTTGGTTGTTGTAATTCATAAAATGCAGAACCTTTGCACCGGTTTTTTTGATAATTTCACTCATAACGGATTCGCTTGCGGGATAATCAAAAAACATAACCTGAGAGCAGGATGAAAGATTTTTTCTGCTGCGAACAAGAGAAAATATCTCGTTATAATGTTTTAAATTTTCACACACGCTTTTATTTTGTGCAAACACTTCCGTCGGCACTTTTGTAGTGTTCAGGTAGTCGCAAATTTGCCTGAAAATATCTGTTTTTTTACGGTGGTCATAAAATTTAAAATCAGTTTTTGTTTGTTTTATCTCAAACTCGGATTTTATATCCTGAACATCAAGCTGAATCGTCGTAATCCCGTTAAAGACATTAAGCTTCGGATAAAAAACAACATCAAAAGTTTTACCCTGCGGAATGTTTAACTCACAGTGATTCCAATACACACACTCAAAAGGTTTGTTTTGTTCGTTTTCGCAAAATATTTTGAGATGGTTATTTTTCTGTCCCATTGTGCGGACATTGTTTAAAATAAGATTTCTTGTAATAAACAAAGGTGCCTTGTTGCCTTCCCCAAAAGGTTCAAGCTTTGAGAGAGTATCAATCAAATCTATCGAAATAAACGAAGAATCAAGTTCCAAATCAGCTTCAATACAAGGAACGAGTCTTCTTCCGTCAAGCTGAAGTTTTACGGCTTCGTTTAATGCATGTTTAACCGTTTCAAAAGAGGATTTTTTAGGGTCAAACACAAGCCCCGCAGCCTGTGAGTGTCCGCCAAAATATTCCAGAAGGTTTTCGTTTTGAGCAATAGCATCTCGCAGGTGAATTTCAGGGATACTTCTTGAAGAACATCTGATAAAACCTGTGTTTTCATCTTTTGTCATCAAAAATACGGGCTTATAGAATTTTTCAACAAGTTTTGATGCGACAATCCCTATTATCCCGATATGCCAGCCCTCTTTGTAAAGTATAATACTTTCCTGCGGCGGTTCGTTTTGAAGCATTTCCAGCGCTTCTTCATACATGTTGTCGCACAAATCCTGACGAATACGGTTTAAATTATCAAGCTCCTGCGCACAAAGGTCTATTTCCGCCTTGTTATCCGAAATCAAAAGTTTTACGGCATTGTCTACCGTATCCAAACGTCCTGCGGCGTTGATTCTGGGGGCAACGCCAAAAGCAATATTTTCGGAGGTCAAACCGTTTTGTACATCATAACCGCCGACACTCAAAAGTTTTGTCAAACCGTAATGCGCCCCCTGCTCTATAAGCTTTAAACCCGCTTCCACAAACGAGCGGTTTTCATAAAGCAAAGGCACAACATCCGCAATCGTACCGACAGCCACCAGCGGCAAAAGCTCGTTTGCAAAATCGTAATCTTCCTTTTTTTCAAGCAAAGCGCAAGCAAGTTTAAACGCAACACCCACACCCGCAAGCTGATTCAACACCTCGATTTCTTCTACGGTTAAATCTTTTTTCAAAGAATTAAACGCTTTGGGGTTTATAATTGCAAAAGCCTCTGGCAAAATTTCAGGGGCCTCGTGGTGATCCGTAATAATTACATCGACCTTAAACCCGTTGGCAAAATTCACCTGTTCAACATCGCTGACCCCGCAATCAACCGTGATTATCAACTTTGCTTTATGTTTTGCTATCAGTTTTACAAGAGCTTTTGAGTTTAGTCCGTGGTTTTCGTTTTCTCTGTTTGGGATATAAAATTCGACATTTGCGTTTAAATGACGCAGAGTTTTGTAAAGGAGAGAAGATGATGTAACGCCATCCGCGTCAAAATCACCGTAAACAATAATTTTTTCCTGCTTTTCTATGGCATCAAAAATCCTGTCTACGGATTTTTCCATATCCGTAAAAGCAAAAGGAGAGGTTATTTTCATCTGCGAAGGCTGCAAAAAATCCCGCATTTTTTTTACGGTGTCCATGCCCCTTTGCACAAGCAGCTGCGCAAGGAGTTTGTTCCCCGCAGCCTGAATCAAATCCTCCGAGGGTTCAACAAGTTCTTTTGTTTTCCAGATTTTTTCCATTTTGTATATATGCTAAAAAACGAATTATTCGTTTTCTTCTGTTTCGTCGTCGTCTTGTTCGTCTTTATCTTCTTTAATTTTGTCCACAACCATTTTTGCCATTTCTTTGGCAACGGCTTTTTGAACAGGCAGAGGGCTGTTTTCAAGCATGTTAATAGCGGTTCTTACGGTTGTATCAAGATCATACCATCTGCTTTTGCCCTTTTCCACAAGACCGTCTTCTACTGCAGTCATCATATCTTCAACACCCGTGTATGTATGTTCCGCAATGTTGTGTTCGATAATAATTTTAATAACATTCAACGCAACTTTAATCTGAGTTTCGTCGTCCGATTTTTCCAGAGTACTCATGGATTTTGATAAAATCGGGTCTTTGTCGTACCATCTGCGGTAGTTGTGGCTGTATTCTTCTTTCATACCTCTCTCCTTTTAATTTTTTGCAAACTTATGATTTTTTAAATTGAACGCCCTTGCCGCTTTTAGGGTAAGTCCATTCAATATGTTTACAGGCTACTCTGCATGCACCGCATTCCAAACATTTTTCGTAACTTACGGTGAGTTTTTTTTCTGTTTCATTATAGCAGTAAACATTCGCCGGACATACTATTGTACAGGTTTTTTCAAGACATTGCAAGCATTTTGATTGGTCAGGGTTCAAATGGCACTGAGAGTCAGTTTTGTACTTGACGCTAAAGAGTTTGTCTTCAATTTTTTCAGGAATTTTTTCGTTCATATCTGTTATCCGAGCGTTATTTCAATATATCAAACATAACTTTTATACCGGCAAAACCGTCTTTAAAAAGTTCCGCAAGACTGCGTTTTGTAAAAAAGTGTTTTGTAAATTTCTGGAACTTTCCTTTTTTTTCAACACCGTCGGCGGTTGTAAATATCTCAAAAAATTCATTAACCTTTTGAGCATAATACCCGATGGAATTTGACCTTCCGGTAATTGTTTTTACAACATCTTTGTAGGTTCTTAAATCTTTTAAAATAAAGCTGTTGTCCAGTTTTTTCTTATACAAACACAGCTGATTTTTTGTAAAATCCGATTTTTCAAAAGCCTCAAGAGCAGTTTCTCCTGCAAACTTGCCGCTTATCATAGCAAAATTGGTTCCTTCAAAATGAACGTTGTTAACAAGCATTGCAGCATCACCCGTAACCATTGCACCGTCAGTATACAATTGAGGCAGTCTGTTATAGCCGCCTTCTGGAATCAGGTGAGCTGAATATTCCAATAACTCTCCGCCCTCTATAATATCAGCAACAAACGGGTGGGTTTTCATCTTTTCCAAAAGTTCATACGGTTTAACTTTATGATTTTTTAAATCTTCAAGCGCAACACCAAGCCCTACAGCAACGGAATCCTTGTTTGTGTAAATAATTCCCATTGCAAACATATTGTTAAAAGGCTCCCCGACAAGCTCCATGGCACAACCTGTATGATTTGTAAGCCCAAAGCGCTGCTCAATAACTTCTGACGGAAGCTTAATAACCTCTTTTACGCCGAGAAATACATCTTTAGGCCTCATGTCTTTTCTAAGACCGAGTTGTCTTGCGAGCAATGAGTTTACACCGTCAGCGATAATCACCACATCAGCATAATATTCTTCCACGTCGGTTCTTATGCCGATAACTTTGCCGTCTTTTACAATTAACTCTTTAACAAGAGTGTTGGGTGCATAATAAACACCCTCATTTATTGCCTGTTCAACACACCACTTATCCCAGTTTGCACGTGTTATAACAAAAGCATTTTCGTTATGTGAAGGGTTTTTATAAGATATTGTAGTGGAATCTTGTTCCGACAAAAGCACGTAACTATGTTTTGAAACAAATCTTTCTATGGGAGCTTCTTTGTAATTAGGGAAAATTTCAGCAGCAGCGTGGGAATATATAACACCGCCGTACATATTTTTTGCGCCTGCAAAATTGCCCCTTTCAACCAGCACAACTTTTTTACCGCCACGTGCAACCGTAACCGCGGCACTGACACCTGCAGGGCCTGCGCCTACAACTATAACATCTGTTTTATTCTGTTTATTTGCCTCTGTCATATTTTTTATAAAACCCCTTAAGTCTAATCAATTATACTATTAATCTTTGCTTTACCGCAATAAACCGTTTGTCGTAAAAGCGTTTAGAATTAAAAGTATTTAAACTGCATTTGTATCTGTTGATAATATTTATTATGTAATTTTTTTATTTTTATTTAGTTGTGTTGTTTTTAAACTCTAGCAGAAGCGCAGTATCTGAATTTGAAATGAAACTTCCGGCTGAAAAATATAAAAATCCCCAATAATCTTACATAATAAATATTATCACAGGGATTATTGATTCAAAGTAATAAAGAACGCAAAAGTTTTAAGAACAAAAAGCTATAAAAAACGTCTTTTACATGTATAATTTATTTATATAAATAATACTGTCGGAGTTTAAAGAAATGAGCAACATTTTAAAGTGGAGTTTTAAAAATGCAATAATCGGCCTGTTTGCAACATTTGCCGTATTTGTTGTAATAGCTGCATTCACCGCACCGGCACTGGCTTCTATGAAAGTTTTTGTTGTTTCTGATTTTTTGTATAATTTTTTACACAAACTCTGCAAAGTCCATGGCTCATCGTTATTTTTAATTTTAGGCCACCCTATAGCTATATGCGCAAGGTGCATGGGCGGTTATATTTCAGGTGCAATAACAATGTATGCTTATCTGCACAAATTTAAAATGCACAAAATTGTGTATATAATCATAGGTACTCTGGCAATCGGTGAAATTGCTGCAGAATATTTTAATTTGTTTGTAACAAACGATTTTATCAGATTAATTGACGGACTGTTTTTGGGTGCGTTCGTCGGCATGACAATCATAAAAATACTGGATTGGCTTGAAGGCAAAAAAGGCTGGTAAGTACCTGACAGTCCATGTTTACAAGATTTTAAAAAATTAAGTGCACAAAAATATTCCTTTTCAAATTTATTAACAATTCGTTACAAATTTTGTTTAAAATTAAGATATTAATTTTACATAAAGAACTTTATTTTTTAAAAAACAAATTACGTTTTTTATACTAATTAAACTTTAGAAGTATTCCATGAGCCAAAAAAAATGTTATAATAGAAAAACAGAGAAGAATAAGTGTTCTCTTTACCCTTTTAAAGATATGTAAAGAAATTGTTTACAATCGATGCCAAACAGTCAATAAATCAAAAAAAAAGTTTTTTATATATACGTGTAGGAATAATTTAAGTAGGTAATGTCGGAGGAAAGACATGACAATTAGTGTGAACTCAAGAAAAAAACAGGCAAAAAAATCTTTTGATGAATTACTCAATGATTTGAGAACAAGCAATTCCGAAAAAGTTAGATATAATGCCGCTCGTATTCTTGGAGAAATTGGCGATTCACAGGCAGTTGAACCGCTGATTGATGTTCTTAAAAACGACAAAAACGGTTCAGTTCGTTTGTATGCTGCAAGAGCACTCGGCGAACTCGGTGATATCACAGCAACTACACCTCTTATTGAATCTTTAAGAGAAGACCGCAACGTTGACGTTCGTGTACGTGCTGCACGTGCGCTGGGTCGTTTAGGCGGCAAAGAAGTTGTTGAACCGTTAGTTGAAGCATTGAATGACGAAAATCCACAAGTTTGTATCACTGCTACCGATGCGTTAATCGAAATCGGTGATGTTGCCACAGACGCATTAATCGAATCTTTAGACCACGAAAAGGTTAACGTAAGATGCGATGCAACAAGAGCACTTGGTGAAATCGGTAACCCCAAAGCAGTCGATAAAATCATCACTATGCTGAACGATGAATGGGTAAATGTCAGAATTTATGCAGTAACTTCATTAGGCAAATTGAACGACAAAAAAGCTGTTCCTGCTTTGATTGAAGTTATGCAAAACAAAAAGGAAAATGATTTAGTAAGAGCCGGTGCAGCTGCTGCACTGGGTGTTTTAAGAGATCAAAGAGCATTGATGCCATTGAGAGAACTCATCATGGCTGCTGACGAACTCGGTGAACTCGAAGATACAGCTCTTAAATCATTCAAAAAAATCATGGCCGCAAACTGGCAGGCTATTCCGGGTGCAGCACCTCAAAAGAAAACAGCAGGTGTTTAATCTAAATTAAGCAACCCGATGTCAAACTGACATAAAACCAAAATTAATAAAAGCTCCTTAGAAATTAAGGAGCTTTTTATTTTGAAATTTATAAACAATATTAAAAATTTTTCATAAGCAATGTTTCGGCCTCGCTATTTTGTTCAATCAGCTCAGAGGCTGTAGTATTAATAAAATGAAGCGGTACATAAATTTCCGGCTCAAGATTCTGTCTTGATGATAATATATCTGACAAAGTTTTTATTCTTTCGCTGTTTAAAAGCATATCACCCAAAATTTCTAATACTTTTTCTTTCATAAA
>CALUQO010000016.1 GCA_944322935.1 Candidatus Gastranaerophilales bacterium | reverse complement strand
CAAAAACGATTTAAGGATAAATTCCTAGCTTTTGGCCAGGCAATGATACACAACGGAGGCAGAAACGGTGTCTCACTTACCGCCGGCTTACGCTGGAAAGTCGGCAGGGAATAACGTTCTTGTATCGGCAGACTAAAATCTGGACTGCGACATTAAAAAGTGTAAAATAAATACGTTTTATTTTTTTATGTTTTTATATGTTCATTTCTTTCTCTTTTTTGCGATCAAAAGAGAAAGAAATGAACCAAAGAAAGAGAAAATAACGCTGTATAAAAGAGATTTTAAAACTCAGAAACGAAAATTTCCGTCCACTCCCAAAATGTCAAAATCGGTACGGTAAATTTTCATTCCTTCGTTAAAAATCTCTAACTGTATTCCATCAGGGCTACGCCCCGAACCCCCTACGGCTCACAAAGTGAGCCGTTATTGTGTATTATCACACTCGGAAATGAAAATTAAATAACAACACTTACCGCGTAAGCGGTGTGCGGCTTTGCCGCCGGAATACGGCTAAACACTGTTAGTTTTTAGAGTGAATTTTGACAGACCGAAACAGAGTGGAGTGGATGCAAAATTTATTCTAAAAATTTACAGTGTTTTTTGATTAGCGTCTTTTTCTTTCTTGCTTGAGTCGTTGGCAAGCCGAAGGCGAGCCGTACGAATCAGGATGCTCGTAGAGTATTGCGATACTTTTCTTTCTTTTCGTCGCAAAAAAGAAAGAAAAGTATCTAAAGAAAATAAAGCGTATAATAAATGCACTCATTTTAGCGCATAAAAGATTTTACATAACCATTTAAGCCAAATTTCCCAACTGTTCAGATTCTGAACACAAACGATTGATATGTTACCGCAAAACCTGATGCTTCAGAATGACAAATACTTAATGCAAACCGCTGTTTTTGTTTTGTTTTTTATCTTCGTGAGCCTTGTGGAAGTGCCCCCATCTAAAAGATGGATAGGTCTCTTTCATCTGTTCCCAGGCAACATGAACATCATAATTTAAACCGCGTGATTTTATTTCTTCCTGACGTTCGTGTTCCCATTCTTTGATGAAATCAATGCAGGCGTGGTCAATGTAGTGGAGTCTTTCGGCACACAATACAACATTTTTATTTTTAGGAAGGCTCTCTAAAGCTTCAATAAGAGTGGGCAGCTGTATAAAAGTGATGTTGCCGTGGATTTTAGCAGTTATTGTGTTGGTTTGCTCGTCGGTTTCTGTATCTATATCAACTTTCAGCACCTTGTATGCACTTTTTATGAGAGCGCATATAAAACCGGCAACAATGCCTTCAAACAGATTTGTAAACAATATTGCAACCAGTGTAATAACATATATTGCGAATTCGCCCTTGCTGAGTTTAAGAATGTGTTTTGCCGCATCTATATCAACAAGCTTGTAACCTGTGTAAACCAGTATTGCGGCAAGCGAAGATATTGGTATGTAATTTAATATTGAAGGGAAAAAACTGACAAATAGCAAAATCCATACGCCATGTAAAATAGCGGACATTCTAGTTTGAGCCTGTGCATTAATGTTTGCGGCGCTTCTTACTATTACGCCGGTGATAGGCAGACCTCCGACAAGTCCGGAAAGCGAGTTCCCTACGCCCTGAGCTATGATTTCTTTGTTATAGTCTGTTTTTGATTTGTCGCTCATTTTATCTATCGCTGTAGAGGTCAAAAGCGTTTCTGCACTTGCTATAAATGTTATTACAAGCGCGCTTATCAAAACTTTTATATCAAACACATATTTGAATAATTCAGGTTTTATAAAAGTTGCACTTCCCCAGAAATTGCCGTCTACCTGTATGTAGTTGATGTCAAAATGCATAATATTGGCGACAAGTGAAGCTGTTATTACCGCAACAAGTGCAGCAGGTATTGCTTTTATTTTCTTGGACGGTATTAAATCCCAGGCAATTATTATACCAATAGTTAAAACCCCTATTATGCAGGCAAGATGATGACTTGAGCCATCCATAGGCAGAACAGAGTTAACGATTACATTCCACAGGTCAAAAATATTTTCTATGAAAGAATTGTTTGGCTTGCTGTCAAGCATTATGTGAAACTGTGAAAGAAAAATTGATATACCGATTCCCGCAAGCATGCCCTGAATAATTGCCGGAGATATAGCCCTGAACCACTTGCCCAGAGCAAGAAATCCGAACAATATCTGCATAAGCCCGACTACAAAAATTATGAGAAATAGTTTTTCCGCTCCGAGCGTATTAAGTATATCAACAACAATAAGAATCAATCCGGCAGCAGGGCCTGATACCTGTAATGAATTGCCTGATAATGCCCCTACAACAATGCCGCCTATTATACCGGATATAATACCGCAGTATATCGGCAAACCGCAGGCTATTGAAATACCTATTGCAAGAGGCATTGCAACTAAAAATACAATAATAGAGGCAAGAAAATCCTTCTTTAAAGCATCAATTTTTATCATTATTATGTTTCATCCGTGTTATAACCGACTTTTATAATAACGGACACCGTCCGGTTTTTCAATACGTAAATAAGATATTTTTACAATAATCTGATATGTTACTTAATACCCAACTGAAAGTATTTTTGTTAAAATAAATACTGTCATAAATAAGGGGTAGGATATGAATTTTATAAAAATCGCTAAAAAGCATAAAATATTTCTTTCGGTTGTGTTTTGCATAATACTTGTATTGTATGCAGGCTTTGTGTTTGCTTTGCCGAAACTTGTCAACCTTAATAACTATAAAGCTGATATAAAGAAGCTTGTTGAACAGAATGCTAAACTCAATCTGGAAATTCAGGACATAAAACTTGTCACAACACCGTGCCTGAAAGCAGGAGTTAACCTAAGCGGCGTAAAAATTTCTTACCCTGACGGAAAAGAGATTGCGCAGCTGAAAAATGCGCAGGCTAAAATATCTCTTCTGCCTTTGATTTTTAAAACTCTTAAAATCAGTGACGTAACTCTAAATTCACCTGCTCTGTCGCTTACTTTGCTCTCTGACGGTCAGCTTGATATTGTCAAATATATAACAAAGAACCTTGAACAAAATGAGCAAACTTCTCAAACCACTGCAGCTGAGCTGCCGGTAAAGATTTCAAATAATCTTCCCGTTGTTACAGTTACTGACTATTCTCTCACTTTAAAAGATGAAAAATCTTCAAATACCTTTGCGCTTGAAGGGAATAATTTCGTGTTTGATAAAGCCGTTTTAAATAAGCATCTGAGAGTTACTGCTGACGGACGGGTGCTTGTGAATGAAAATACAAACGTAAATTATGACATAAAACTCTTCAGCTTCTGGCCGGCCATGGCGTCTTCGGCTTCTGCTTCGCAGCCCCAGAGCGCACCTCAGATAGATTTTATTAAAGAGCTTGTAAAATATGATCCTAAAGCTGATATTAAAGCTGATATTACTGCAAAAGAGCATGACGGGCATGTCGATTTAGACGGTTTTTTAAATGTTGATAAGCTGAGTATTAAATTGAACGGCAAAAAATTGCCTGACAGCCATTTTCACCTGTTATCCAAAGGGCATGAAACTGATATTGATTCTGTTATCTGGGTCAGTGCAAGTGAAAAAGCAAATCTTCAATCAAATATTACAACTGGAACCGCAGGGCGAAAAACGAAAATAGATATTGATTTTAATACTGATAAAATCAGTTTTTCAAGCATCCAAAATTTTGCTATTGCGCTTTTGAACTCGCTTAACATGCAAAACGATATTGCCTCATTAAAAGTTACGGGCTATATAAAATCAAATTTTAATGTAAAAACGGATTTAAAAACCTTTGAATCATCAGGCACCTTCAATATCGCTGACGGTTCTGTTGCACACAAAATAATACCTGTCACAATTAACAATATAACTGCTGACATTGATTTTTCGAACAATGCTTTGAATATAAAAAATGCCTATACTCTTGTTAACGGAACAAAAGTAACGGCAAAGGGTTCTGTTGATTCATCTTCTAATGCGGACATATCTGTATCGTCTGGTGATATAAACATAGCCCCGCTTTTTAATGCATTTGCTCCATCTGATATGAAAAAATCCTTTATTTTAAATAGCGGCATTCTTAATATAGATGTGATTTTAAAGGGCAAACTGGCAGAAATTCAACCTGATATAGATGTTGCTCTTACAAAATTTTTGCTTAAAACAAGAGCTCCTATGCCTTTGATAACTTTGAATATCCCATCTTTGAAAGTTGATGTTGATCCCTCTCAGGCTGTTATAAATCCATGTGATATCCTGTTTAACTCTTCCAAAGTTAATGTTTCGGGCAATGTGAAAGATTACCTGAAAGATATGAAAATTAATATATCTGCTGACGGTTCGCTAAAAGCAGCCGATATAAATTCGCTTCTTCCCAAAGAAGCAAGAGCAATGATAGGTACAAAAGGTTCAATACCGCTTAAAGCACTAATCAGCGGGAATGCACAGAAGGTTGATATAAAGGCTCAGGCATATCCTGATGCTAACAACTATTTTTCTCCTGTCAGTGTAAAGAAAATGACAGGCAAAAACGGACTTGTTAATGCAGAACTGTCCTATGCAAACGATAATTTAGATATTACAGATGTTTCTCTTTATATGCCTTCAAAATCAACATTGTCCACAGATAACTTAGATAAAAATCTTAAAGGGGCCTCAAAAATAGCGGGAATTTCCGGAGCGGTTACAAATGTATCTTCCAGTTACCCTGAAATGAAAATACAGTTTACAATTCCTGAACCGGTGCTGCTTTCGCATACTCTAATGCCGGATGCTTCTTTAAGCGCTCGCGGTGATTTGAATATTCACGGTACGTTAAATGCACCAGTATACAAAGGTTTCTTTTCTATAAAGGACATAAATCTTCCGGCTTTACTTACAAAAGTTCAGGGCGTTGATTTAGAGTTTAACGATAACACTATCACTGCTAATATACAGAATTTGGATATAAACAAAACAATTATGAATATTATTGCTGACGCGTCAGCAACCTTTGGTGATGTATTCGTAATAAAATCAATGAAATTTTCAAGCAGTGATTTGAATGCGGATAATCTTTTCGCAGCAATGGATAAGATGAATGCTCTGTTTGTTTCATCTGCGTCGAATTCTGCACCTGCTGCTCCATCAACAACCGGAAATTTACTTCCGGTTAAAATAACAAACGGTACAGCGGATATTAAAAAATTCACAATGAAACAAATCGGCGGCAACTTTGTTGCTTCTGATATTACAGGAAGTTTTACTCTTGTAAACGACCTTGTGAGAATTCCTGACCTTAAAGCTACTGTGTACGGCGGCACAGTAAATGCTGATGTGTCATATAACATAAAAACTACTGCGGTTACGGCTAAGGCTAAAGGTAAAAAAATTGGGGCTAATCAGGCCGTGACTGTGTTTACCGGTTTAAAAGACCAGATACAAAGCAATCTTGATTTCAATGCTGATGTAAAATTAAAAGGCTCTACTTATGAGCAGCAGGTTAAATCACTTAACGGTACGGCTGATTTTGAACTTAAAGACGGCCAGTTAGGCAGTTTGGGACGTTTTGAAACTTTCCTTCAGGCGGATAATCTGCTGTCGCAAAGTTTTGTAAAAACACAGATTGGCAGCCTTGTTAATTCTGTAGCTCCTTATAATACAGGTAAATTTTCTTACCTTAACGGCAAAGTATTGCTCTCAGGCGGGAATGCCGTGCTTGAACAGGTAAAAATGTCCGGTACGCATATGTCGCTTCTGTTAAAAGGAACTGTTAATATACTTTCTATGGATTCTAACATAGAGATTCTCGGCTCCTTATCGAACGAAGTTATAACAGCGCTCGGGCCGATAGCTGGTTTGTCAGTGGAAAAATTCGTTTCTTTAATTCCTACTTTTGGGACTAAAATAGCTTCTGCAATGAATACATTTAACGAGGCGGCCAATGAATCTGTTTTGCAGACAATTCCTCCATTAACGCCTGCTAAAACCGGTACAAAGTCTTTTAAAGTTAATTTAAGAGGCAATCTAAACAAACCGGCTTCTGCTTTTGACGGATTTAAGTGGCTTAACACTCCCGAAAAAATTCAAGAGGAACAAACTGAGCTAGACCAACAGGTTCAGCAGCAAACAAAACCTGTTACTAAAGAAGAGCTCAAACAACAGGCTCAACAGACTGCCGCACAAGTTAAAGAGCAGGTAAAACAAAATGCTGCAGAAGCTGTCAAAAATAATGAAAAGGTGCAGCAGCTGCAAGAAAATAAAGCAGTAAAAGTTCTCGGCGGAATATACAACCTTTATAAAAATTCCAAAGAAACACAACAACAAGAAGCTGCACCGGCAACCCAAAGTGAAAATAAATAATGAAACTACAAAAAACATTAATACTAACCGTCTTAATAACAATTATAATGATAGGCCGTACCTGCAATGCAGAGGTATTAAAAAAGATTAACCTTGATGATGCAATACAGCTTTCTGTTTCAAACAATCTGGATTTGCAATCAGCAAGGATTGATGTTGTACTCGCAAAAAATGATATAAAAACTGCAAACAGGTTAAAAAATCCTGATGTTAATATATTCTATAACTTTGGCAAAGCCGGAAAAAGCGAGCCGCAACAGATAGGTATATCAGAAACTTTTGAAATAGCAAAACGTTCACCCAGAAAAAATCTGGCAAAATCTAACCTCTATAAAAAAGAAATAGACGTAAAGCTAGCAGAATTTACGCTCGAAATGGATGTAAGAGAAACTTATGCGGATCTTGTCGGGGCAAAAACAATTCTCAGCTCGCTTATGGAGCAAAAGAAATTGTTAGAGGAACTTTTAAAAATAGCCCAAAATAAATATAAAACTAATCCTTCGGCTCAAACAGAAGTTATACAGGCTCAAATAGCTCTTAATCAGCTGGAAACAAAAATTAATACAGCAAGAACAAATGTGACAACAGCAAGGAACAATTTTAATAAGACACTTAATTTAAAAGAAAATACAGGTATAATATATGACACGCGGGAGGACAATCTTCCTGATGAAACAGTTTTTATATCTCTAAAAACTCCTGATTTTAATGCTCCTGTTCCTGATTTTGATGTAATTGCAAGAAAAGCTCTTGAAAAAAGGCTCGATATACGTGCTGCTAAGCAGGAGATTGATATAGCGAAAAAGAATCTTACAATTGTTGAAAGACAAAGAATTCCTGATGTTGAAATCTCGGGCGGCTACTCTTATCTTCCTCAATCGCACAGCGAAACAGGCCACTTTGAACCGGGGGCTTATGCTGCAGCAGGCATAAATAATATTCCTCTTTTATACTCCTATAAACCTGAAATTAAAAATGCAAAACTGCAGATTGAACAGGCTCAAATAAACTATGAATCGGCGAAAAATAAAGCTTTACAAGATTTAGCTTCTGCTTATGAGCGTTTCACCACATCCAGAACTAATCTTTTATTCTATAAACAAAAACTTATTAAAGATTCGGAAGAACTCATAAAAGTTTCAAAACGCAATTATGATTCAGGCAAGGCCGACCTTACATCTGTCATTGTTATGCAGCAGTCATATCAGGATATTATTACAGGATATATCTATGCTCTTACAGATTATTATACGGACTGGATAGATTTTTTGCGCGAGGTTAATAATGAGGATTTTGACCTGACCGGAGAAAATCTTTAAATATTAAATCGTGATTTTTTTCTTGATTTAGTATATAATTTTGTTTAAATCAAAAGGGTGTGTGAAAATTATGAGCAAAAATATACCTGAAAAAGTTTCAAATAGATTAACCTTATATCACAGCATAATGGTGGAATACATAGAAGCCGGTATTGAAACAATATCGAGCCCTCAGATTGCGCAGCGTCTTGGTATTGATGATTCTCAGGTTCGCAAAGATTTTAAACTGCTTAACAATGCCGGAAAGTGCCGTGTCGGATATATGGTAAAGGAGCTTAAAGATTCTATTGAAAAAACTCTGGGGTTTTCTAAAACAAAAGATGCCTTTATTGTCGGCTCCGGCCATTTAGGCCTTGCTCTTGCAAAATATGACAGCTTTAACAGCTATGGTTTGAATATTCTTGCTCTTTTTGATAATGACCCGCAAAAAATAGATATTCAGGTTAATAACAAACAGATTTTTCATATCTCAAAACTCCCTAACCTTGTACAGCGCTTAGGGGTTGAGATTGCTATTTTAACTGTCCCGAGGCAGGCGGCCCAGCAGGTTGCTGATTTTTTAATTGAGTCAAATATTAAATATATATGGAATTTTACTCCTGCTGTTCTAAAAGTTCCGCCTACCGTAAAGGTTTGGAATGAAAATCTTATGGGAAGCTTTCTGCAATTTGCCTGCAAAGATATTGAGTAAATAGCTAAACATTTTCATATTTTTTGACAAGTTTTTTTAACTCGTCTATCTGCCGTACTCCTGCAACCTGCTCAACAAGCTTTCCGTTTTTAAAAACTAACATTGCCGGTATACCGCTGACAAAGAATCTTGCTGCTGTATCACGGTTTTCATCAACATTTATCTTGGCTATAACAGCCCTGTCTTTAAGCTCGTCTGCTAATTTTGTTATAATAGGCTCCTGCACTCTGCAATGTCCGCACCATGGGGCAAAAAAGTCTACCAGTATCGGATTCGTTGTGTTTTTCAGCTCGATATCAAAATTTTCATCAGTTAATTCTTTAACATTTGTCATTGCTTTCTCCTTTTTGTTGCTCTATTTTATTTAATGTGTTAATTGATTGCATTGCAGAGATAGGCTATTTTAAAAGGTACAATATCGGGAGAAAGACTATGAACGCCAAACAGGATTACAAAACAAACGTAATGAGAATTCTGGATAAACATAAAATTAAATATAATCACTATACTTATGTTGATACTGATGCAATAAGCGGAGTCGATGTAGCGAGCGTGTTGGGGCAAAATCCTGATATGGTGTTTAAAACACTGGTTTGTTCCGGCAAATCTAAAAAGTATTATGTTTTTATGATACCTGTAGCGGCTGAATTGGACTTGAAAAAGGCAGCTGCTTCGGTTAACGAAAAATCAGTCGAAATGCTTCATTTAAAAGATCTTTTGCCAACTACAGGATACGTACACGGCGGTTGTTCGCCTATCGGAATGAAAAAGCTTTTTACAACGGTAGTAGACGAATCTGCGAAAAATTTTGAAACAATAATTTTTAGCGCAGGTAAAATCGGTTATCAGGTAGAAATGAGCCTTGATGATTTGCGAAAAATAGTTCCTTTAAGTGTTAATGAGATAACAGCAGTTCATTGACAAAATGTTTGTCTTGCCGTACATTTTTTATATAGGCGAACATTAGGAGCTTTGATATGCAGATTAAAAGTGTCAATTTTTATAACACTAACAGTGCTTATGTTTGTAATTTTAAAGAAGCTGCAAGAAAAAAAGAGCAAAAATATATAAAACCTGATATGCAGCAGATAAATGATTTACGGGTTTTTTATCATCATATTTATGAATACAAAAAAGGATTAAGAAACCTTGTTCTAACAACAGAAAAAGCCGCCAACAAAGATGTTATAGAAAGCAGATTGCAAAGAGAAGAAATTCCGTATTTGATAAATGATGTTAACAACAAAAATATTAATGTCTTTTTTGGCAATCCTGACTGTATAAGAGTTGTAAAAACTTTCGATAAAAAACTTGATAAAATAACGCCTGAGCAGGATTTTATGCTCGGCATAATGCTCGGGTATGACAAAATATTGCAATGCCGGCGATATTTTACAATGTGTGATAAATATAATAAACGAGTAGAGCACGAAAAGCGTAAATTAAATTTGTATAGTTGAATTTTTACAACTTGACCGGCATGTGTTATCTTTTATAAAATTATGTTGGAATTACAACATGTTGGAGTTATAACAAATTGGGAGAAAAAATTGCAGAATGCTATGCCGACTGTCTGCCGTATCTTATAGACAAGGCTTCTGTTTATTTGCGTTCGCGCGGGTCAATATATATCAAATCCCTCGGTCTGGATTTGACAATTGAGCAGTACATTGCACTGGACGCAATCGCTTCAGCTGACAATCTCTGTCAGAGAGATCTTGCAAAAGTTCTTTTGAAAGACAGATCCAATGTGACCAGAATTTTGTCAATTTTAGAAAAGAAAGGATTGATACAAAGAGTTACATCAACAAAACAAAACCGTCCGGTTAAGCTGCTTAAAATAACGAATGAGGGAAGAAAGCTTACCGAGAAGTATATGCCTGTTGTAAAGCAGGATTTAAAAAATTTTTTAGACTCTTTTGATGACAGAGAGCTTGAGCAGTTTAAGCAAACTCTTGAAAAGATAATTTCTAAAATAAGTGAAAAAACAAATATACAGATATAACTATGGAAAATTCAGAAACAACATTGCAAAATAATACGCCTCAAATAAACCCGTGGCTGACTACAATAGCGGTGATGACAGCTACATTTATATTTGTTCTTGACGGAACAATAGCTAACGTTGCACTTCCTCAGATGGCCGGCAGTTTCTCTTCGAGCAATGATGAGGCAACTTGGATTCTGACCAGTTATTTAATTGCCAGCGGTATTGTTGTGCCTTCTGTGGACTGGTTTTCTAAATTTTTCGGACGAAAACAATTTTTTATAGCATGTATTTTATTGTTTACGTTTGCCTCTTTACTTTGCGGCATGTCAACATCGCTTGAGATGATGATATTTTCAAGAATACTTCAGGGGCTCGGCGGCGGTGCTTTGCTGCCTGTATCACAGGCTATTTTGCTTGAGGCGTTTCCGCTGGAAAAAAGAGCTCTGGCTATGTCTATTTTCGGATTCGGGGTTGTTGTTGCACCTGTTATTGGCCCTATTCTCGGGGGATGGCTTACGGATAACTGGTCATGGAACTGGATATTTTTTATAAACATACCGTTTGGTCTGATTGCTGCAATTACTTCAAAGCTCTGGATTTTTGACCCGCCTTATGCGCAAAAACAGGCTGATGCCAAAATTGATTTTGTTGGATTTTTCTTCCTTATTATATGGCTGGTTACATTTCAGGTATTTCTGGATAAGGGCAACAACGCTGACTGGTTCGGCTCCGAGTGGATATGCTGGACTTTCGGTATCTCAATGGTTGCAATGGTTTTGTTCATATACTCACAAATTGTTCAAAAGGAATCAATTATTGATTTGTCTGTGTTTAAAGACAGAAGTTTTTTAATTGGTACGGTTATACTGGTAATTGCCAACATGGTTTTGTATGCATCTACAACAGTTATGCCGTTATTTTTACAAAACCTTATGGGCTACAATGCTTTTTGGAGCGGTTATTCTCTAATGCCGCGCGGTTTTGGCTCGGTTGCTGCAATTACTCTTTACAGTCTTACAAACAAAATATTTGATTTTCGCCTTTTGACAGCACTTGGACTTCTCGGACTCGGTGTGTCCGGCTTAATGTTCGGAGAATTAAATCTTGAGTTTTCTATGATTAATATTGTAATACCCAATATAATCTTTGGCTTTTCCGTTGGTATGACGATTACCGTGCTCACGACAGCTTCAATGGAAACAATAAGCAATGCTCAGATGACTAACGCAAGCGGTGTTCAAAACCTTATCAAAAATCTGGGTGCGGCTATAGGAACTTCTCTTGTAACAACAATGGTTTCACGCTACTCACAGGCTTTTCAGCACAACCTTGTAGAGCAGCTTAATACGCAGAATAATGTTTATATGGAGAGATTGGCTTCGCTCACATCTTATTTTGCCAATTACGATGTGTTTGCTGTTGCTCAGACAAAAGCACAGGGTATGCTGTATAACATTCTTGTGCAGCAGTCTACGCTTTCTGCTTATATCGAAACCTTCAGAGTCTGGGGAATTGTTGCATTAGTATGTCTTCCGCTGCTCGTGCTTTACGGAAGAAAACGTAAACGAGCCAAAGCAAGGTCATAGAATTTCTTTCATTTGTAAGCGAAAAATATTTTCTCCGCCGCAGGATGGATGTCGTACATATATTGTATCTTTGCACAGATTGTATTTTAATAATGTGTTTTGCGCTGTTTTGCCTACGGAAATAATTTTTGAATCAGGAAACATTGTGAGAAAATATTGTAATATTTCCAATCCTGATTTTAATTCTTTTGCATTAGGTTTTCTCGGAGAAAAATTGGCTTTGTACGTTTGCAGTACAAAAGTATTCCACAAAACAAAATTTTTTTCATTTTTGTTTATTACATCCCAAACAATAGAGGCTGTTTTTTCCTTTTTGTTTCCATCAATCGATGTTGTTTTGTATCCTTTAAAAATAGCCGGATATTTTTGCATTACATCTTCCGAAGTCATTGCAATTCCCGTGTAATGACAGCCATAGCTGGGGGATTCCGCAAGAAGTATGTATTTTGCCTTTTTGTGTTCAGTTAAATATTTTTTTAGATTCTGCCTGCGTACAGACGGAGCATCTGTGGATAAATTATCTGTTTTGTCTGTATCTTTCCAAGGGTTAAAAACATCTTTTTCCGATTCAAACTCTTTAAGTTTGTCAATTAATGTTTCAATTTTTTTTTCAAAATTGTTCAAAATATTTCCTCTGCGTTATTATAATAATATATAAAGTCCGAAACCTATAAAACAATGATAACAATAACTCCCCGAATAAATCAACAAAGTCATAAACAACAAATACAAGCTTGCAAAAAATCATCTGCCGTAAGCTTTAAGGGATACACAACTCTTTTTACAAAAGAGCTGGATGTTGTGTTAAGGCAGGGAAAAGCTGATTGGCAGCAAGAATCAAAATTGGTAAAATTTATTAACTCATTCATTCAAAATAAAATGACACACCAGCGACTTGTTAACGAGGGACATTACGGAAAAGTGTACAAACTGGATTCAAAATATGTTTTAAAAATATTGAAAAAGGAAAATATCTTTGCCAATATGCTCAGCGGACTTTCGCACGGTAAGTTTAAAGAATTGAAAACATATTACGGAGAACACATAGCAGAATTTGAAGACGTATTTGTTTTGAAAAATATGTCGCCTCAAGATTTGCATATTCCTGTAGGTGTACCTAAAAAATTTAAAAAATTGTATTTTTCAAAGGGCTGCAAAGATTACTATGAAAAAGTTTATCTGCCGTTATTTGCATCTGTTTCACAAAAAAGTTACAACGCAATAGCAAAAGATTGTGCACAGCTAAATAAAATGAGAAACGGGGAGTATTTTTTAAGCTTTGATTATTGCAATCCCAATAATTTTGTACTTTCCGGAAAAAGTCTCCGTATAACGGATGATATTACCAACACTGCACTGGATAATCCGAATACTGCCTCTGATTTGCTTGAAGTTTTTCTTGATAAGATGACCAGATACGAACCTGCACCAAAAACGGATGATAAAGATGTGCTGCATTATAGACGGGATATTTTAAAAAAAATAGTAATCGCCGCAAATACATATAAATTGCCGTTGGGAGATGAGATAGCATATTGCGCAAGTGAATGGAAATATATTCTGGACAAAATGTGTAAGATTAAAGAATCTTACCTTGATGTTTTGGATAATCTAAAGTCAATCCAACGTGAAGTACCTGATAAAACCAAGAGAACCAAAGCAACGGAAAAATATTTAGACAGGCTAATAAGAGAAAGTGAAAGTTATTGAGTTTATAACTTAAATTTATTGTTTTTTAATTGTTTTTGGGCTTTGTGAATTTTTATTGTATCCGGTTTCTTTCGCATATATTTTTCCAGATTTGTGCGTAGTTCAAAAAAGTGAATCTTTTTTGTAAGATTAATAAATTTATCAAAATCCTTTTTGCTGATTATATACAAATTTGGTTTTTTAGATTCTTTTTTAGTTGCAAGTGTCATAAAATCGCCGTCTTTTTCAAGAAGCTTGCTTCTGAAATGTTCTATTCGTTTTGCAGAACCTTTTATTTTTATAAATTTTCCAAAGTTAGGGGAATTGTTGGTTGTAGCCTTGATTTTGTTCATTAATGTTTATTTTCTCCGGTTAGCTAAAATATAAAAATGTGTTGGTCTATAATGTCACAAAACATGTAAAAAATAAAATTGCTATTTAAAAAAATTATTGTTTTATATCTAGCCTTGCTTCTATGTTACAGTCAATATCCCCATAAATAACATTCACGTACATATCATTAACCGGTATTATTTTTGCATAATTTAAAGATTGCTGATTGTGGTCTGTGTTTACTTCCCGTGCCGGTATTTTGGCAATGAGTTGATTCCCCTGATAAAAATTTAAAAAGAAAGTTCTGTTTTCCGCTTTTACGGAAAGTATTCTGTAATATCCCGGCTCAATTTCAGCTCCTCCCGGCGTTACAAGAGTTACAGGTATCATAACAGTCGGGTAGTCATCGTAGGTGGCGGGTATAACATTGCTGTCCGACGGAGGCATCTGACCTTCAGGAAGCTGCGGGCCAATTGGCGCTCCTTTAGGTTTTTTCTTTTCTTCTTTTTTCTTTTTGTTACGTGTAAAAAAATCCAGTACACTGTTAAACTCTTTGTCAGTGACCGCTTTTTGCTGGCTTTTGGCGGCTTCGTCTATTTTTATGGGTTCATCCCAAAAATCATCATCAAATGCGTCACACGGAAGCGCAGGTGCTAAAAACATAACTAACAGATAGAAGGTCAAAAATCTTTTCATAATTATATGATAATGATTTTTAAAATTTAGTAAAGCAAACAATATTTTAAATTTTAAATATTTAACCGCATTTTTTATAATAGTTTATATGTGCACATTGTCGATGTCTGTATAAAAATTATTTTGTATATACCTGCAAAAGTCCTGCTGTCATTTTAAAACATCAAGCTTTTCAGCCGCTTATTAAATATTTGTATTTTTCTGTAAACTATACCCATTCGGGTAAAATAACTGTGATATAATTTTATTAGTATGAGTACGCTAACCTATCAAGATGTTGTATTACAAATAAAAGACAGACTGGATATTGTTGATGTTATATCAAAATACGTAATCCTCAAAA
This sequence comes from Candidatus Gastranaerophilales bacterium, assembly GCA_944322935.1. GTDB lineage: Bacteria > Cyanobacteriota > Vampirovibrionia > Gastranaerophilales > Gastranaerophilaceae > Limenecus. Next base: position 39,632 of record CALUQO010000016.1, on the reverse strand, counting down.
AACAAGGCGGGAATTATTGGGGCTGCTGTCCTTTTCATAACGAAAAAACTCCGTCTTTCAGTGTAAGCCCTGTCAAACAAATTTATAAATGTTTCGGCTGCGGAGAAGGCGGCGATGTTATCAGCTTTTTGATGAAGATTAATAACATGTCTTTTCATGAGGTTGTTAAAGAGCAGGCGGAAATCTTAGGTATTGAACTTCCCTCGTCTTTTGATAAAGGCAAAGATAACAAAGATATAAAAGAGCAGATACATGCCTGCATGAAAGATACTGCGGAATTTTATAAAAAAAATCTTTTGGCGGATAAAAATTCGACTGCATACAAATATCTGTCCGGCAGAAGCATCACTGATGAAAATATAGAAACGTATATGCTGGGGTATGCGCCGAATTCGTATGATGAGCTGCAGCAATATCTTAAAGGCAAATACCCTCAGGAAGTTCAGGAAAAAGCAGGGCTTATAATAAAAAGAGAAAACTCAAACGGATACGTTGACAGGTTCCGTAACAGAATAACAATCCCTATTTTTGATGAAAAAGGGAACATAGTTGCGTTTGGTGCAAGAGCAATTGAAGCGGGTCAAAATCCTAAATACCTTAACTCACCTGATACAATTGTATATAACAAAAGCCATATCTTATACGGTTTGTATCAGGCAAAAGAAGCAATAAAAGAACGTGACTCCATAGTTATTATGGAAGGCTATTTTGATGTCATATCCGCACAAATAAATGGAGTGAAAAATGCAGTAGGAGCATGCGGAACGGCGTTAACTGACAGCCATGTAAAGATGATTTCGCGCTACACTCCGTCACGCAGAATCTATCTTGCTTTTGATACGGATAAGGCAGGGCAAAACGCTACCAAACGAGGCGCTGACGTAATTAAAGAAGCATTTGTGGGACTTGGTAACATAAAACAGTTTGACGAAAGTTTCAGCTCGTTGTCTTCCGAAAATTCAAGATATGCTTGCGAGTTAAGGGTTGTTGTTCCGCCGGAGGGGAAAGACCCTGACGAATTTATCAGAGAAAACGGCGCCCAAGCCTATATGCAGGTGCTTGAAAAAGCCCCTCTTCTTGTTAATTTTCAGATAGAAAGCGTTTTAAAATCTTATCAAAAGGGAATGTCTCCTACGGAAAAAAGCACGCTTGTTAAAGAGCTTATGCCGTATCTTGCCGAAATTAATAACAATATAGTACGCGGCGAGTATGTGAAAATTGTTGCCAACAGACTGGATGTAAACGAAACGGGCCTGTTGAATGAGCTTAAAAAATATCTTAATAATGGTTTTGAAAACACTTATTCAGCAAAAACAACAGTACAAAACCAATTGGCTCCTATTGTAAAGAAATCTTTAAATATCTCCGAAAAAGCGCAAAAAAATTTATTGTCGATGTATTTAGTAAATGAAAACCCTTATAGTTTTCAAGGACTAAATGCTATTTTAAAAGATGTGGAATTCACAAATGAAACATTAATAATTGTAAAAAATACAATTGACAAATTGGTTCAACGGATAAATAATGTTAAAGAATTAACAGAAACCCTGTATACAGAATTTGCCGAGGACTATGAAGTCAAAGAAATAATTACAGATTTGATATACTTATCCGACAGTTTTAAAGATTTGTCGGCTAATGATTTTAAAACAGCTATTAGTGAAAACATTGAAACTATTAATGCTTTTAAAGAAAAGGAAGTCAAAAACTATCTAAGGTCTCAATATAAAGAAGTTAATGACGACGATATAAAAGCCATAGAAAAGCAAATTCAATTAAAAGAACTTTTAAAAAATAAAAAAACAAGCTAAGAACTGGAGACAATTAATGAGCAGAAAAAGAATGTCAGACAAATCACTCGTTAGTATAATCGATGAAGACGAACTTCAAGACGATGATACAGCAGGTGATGATTTATTTAGCGAACCGGAAACAATTACAACAGACAGTATTGATGTTATCATCGGTAAATCAGGCTCCGTAGCTGCAGACGAAATTTATATGCAATCTTCTGACGATATGGATTCTGATGACGAACAGCAAATAGCAGTCCCCAGAGGAGTTTCTCTTGATGATCCAGTTAGAATGTATTTAAGAGAAATCGGACGTATAAAACTTTTAACAGCAGAAGAAGAAATCGACCTTGCAAGAAAAATTATTCAAGGCGGAAACATTGGAGCAGTTGCCAAAAGAAAACTCGTACAGGCAAACTTAAGACTCGTTGTTTCTATTGCAAAAAAATACGTAGGCAGAGGCATGCTGTTCTTAGATCTTATTCAGGAGGGCAACCTCGGTCTTATCCGTGCTGCCGAAAAATTTGATCACGAAAGAGGTTATAAATTCTCTACCTATGCAACCTGGTGGATTCGTCAGGCTATCACAAGAGCTATTGCCGATCAGGCACGTACAATTCGTATCCCTGTTCACATGGTAGAAACAATTAACAAATTGAAAAAAGTTACAAGAAAACTCGCTCAAGAACTTTCAAGAAAACCGACCGAAGATGAACTCGCACAGGAAATGAATATTTCCATCTCAAAATTAAGAGAAATCATCAAGGTTGCTCAAGAACCGCTTTCTCTTGAAACACCTATCGGTAAAGAAGAAGACTCCAGGCTGGGTGATTTTATCGAAGATAAAGACGCTGATGCTCCGGTTAAAACCGTTGCACACGAACTCTTAAGAGAAGATCTTGCTGAAGTTTTGAGCGGACTTTCTCCACGTGAAAGAGATGTTTTAAGATTACGTTTCGGTATGGATGACGGGCGCCAGAGAACATTAGAAGAAGTTGGTCAGCTCTTCGGTGTTACACGTGAACGTATCAGACAAATCGAAGCAAAGGCTTTGAGAAAACTCAGACATCCAAACAGAAGCAAACGCTTAAGAGAATATGTAGAAGTTTAATAATCTTTTAAATATATATAAAAAACACCGGTACTAAAGCCGGTGTTTTTTTATGTAAATTCCGACAATTGCACCTGCCGGTGATGCCACACCTTGCTGCAGTTAAAATCCGGCTGTCATTGTGAAACGACAGGCTTTTTGGCGCGCATAAATCGTTTGCGCCGGGAATCCTGCTAACATTGTTGGACCGATTTTATTGCCTGTAAGATTTAAACAACGCGAATGTTTGTTAAAAAAATAAAAATTCAGTGTAAAACGCGCAGCCGGCATGGCTTGAGAGCAAGAGATTACATTTTTGTAATGAAGAAATGTAAACCGCAAAATAACTACTATTTTTGACCTATTTCATTATTTTTTGAATGAGAGTATAATTTTCATAATAATTGGAATTTTTATGTCCGGAGTTATTAAGAATTTGAAAAAATTATTTATAAAATTATATAAAGGAGAGTGTGAATGAGTAAAACCAAAACAAAACGCATTGTTGCATCATTCTTGCTGCTATGCGCAATGTCAGGTACAAAGGCATTTGCAATGCCGACTGATTGGAACGCGGGGGATAATCTGTCAAATCCAGACTTCGTTCAAGACGGTAAAGTAACAATAGATAATGGCAGTTTTAACGGGCGCAATACTCCTGCCTCTACGGCACCTTTTGTTATAGATAACGATTCTGCCGCAGTAGATGTTGAATTTTCTGCCGGCAATTTAACAATACAAAACTATGTAAATAACGCAGCAAACGGCGGTGCAATGTCTTTTGGCACGGCTGCTGACGGCGGCACTCATAACATTACTGTTTCCGGTATATCTCAGATTATAAACAACTCCGTAACCGGTACGGATGCTAACGGCGGCGGTGTTTACAACAACGCTAATCTGACATTCTCCTCTTCAACAACCTTTCGAGGAAACGAAGCTGCAGCAAACGGCGGCGCTATTTATAACGATGCATCAGGCAGCGTGACAATCAACGGCGGCTCATTTACCGGCAACTCGGCCGGCTCTCAGGGCGGCGCTATCTATAGTGCCGGTAAGGTCACACTCGATTCATCGAATTCGGCAATATCCTTTAACAATAATACCGCAAACGGCCAATCCAACGACGTTTACCTTGCCGGTTCAGGTAATATGGAATTAAAAGGTACGCAAACTATTACTTTCGGCGATTCTGTTGCGGGTGAGGACACTACTTCTATTACAAGTTCTGCTTCTGACCTTGTTTTAAACGGCAACAACTCTAATTTTGCGGGAAGTTTTGAACAAACCGGCGGTACTACTACTGTCAGCGGAAACGGCAGCAAATTTTTCGGCGGAGAGAGCACAATTTCCCGGGGCGATTTATATTTGAAGTCCCAAAATGCTCTGGCTGATGGTTCTAAACTTATCCTTGACGCAACAGCACAGGATAATTACGACGAAGTTAATGTCTACATCAATGCTGATAATGCTATCAACGGAAATATCTCCGGCCTTGGCTATATTTATAACGGCGACCAAAAATCCTCAGCTTCAACCGTTACACTTACGGGCGACAATAAAGCTTTCACCGGTACTTATTGGCAGAATAGCGGAAACGGAAAACTTGTCGTTGCAGAAAAAGCAACCTCTTTTGCCGGTACAAACATAATTACCGGTTCAGAGCTGGAATTGAAAGATGGTTCTACTTTACTTGGAAAAACCACTCTTACGGATTCAACCTTCACCTCAAACGGCGCAATCATTGCGGGCACTGTTGATTTAACCGGCAATGATGCTGATGGCGAAATGACGAATACAGTGATTCAAAATGTCTTTACCGTCTCAGGCGGAAGCCAGTTAGACCTCAGAGACGGCAACAGTATTGCCTCTGCTGGCTCGATTAATGTTATCAGCGGCGGCGTTCTCAACATAAATCAAAACTTAACTTTAGGCGGGGCTGATAACGGCCTAATTACAAGCAACACACTTGACGGCTACGATACGCAGGGTGTTGTTAATATGAATGATTCAAATACTTTGACCATACTCGGCGACCAGTCAGGGTATGAGGGACAATTTAACAAAACCGGCGGGCGTATTGAAATCAACGGAGGTCAGTTCTTTGGCGGTGAAAACAATATTACAAACGCTACCGTAGCTTTAACAAACAGTGCAACAATGGGCGGAACAAACGACCTTGATGGCGTTACTCTTACTATTGATTCTTCAAGTACATTGGAAGGCGATAACACAATCACTAACGTCTCCAATATTACCGTAAACGGAACAATGCAGGGTGAAAACGAAATTACCGGCTCAACTGTTACGCTCAACAGCGGTTCAACCTTAGCCGGCAGCAATACAATCAATAGCGGTTCTATAGTAAATATCTACACCTCAAATAAGACGGGTGCAACAAATGAAATCACAGGCGGTACTGTTAATGTCGGCAACGGCACTGACAAAACAACTTTGGGCGGTACAAACACAATCAGTGGCGGTGTTGTAAATGTAGCATCGGGTTCTCAACTGGATGGCGCCGACACAACAATGTCGTCAGGTCAAATTTCTATGACCGGTGCTATTTTGAACGGACTGAAAGAAATGACAGGCGGCATACTTGAGATGACCGGCGGTTCCGTAACAGGTACCGTGGCAATGTCAAACGGCACGGGTGAACTTTCCGGTGTTTCAATAGAAGGTATTTATAATCTTTCTGGCGGCGACCTTACTTTGACAAACAACAGTTCTGTTGCAAGCGGTGCAAACCTCAATATTTCAAATAACGCAGACTTTGATATGACCGGCGGCACTATTGCCGGCACTGTTAATATGTCCGACGGAACTTCAGAGCTGTCCGGCGTTGGCATAAACGGTTCATATAATATTACAAACGGCAGCCTGACTATTAATGATAATAGTACATTTGGCAGCGGTGCAGTGCTTGATATCGACGGCGGTACTGTGGATATTGAACAATCTGTTGCTTTAACAGACGGAAATATCACCGGTGACGGCGGTGTGCTTAATATGACTCAGGGTGCTACTACTCTTGATATTTCAGGCGACCAGTCAGGCTTTAAAGGTGAATTTAATAAAACCGGCGGTATTATTAATGTAGAAAACGGTTCACTTTTTGGCGGCACTAATAATATCAATGGCAGTATTGTCAATATGAAAGACGATTCCGAACTTGCCAGCGGTTCAACAATGGTAGTTGGCGACGGAACTGGTATTAAGATAGAAAACTCCGGTGCTGACCATAGCGCGGCAACAAACAATATTCCTGCCACAACCGGCAATGAAACAGTTCTTTCCGGTGCAATTTCTTCGGCTGTTGCGGAAGCTGGCACTATTTATGTAAGCGGAGAAAACACTTATCTTGTTGTAGATGCAGATATGAGCGGCTTTACTGGCGACTTTACTCAATCATTAGGCGCAACTACAGAAGTTACCGAAAACGGTATATTCTTTGCAGGTACAAACAACATTAACGACGGTCACTTTGTATTCCGTGACGGCGCGCAGCTTTCTAATGATGTAAATATTAACAGCAAGAATGTTGTTCTTGCCTTCGGCGACGGCTCACAGCAATATGTAGTGGAAGACGGTAATAGAGTTTATTACTACAAAGACGGTAAAAAAGGTGAACATTCCTTTGTTATGAATTATGTAACCATTACGGATACTCTTTATACCGGTGAAGCCGAATACAAGGTAATAGAAACAGACTTTGGCACAAACGGCGGTTTTGATTCAGATGCAGATTACAGCATTGTACAGCATGGCAACCCTGATGTTGAGCAGCCTACTACTGTTAACATGATTGACGGCTCTGTTGCTCAAGACGGTGCACAACTTGATGTAGGTGAAGGAACTTTTCTTAATATTACCGCTAATTATATGGAGCAGGATGCACAAAGCAATTCCAAAGGCGGTACGTTCGGAGCAGATTTGACCGGTGTTGGAACGATAAATGTAAGCAACGCTAATGATAAAGACAACGCGCTTATATTTGTTTCCGATAACAGCGGCTTTAAAGGTACATTCAACCACGAAGGCGGAAGCATCAGATTTATAGGAAACGGTGTTGATAATGCGGCAGCCAATTTCTTTAACGGCACAAATAATATCACTGCCGGCAACGTAATCTTTGATGCCAACTCTGTTGTTATGGGTAACAATAAACTCTCTGACGGAGCGTATTTTGAATTCAAAGACGGCTCGTCTATTGATAATAGTGAGAATAATGAGGCAATACTCGACCTTACAAACGGCGGTCAAATAGATATAACAAATGCAACTCAGGGCTTTGACCTTAATGTCGGCGTTATTGACCCGAACGGAAAAGGTCTTATCAACAAAACTGCAGGCGGTGCTCTCACTATCAGTGATAATCAGAGCCAGTATAAGGGCAACTTTGTACAAGATGGCGATGGTACAACTAAGGTATCTGACGGCAAAAGCTTCTTTGGCGGTACAAACAATATCAACGCCGGTGTTGTAGACCTGCGGGGCAACACTGGTGACAGCGAAATTGGGGCCATTTTAGCCGGCAGCAACACTATATCAAAAGACGGTAAAATGATTATCGGCGACTTTACTGACACAAAAAGCCAGCTTACAAGTCCTGTTATTGTAAACACCGGTTTTGATGAAAATACAGGACTTGCAACCAGTGATGATGTAGGTTTAAATCTGGAAACAAAAGACGGTAACGAAACTAACCTTGAAGTTGCTTTTGCAATCGCTTCCGGTGAAACTAACGCAGGTAAAGTTACCCACACGGGCGATGGTGCGTTGAACCTGAGAAATGCCGGAACAAGCGATAATTTTGCTGGCTTCAACGGTATTTTTGAACAAACTTCAACAGGTATAACTAACGTATTTGGCAACTCGTTTAAAAATAACCATATTAAAAATGGTGTATTGAATATGAAAGCCGGTTCAACACTTGTTGACGGTTCAACAACACTTGAAGCCGGAACAACACTTAATATCGGCACATTAAAAGACGATAACGATACAACAGTTAACCCTGAAAAATTCAATGATAACTCAAAAGTAACAATTGCTTCTGACATCAAAGGAGCAGGTGATGTTAATATCTCTCAAGGTAAAGTAACAATCACCGGCACAAGCGACAACTCTGGCTTAACCGGTACATATTATCAAACAGGCGGTGAAGTTACAGCCGAGGCCAAATCTACATTCTTTGGCGCCACTGTTAAAAACCTTATTGAAAAAGGTAAATTGTTATTCAAGCAGGAGGCAAAACTTGCTAACGCAGCCAATGTCACTCTTGATGCAAATACAGACCTTACCGGTAAAACAGCTAACACAACAGCTGTGTTAGACCTTGATAACCGTGATAATGCAAAATTCACGGGCGGCAATACATTATACATTGACGGCAAAGATACAGAAGGCTTTATCTTCACTGACGGTGTATTACAAAATGCCTTGCTTCACGGAGAACAAACTATCGGTGATAATACGGTAATAACAATGCAGGGCGGCTCCGGTTTTGCTTCTGGTGCTGTGGCAACAATAGGCGGAACCGGCACTAATGTTATTTTAGGCACGGGCGCAGTTGCTCAGGAGGGCGCTGACCTTACTGTTGACTCATTGTTGACAATGGTATCAGAAAACCTTGACTTCAAATCAGAAGTTGTAGACGGCTCGGGTGATATCCGTGTTGAAAAAGACATGAGAGAAACCAATGCACCGAATATCAACATCTATGGTGACCAGTCAAAATTTGAAGGCGGTTTCTATCAGGATGCAGGACGTGTAACCGTTAAATCCGGCGCTACTTTCTTTGGCTCGGGTAACGGCAAAAAAATAGAAATCACCGGTATTACTGTAACGAGCGATACAGAAGTTGACGAACATGGCAACCCTGTTGTAATAAAAGAAACCTCTGGCGACCTTTATTTGGAAAAGGGTTCATTGCTTGGCTCTAATATTACCGTAACCAACTTTGACAAAACATCTAACGCAGGTGTTTCAACTCCTCACGGCCGTGTGTTTGTTGAAGATAAAATCTTTACGCAAGACGGTCAAGAGCTTACAAATATAGATGACTTAATCAATCAGGATAATTTATACTACAACAATGTTCTTAAAGCTGACGGAACAGTTGATGCCGATGCGTTAAAGCAAATCAACATCAACAACGGCGGTTTGATTCTTTCTAACGGAACTATCTTTGAAACAACAGACGGGCCGGCAGTGTTCGAAAGAAAAGAAAACGGTATCATTGATATAGGATTTTCTAACAACACAGGTGTGGACGGCGATATCCTGCTTAAGAGAGATACAATGCTCTCTTACGGCGACAACGCTTACATCAAAGATGATTCCACTTTGGAAATGGAAGATACTGCTATCTTGAACTTTATCAATGATAATGCGGTAATCAACTATAACCCTGAAATTGTCGGCGGCGGTTCGATTTATAAAGAAGGTCTTGCAGCAACAAACATTTCTTCTGCAATCGATATGACCGGTGAAGTCAACGTCAAAGAAGGTACATTGAACTTTACAAATAAAGATAACGTTATCTTCAAAAAAGGCAATGACTTAAGACAAACAGGCAATTTGACAGTCGGTTCAAACTCTGCTAATGCAAGCTTGAGCATAATAGCTAACCAAACCGAGTTCCAGGGCGATGTTAAATCTGACGCTCAGGACGGAACACAGTCCGTACTTGCTTTGAACGGTGCAAATACAACAATAGGCGGTTCGTTATCCAACAATAATACGGTAACATCAATATTCGGTAACACTTCAATCGGCTACGATGCAGCAGGCGGTGCAGCAGGCAACTGGAATATCGACGGCAACTCTTCATTGAATCTTGCCGGAAATTATGCTAATACAATCGATGTTGCAGGCGACCTTATCCTTGGTGCAAACAGCGCACTTACTGATAACAAGCTCCCTATATCGTTCGATTATGACCCGCACAGAGATGCAATGGATTCTATTATTGTTGACAGCTTTGTTAACACAAATGATTCTCCTTTGCTGATTACGGGTATCAACTTTGTAACATCGCCTGTTGACAGAACATTCAGCCTCGATGCTGACAGATTGATTCAACAGCGCAATCCTCAGGATCAGCCGTACTATGATCCGACCAACTTCTATGCAAACACTGCAATGGGTCGTTACTTCTTAAGCAACGGTGCAGGTGGCCCTGATTTCAGCGGTACACTTGTTCACCTCAACCCGCAGCAGTACAGAGGACAGGTTGCAACAATTGCCTCCTGGCAAAACCAACTGTTGATTAACAACTTGTTATTCGACCACATGGACATTGTTACAAGACAGTTGATGGACGAAGAAAAAACTGCGAACAAATATGCGGCAAGCATTCCGCAGTTTGCACCTTATCAGTATGACTTAAAAGGAGGAAGCCTCTGGTACAAAGCTTACGGTAACTTTGAAACTCTTTCCATGACGAAAGGTTTGAGCGTAGGCAATAACGCATACGGTGCATTAATCGGTGCTGACTTCCCGCTTATAAAACTTAAACACGGATGGAACATCGTACCGACTGCTTACATCGGTTATAACGGCGCTCACCAGCACTTTAACGGTGTAAGTATGTACCAGAACGGTGCTCAACTCGGTGTAATGGGTACAGCTTACAAAGGTGACTTTATTACATCATTATTGGCATATGGCGGCGGCTACGGCAATGATATGTCAATGAGCGGTCAATATGGTTCAGGCAGCGACAATACCGGCAACTGGTTTGCAGGCGTTGCTTCTAAAACAGCTTACAACTTCCATCTGCCTGCTGATTTCATATTCCAGCCTACTGTTATGGCAGCATACAATGCCTTCGGTTCTCAAAACTGGGGTTCTGACTTCGGCGTAATGAGTATGAGCTCCGGTATGCTCAACGGTATTAACGTTGCTCCGGGATTCAACTTAATATGGCAGAAAAAATCCTTCAACATCTACTTAACAGCTCAGATGGTTTACAACATTATGGGCGGTGTTGACGGAAGAGCAGGCAACATTGACCTTGGTTATGTAAGAATGAGACACTCATACTTTGAATACGGTTTAGGTGTTTCCAAAAACTTCAAAGACCGTTTCGGCGGATTCTTACAGTTCGTAATCAGAAATGGCGGCAGAACCGGTATCGGCTTCTCCGGCGGATTACAAATCAAACTCGGCAAGTAGATACAAACAAAAGAAGCCGGATAAATTTAAACAAAGCCTCTCAAGTTATTGAGGGGCTTTGTTATTAGCAAAGAACGGCTGGCTCTTTCTTCTCCGTTTTAAATACAAACTAAAAGGGCAGCAATTAGCGGCCCTTTTAGTTTGTATCGTTTTTATTGTTATTTACAGGTATCGTTATTCTTGCCCCGTGGTTATTTGGATATTGGTTCATCCGGTCTTGGTACGCCGGCTTGAATTTCAGCAAAAACAAGATCGGTATAAAAAGTAACAAATGGTGACAAAATTATCAAAGGATAAAATTTAGTATAAGCACACATAGCAAATCCCAGGCTAATCACTGTAAATACTGCATAAGATATTAAGCAGATAAAGTATTTTAGCTTATTTTCTTTTATCATATTAAAAATAAATTTTATATTAAAAAATGACGATATTTTTAAGTTTGTAGCAAAAGAAATTGTTGCAGCATGAATAAGTAATAAGATTATGATACCTGCTATCAAAAGCACTATTAACAATAAAATTGATAAAATATTGCCAATAATAGAATTAGAAAGTAACATAAAAACAATATTTAAAAATAAAACCAATAAAGACAGAATAACTATACAGATACAATATATAGAAAAAAGTTTCAGTGTTGTTAAAAAAATATTTTTTATGTTGCTCCAGGCCGGAAGCTGCGCCTCGGTTTTATAAATTCTTGTATTAACATTAATCAAGTTATACCCGTAAATAATAGAAATGCATATTATTGCGATTACACAAACTGCAAAATCAATATAATGCAAATTAAGCGGGTCTATATCTTTTATAAACGGTATGGTTCTGGTAATAGGATTTTCCGTATCAAAAAAATTGTATATCGAAGATGGTATCATTAAAAGTACACCGATTATATATTTCGGTAGGAAATTGTTATCCTTAAACATGTAGGTAAACGCGTTTTTTAGGTTCATTTTTTGCTCCTTCTGTTTAATTAATAGTATGTATGGTAACACCTTTTAATTCTGTCAGAATCATCTTTTTGTTTTAAATAAAAGTTATTTGTATAATGAGGTATGGCTTATAAAAGAACAAAATTGGATGACAAGTGGAAAATTTGCAGTTTTTGCAAATACATAAAACGCTGCGAAACAGATCAGGGACGAATAATAGATCTTGCGGATAATCCTGTAATGTAGCGCGTTGATACATCTTTAACGTTTGTGCGGTTTATGGTTATATGTATTTCTTTTTTATTTTGATGTTTATAAAAAAATTTGAATGAAATAAGTATACACTTTATTATAGTTTTTATCTCTTTTTTATAAATAAGACCTCCTGAATCTCTGTTGAAACAGGAGGCCTAATTTACATAATATAATAAGTTTTATTCTTCTGCTGTTTGCGACTCGTATCCCTTTTTATCGAGTCTCGGAACGCTTGCCATAAGCTCTATCATTGCAAGATTGATATAGTACGCAACAAACGGGGCAATTAATGCTACCCAAAAATATTTACTCATTGATAAAAAGCTTATTGATAACGAAATTACATAGAGTACTGTGCAGCTGACTACACAAATTAGATATTTTAATTTATTTTCTTTTACTATGTTCAAAATAAGTTTTCCGTTTAAAAATGATGATATTTGTAAGTTTGTGCCAAATGCCATAATTGCTGCAGGTATAATTATTGCGATGAGAAGTGATGTTATAATAAATGAAACTGATGAAGATATTATAACAAGAATATTTATTGGAGCTTTGGAGAATATTGACACTGTTATAACGTTTATAATTGTTAAAATAAGAAAAACCAAAAAGATTATAACAGATGATAATAAATATATTGCAATAACTTTTAATGTGCAAATAAATAAGCTTTTGAAATCTGTCCACTCGGGCAATTCTGCGTCAGGTTTATGAATTCTTGTATTGAGCGTTTTTACGTTATACCCGCCGACAAACAAGAATAGCAGCATACCCGCGGCAAACAATATCCAGTATATCCATTGCAAGTATTCGCTTGGAATATCTTTTATAAATGGTATTATTTGGGTATAAACATTGTGCGGAGAAAAAATATTGCTTAAAGATACTGGTATAAGCAAAAGGGCCCCTATAAGATATTTGAAAAAACAACTTTTGGTTTTAAACATATAAGTTAATACTGTTTTTGCATTCATAATTAGCTCCTTTTTGTCAATCATTGGTATGTTATCACCTTCCTGTTTTGTCGGAATCGTCTTTTTGATTTAAATAAAAATTGTTTTATAATGAGTTATGACCTATAAAAGAACAAAACTTGACGACAAATGGAAGATTTGCAGTTTTTGCAAATACATAAAACGCTGCGAAACAGATCAGGGACGAATAATAGATCTTGCGGATAATCCTGTAATGTAGCGCGTTGATACATCTTTAACGTTTGTGCGGTTTATGGTTATATGTATTTCTTTTTTATTTTGATGTTTATAAAAAAATTTGAATGAAATAAGTATACACTTTATTATAGTTTTTATCTCTTTTTTATAAATAAGACCTCCTGAATCTCTGTTGAAACAGGAGGCCTAATTTACATAATATAATAAGTTTTATTCTTCTGCTGTTTGCGACTCGTATCCCTTTTTATCGAGTCTCGGAACGCTTGCCATAAGCTCTATCATTGCAAGATTGATATAGTACGCAACAAACGGGGCAATTAATGCTACCCAAAAATATTTACTCATTGATAAAAAGCTTATTGATAACGAAATTACATAGAGTACTGTGCAGCTGACTACACAAATTAGATATTTTAATTTATTTTCTTTTACTATGTTCAAAATAAGTTTTCCGTTTAAAAATGATGATATTTGTAAGTTTGTGCCAAATGCCATAATTGCTGCAGGTATAATTATTGCGATGAGAAGTGATGTTATAATAAATGAAACTGATGAAGATATTATAACAAGAATATTTATTGGAGCTTTGGAGAATATTGACACTGTTATAACGTTTATAATTGTTAAAATAAGAAAAACCAAAAAGATTATAACAGATGATAATAAATATATTGCAATAACTTTTAATGTGCAAATAAATAAGCTTTTGAAATCTGTCCACTCGGGCAATTCTGCGTCAGGTTTATGAATTCTTGTATTGAGCGTTTTTACGTTATACCCGCCGACAAACAAGAATAGCAGCATACCCGCGGCAAACAATATCCAGTATATCCATTGCAAGTATTCGCTTGGAATATCTTTTATAAATGGTATTATTTGGGTATAAACATTGTGCGGAGAAAAAATATTGCTTAAAGATACTGGTATAAGCAAAAGGGCCCCTATAAGATATTTGAAAAAACAACTTTTGGTTTTAAACATATAAGTTAATACTGTTTTTGCATTCATAATTAGCTCCTTTTTGTCAATCATTGGTATGTTATCACCTTCCTGTTTTGTCGGAATCGTCTTTTTGATTTAAATAAAAATTGTTTTATAATGAGTTATGACCTATAAAAGAACAAAACTTGACGACAAATGGAAGATTTGCAGTTTTTGCAAATACATAAAACGCTGCGAAGCAGGTCAGGGCAGAATAATAGACCTTGCAGACAATCCTGTAGCATACAATGATATTGGCTGTTTTGACTATGAAATATACAAAAAGCAATTTACAGGCAAACAGCTCGGACTGTTTAAATAAGGATTTTATGCTTGACATCATGGTATGTGCCTAATAATATAATATATACAGGCGCTGAGGCGTTGAAAACTAAATAATGGGGCGTCGCCAAGTGGTAAGGCAGCTGGTTTTGGTCCAGCCATTCCGGAGGTTCGAATCCTTCCGCCCCAGATTAAATCCTCTTAAATAGAGGATTTTTTATTGCGGAAGTATGAGATGAGAACCTTAGGTGAGAATCGCGCGAGCGAGCCGAGGCTGAAAGCCCACGCGTAGGCGGGGGCTGAAACGCCGTTAAATGCGAGCGAGCAAGATACAACTGTCCATGATAATTTTGAAGTTTAAAATATTAACTTAATATCGCTGTATACATCCCCAAAGAAATTAAAGATTACGAGCCACACCCCAGGGCGGATGGTAGTCTTCACATCCGGTGCGGCACTACCCTCGTACCTTACTGCTTTTACTTATGAATTTATCATGGACGGTTGTTGTGAATGGGGGAAAAAACATAAGGAATTTTGATATATAAAATCCCGATAGCAAAAAATTCTATGTTTGTATTTCTTTATAAACAGGAGAACAAACAATGGAAATAATAAATAATCTGCAGATAAATAATAAACCTAATTTTAAAGGCACTTTTGTGCTCAATCCTCAAAATGTACAGGTGAGAAAAGTCATTCCTGATATTATAAAAAAAGGAAGACAGATATTTTATGATATTAAAAACGAAGGAGATGTTGTTATTGTTACAAAAGACAAATACGACAAGCGTGTAAGGGACTTTATCGAAGAAAAAAATCTTGAATTTTCTTATTACCCTGAAATTTCTACCCGAAGCGGGCTGGATGACGAGATTCCGTCAGGGTTGAAAACATTGATTAATGTAAAAAATAACTGCGTAATAAAAGAATTGAATTTATTGGATAAATTTTTATTCAATACCAAACTGCACCTTAGCAAACAAAGTGAGTATTTACAAGAGGCAATGGATACATTGCGATTAAATACGGAAAATGCCAAAATTTCCATAGATGATAAGGGACTGTTTGTAATCCGTGACAATTCAAAGCAGCGTACTATTAAATCAACCGGTTTTAACAGCGGATTTGCATATGTGAGTGTGGTTCCTGATTCTACCGGACAAGAAATAAAACGCTATCTTATCGGCAAAAACGGAAAAGAAATAATAAAAGAATTTAATACCCCGAAAGAAATTTTGGGTTTTAATAAAATTTTCAAAAAAATCAGAGATTCTATATAAAAATAAAATCTAGTTTGAACAAATTCCTGACACTAAGATTACGATTTTGTATTTAAAAATTTTTCAATTCTTTCTTTTGCATTTTGTCTGAGATTCAGAAAGTAAAATTGAAAATCCTGTCCGTGAAAAGACCCTTTCCCGAATAGTGCTGGAAGCTTTATTTCATAAGTTTCCGTATCAGCGGTTGAACATACGACAACGCCTAGTTTTTTGTTATTTGGGCATTAATAATGAAAAATTTAACTCAGCCTGTTTATAATCTCATGCGTAAACTCAGTTGTACCTGCGTTCCCGCCTAAATCACAGGTCAAAACTTTCCCCTCGGCCAGTATAGAATACAGCGCCAGTTCTATTTTTTGAGCTTTATCTTTTTCGTCTATATGTTTCAACATATTTATTGCACAAATTAATAATGCTGTCGGGTTTGCTTTATTCTGCCCCTTTATATCCGGAGCAGAGCCGTGCACAGGCTCGAACACAGCGCAGCAATCCCCGATATTAGCGCCCTGAGCCACGCCCAGCCCTCCGATTAATCCGGCTGTAAGGTCAGAAACTATATCACCATAAAGATTGGGAAGCAAAAGCATATCAAACTGCTGCGGTTTTTGAACAAGCTGCATACAAAGGTTATCCACAAGAATCTCTCTGTACTCTACCTGCGGATAATCAGCGGCAACCGTTCTTGCGCAATCAAGAAACAACCCGTCTGAAAGCTTGCAGATATTGGCTTTTGTTACTGCATGAATTTTTTTTCTTCCGTGTTTTAACGCGTATTCAAAAGCATATTTTGCTATTCTTGTTGAGGCTGATCTTGTAATAATTTTTATGGATTCTGCCGTATCCTCATCTATTTTTCTTTCTATACCTGCATAAAGGTCTTCTGTATTTTCCCTGACAACAACAAGGTCAATATCCTGAAACGGCGTTTTTATCCCCTCGATATTTTTGCAAGGGCGAAGGTTTGCATAAAGGTCGAGTTCTTTTCTCAAAGCGACGTTCACGCTGCGAAAGCCCTTGCCTATAGGTGTAGTGACCGGAGCTTTGAGCGCAACTTTGTTCTGTCTTATAGATTCGATAACCCGCTGCGGCAGCACTGTGCCTTCGGTTTGTGCAACATCAGCGCCGGCTGTCTGTATATCCCAGTCTATTTTTACGCCTGCTGCATCTAATATCATAACTACGGAATCAGAGATTTCCGGCCCTATTCCGTCGCCGGGGATAAGAGTAACTCTTTTCATTTATATTGCCTCTTCTTTCAGAATATCGATTAACAGTTTTATTGCCTCTTTTGCAAACAAATACTTTATAATAATCCTCGGTAGTTTCGGATTAACATTATATTTGTGTACATGCATTTCATCTTTTGTGCCGACACCTATATACACGAGCCCGACAGGTTTTTCCTCGCTGCCGCCCGTAGGGCCGGCTATACCCGTTGTCGCAAGAGCATAATCACAGCCGGTATTCTCCAGCAGCCCCTTAACCATTTCTCCGGCGGTTTGCACGCTCACCGCGCCATATTGCTCGAGAGTTTTGGGTTTTACGTTAAGATATTTTGCTTTGGCTTCGTTTGCATAAGTGATAAAATTTGATTGTATATAAGCAGAGCTTCCGGAAACATCCGTCATAAGCGAACTAACAAGTCCGCCTGTACAGGATTCTGCCACGGCAAGTTTCTTCTGTTTTTCAAGAAGAAGCTTCCCTGCAATATACGGCTCTTTAAGACCGGAGATAATATTGAACAATTTTAAATACGTAAAAATATTTTCTTTCATAAATCTTTCATCTCCAATCTAAAAGTATTCCACGCCCCAAAAATTCGTTCACGTCACTTACCTCTCACAAAACCAGCCACTGGCTGCTTTTGTTCGGCATAGTCTTATCACGAATTTTTCTCGAACAATTTAATGCAGCGGTATATCAAGCGGCTGCGTGAGCAAAATATCGAGATTTGTTCCGGGTGCAAGTATAACCTCGTTGCCTTTTTTGAACAAATCAACAATATCAGCCCCGACATAATAAACTATACCGCCGATACTGCCTCCTACAGCCCCTATCGGTACACACAGATACTGCATATTTTCGCCAGTACCTTTACCCCAGTCGATTGCTTTTCCTACAATATTTTTGGTATTTTCCCAGTTCTGCTGGATTGCATAACCGTAATTACCGCCGGAGTATACGCCGCCATCGAGCGTAAGTTCACTGTATCCGTATAGACCTGCTGTTATTGGCACCTGTTTTCCGTTTGGGGTAACAACATGGTCAAAGCTGAAGTATATAACAGCACAGCGGGATAGTCTTTTAGCCGGAATTATTTTATTTATGGTTCCTCTAATAACGGAGCCTGCCGGCAATGCAATCTGTCCGTCTACTATTTTGTCCTCTTTTAACATAGCAGAGAACTCATCACCCATATCATACGTATGTGAAGAGACCTCATCCAGCAACTCCAGCTTCAGGGTTGTTCCTTCCGGCAGTCTTACGGCCTGAACATCACCGCGCATTCTTTTATTTACTGCTGCAAAACTTGGTGAAGTAATGCCCATAATAAGTCCTGCCATAATCAACCCGCAAGCAATATATTTTTTCATTGTAAATCTCTCCTATAATCTGGTGTTGTCTTTGACTCAATTCTATAAATATTATTGTAAATATTTGTTTAGACAATTGCAACTCTATTGCAGTTCTGTGTATAAAGAAGAAGCCTCTTGCGCTGACACGTTGCCCGTAGGTATTTTTACGACCTTAACGCTTACACTTTTGTTAAAGTGCACTATCGTAATAATATCCCCCTCTTTTAACTGCTTGGAAGGTTTTGCAGGTATGTTGTTGACAAGCACACGCCCCTGATCAGAGACATCGTTGGCCACCGTTCTTCTTTTAATTAGTCTTGAAACCTTTAAAAATTTGTCTAATCTCATAGTTTTATATTTTAACAAAAATACTGATAATTGATTTATTAAAAAATAACAATATTTATGTTTGCTTAATATTTCTTAACAATATCCTCTCTTTATACGATGTAAAAACTCTAAATATTTTGCAAAATATAATTACTTACTAAGGCTTAAAAAAGTCGGGAGAGGTTAAAAAAATGGTAGGAGCAATAGGTTCGATATCAAGCAGTATCTATCAATACCAGCTTACAATGCCTGATGCGACACAAACATCTCAGGCCGCTAGTTTTGAAGAGCTTGTATCCAACGGAAAGATAGAGAATCCTTCGGCAGACAGCCAGTCAGCTTCTGTATCCGCTGCATCAGCAGGCGGGACATCCTCGTCATCGTCATCTTCAAGCAGTGCAAACAGCGAAATGGATCTGAACAACGACGGTCAGGTTACATCTGATGAAGTTATCCGCTACATGCAGATGCAAATGCTCGATAAAATGTCCGAACAGATGAGTTCAGAGGACGGAGCTTTTGAGATGGGGCAGCAGGGCACAGAAAAAAGCAACGGTATTGAAGAATTTCAAGCCAAACAGGCTGCCGGCGCATATCAGGCCAATCAGGATTCTTTGATTGATATGATTACAACAAGCTTTATGGCTTAATCTTCACACGGTAAACCCAACTATTATAAAACAAAAGTAACCGTTTAAACGGCTGCTAGACTTGGTTAGGTGGTCTAAACAGGATGATTCATTTTGAATAGATTCCCGATATGCTAAATCAGTACAGACCTGAGTGCTATGAGATCTTCATAAGCAGCACCTGCTTCTGCCAGCTCTTCTGCTGTTATACCAAAAAGGCTTATAACATCTTTTGTTTTTCCTCCAAGGTCGTTTGCTTTAATGTTTTTAATAACAAACTTAACAGCATCTTCCCTTGAACAGCAAGAGGGCAGCGCACCTATTGCTGCGCCGTTAATACAACTTTGAAAATTTCTTTTTTTAGCCTTACCCATATCCTAATCTTTATTCTTGCTTGCCATAAAGCTTAATAACAGCATTATAACAGAAATTAAAATTGCATATATAAAGAATTTTAAAGAAGTGCCCACAATAAAACTTGCAATTGCCCCCGATATAACGGCAACAGAGGATAGTATTAACACTGTCTGGTTCTGTGAAAAACCTCTGTGTAAAAGCTTGTGGTGCAGATGCTCGGCATCGGGCGTAAAGGGAGAAACCCCTTTTGCAATTCTTCTTAACGAAGAAAAAGTTATATCAATAATCGGCACCGAAAGTATAAAGAAAGGAACGAACATTGTTAATTCAGGAGATTTCATAACTCCGGTTATGGAAAGCGTTGCAAGCAAAAAGCCGGCAAATAAAGACCCCGAATCCCCCATAAATATCTTTGCGGGATGAAAGTTATATGTCAAAAACGCAAGCATTGAACCTGCAAGAATAAATGCAATCAATGCACTAATGCCGTTAGACGGAGTCATTGCAACGGCTATTAACCCCAGCGTTACCGAGCTTATTGTTACAATGGAGCCTGCAAGACCGTCCACACCATCGATAAAGTTTAGTGCGTTAGATATACCAACTATCCACAGCACCGTAACGATGTATGAAATAACCAGCCCGAGTTGTACAGGCTCGCCAAACGGGTTGTAAATAGTGGTTACGCTTACCCCCAGCAAAAACACTATTGACGCAATGGCAATCTGTATCATCAGCTTAAATTTTGCTTTCAGCCCGTAAATATCATCAATCAGCCCGAGCAAAAACATTAAAGAACCGCCAAGAAGTATTCCCGACAGCAGTTTTCCGTACGGATAGTAACTGAGTATTACAAGCAGCAGGAAAGAAAGCATGGAACTTGCCCATATAGCTATTCCGCCGAGCCTTGCAATTGGTCCATGGTGGATTTTTCTTTCATTTGGCTGGTCTATAAGGTTGTTTTTCTTTGCAAACCAGATGACATAAGGCATTATAAAGAATCCCAGCAAATATGCCATTATCATCCCGAGTATATGCGCGTCAGTAAGTTTTAACGAAAACATTACACCCTCATTCCTTCATACAACGGATATTTTTTACAGAGTTTAAGAGACCGTTCTCTGAGGTTTTGCAGTGCAATTTCATTGTCCGAAGCAATTACGGCAGATGCAATGATTTTTGCAACTTCAACCATATCGTCTTCTTTAAAACCTCTTGTAGTAACGGCTGCAGCACCGAGCCTTACTCCGCTTGTAACAAACGGACTCTGAGGGTCGTTTGGTACAGTGTTTTTGTTTGCGGTAATTCCGACAGTTTCAAGAACATTGGCAATGTCTTTACCCGTTTTATTGAATTTTCTTAAATCAAGTGTCATCAGGTGGTTTTCGGTACAGCCGCCCACAATATCCATACCTTCGTCAATCAATCCGTTTGCCAGAGCCTTGGCGTTTTTAACGATTTGAGCCGCATATTCTTTAAACGACGGGTCTAAAGCTTCTTTTAACGCAATTGCCTTGCCTGCGATAATGTGTTCAAGCGGTCCGCCCTGCATGCCCGGGAACACAGCCTTATCAATACCGGCGGCGTGTTCTTCGTCGCACATAATGATACCGCCTCTCGGACCTCTTAAGGTTTTGTGTGTTGTCGTTGTTACAAAATGAGCATAACCTGCAGGAGAAGGGTGTACTCCGCCCGCAACAAGAGCTGCAATGTGAGCAATATCCGCCATTAAATATGCGCCTACGGAGTCAGCAATTTCTCTGAACCTTTTAAAATCAATAATTTTCGAGTAGTTGCTTGCACCGGCAATGATGAGTTTCGGTTTATGTTCTTTTGCAAGTTTTTCGACTTCATCGTAGTCGATTTCCCCGTTATCGTTAACGCCGTAGCTTACTATGTTATAATTTATGCCGGAAAAATTAACCGGTGAACCGTGGCTTAAGTGTCCGCCGTTTGATAAATCCATACCCAAAACCGTATCACCGATTTTTAATGCATACATAAACACAGCCATATTTGCCTGTGCACCGCTGTGGGGCTGAACATTTGCGTGATCCATTTTAAAGAGTTCGCATGCTCTTTTTTGTGCAAGTTCTTCTATCACGTCAACGTTTTCACATCCGTTGTAGAATCTTTTGTGAGGTTTACCTTCAGCGTATTTGTTTGTTAAAACAGAGCCGCATGCCGCCATTACGGCAGGGGATGTAAAGTTTTCGCTTGCGATAAGCTCTATTGTATTTTGCTGTCTGTGCAATTCTTTTTCTATTGCCTGTGCAACATCAGGGTCAACTTTTCTTATAACATCTAATTCCATTGTAAACCTCCCTAATCTGATTATCTTTCATTTTACATCAGCAATGAATAAAATCAAAATATTTCATATAGCGTTTGGTCACTATAAAAATGTTTGTCTCTGTCTGTTTTTTTCGAAATCTCTATGACGGTAAAATTTATTCCGGTCATAATATGATAGTGTTCTTTTTTTCACATGTTGAGAGCAATACGCGTTTTATAGTATAATTTTTTCATCTGATATTAGATGGAGAATAGTTAGAATATGAAAAAGTTTTTAGCATTGTTTCTTTGTGTTTTGTATTTGATGTCCACAAATATTTGCTATGCATTTGAAGAACTGTATTATCTTAAAAATGTTGATAAAAACACTATTACATCTCAAATACAAGAGGTGCTTGCAGACAAAGATTTTGATATAAAAAATCAAAATCCTATACACGCTGTTTCGCAAAAGAATTCGGAAAATTTTGCAATAATAGTGTTACAGCAAAGCGGAGAAAATCTTTTTTACTATTACGAATCTAATGACAAAAATAAAAAATTGAACAAAAACATTATAAAAGCTTTCAAAAAAAATGACATAGTTTATGAACAGTCCGAAAACGCAATGCTGCTGCAAAATTTTTCTGATATAGTATATCGCTATAATACGGGCACCAAAAAGGTTTATTCCTTTGAAGAACCGAAACAAAATCAGGATGTTAAAACCACTCAACAGCAAAAACAAATCCAGCCCACTACACTCAAGGGCTATGCCGGTCAGATTGAAAAAGGAGTAAAATTGAATGTTTATTTGCAAAACGGTATTAATACTGCAAATGCAACACAGGGCGACGCTGTTAATGCCGTGTTAAAAGAGCCATGGACATACAAAGAATACACCGTTGCACCGCAGGGCAGTGTGTTGACTGGAACGGTCGTTAAAGCAAGCGCTGCAAAACTCGGTTCACGCAACGGTTATGTTGATATTGTTTTTAACAAAATTTTGACACCGGATGGCAAAACCATAGATATTTCTACTGAAAAAGTAGAGTTCAATGTAACAAATGAGGGTAAGGTTAAGCAGGTATTAGGCTCGACTGTGGCAATGGCTGCAGTCGGTGCATTGGTAGGGCTTGGAATTGCAGCTATGACAGGAGACTCTTCCGATTTGGCCAAAGGCGCAATTATAGGTGCAAGCATTGGCGGCGGCGGGGCGCTTGCTACTAATGTGGCGCAAAAAGGTATAGATGCTGAGATTCCTGCTTATACGGATATTGAACTGGTACTTGATAAACCAACCAGTGTCGTTTTAAGCTATTAAAAAACGGGATATATGAATGAATAAAAGATTAGTAGTAACGGGAATTTTGATACTTGCTTGTTCCATAATTTTTAAACTTCTGGTTATAGGAATAAGTAATATTAAAATTGACGAGTTTCATCCCGCTGCTGTTATCTTTGTTGTGGATTCTTCAGCTTCTAACCAATCAAAACTTAGTGAAGAAATAGCTTATTTAAAATCAGTGTGTTCCGTGCTCGATCCCGAGGACAGCATAAAGATTCTTAAGGTGTCACAGGATTCCTACCTTATATACGAAGGCTCTCCTATGAATAACTCCACTATAAATAAAACTCTGAAAGAGTTTACAAAACCAGATAGTACCGAATACGGTACAGCCTACGGCGAAGCTATAAAAAAAGCTTTTGAACATGCTTTGAATATGAAAAAAGAAGGGTATATTCCTTCAATAGTGGTTATAGGCGACCTTGAAAACGAAGGTGATGCAGCCAAGCAAATAGACTGGAGTACTCTGCCGGAGAATGTAAAAAAGATAAAAAAATATATACCGGAAATTTCCATGATGTTTGTGTATGCACATCCTCAAAAACTTGACCTTGTTAAAACAAAACTTTCACCGGTGCTTGGTGAAAACAAACTGATTGTTGCAAACGAGCAGACCGTATCTAATTCACAAAGAAAACTGTTAGATGCAATCGGAAGATAGGAGAATGATATGTCTTTTTCGATAATAACAAAAAATTCAGAACAAACTTTTGCGGATAAAAATTTTGTGAGCATTTCTTCCAAACAGGGTAGTGAATGTTTTGTTAACACAGGTTTTGATTTTTTACTTGTCGTACAGTACGATGCCAAGCTAAATAAATGTCTTGTTGTAAACAAAACCAACAGCCCCGAATTACTTTTTAAAGGACAGCCTTTGCCGCAAAAACTTATTGTTGATAAGCTTTGTAAGATTATGGTAAAAGGTTCTGACGAGTTTATTACAATAAAAATCAATGCACAGAATACGGCAGACACTGCGAATAATCCTAAATTAACACAGCAGGCAACACAGCCGCTGCAGAACGCAAATATTCCCCAGGCTTCAGCGCAGCAGATACCCGGCATGGCTGCAAAATCTGAACTTGAAAAAAGAAAAGCGGAAATAGAGAAAGTTCGTGTTGCAATAATAAAACAGATAGCGTATTCAATAAATGATATAAGGCATAAATTATCAATGAACTCAAAAGCAGGTATCTTTTTACACATAGGGCTTTTTGTCGCAACGCTGATTCTGGCTTTTGGCGTGTCAAATTATTTTTGTGGTTTTCCTCTGAAAGATGCGGGAACAATGATACAAATGCCTGTTAATATGAAGTTTTTGCTTATGTTTACAGTTATTTTGTACGGCATAGGACTTGTTATGAAACAGGGAATGTATTTGCTTTTGCAAAACCGGCTGCACGGGGGCGCAGCGGCAAATAATATATCGGAAAAGACCTTGATTGTTGCATCCTCACTGTTTTATGCAGGGGTGTATGTGATAAATGTGCTGTATTATATGGCTCCTGGGTCAATGCCGTTTTTTGCAATATGCATGTCACTGTTTTTTACGGCAATGTGCGTTATCCTTGCGCTCGCCTGCGGATATTTTAAAAGCGATAATGTTGAACTTTCAAAAGAACTTAACAAATACGAGTACAGAGAAGATTTTGAACACGTAATACAGGCATATCGAGCGTGGATTGAAACATTTGTCAACAGCCTGAGCACAGGCAGAATAAACGGCATAAAAGACAGGCTTTTTAACCTGCAGATAAAATCTGTCGGGGAAATTATTCTCGGGATTTTAACCGCACCTTTTCTTGCATACGGTGTGTCGAACACGCTTGCTGCGTGTTTTCCGGATGCTGCAGGATGGATAAGGGTGTCGGGCTTAAGATTCAGCCCTGTATTTCTTGTTCTGGCTACGTTTTTGATTATCTTTGCGTTTTTTGCTTTTGTTAACGGTTTTTTGGCTAACAAAAAAATTCAGGCCTCAAACGTGTTGAAAAACGACGGATTCAGCAACTATATGCAGCACGGAACGGAAATTTACGGCTTGCAGGGGGCAAAAAAAATCGATACGGACATGAGGCGCTCCTTTATAATAGGGCTGTGCATTATATTTATTGAGTTTTCAATGAATATTTCATATTTTATGCAGGAGATAGGCGGCGATTTAAGCGGTATCCTTCTCAGTGCAGTTGCAGCTCTTGTGCCGACGGCACTGTTGATTGCTGAAACGTTTATGCTCAGCCAGACTAAGTTTGAAACTTTTGCCTGTCAGGAAGTTCTTGCAAAATATGACAAATAAAACAATGAATAGGTGATGTTATCTTGTATAAAGCGTTTTTTTCTATATTAACAATTTTACTTATTGTATCAACTGTTTTTATGGCTGTGATAAGCCCTAAAATGCATAAAAATATTCTAATGTATGATTCAGGCTTGCAAATTGTGCTGCAGCACAATAATACTGTAAAAAATGAAGCGGCTCCAGCACAAATTAACACGGTAAAACAGCAGAGCGCACCTCAAAGACCCACTGTGTCTGTCAAAGATACGATTGCCGATACTGCTGTTAATGTGGTGCAAATGCCTGTAAATGTTACAAACACACCGGTTAACGTTACACGGCAGCAGGCGAATGTTCAGCCGCAAACGGTTGTTAAAACTCCTGCACCTAAAACGGTAACAAAACAGCCGCCGGTGCAGAAAACTCAGAGCATAGAACCTAAACCGGTGCAAAAGACAGAGACACGACCTAAGGCTCAGCCGGCTGCAAAACCTGTTACCAAAACTGTTGAAAAACAGGCAGAGTCAAAACAGTCTGCTAAAACAGCTGCACAAAAAGAACAGGAAGAACTTATTTTATGGAATAAGTGGCGTTCAGACCTGCAAAACCGGATTATGACGGATGTGAAACTGCCCATTGTTAGACAGGGTACTGTGTTTAGATTTTCTTTTGATGTGGACAAGTACGGTAAAATCACAAATGTTTATACAAGCTCAGACGACCCGAATTATACCCCGTACGCGATACAGTATATTGCTCCTGTTATAAGAAGCTATCAGGGACGTGATTTTATGCGATTTCCCACCGGGTCAACCCGCATAACAACAACTGTTTTAGGTGCGTGGAAAATCTCTGACAAAACCACCTACAGCACACCTGCTGATTATAAGGATGTAGAAAAGGTAAGGAACTAAATGTATAAATATAAGTGTACTGAATGCGGACAGGTATACGACGAATTGCAGGAATACTGCGATTGCGGCAACGACTCTTTTGATGTTATTGATTCGGAGCCGGTTTCGTCACGAAACGTACAAAATCAAAGCAATGCACAGTCGTACAAAAGCGTCTCTGCTCCAATCAGCAGAAACAGTCGGTTTGATTTGCCTTCTGTTGTATTTTTTGTTGTATGTATAATACTGTCTTTTGTTATTTTATTTTTTGTCGGCAATCCTTCTTCTGACGATTCAAAAGATACTGCCAAAAATAATAATACGCCAAAGCAGGAAAAGAAAACCACAGCAAAGAACATTCCATCTATTGACGAGTTGTGGATTGCAAACAAAACGCCTGCACCTGTGACCGTAAAAAATGAAGAGCCGAAAAAGCAACCTGCACAAACTGTACAGGAGGCTGTTAGTGCTTTGTTTAAGTCTTCCGCCAACTCCAACTCCAATTCCAATTCAAAAACTGCATATGCACCAAAAACAACACAGTCAACGACATATACTCCGTCAGTGAAATCAAGTACAAAAACTGTTTACAAGCCTGCTTCCCAACCGGCAAAGATTGCATCAAAACCGGCACAAAAGGCAAGCAAACCTGCTGCTCAAGCTAAAAAAACACAAACTGCCACCAAAAATGTTCCGGCACAACCGGTTAAACAAACAACCGTGAAAAAGACAACAACACAGCAGGCATCGACACAATCGTCCGTGTCACGAAGCACTCATACACAAACGGTGCAAAAGTCTGCCGCCAACACTGCAGCGCAAAAACAGGCTTTATTGAACTATAAAATAGCACTGCGCAATAAAATTGCTTCAAATATAAATTTCGGACGCATTGTAGGTGACGGCTCCTGTACAATATCTTTTAAAATATCTTCATCAGGAACACTCACCAACAGGCAGTTTGCAAAATTATCAAACAATGACAGTCTTAATGATGCCGTTTACAACGGGGTAATGCAAACACCTGCATATAATCCGCCCCCGTCAGGTTATAAAAACGAAACACTAAGACTTACCGTAAAAATGTATGGCGGAAATTTTGAAGTTGACCTGAATTAATTATCCGGCACATATTCGTATTGCTGTGCGGGCTTTTTCTGTTCCTGCTGCGGCTGGTTTTGGGTTTCGGAGTTTGTATTGGTCATTGAATTATAAATTGATGTTGTAAAACTGCTTAAATCACTGGGTGTATATAACCTTCCGCCTGTTGTGTCAGCGAGACATTTTAATTCGTCAGAATACGCTGACACAAGTACGACATCCACTATTATATCTCTTCTCTTTTTTACCAAATTTTTTGCATAAGCGCACGGGTCTCCGCCGCAGCTTTCCACACCGTCTGTTATTAACACTATCTTTTTGGGATAATTTGTTGACAGGGTTGCAAAGTCAACATCAACAGCTTCTTTTAAAGCAAGGGTAAGCGGCGTTGAACCGCCTATGTATACGGAATTCATCCCGTTTAATAAGGTCTGGGGGTTGTTTTGCGCAACTTTAACAATCTGCGAAGTAGACTGGCAGCTTCCTGAAACATCTCCCAGATAATCAGGCAGTGAGGCATTTACTTTATATCCGCCTTTTTTCTTTTTAGTAATGCTAGATATTTTGCCCATAATCGGAGAATAGGGATTATTACCGCCATTATGTCCGAATACGCGAAAACCTATTTTTGTTCCGGACGGAAGCTGGGTTATAATTGCGGACATTGATTTTTTAGATTCAGCAATCCAGTATGACATACTTCCCGAGTAATCCATTACTATATCAATAGTAGAAATATAATTGTTCAGCACCTGTTGAGAGTTTACATAGTCTTTTGAACTGTAATTGTTGTAAAAGTCTTGAGAACTATTTAAAACGCTGCTGTATTGCGTAGTACCGGCGGGGTTTGTTACTTTACCCTGCGTGTTGACTTTGTATTTTGCGGCAAATGCAGTAAGTGAAAATGCCGACATTAAAATCAATGATATGGTCAGGGTTTTTATGTTACGGTATTTATTCAATTTATTCTCCCATTACTTTTACAATAACGCGTTTTCTTCTTTGACCGTCGAATTCCGCATAATAAATCTGCTGCCAGGGCCCAAAATCCAGTCTTCCTCCTGTTACCGGCACAATGACTTCGTGCCCGATTAAAAGACTTTTTAAATGACTGTCTCCGTTTGTTTCGCCCGTACGGTGATGATTATAGTTTATATCAAAAGGAGCAAGTTCTTCCAGCCATTTATCTATATCACAGATAAGCCCGTTCTCTGCATCATTTACATAGATACCTGCTGTTATATGCATTGCTGAAACAAGAACCATTCCTTCTTTTATACCGCTTTTTTGTACAATTTCTTCCACTTCATCTGTAATGTTTATATATTCTCTGTGATTTTGAGTGTTGAACCATAGATATTCGGTTGCAAATTTCATAAAAACTCCTTTTGTTAGACCGGCTGATTTTAATATTATAAGCTAAATTTTGAGTGTAATAAAGAGCTGATTCAAAAATTATTTTTGCAATCCGTATAGTTTATGGTTGTTTTGCTGTTTTGTGTGTCAATAACCATATTGTCTATGCCGTTTTGGCCTTTGATGTTGATAAGTTTCAATGCTGCTGCGGCTTTGCTGTCTTTTTTAGGCTTTAAAGCAAGCTCCCATCTGTTGTTGGAGGATGGAAGATAATAGATGTCAAAGTTTTTTTCAAGATAGGTGTAGTTTTTGTTCGCCAGTGCTTTTACAATGGAGCTTACGTGTTTGTTTTGTTCTGTAGTGTAAGAGGAAACGGATTTTACTGGGTAGGTGGTTTCAAAAGTAACTCCATTGGCCTTTTCGAACTTAAAATTTCCGCCGGATTTCAGTGTAACTTCGCCTGTGGAGCTGTTTTTTACTGATTTTTCCTGCGTAAAGCGGCAGGCTGCGTCAGAAAATTCCGGCAGCTTGTCTGCGGCCTGTTTTGCGGTTATTTTGTGGTTAAAAACACTGTCAGCAGCCGCACTGTGCGCAAGCAGCAGCATAGAACAAAGGCTGATGAAAAAAATATTTTTAGCTTTCATAGTTTTCTACCCTTTTTTTCAACACGTCAGGCACGCTGTAGACGGTTTTTCTTGTTTCTATCTCCACGCAGATTTGCATGGTCTTTGCGCTAAAGAGTTTTGCGCCTGTTTTTTCATCCAGAATAGTGTATTTAAAGTTCAAGGACGGCTCGAGAGATTCGAGTTGTGTTTTTACAACAAGATTCTGCATAAAAACGCAGGGGGTAACGAATTTCATCTCCATTTTTGCGACGGGATAAGCGTATCCGGCATCTTTTATATCGTCGTAGGTGCAGCCGATTTTTTCAAGAAAATCGCACCTTGCAGCCTCGAGATATTTTACGTAATTTCCGTGCCAGACAACATTCATCGGGTCAAGGTCATAGAATTCTACTCTTGTTTTATACTGTGTTTCAATCTTTTTCATCTATTGTCATCACTCCGCTCGAACAGATATGTTCGTCCCTTTTATACATATAATTTATCAAATTGTTTTTTCTTTCAAATATGAGTTTCAGGTTTTCATCAGGCCGAATAAGCTTTGAGAACTTGATTTTTTTCACGCAATCACTTAAGACCCCTTTTCCAAAAGCCTCTATCGCAAAGAAGTGTGCAAAATAAAGCTGCACAACTCCCGGAAGCACAGCAAAACCGTTAAAGTGTCCTTCAAAAAAATTGCAGCAGGCCGGAAATGTTATGTCAAACACAGCGCTTTGCGCATCTTTTTGCACATCGAAAACAAACGGCATTGAAACATTGGTTTTAAAAATCTGCTCAAGCACTTGAGTGTCAATTTTGCCGGTTTTTGTGCGCGGGAGCGAATACAAAAACTTCCACTTTTGCGGGATAATTTCCACCTTGCCGTTTAAGGCGTTTTTAAATAAAGAGGTAAGTTTGGCAATGGAATTGTTGTTCGAGATGAAAAAATCCTTCCCTTTGCCTGTCAACACAACGGCGCAGGCAAGTTTTTCGCCTGATTTAAAACAGTAGCATTCGCTAATCATCCCTGAAGATGCCTGCATAAGTGCGTTTTCTACTTCAGGAGCAGACACTCTTTTTTCCTGAATTTTAAATATCCTGTCTGCTCTTCCGCACAGGAGAAAGTGTTTTGCGTCTCTTATCCGTGCAATATCGCCGAGTGTAATAGCTTCCTGCATAAAATACGGCGAGGATGCAACAATTTGTGAATTTTCATTTGTTGATATTTTTACTTTGTTTAAACAGGTCAGCTCTTTGTCTGAGCTGTTGTTTTTGTAAGCGACAGTGCCTGTTTCTGTGCTTCCGTAAATGTCTACAACTGCACTGTTTTGTTTGAGGTATTGAAATACCGTGTCGTTTAATTTTTCGCCGGCGCTAAAAATTATTACCGGGGAATAACTGTTTTTTACCCCGTATTTTTGAAATTTTTCAAGAAATGACGGGGTAGAAATAAACACGCTGTCTTTAAAATCCGCGTCATCAGGATAGCAGACTTCTGTTGTGTCTATGATAAGATTTTCCAAAAAGCATAACGGCAGCACAAAATAAAAAGTGAATGCAAACATGTGCTGTGCACGAGTTGAGGTTAAAACTTTCAGTTGTGTTTTGGTTATATTCTGTGCCGCAAAAAATTCATCATAAATATCGTGTGCTTCGACAATCACGTTCTGCAGTGTTTTTGTTATGTTTTTGGGCAAAGATGTTGAGCCCGAGGTGTAAAAATTTATTATCAAGTTTTCTGGGTTGATTTTGAAAAAATCCGCTGCGGCCTCTGTCATTGCCGCTTTGTCTGCAAGCACATAATCAAAATCAAGATATTGAAGCTTTGACGTGTCTGTCAGCAAAAATATCTGCTTCCCCGCAAAAATACAGGCAAAAAACCACACTGCAAAATCAAATGCACAGCTGCTTAAGATAACTACTCTATCCGGTTTTTGTGTGTTCAAAAATTCTACGGACGAAGCAACAATGTTTTTAAACTTTTTTAGTGAGATATCCTCGCCCCTGTGTTTAAACAGCGGGGTATTGTCGTATTGTGAGGTATGAAATATTTCAAACAGATTCATTTTCCTACTAATCTAGTGTCGTCTTTGTCGCTTCGAGCTTTCGAAGCTCAAAGACTCACCTTTTCAATGCGTCATTCGAAAATTTCGAGCTTGTTCCCTTTGATATTGTCACCAATAGGACATTTTTGTCAATGGTGGAACTAGTAGCAGAATATTTTTCATTTCGAAATTTTCTCTGACAAATTATGCTTCTTTTTAAAACGGATTCTAAAAACATATTCTATCGCAAAAAACAGTCCCAGTAAAATATAGGAAACACATCCGTTAAAAATCACCCACACCCTGTCGCTCATAAAAAGAGTTGCAAAGGAAAACAAAAACTGCAAGAGCAGATACACGCACCAGATATAGGTCAGATTTTTGGTATAAGTTTTTATTTTCGGGTGAAGCTCGCCCCCGCCTTCTGAAACACGGGCGAATTTCTGGATAACTGTTTCTTTATCGAACAATGACGAAAAAAATATGAAAAAAATACAAAAGTTAACTACCACAGGATAAAGTTTTAAGCCTTTTAAACCTGTAAAGTAAAATAACGCAATGACAAATAGCGTAAAGAGAGTAGAAAAAACAAAAGCGAATTTTTTTATGAAAGCGGCCACAGATTTGTAAAATTTCACAAAAACGTTTTTCATTCTTCGATAAGCTTTTCTATGGCATCAACAACATCGTCAATTGTTCTTATTTCTTTAAAATCGTCCGGAGAAATTTTTCTGTTAGTGAATTCCTGCAGTCTTACAGCGAGGTCAACCGCGTCAATACTGTCAAACTCTAAATCCTCAAACAGATTTGCATCGCCTTCAATTCTGTCAGCTTCGATTTCAAAATCGTTGACAAGAATCTCTTTTAATAAGTTAAAAATTTCATCTCTTGTGTATTCAGCCATTTTCACGTTACCTTATACCTGAGAGTTCCTTATAAAATCAGCCAGAGTTTTGACAGAATAAAAATGTTTTTTGTTCTCTTCTTTGTCGCTGCCTAAAGAGAGTTTGTATTTTTTCTTTAATGCCATACCGAGTTCCAGAGCGTCGATAGAATCCAGCCCCAGCCCGTCAATAAACAACGGCGCGTCAGTATCTATGTCTGACGGTGTTATGTCCTCAAGCTCCAGTGCCTCTATTATAAATGCTTTTAATTCGTCTTCCAGACTTATGTTCTCTCTGTTCATAAAAATATTATTGCCTAACCCTGATATAAAGTCAATTGACGTTTTTAAATACTGATAAATGCTATAAAGTGATATAATAAGATAAATGAAAATGCATGGAATGCTCATATTTTTTAATGTCTGTTCTTTAATCATGCTGCTTGTATGCCGCAATATTGGTATTGATTTTAGTAATTATTTTATTTTCTGGTTGTTTGGCAATATAGCAATATATCAGCTTGAAAAGAAGTATAGGCATTAAGTTCTGGCTTAAATAACCCCAAAGGACGACAAATAATCTAACTTGTATAGCACTATAAAAAAGGTAAAAAAAATGGAAAAAGAACTTAATACAAACAATGAAAAAGAAAATGAAAAGACAGAAATATTGTGGATTGAAAGTGGCGGAGCAGGGCACTGTTTAACGGAACGGGATTATAATAAAAGGAAAAAAGCTGGAAAATAATTTAAAAGATTCTTTGCCGAAATAAGCTTCTGCATCTTTGAGCTTTTGCGCTCTGGATATATAGGCGTTTTCTTTTTTTACTTTTGTCGGGGAGTTGTAAACTTCGTTCATTTTGTCGAAATAGCCGCCTTTTGCGTTGTCAACAGAGTTTTTACACTCGTTTTTAACGTCTTCTTTTACGTCTTTTTTGAGGTCTTTGTATTCCTCTTCATCTTTTTTTGTTTCTTCGTTTTCGACCTTTGAATCGTCAGCGGGTTTGTCGTCTTCTTTTTCGTTGTCGGCTGTGCCTGCTTCGGATTTGTCGTAAGCGAGTTTTTCCATTTTGCCTATAGCTGTTCTGATTTTTTCGTCATCAGCGCCGGCGCTTTTCATAATCCCTGCGACCTCGTCGATAAGTTTGCGCTTGTCGACCTTTTCGTTTTCAATCTTTTTGTCGTCGTCCATATTTTCTCCTTCTGGTTTTTCATTTTCGACCTTAGTGATGAGCTTTTTAAGTTCGTCTATCAGTGCCATGTCCTGCTCCTTATTGTTATGTACATTGTTAATATCAGGGTTGAAATCCTCTTGAATATCGGTTATAATGTATATACTGGCATTGCTCAGAGGGTTGTTGTTATCAACAAAAGTCCTAGGGTTGCCAGTATTTTTATATTTATACATTGTGTTTATAGTTAATGTTTTTCGTTTATCCCTAATCTCCTCGACATACATTATCGTTCCGTCATCAAAGGATTTTTTGTATGTGATTGTTTCTCTACCTATTTTGTTTTTACCAGTGAAAGAAACATCATCATAGCCGTAAATAACCTCGGGAATTTTTTCAAAATCTCCCTCCGTTATTGCGATTTGCCCTCGTGGTTCTTCTGTTTTTTGTTGACCGTGCTCTTTTATTGCGTGACGTGTACCCGATACATCTAAGTCATGTTGGTAACCCGCTATATCAAACCCGTTTTCTTTGGCTTTTTCTTCCAAGTCTTTTGAAACTGTGCCTATCACAAGTTTTTGATGTTCTGTAGGGTTATTTTTGGCTTTGTCAATTACCTGTTTTAATTCTTCTTTGTAATTAGGGTTGACTCCGTCTTTACTTACAAATTGCCCGTTGCTTTCACTATGTAAATTACCCTGAGCGTCTTCGGTGGCGTTTTTAACTACAGTCTTTGAATTAAAAACAATATTTGCCCGCTCATAGCGCGGGTTATCCACGATTGCAAGGTGGGTGAACACACCGTCTAAGAACTCAATGTCATAGGGGATATTATTTTCTGTTCCGCCCGCATCATCCGCCAGCTTAACATTATAAGAGCAGGATACTGACCAGCCTTTGTCTGTTATCAGGTTTTGTGCGGTTTCGTCCCAGATAACACCGTTACACCAATACCAACCGTCCTCAGGATTAAACCAAACGTCATAGACTTCGCCGACTTTATCTTCTTCGTTTATTACATCTTTGTGATTTATGATGACGTATTTTCCACGCAAAGAATAGATAAATTTATCGAGGCTTTCTTTTCGAATTAAGGCAGTTCCAAACTTCTCCGGATAGCCTGCTATCCCTGGTTGTATAAAACGAGATTTAAATAACTTCCCCTTGCCCGAATCGTCTGTATCTCCAAGCGTAATTATTGCGTTGTTTACGGTTTTGGATTGCGTATTTAATTTTTCGGCAGACTGTGTTAATGAAGTTAGCACCCGCTGCCGCTGTGAAATATTGCTCTTTTTAAGCCTTTTTATAAGTAATAGCAAAAAATATTTGTTTTATGTTTTAATGCTTATATAAAAGAATAAGGAACCAAAGATGAAAATTCCCTCGGGTGGTAAAAAGGCTTACCTGCAAATAAAAGAACAACTTAAACAAAAAATCAGCCAATCAAAACAGGAAGCTAAAGAACGAATAAAAGAAGCCAAAGATTATGTAGCACCAAAAGCGAAAGAAACAGCCCAAAAAGCCGCAAGCTGGGTAGATGACAAAATAAACGACCCTAAATTAAAAGAAAAGGCGCAAAAAGCTGCAGACTGGACTTCTGAAAAAATTGATGATGCAAAAGATGCGTACGAAACACTTAAACAAAAGTACGCCCAATACACAATGGAACCGCCAAAGCTTGAAGTACTGGGGAAAAAGGTTACGGAACTTCAAAAACAAGTCTTATTTAAATCAGCATTTTTAAGCGAATTAAAAAACAGAGCACCCGAGCAGACAATATTAATCTATCAGAGGGAAAGGGAGCTGCAAAAACTTGAGAAAGAAGCACAAACAGCGATAGATAAATATAATGAATTTGCGGCAAAACAGGCTGCTGCGCAAAAGGCTTTTGATATGCTGAATAATTTTTAGAATTTTGTTTTACCGGAAAAGTTAATTAAATCAATTTCAGACTTTTGGATTTTTTCTATAACTTCTCTTTCAATTAAAGTTTGATATTCATTATAGTGAAAAGGCTGTGCAGGATTGATAGACGGATGCAAAACAGCTTCTGTTTTTTCACTAACAAAAGGGAGCGCACACAACAGCGTATTTTTATCCATATACCCCGTATAATTTACCCCGACAAAGTTTTTATTAGTTTTTAATTCTTCAAATTTTTTAAGGTATTCTTTATTAATAGTAGTAAACGTATTAAGCAGTATTAGTTTTAACCAGTTAACAGGATATTTGGTTGTTAGATATTTTTTTATATCCGGCACA
Source organism: Candidatus Gastranaerophilales bacterium (assembly GCA_944322935.1). Lineage (GTDB taxonomy): Bacteria > Cyanobacteriota > Vampirovibrionia > Gastranaerophilales > Gastranaerophilaceae > Limenecus. The sequence goes on along the minus strand of CALUQO010000016.1, from coordinate 3,548 downwards.
AAATAAGGATACTCAAACTGTGTTCTTATATGCTTTATGCCGTATTCCTTCGCCAATTTGCAGACAATTTTGAATATATTCGGTATAGCGTGAACGTGTACGTGAGAATCTATGTGATCAACAGATGTTTTAGAAAGCACTGTTTCTATTTGCAGCCGAAAATCCTCTTCAACCTCGTTAAGAAAATCCTTGTTAAAAGATTTTAAAATCAGTTGATTGTATCCGTTATTGTATATGCCGTCTTTGTCATACAAAAGCGAGTTGTTTTTGAGAGTTGTTTTTAAGGTAGAAAACTCAATTATATTCAAATGAACTCCGAGGCTAATCCCTTGAAGTTCAGGCAGCAACAAAACAGAGTGTTCAAAAGCGGGTGCATTTGCCATAATTGTAGTAGATGTTAACACCCCGTTTTTGTACCCGTCGACAATTGCATTGTTTACATCTTCGGATATTCCAAAGTCATCCGCATTTATAATTAATTGTTTTTTATGATTCTTATGTAGTTGTTTTTTTGTGTTCATCATGCAATCATTAATATAGAGGACATTAATAAGATTACCACAAAGAGAGTGTTTATGGATAAAAAAAGGCTGGCAATTGTTGTGCCCTGTTATAATGAAGAGGAATCTTTAAAAGATAATATTCCTGTTTTAAAAAATACACTGGAAGCTTTAATAAACAAAAATGTAGTCAGTGATGACAGTTTTATTTGCTTTGTCGATGACGGCAGCAGGGATCGAACCTGGAGACTTGTTGAAGACGCGCATAAAAATGATACGAAGCATATAAAAGGTATAATGTTTACCAGAAATTTCGGCAATCAGAAAGCCTTGTTGTCGGGTCTGGAATATGCTCACAATCGTGATGTTGATTGTGCAATCACTATTGATGCTGATTTGCAGCAGGATGAATCCAAAATTGAAGAGTTTATAAATAAATATAACGAAGGCTGTGAAATCGTTTACGGAGTGCGAAAAGACAGAAAAACCGACGGTGTTTTGAAAAAATTCACATCCTATGCCTTTTATACATTTATGAATTTGATGGGAGCAAATATTGTACCTAACCATTCCGAATACAGACTTATGAGTAAAAAGGCACTCGATACTCTGGGGTTATATAAAGAAAGAAAACTCTTTTTAAGAGGAGTCTTTTTTGACACCGGGTTAAAAAGTGATTATGTGGAATTTGATGTCAAAAAAAGAGAACACGGAGATTCAAAATTTACGTATCTGGCTCTTATGAAACTTGCTGCGGAAGGCATAACCTCCTTCAGTGTAAGACCGTTAAGGATTATATTTTATATAGGCATAATAATTTCTCTCATCAGTCTTTTATGGGGAACTTTGACTGCATACAGAGTGTTTATCCTCGGTATACACGCCCCGAATCATATTGACTATTACGAAATATTTGAAATGTTTATGTCTGGTCTGCAAATGCTTTGTATAGGCATTATCGGTGAATATGTCGGACAAATTATTCAGGAGGTCAAAGGCAGACCGCGCTCTATTATAGAAAAAGAGCTGGATTAATTTATTTTTTATTTTCTGACAGAGGCTTTAAAAGCAGATATTTTCGTCCTGTTTTTATTGTTGTGTAATTTTTTAGAGTTTCTGCGTGCTTTTTGTAATCTTTTATCCTTATCACAACAACTGACTCCGTATCAATTTCCGGTATGTTTTTATAAGTTTCATCCTTAATATAAAATACGTTTTTAGAATCGCCGTAATAGTTCAAAGAGAACCTTCTGCCTGTATTTAGGGCATAAAGTTTTAAAGAGTTTTCTTTTGCATATCGGATAAAATTCATCAAATCATTTTGTCCGAATTTGTAATCAAGTTTATAAAACAAAGGTGTTCCAAATGCCGAAAGCAGCATAATAAAAGCAATATAACAGCCGAAAACAGCCCTGAGATTTTGCTTTATTAAAAATAAAACCGCAGGAACCTGTGTAAACAATATAGCCGCTATTGAAAACCACTGTATTGATTTTATATCTTCGTAAATTGCGGACGGAAGAAAATATTTCATAAATATTGCCGCAACTGCACACAATATACAGATTCCGCTGAAAACGAAAACAGATACATTTATTGCTTTTTTGTTTTCACCTTCTTGCATATATTTTGTCCAAATATAACCGATAATACAGGCTGCAAAAGGGTATACTGGCAAGATGTATGTAACGAGTTTTGTGCTCGAAGAAGAAAAAAACAGTATAACAAACAACGCTGTTATCACGTTAAGTGCAAAAAACAACTTTGGCTTGTTATGATAATCACAGCCCCAAGTTTTTAAAGAGAAATTTTTTATCTTTGCCACAAACACTGCAATTAAAGAAGCAACCCACGGAACTAACCCCCAACACAACGTTACAAGAAAATAAAACCAAGGTTGTTTTCTTCCCAGCTCTTTAGAATTTACAAAACGCTGCAGGTGATGTTTTATAACGTATTCGTGGAAAAAAGAAGGGTCAGCCGGATGGGTTTTAATCATTATTATATGCCACGGCAGTGTGATTGCCAAAAACAGTACAATCCCCGGAATAATATACAGAGGTTTAAAAATTTCTTTGAATGTTTTAGTGTATAACGATGACAAGAACACTGTTCCTGCAGGAATCACCAACCCTGGAATGCCTTTTGCCATAACGGCAAGTGCACAAAACAGATAAAACAGCCACCAGAAATGTTTTTTGTTCTTTTCTTTCGCAACATGTGTCCAAAAATATGAAAAAACAGACAAGGCGCAAAACAGACACAGGTAAATATCAAGAATCGCATATTTAGAAAGTATTGTAAACTCAAGACATGTTGCAAGCACAAGCGATGAAACAACACCATAAAAGTTAGAAATAAACTTCTTCCCCGAAAAATAAACAGCATAGCACAAAAGCATACCGCTTAACGCTGCGGGGAAACGGGCGCTGAATTCATTCACAAATCCGAACAGTTTAAAGAATACACATTCTATCCAGAAGTATAACGGAGGTTTTTCAAAAAAGTACTCTCCGTTTAAATATAAAGTCATAAAATCGTGGCTTTTAAGCATATCCTTTGACATAAGTACATAGCGGGTTTCGTCTATGTCCATCAACGGATATGTGCCTATGTTATGAAAAAATATGAAATAAAAAACAACAAATAAAGCTAGCGGAATAAAAATATTTTTCTTCTTTTGTAATAACTCAATTAACTGCATGCACCTTCTCCGTAAAATCTATAAGCAAATATATCGTACACGTAAAATTATATCAATATTGGAATTTTGTGCTTATGGGGTTGGTCATGCCTGCCTAACAAAAACTTCGCTCTATCTTTAACATACTCAAAACTCTCGCTGCCATTGCGAAGCGTCAGGCACTTGAGGTATACACCAATCGTTTATGTTCAGAATCTGAATAGTGGGGAGTTTATGTAAAATCTTTTATGCACTAAAATGTGTGTATTTATTTTACGATTTATTTTTTTATGTTCATTTTCTTTCTTTTTTGCAAGAACTCTGTTCAAAATGATTAAGTATCATTTTGAATAGAGACTCTGCCG